>NZ_JAIULG010000037.1 GCF_020169415.1 Tsukamurella sp. M9C
GCCCGTACCCAGCGCCCCGCCGACGACCTCGGCGATCGCTTTCGCCGCCTCCCTCCCAGCGCGATTGGCCCCGATCGTCGACGCGGACGGGCCGTAGCCCAGCAGGTGCAGCCGCGGCTCGCCGGCGACCTCGGTCGCGAGCCGGCCGGTCATGACGATGCCGCCGCCGGGGGAGCGCAGGTTCAGCGGCGCGAGGTGGTCCATCGAGTAGCGGAAGCCGGTGCACCACAGGATCACGTCCGCGGGCACGAGCGTTCCGTCGGCGAGCAGCGGACCGTCGGGCGTCAGGGAGGCGAACATCGGGCGCCGGACCAGCACCCCCGCCTCGATGCCGCGGCGCATGGCTTCGGTTATGGGCAGTCCGGTCACCGAGACCACGGAGCCGGGCGGCAGGCCCGCCCGCACCCGCTCCTCCACGCGCGCCACGGCGCGACGCCCCTTGTCGGGGTCGAAGGGCGTGGTGTCCCACTGCACCTCGCGGCGGGTGAACCAGGACGTCTCCGCGACCTCGGCGATCTCCAGGAGCAGCTGCACCGCGGTGATCCCTGCGCCGACCACGGCGACCCGCTTCCCCGCGAAGGGCTCGGCGGTGCGGTAGTCGTGCGCGTGCAACTGGGTCCCGCGGAACGACGGTGCGCCCGCCACCGTCGGCCAGAACGGCCGGTCCCACGTGCCCGTGCAGTTGATGACCGCGGCGGTCCGATACTCGAACGGGCCCTCGGCGCCGTGCCCGGCCACGAGGTAGCCCTCGTCGCAGCGCGAGACCGAGGCGACGTGGGCGGGCCGGTGCACGTCGATGTCGAACCGCTTCTCGTAGTCGCCGAAGTACTGCGCGACGCCGGTGGCGGCCGGGACGTCATCGCAGTCGGTGCCCAGCGCGTCCTGCAGACCCCAGCCCGGCAGGTCATGGACGTGATTCGCCGAGCGGAGCGTCAACGACGGCCAGCGCTGCCGCCACGCGCCCCCGGGACCGGCGTTGTGATCGAGAACAATAGAATTCTCGATACCGAACCTGGGGAGGAAGTAGGCGGCCGAGAGACCGGCCTGGCCAGCACCGACCACGACGACATCCTTCACCCCCGTAGCGTAGATTGCCTGCCATGATTGGTTACACGCTGGAGGAGAAGGTCGCCGTCATCGAGTTCCAGCGCCCGGAAGCGCGGAACGCTCTCAACCCCGAGATCATGGACGGCCTGGAGGCGGCGTTCGACCGCGCGGAGGCCGACGGGGTCTTCGTCATCGTGCTCACGGGGCAGGGCACCGTGTTCTCCGCGGGGGCGGATCTGCGATCGGGCGCGGTGCTGGACAAGAACTTCATGGAGCGGGTCATCCGCTTCTACCGCCGGGTCGAGGCGATGAAGCAGATCCTGGTCGCCGCGGTCAACGGGCCGGCCGTGGGGGCGGGCGTGCAGATGGCGATGCTCGCGGACCTGCGCGTGCTGGATCCCAGCGCGACGATCGCGATCCCCGCCGCCAAGCTCGGCGTCACCATCGACAAGTGGACGCTGCGCCGCCTCGAGGACCTCGTCGGCGGCGGCCACGCCCGCGGTGTGCTGATGGCCGCGCAGAAGATCGGCGCCGAGAAGCTGCTGGACCTGGGTTTCGCCAACGCGATCGGCGACCGCGAGGCGGCGCTCGAGTTCGCCCGCGGCATCGCGAAGCTCGCCCCGCTGTCGCTGCAGAACTACAAGGCGCTGTTCAAGTCGGACGTCGCGCTGGAGCCGGCCACCGAGGAGGAGATCGAGCGCCTGCACGCGGTGTGGGACTCCGAGGACCTCAAGGAGGCCATCATGGCCCGGATCGAGAAGCGCGAGCCCCGCTTCACGGGTCGCTGATCATGCGGCTGGGGAACGTCGTCACCTTCGCCGCGGGCGCGGCCGCCGGTATCGCCGGCGCCGCGGGGATCCGCGCCGCGAGCGGCCTGAAGCGGTCGATGGGCGCGCAGGTGGACACCGTGTACACCAACACCGATCCGGACAGCCCGCACCAGCGGTTCGACGCGGCCAAGATCGCGCGCGGCGTCGTGGGCCGGGCCCGGCACGGGGTGGGGGCACCGTCGGGCCCGATCCCGCTGGCCGCCGACCCGAGCCCGGAACAGCCCTCCGACCTGGCCGTCACCTGGTTCGGGCACTCGTCGGTGCTCATCGAGGTCGACGGCTTCCGGATCCTCGCCGACCCCGTCTGGGGCGAGCGGGTGTCGCCGTCGCCGACGATCGGCCCCGCGCGGCTGCACCCCGTTCCCGTGGCACTGAGCGCGCTGCCGCACATCGACGCGGTGATCATCAGCCACGACCACTACGACCACCTCGACCTGCCCACCATCGACGAGCTCACCCGCGACCGCGACGTGCCCTTCTGCGTGCCCGTCGGCGTGGGCGGGCACCTGCGCGCGTGGGGCGTCCCCGAGGACCGGATCGTCGAGCTGGACTGGGACCAGGCGCACACGCTGACGAGGGACGGGAAGAGCGTCAAGGTCGTGTGCACCGAGGCCCGGCACTTCTCCGGCCGCGGCCTCACCCGCAACTCCACGCAGTGGGCGTCCTGGTCGCTCGTCGGCCCGGAGCACTCCGTCTTCTTCGGCGGCGACACCGGCTTCACCGAGCGCTTCAAGCTGGTCGGCGACCACTTCGGCCCGTTCGACCTCACGCTGCTGCCCATCGGCGCCTACGACCCCCTCTGGCCCGACGTGCACACCAACCCGGAGGAGGCCGTCGCGATCCACGCGATGATCGCCAAGCCGGGCGCCCCGCTCGTACCCGTGCACTGGGCCACGTTCAACCTCGCCTTCCACGACTGGTCCGAGCCCGTCGAGCGGCTCCTCGCCGCCGCGGAGGAGGCCGGGGTCGCCACGATCATCCCCATGCCGGGCGGCCGGGTCGACGGTGCCGGCGCGGGCCCCGCGGGCGCGATCATGCCTGGTACGCACGACTGGTGGTCGACGGTCCGCTAGCCTGGCACGCATGGATTTCAAGGATCTCGCGAACAAGGCCAAGCAGGCGCTGGGGAAGAACCCGAGCGTCATCGACAAGGCCGGCGACTTCATCGACGGCAAGACCGGCGGCAAGTACTCCGCGCAGGTGGACAAGGCGCAGGACGCCGCGAAGAAGTTCGCCGGCGGCCAGCAGGGCCAGCAGGACCAGCAGCAGTAGTTCAACCTTCAGAAAGGGCGACACCGCACTCATGGGTCGTCATTACGCGCCGGGTGAACCGGCCGCGGAGAAGCCGCGCGGCAGGAACGTCGCGCGGCTTCTCGTCGGAGCAGGCCTGGTCGCGGTGCTCGTCGCCGGGATCGTCGCGATCGTCGGCGGGAAGTTCGCGGGCTGCGGCGCGTCGAGCACCGTCACCGTGATGGCCGATCCGGCGCTCGCTCCGGCCCTCCGCTCGCAGGCGTCGCTCGCCTCCGATCGATGCACCACCATCGCGGTCGCCGAGGCGCCGGACCGCGAGTCCGCGGGTCGGCTGCAGGCCGGCGCCGCCGACCTGTGGTTCGCCCCGTCGCGCTCGCGCGCCGAGGCGGTCTCCGCCCAGCTCGGCCGCGACCTGCCGACCACCGTCGTGGCCGGTTCCCCGATCGTCCTGGCGGGCGCCGCGGTCCCGCAGCCGGCGAGCTGGTCCGAGGCCATGACGCAGGCCACGATCCGCGCGGTCACGGCCGATTCCCCCTACGCCGACGCGCCGGTCGTCGCGGCCGTCGCCGAGTCCACCCGCCCCGGCGGCGGCGACGACCAGGCCCTCAACGCCGTCCTGGCGCAGTACGCCCAGGCCGCCAAGCGCGTCGACGGCGATCCCGTCACGGCCGCGGCCGCCGACGGCGGCGTCGTGGTCGTGCCCGAGTACGCCTACCTCGCCGCGAAGAAGGGACGCGGCGACCTCGCCGCCGTCGTCCCCAAGACCGGTGCCCCGCGCGACGAGCTGCTGCTCGCCGTCGCCGCCACCGGCGAGCGTCAGGCCGCCGCGACCGACGCCGGCAAGCGCCTCGCCGCGGCCTTCACCTCCGGCGACGGCCTCGCCGCCCTCGCGCGCGACGGCCTGCGCGGCACCGCGCTGGCGGAGGCACCGTCGGGCGGCGTGGGCGCGGTGACGGCGCTCCCCGACCCCGATCGGACCCGGCTCGCGCACGCCGAGCAGGCCTACTCGACCCTCGCGGTGCCGCTCAAGGCGCTCGTCGTGGTCGACACCTCCGGCTCGATGGACGAGAAGGTGGGCGACACCACCCGCATCGGGATGCTCGCGTCGGGCTTCACCAAGGTCGTGACCCAGATCCCCGACGCGAACGCCGTCGGCCTGTGGACCTTCTCCCTCGCCACGAACGGCGGCAAGGACTGGACCGAGGTCGTCCCTACCGCGCGCCTCTCCGACAAGCGGGGGGACAAGACCCAGCGGCAGCTGCTGCTCGACGGCGTGAACTCGCTGCCCGGCCGCGTCCGCGGCGGCACCGGCCTCTACGACACGACGCTCGCCGCCTACCGGCAGGCGGTCAAGGACTTCGACCCCGCCTACTCGAACTCGCTGATCCTGCTCAGCGACGGCGGCAACGAGAAGAACGGCGGCACCACCCTCGACCAGCTGGTGGCGGAGCTGAAGAAGCTGGTGGACCCGGCGCGGCCGGTCAACATCCACACCGTCGGCATCAGCAAGGACGCCGACCTGCCCGCCCTCAAGCGGATCGCGGACGCCACCAGCGGCACTGCGCAGTCGGCCGACACCGAGCAGCAGATGCTCGCGGACTTCGTGAACGCGGTCGCCAAGCGCGCGAAGTAGGCTTCCGGACCGGTCGGGCATATCGGACTACCTAGGATAGGCTCCCCTCATCGTCTGACGTGTTCGGAAACGGAGCCCGCCCATGAAGTCGTCCCTCGTGCGGATCGCGATCGCCGCGCTCGCCATCGGAACCCTCACCGCCTGCGGCAGCGCCTCGCCGACCGGCCCGTCCGCGGGCAGCGGTACGCCGGGGGCGGGCTTCCCGCGGACCGTCGAGCACGCCATGGGGACGACGACCATCCCCGCTCAGCCGCAGCGGATCGTCGCGCTGGACGACTCCTACGTCGAGCAGGCCCTGATGCTCGAGACCCAGGTGGTCGGGTACACCGACTACCGCACCGAGGGCGGCGGCCTCGCCGAGCACCTGGGCGCGTCGCGTAGCTTCGGTGCGGGCGCGGTCAGCGTCGGCCCGCTGACGGCGCCCTCGGTGGAGCGCGTCGCCACGCTGGACCCCGATGTCATCGTCAGCGCCAAGGTCCGCCACGAGAAGCAGTACTCGCAGCTCAGCGCGATCGCGCCGACCGTGATGAGCGAGACGACCGGGCAGACCTGGCGAGAGAACATCGCGCTCCTGGCGAAGAGCCTCGGCAAGGAGTCGCTGGCCGCCGAGCGTCTCACCCAGTACGAGGCAGAAGCCGCGAAGGTCGGGCGCGCGGTGCGCGCGAAGGCCGGGGAGCAGGCGACGATCTCCGTCGTGCGGTTCGTGACCAGCGGGCCCACACGCCTGTACGGCCGGAAGTCGTTCACGGGCATGGTGATCGCAGACGCGCGCCTCGCGCGGCCCGCGGCGCAGGACGTCGACGAGCTCATGGTGGAGATCAGCCCCGAGCAGATCCCGATGGCGGACGGTACCAGGATCTTCGTCGCGACCAACGGCGCGAAGGCCGCCGACGCGCGGGGCGAGTTCGAACGCAACCCCCTGTGGGCGTCTCTGGTCCCGAAGGTCGTCACGGTCGAGGACCGGGAGTGGATCAGTTCGGTGAGCGTGCAGGGCGCGTACACGATCCTCGCGGACATCGCGGCCGCGTTCGGGGTCGAGGGGCCTGCGATCCCGTCCTGGATCTCCGGGCGGTAACCGCGTACTGGTGCCCCCGACAGGAATCGAACCTGCGACCTGATCTTTAGGAGAGATCCGCTCTATCCGACTGAGCTACGAGGGCGTGCGGCACGAGTTTAGCCACGCGGAGCCCGCCGGGTACATTCGGATGTCCGAGTTTGCAGCATCACGAGGGGGTTGGCCGCGTGCCGATCGGCATCTCAGTACTTCTGGTCGTCACGCTGGGCTCGCTGGCTCTCGTGCAGCGTCGCGTGGTCCGGCGGTGGACGACCCGGCCGGCGCGCATCGCCGGGAACGTCGCCGTCGCCGTGGCCGTGGTCCTCACGGCGTGCAGCGCGGTCGGCCTGCTCGCGGGCGCGGGCGTGATCGCCCCCGATCGCGTCCGCTGGATCAGCGCCGCCGGTCTCACGTGGCTCGCGACGATCTTCTACCTGCTGCTCACCCTGCTCGTCCTCGGCGTCCTGTGGGTGCTCACCCGGCTGGTGCGGCTCGTCCGCCCCGGGGTCGACGGTGCGCCGCTCCGTCGCGCCGTGGCCCTCGTGGGCGTGGTCGGCGCCGTCGCCGCCACGCTGTACGGGCTGGTCGAGGCCGCGACGCCGCGGGTGACGCACACGCAAGTGAAGCTCGCTTCGATGCCGGCCGCGTTCGGCCCGCTCAAGGTCGCGCTCATCACCGACATCCACGCCGGCCCGGTGCGCAGCCGCGGCTTCGTGCAGGGCGTCGTCGACCGGGCCAACGCCCAGCGGCCCGACCTCGTGCTGATGGCCGGCGACCTCATCGACGGCACGGTGGCGCAGATCGGCGACGACCTGACGCCGCTGCGCGACCTGCGCGCCCCGCTCGGCGTCTTCGCCGTGACCGGCAATCACGAGTACTACGCCGGCGACGTCGTGAACTGGGTGCAGCGCTGGCGCGACGTCGGCGTCGTCCCGCTGGCCAACGGTTCGGCGCGGCTCGAGCGGAACGGCGCGACGGTCACGCTCGTGGGCGCCAACGACCGGACGGGCAAGGCGCCGCACGAGGTGGACTACGACGCGGCCTTCGCCGGCGTCGATCCCGCGGCCTTCACGGTGGCCATCGCGCACGAGCCGCTGCAGGGCCGCGAGTTCGCCAAGCGCGGCGCGGACCTGCAGGTCGCGGGGCACACGCACGGCGGCCAGATCTGGCCCTTCCGGTACTTCGTCCGGCTGCAGCAGCCCGCGCTGCAGGGGCTCGAATCCGTCGACGGGATGCCCGTCTACACCAGCCGTGGCGCCGGCGCGTGGGGGCCGCCCGTGCGCGTCGCCGCGCCGCCGGAGATCGCGATTCTGGAGCTGAGCGCGGCCTGACCGGGGCATGATCCGGGTATGGCGATCCGCGCGAGTACCGAGGTCGGGCCGGTGACGGTGAGCGTGGCCCCGTCGGCGCGGACCCGCCGCAAATCCACCGCCGCCCGTCGCGTGCCCGTCCTCAAGCTCCCCGCCACCCGCGTCCCCGCGGGCCTGTCGCTGCCGCGCCGGGTCGACCTGCCGCCGCCCGTCGCGCCCGCGGGCTGGTACCCCGACCCCGAGGACGCCGCGCGGATGCGCTGGTGGAACGGCACGAAGTGGACCCGCCGGTTCGCGTCACCCGGCGCTACCTCGGCGAAGGTCCGCGCCCGCACGGCCGATGCGCCGCCGAGGCTGCGCCCCGCGCAACGACCCGTGAAGCGTCGCCTGCTTCCCAACGTCGCGTTCTCCGGGAACGGAGGCACGCAGGGACCTGTCCGTCGTCGCAGAACTCGACGTTCGGAGCGCGACTAGGCGTCCCGCGCCTCCTGCGCGCCGCGCGAGGCCAGCTGGTCGGCGAGCTCGTTGCCCTCGTTGCCCGCGTGCCCCTTCACCCAGCGCCAGTCGATCTCGTACTGCGCGGCGGCCTGCTCCAGGCGCTGCCACAGTTCGGCGTTCTTCACGGGCTGCTTGGCGGAGGTCTTCCAGCCGTTGCGCTTCCAGCCGGCGATCCACTTGGTGATGCCGTTCTTCACGTACGAGCTGTCGGTGTAGAGCACCACCGGCATCGGCCGCGTGATCGCCTCGAGCGCGGAGATGGCGCCCATGAGCTCCATGCGGTTGTTCGTCGTGTCCTTCTCGGCGCCGTACAGCTCCTTCTGGTGCTCGCCGAAGCGCAGCACCGCGCCCCAGCCTCCCGGCCCGGGATTCCCCAAGCACGCGCCGTCGGTGTAGATCACGATCTCGTCCGCCACGAGGAGCCATCCTAGCGGTGCGCGCTACCGTGAAGCCGTGCCGAACAATCACTACCACCACCTGGTCTTCGGCGACGACGCCCTGGAACGCCAGCGCCGCAACGGCAGCTACGTCGCGTACGGCCGTCAGCTCGAGCGGGGCGACGACGGCCCGCAGGCCCTCACCGACCGCGAGCTGCTCATGATCACCCGCGCCGACCAGTTCTGCCTCGCCACCGTCACCCCGCACGGCTGGCCCTACCTGCAGTACCGCAGCGGCCCGGCGGGCTTCGTGCAGCACGACCCCGCGACGGGGCGGCTCGGCTTCATCGACATCCCGGGCAACAACCAGTTCGTCACCCTCGGCAACCTCGCGGACGACGACCGGCTCGCCATGTTTTTCGTCGACTACCCGCGGCGCGTGCGGCTCAAGGTCTTCGGGCGCGGCACGGTGCGCGAGACCGCGGACCGCCGGGTCATCGAGATCGCCGTCGAGGCCTTCGACTGGAATTGCCAGCGCAGCATCATCCCGCGCTTCGACCGCGAGTACATCAAGCAGCTCGGGGCGGCGTACCAGAAGGTCGCCGCGGAGCGCGAGGCCGAGCTGCAGACCGAGATCGACCGACTGCGCGCCCGCGTCGCCGAGCTGGAGGGCGACGCCGGCTGATCAGGGCTGCGTCGGGCTGTCGAAGCGCGGGTCGCGGCGCGGGATCGCCTCGGTCTCGGGCCTGGGCGAGACCTTCACCGGGCGCGGCGGCCGCTTCACGACCTGCGTGTGCTGCTCCGACGGGGTGACCGGACCCGGCTTCGGCGGCACCGTGCCGGGCCAGTTCCGGTCCCAGTCGGGCTGCGGCCGGCGCTGCGCCACCGGCGCCACGGCGGTCCGGGTCTGCTCGTCCGGCACGGCGGCCGGGGCGGGGAGCGGGGGAGGCGTGTGCGCCGGCATCGGCGGCGCGACGGGGCGGCCCCAGCCCCCGTCCGCGGGCGGGTACTGCTGGTTCGACGGTGGCTGCGGCGCGTGCTGCGGAGGCATCGGCGCGGCCGGCAGCGGCGCCCCGGGCAGCGGGGCGCCGGGCAGCTGTGCGCCCGGGATCTGGCCGCCGGGCTGCTGAGCGCCGGTCATCGGACCGCCGGACGTCTGGCCGGCGGGACCGAAGGGCGACGCCGGGAACTGCGGTGCCTGCGGCGCGGGTTGCGCGACGGTGGCGGGGGCGGACCGTCGGGCGAGGAGCAGTGCGAGGGCGCCGAGCGTCGCGACCACGGCGGCGACGATCACGGCGTAGGGGCCGACGCCCGCCTTCGTGTCGACCTGCACGCTCACGCCCTCGACCGCCACCGTCTGCGTGCCGACGGGGACGACCGCCGCGTACACGCCGAGGGCGATCCCGGCCACGCCGACGACGACGGCCCCCGCGGCGCCGAGGCGTCGCTGTCCGGCGGGCCCGAGGGCCGCGACCGCCGCGAGGAACACGACGGCCACTGCGAGCCCGACGGCGACCCATCCGCCCCACGCGACGTCGTTCGGCACGGACGACGAGACGTCGACCCCGCCGAACGCGGGCATGGTGACCGCGCCGATCCCGCTGACCCGGGCCTCGAGCGAGGACAGCAGGCCTCCCGGCACGCCCTCGGGCGCCCTGGCCGTGACCGTGAACCACGTGAGGAAGGCCGCCACGACGAGGCCGACGGCGCCCGCCACGGCGAGGACGAGCCCGGCGATCCGGGCCGCGCCGGATGCGGATGCGGGCGGTGAATCGGGCATTGCGGACCTCCTACGACGTGATGTCCACAACGCTAGGTCGTCGCGGTTGGCGGTCGCTGAAGTACCGCTGAAGCCGAGGCTACCGACGGGTACACTGAGCCGATGGAACAGCGACGCACATTCTGTCCCACGGGGACGGCCGGATGACCGCGGCGCTGCAACCGACGGACGATCCCCGGGGTCGCGCGAAGACCCGTCGGCGACTGATCCGGGCGGCGTACCTGGTGTTCGCGCAGCACGGCTACGGCTCGACGAACGTCACCATGGTGTGCGAGGCGGCCGGCTTCACCCGGGGCGCCTTCTACTCCAACTTCACCAGCCTCGAGGAGCTGTTCATCGAGGTCTGGCGGTTCCACGTGCAGTGGATCATGGACGTCATGGCCAAGGTCGTCGACACCTACGTCGTCCAGGGCGCCGACTACGGCAAGCTCATCGAGATGGCCGTCCGCGCGATCCCCGTCAACGAGCGCTGGCAGCGCGTGAACGGCGACTTCGTGGCGCTGTGCACCCGCACGCCCGAGCTCAATCAGACGGTCCGCGACGCCCAGCAGATGCTGCTCGCCAATATGATCCCCACCGTGATGCACGTGCTCGAGGCGGCCGGCCGCCGGGTCACCGCGCCCGAGGCGCTCGGCTACGCGCTGCTCGCCGTGCACGAGGGCACCGCGTCGTACTGCGTGATCGACCCGGAGAACGAGACCCTCAAGCAGAACCGCATCGACCTGCTCACCGCCACGCTCAACATGTACAGCGAGCCGATCGCGTGACCCGCACCGCTCTGGTCATCGGCATCGGCGCCGGCGACCCGGGGCACGTCACCGTGGGCGCGATCGACGCGATGCGCGCCGCCGACGCCCTGTTCGTCCTCGACAAGCCGAACGCGGGCACGCTCACCGGGATCCGGCAGGAGATCGTCGACCGGCACGCGCCCGACACCCCCGTCGTGCTCGTGCCCGACCCGCCGCGGGACCGGTCCGCCGAGCGCGGCGCCTCGCGGCCCGACGGTGCCTACGCCGCCAACGTCGGCGCGTGGCACGACGCCCGGGCCGCCGCGCTGGCCGCGGCGATCGCCGAACACGTCCCCGAGGGCGGGAACGCCGGCTTCCTGGTGTGGGGCGACCCGTCGCTGTACGACTCGACGCTGCGGGTTCTGGATCGCGTGGCCGACTCACTCCCGCTGGCGGCGAAGGTGATCCCCGGCATCACCAGCGTGCAGGCACTGACCGCCGCGCACGCGATCCTGCTCAACCGGGTGGGCGAGCCGATCCACATCACCACCGGCCGCCGCCTGCACGAGGACGACGGCCGCAACACCGTCGTGATGCTCGACGCGGACTGCACGTTCCGCGAGACCGCCGAGCCGACGGACCACGTCTACTGGGGCGCCTACCTCGGCACGCCCGACGAGATCCTCCTCGACGGCCCGGTCGGCCAGGTGGGCGACCTGATCGCCCGCACTCGCGCCGAGGCCCGCGAGAAGCACGGCTGGATCATGGACGTCTACCTGCTCCGCCGCCCCGCCGACTGAAGCCGGTCGCGCACCGTCCGGCGCGGCAGCGGGCCCATCTCCCCGCAGCCGCCCGCCTCGGTGAACGGCACGACGAGCTGCGCGCCGTAACCCGTGGGGTAGTCGGGCTTGGCCGCCATGCCGAGGTCGGCGCTGGTGAACCGGCGGCGGCGATCGAGGACGTACGTGCCGAACAGGTGGTCCCAGAGCAAGGTGAACAGCCCGAAGTCGACGTCGCCCGCCCCGGCCTCGCGCTGGTGGTGGAACCGGTGCCCCTCGTTGAGCGCCAGCACGGACCGCAGCGGCCCGACGCGGTAGTCGGCGTTGGAGTGCTGCAGCAGCAACTGCACCGCGACCATCGCCGCCAGCGCCGACGCGACCGGCACGGGCATGCCGAGGATCAGCAGCGGCGCGACGCCGCCGATCGTCTCCAGCGTCTGGTGCAGCGGGTGCTTCATCAGCCCGTTGAGCCCGTAGCAGCGGGTCACGCTGTGGTGCACCGCGTGCAGCCGCCACAACCAGCCGTACCGGTGGCTGGCCATGTGCACCACGGTGATCCCGAGGTCGGCGACCAGCACCGCGAGCAGGACCTGCGCCCAGAAGGGCAGCGCGTGCGGCCACCACGACCCCGGGCCGCGGAGCGCCGCGACCAGCGGGATCACCGCGAGCGAGGCCAGCATCAGCGACTCGTTGACCAGCACGTGCGCCACGTCGCGGCTTGCGTCGTCATGCGAGCGGTTCCACGCCCGCTCGTAGGGGATGACGCGCTCGGCGGTGAAGGACAGCGCGATCGCGACCAGGACCACGCCGATCAGGGTGAGCTTCGGGGCGCCCGATCCGGCGAGCGCGATGATCGTGCCGTTTACGCCGACGAGCATGAGCAGTGGATAGCCGTAGCGGAGAAGGTTTCTCATGCGTCCAGCCTCGCCGCGGGACCGGCCGCCGGGCTTGTACGGATCGATCGGATCAGCCGAGGGCGGCCAGCAACTGCTGCGGCGACAGGCCGAACATCTCCCGGCACACCCGGCTGGCGTGCGCCCCGTCCGCGAAGCCCGCGGCGTGCGCGGCGTCGGTGATCGACGCCCCGTCGCGCACCCGCTCGGCCATCGCGCGCAGGCGTGACCAGCGCACCCAGGCCGGGAAGGCGAGGCCCAGGTCGCGGCGCCACAGCCGGCTCAGGTGCGAGGCCGACACCCCGATCTCCGCCGCCACGGTGGTCAGCGACAGGGGCTCGGATCGCCGCCGCGCCACCACGTCCAGCGCCGACCGCACGTACGGATGCACAGGCCGGAGCCCGTCCCGCGCCGTCGCCAGCGCCCGCAGCTCCGCCTCCGTGGGCGCCTCGGGGAGGTCCGCCGGCACCGCGTCCGGATCCAGGTAGACGGTGAGCCCCGCCGCGTCCGGCGAGACCGGGCCGATCGCGTGCACGGTGCCCGCCGGGATCACGAAGGCGGTCACGCCCTCCCGGGCGCGCGGAGGACCGTCGGGCGGCTGGACGGTGACGGTGACCGTTCCGGACCGGAGGGAGAGGAGCTGCCACGCCGCGTGCCGGTGCCGCCCCGTCGTGCCGACGGCGCCGTCGTAGGCGAGCGCGCCCACGCTGAGGTGCACCGACCCCGTCCACCCGCTCATGCGCTCAGTTCAGCGCGTCGAGGACCTTCTCCGCCAGCTCCGGGCGGCAGACCACCAGGTCGGGGAGGTAGGGGTCGGGGTTGTTGTAGGTGAGCTCGCTGCCGTCGAGGCGCGAGCAGTGCAGGCCCGCGGCGCGCGCGACGCCGACGGGAGCGCAGGAGTCCCACTCGTACTGGCCGCCCGCGTGCAGGTACACGTCGACCTGCCCCGTCACGACGGCCATCGTCTTCACCCCGGCGGAACCCAGCGAGACGGGCTGCAGGCCCAGCGACTCCGCGACCCGGAACATGCCGGGCGTCGCGCGACTGCGCGACAGGGCGAGGTTGCCCGTCAACGCCCCGGTCGGCGCGGTGACAGTGTCGGAGCGGAACACCCGGTCCATCGCGGGCAGCGAGACCGCGCTGTGCACCGGCTGCCCGCCCTGCGTGAGCGCGACGTGCACGGCGTAGTCGGGACGGTGGGCCGCGTAGTCGCGGGTGCCGTCGAGCGGGTCGATGACCCACACCCGCTCGGCCGAGAGCCGTTCGGTGGAGTCCGGCGCCTCCTCCGAGAGCACCGCGTCGTTCGGCCGGTGCCGGCGCAGGACGCGGGCGATCCAGGCCTGCGCGAGCCGGTCGCCGGTGTCGCCCAGTACCCCGTCGTCGAGCAGGGAACCGTGCCGGATGGACTGCAGGATCCGCCCGGCACCGTCGGCGATCTCGGCCGCGAGCTCGATGTCGGACAGGGCGCCACCGTCGGAACGGCCGAAGAAGGTCATACCCCCACCCTAGAGTGGCTGTATGCCGGAGCTTCCCGAGATCACCGCGATCGCGGACTACGTGGGCGCCAAGGCCGTCGGCACGCAGGTCCGGCGGGTCGACGTGGCGGCGCTGTCCGTGCTCAAGACCTATGCGCCGGGCCCGCACGACCTGGTCGGGGCCACCGTCACCGGCACGCGCCGGATCGGCAAGTACTTCATCCTCGATGCGCGCAAGGGCGACGAGGCCCTCGCGCTCGTCGTGCACCTCTCCCGCGCCGGGTGGCTGCGCTGGTCCGAGAAGCTCTCCCCGACGCCGCTCAGACCCGGCGGGAAGTCGCCGATCGCGCTGCGCGTGCACGTCGGGCCCGAGGGGGAGGGCTTCGACCTCACCGAGGCGGGCACCCAGAAGCGGCTCGCGGTGTGGATCGTGCACGACCCGCAGGAGATCGAGATGGTCGCGACGCTCGGCCCCGACGCGCTGGCCGTCACCCGCGACGAGTTCGGCGCGATCCTCGCCGGCTCGCGCGCGCAGCTCAAGACGCTGCTCCGCGACCAGCGCACGATCGCGGGCATCGGCAACGCCTACTCCGACGAGATCCTGCACACCGCGAAGCTCTCGCCCTTCGCGGCGGCGAAGTCCCTGGATGCGCAGCAGGCGGACGCCCTGTACGCCGCCATGCGGTCCGAGCTCGAGGACGCGGTCGAGCGGTCCGTCGGGCAGCACGTCGCCACCCTCAAGGCGGAGAAGCGCTCCGGGATGAAGGTGCACGCCCGCACCGGCAGCCCCTGTCCGGTCTGTGGCGACACCGTGCGCGAGGTCTCCTTCGCCGACCGCTCCTTCCAGTACTGCGCCACGTGCCAGACGGGCGGCAAGGTGCTGGCGGACCGTCGGATGTCGAAACTGCTGAAATGAGCCCAAACCGCCCTGAGGTTAGGCATCGCTGCATAGTCGATTGAAGGCGTGCCTTACCTTCTAGGCATGAACTGGGGTGATGCCGTCCCGAACTTCCTCATCGGCCTGCGTGAAGGCCTGGAAGCGGGACTGATCGTGAGCATCCTGCTCGCCGCCGTGAAGAAGTCGGGCGGTTCGCGGGTGCCGGTATGGTTGGGCGCGCTGGGCGCGGCCTCGTTGTCGGTGAGTTTCGGGGCGATCCTGACCTTCACCACGTCGGAGCTGTCGGCCACGGCACGCGAGGTCGTCGCGGGCACGCTGAGCGTGCTCGCGGTGCTGCTCGTGACGATGATGATCTTCTGGATGCGGCGCACCGCGGCGTCGCTGTCCAAGGAACTGCGCGCCGACGTCGAGACCGCGATGGTGCTGGGCGCGGGTGCGCTCGTGCTCACCGCGTTCTTCGCGGTCGCGCGCGAGGGCCTGGAGACCACGCTGTTCCTGTGGACCGCGGCCCGCGCCTCGGGCGACGCGGTGGGCCCCGCCGTCGGCGCGGCGCTGGGCCTCGCGGTGGCATTCGGGATCTGCGTGCTGCTCTACCGGCAGGCCGTGCGGCTGAACCTCGCCACGTTCTTCCGGTACACCGCGATCCTGCTCATCGTCGTGGCCGCGGGCGTCCTCGCCTACGGCCTCGGCGACCTGCAGAACGCCGGCGTCCTGCCCGGCCGCACCTGGATCGCGTTCGACCTGGCCGGCAGCATCAGCACCGACTCGTGGTGGGTGGCGCTGATCGGCGGCATCACCAACCTCGCGCCGAAGATGACGGTGCTGCAGGTCTTCGCGTGGCTCGCCTACCTGGTGGTCGTGCTGGGGATCTTCCTCGGCACGAAGCCCGCACCGGCGACGCCGGGCGAGAAGGGCCGCTTCGAGGCCTGGGCCGCGCGCCTCGCGGGCACGCGCACCGGCCTCGCGGCCGCGGTCGTCGTGCTGGTGCCGCTGCTCGTCGCGGGCCTGATCATCGCGATCCTGCCGGCCAAGCCCGCCGCCGCGGGCGCGGTGACCGTCACCGAGGCGGACTGCGCCAAGGGCTTCAGCGGCGCTTCGGCCGGGCAGCAGCGCATCACCATCACCAACAAGTCCGGCAAGTCGGGCGAGATCACCCTCGTCGACAGCGGCGACGCCGTCGTCGGCGAGATCGAGACCCTCGGGCCGGCCACCACCGCCGACCTGTCGGCGACGCTCGGGGGCGGGAGCTACCAGTTCGTCTGCTACCTCGCAGGGCAGAAGGAGACCCGCTCCGAGCAGTTCACCGTGACTGGCGGCGGTGCGGCTCCGGAGGCCGTCGCGCGCGTGACCAAGGACGATCTCGACGGCGCCAACGCGAAGTACCAGGACTACGTGCTGACGGTGCTCCCCGCCGTCGAATCCGCCCTGAACCGCGTGAAGGCCGCGCTCGGCGGCGGCGACACCGCGGGCGCCAAGGCGGCGTGGCTCGACGCCATGACCGCGTGGGAGAAGGTCGGCGCCTCGTACAACAGCTTCGGCGAGGCCGGGACGGCCGTCGCGGGCCTGCCCGACGGTTTCGCCGACGGGGTCCGCGATCCGGAGTTCTCCGGCATCCGGCGCATCGAGTACGGGCTGTGGACCGGCGAACCGTCGGCGGCGCTGACGGCGCAGGTCGACAAGACCCTCGAGGGCCTGACGAAGGTCCGCGCCGACCTGCGCACCGACGACATCGCCGGCGACCCGATCACGCTCACCAAGCGCGCCCAGGAGATCCTCGAGGACGCGCTGCGCGACCACCTCACGGGTGTCAGCGACCAGGGGGCGCACGCCGGCTACGCCGCGACCGCCGCCGACGTCGAGGCCACCCGCGCCGTGCTCCGCGTGCTCGAGCCGCTGCTCGCGCCGCGCGTCCCGGACCTGGTGTCCACCGCTCGTCGCGAGCTGGACGACATCACCAAGGCCCTCGACGCCGTCAAGCGGCCCGACGGCACCTACCCGCCGCTCGAGGCTCCGCCGCTGGCGTTGCGGCAGAAGATCAACGGCACCGTCGGGCAGGCCCTCGAGACCCTGTCCGCCGTGCCCAACCTCCTGGAGATCCCCAAGCATGAGCGATGAGACGACGACCGGCACCGGCCGGCGGAAGTTCCTGCAGGGCGCGGCGGTCGGCGCCGTGGGCGTGGCCGCCGTCGGCGGCGTGCTGGCCGGGGGCGCGCGCAGCGACGCGGCGCAGTCCTCGGGCCCGACGGTGCGCGACTCCTACCCGTTCGAGGGCGAGCACCAGTCCGGCATCCTGACGCCCGCCCCGGCGGAGAAGCAGGCGGCCCTCATGGTCGCGGCGTTCGACGTGATCACCGATCGCGCGGGCCTGGAGAAGCTGCTGCGGACCATCACCGACCGCGCGCGCTTCCTCACCGCGGGCGGCACCCCGGCGAACCTGGGCGTGGGCAAGCCGCCCGCGGACAGCGCGGTGCTCGGGCCCGTGGTCCCCGCCGACGGGCTGACGATCACGCTCGGCGTGGGCTCGTCGCTGTTCGACGACCGGTTCCGGCTGGGCGCGAAGAAGCCCGCGAAGCTCAAGCCGATGACGGTCTTCCCCAACGACCAGCCCGACGCCGCGCAGATGCACGGCGACCTGGTGCTGCAGTTCTGCGCCAATAACCCCGACACCGTGCACCATGCGCTGCGCGACATCGCCAAGCACACCCGCGGCGCGATGCAGCTGCGGTGGAAGATGCAGGGCTACGGCGCACCGCCGCGGCCCGAGGGCGCGGCGCGCAACCTCATGGGCTTCAAGGACGGCAGCGCCAACCCCGTCGGATCGCAGGCGGAGGAGCTGATCTGGGTGACGGGCGGCGGCGAGCCCGCGTGGGCGACCGGCGGCACGTACTTCGTGGTGCGGCTGATCCGGATGATGGTCGAGTTCTGGGACCGCGTCTCGATCGCGGAGCAGGAGGGCATGTTCGGCCGGCGCCGCGACTCCGGCGCCCCGCTCGACGGTGCCGCCGAGACCGACGATCCCGACTACGCCGCCGACCCCGAGGGCGACGTGATCCCGATGGACTCGCACATCCGCCTGGCGAACCCGCGCGAGGGGGAGAAGACGGAGAAGCAGCGCCTGGTGCGCCGGTCGTACAACTACGACCTGGGGCTGGACATGAACGGCAACATGGCGTGCGGTCACGTCTTCCTGTGCTTCCAGCAGGACGTCGAGGCGCAGTTCGAGGAGGTGCAGAAGCGCCTGATCGACGAGCCGCTCACCGACTACGTGACCCCGTTCGGCGGCGGCTACTTCTTCGCCGTCCCCGGGGTGCGGGGTGCGGACGACTTCCTGGGGGCCGGGCTGTTCCGCTGAGGCCGGGCTCCTCACGATGTCGCCTTCTGCGGCGTCGCGCGTGCGCTGGAACACGTGTGGTCCCGCAGAATTGTAGTTTCTGAGCTGCGCGCCCGCGCACAGACGACGATGCCGCCGGACCCTGGGTGAGGGGTCCGGCGGCATTCGCTCTTTCGCGGCCGGTGAGTGCCGCGGCGGCGGGGACTACTTGATGAGCTTGTCCGCGCCGTCGTTCGTGCCCGTCTCCGGGTCGTAGTCGCCGAGCAGGAAGTCGCCCTCGGCGGCCTCGTCCTCGATCTCCTGGGACACGGCCTCGGCCTGCGCGAGCACGGCGTTGCGGCGGGCGATGGTGACCGCGCCGCCGGCGACGGCGCCGCCCAGCGCGAGGGCCGCGATCCACGGCTTGTTCAGGCGGTCGCCCAGCAGGTGGTCGACCGAGTACTTGCCGGGGCCGGTCAGCGCCAGCGCGGCCGCGGCGACGCCGAGGGTGATCGGGTACTCGTTGCCGCCGCCCTGCGCGGCGAAGCCCTGCGGGCGGTGGACCTCGGCGGCGACCAGCATCGCGCCCACGCCGCCGGCCGCGGCCAGCGGGGTCGCGGCGCCGAGCGCGAGGGCGGCACCGGCCAGCTCGCCCGCGCCGGCGAGGGCGGCGTTCGGCTTGCCGGGCGCGAAGCCCATCGACTCGAAGCCCTGCCCGGTGGCCTCAAGGCCGTGGCCGCCGAACACCCCGAAGAGCTTCTGCGCGCCGTGGTACGCGAGGGCGCCGCCGACGGCGGTACGCAGGGCGAGGAGCCCGAGGTCACGTGCGGTGTTGTTCTGTCCCATGTCGGGGTCCCTTCCAGCGGAGGTCGTCGGTTCTGAGGCGTTCAACCGGACCGCGGTCCCAAGGATTCCCGGGAGTGGTCCACTTCACACGACGAGCTGCCCCTCGAGGTCGGGCATCGTCGCGCCGCCCGTCGCCCGACGGTACGCGGTGCCCACCAGCTCGATCGCCTGGGCGAGCTGGTCAGGCGGCAGCGAGTAGGGGATGCGGATGTTGCGCTCGAGGGCACCGTCGACCCCGAAGGCGGAGCCGGCGGCGATGCGCACGCCGAGGCCCGCGGCGGCCGCGGCGGTGGCGGTCCCGACGGGCCGCGGCAGCGTCACCCACAGGCACAGCCCGCCGACGCCGGGGGAGACCGTCGCGCCGGGCAGGTGCTCGGCGACCGCGTCCAGCGCGACCGCCCGCGCCGTTCGCAGCGAATCCAGCCGCCCGGGCAGGAAGTCGGCGAGGTGGTCGAGGGCGTAGCCGGCGGCGAGCTGCTCGAAGACGGCGCCCGCGAGGTCCATGTCGTAGCGGGCGGCGGTGAGCGAATCGGGGGAGGTCTCGGTGCGGATCCAGCCCACCCGCAGGCCCGCCCAGATGGTCTTGCTCGCCGACCCGAGCGTGATGATCCGGGCGCCGCGCGGCGCGAACGCGGCGACGGGCGGGGGAGTGGGAACGTCGAGCGCGAGCTCGGCCATCGTCTCGTCGACCACCACGGGCACGCGGTAGCGCGCGGAGATCTCGCCGAGCCGCCGGCGCCCGGCCTCGTCGAGCAGCAGCCCCGTCGGGTTGTGGAAGTCGGGGATGGTGAAGATGATCCGCGGATTCTGCTGCTTCACGACGGCCTCGAGCTGGTCGAGGTCCCAGCCGTGCTCCGGGTGCAGCCCCACGGCGACGGGCCGCGCATTGTGCCGGCGCAGCGCGAGGATGGTGCCGTGGTGCGTCGGCTGCTCGATGACGACGCGGTCGCCCGGATGGACCAGCGTGTCCAGCACGACGCGCAGCGCGTGCTGGGCGCCGGAGGTCACGAGGATCTGTTCCTCCGCGGTGGGCAGGCCGCGGTCGGTGTACCGCCGCGCGATCGCCTCCTTGAGCGCCCGCACGCCGCCGGGGTAGAGGCCGATGCCCGCGAGGTAGGGCGGCGCGCACGCGAGTGCGTGCCGGTAGCCGTCGTGCACGATCTGGTCCGGTGCCGACGGCGCCGCGATGTTCAGCCGGATCAGGTCGGCCTCGGGGCCGGTGTCCGCGGGCTCGGCGGGCACGGCGTGCGGCAGCGAGAGCACGCTGCGCGCGCCCTGCCGGGACTGCAGGTGCCCGCTGTCGCGCAGCTCGGCGTACGCGGTGGTCACGGTCGTGCGGCTGACCTCGAGGTGTGCGGCCAGGGCGCGCTCGCTCGGCAGCGCGGTCCCGACGGGGACCCGTCCGTCCAGGACCAGCAGGCGCAGCGCCTCGGCGAGCGCGAGGTAGGCCGGGCGCGGACCGTCGGGCTTCCAGGAGCCGAGCTGGCGGACCAGGGCGGCCGCGCCGACAGTGCCAGTTGAGGGGAACATGAGGCCAGTATCTCAGAACTGGCTATGGATTGCCATGCCACTTGGCGTCAGAGTGAGTGTCATGATGATTCGACTCATGAAGCTGTTCGTGGGCCTGTGGCTGTACGGCACGGCGATGGTCGCGATCCTGCGCGCGGGCCTCGGCAACATGCCGTGGGACGTGCTGCACCAGGGGCTCGCGGAGAAGATCGGCCTGTCGGTGGGGGTGACGTCGATCGTCGTCGGCGCGCTCGTGCTGCTCGCGTGGATCCCGATCCGGCAGAAGCCGGGCTTCGGCACGGTCGCCAACGTGATCGTCATCGGCGTCGCCTTCGACACCATGGCGCCCCTGTTCCCCGAGAACCCCGCGCTGGTCGTCGCGGTCCCGATGATGCTGGGCGGCATCGTCCTCAACGCCTTCGCGACGGTGCTCTACATCGGGGCCGGCATGGGCCCCGGCCCGCGCGACGGGTTGATGACAGGGCTCGTCGCCCGCACCGGCGGCTCCGTGCGGGTGGTGCGCACGTCGATGGAGGTCCTGGTCGTGATCGTGGGCTTCCTGCTCGGCGGCACCCTCGGCATCGGCACCGTGCTGTACGCGGTGGGCGTCGGCCCGCTGATCCAGCTGTTCGCGAAGACCGGACTCGGCGGCCCGGCGCTCGCCCGCGGCGAACACGGCGGCGGAGACGATGCAGTCGCTAAGGTGGGCGAATGCGGATCCTCATCACCGGAGCCAGCTCCGGTCTCGGCGAAGGCATGGCTCGGACGTATGCGGAGCGCGGCGAGGACGTAGGGCTCCTGGCCCGCCGCCTCGACCGGCTCGAGGCCCTGCGCGCCGAGCTCACCGCCTGCCCCAAGGCCGGCGCCGTCGAGGTCGGCCGGCTCGACGTCACGGACTTCGACGCCGTGCCCGTCGCCATCGCCGACATCGCGGAGCGGCTCGGCGGCCTCGACCGGGCGATCATCAACGCCGGCATCGGCAAGGGCGCCTCGGTCGGTACCGGCAATGCCAGGGCCAATATCGAGACGGTGCAGACCAACCTCACCGGCGCCCTCGCGCAGGCCGAGGCGGTGCTCGAGATCTTCCGCGCGCAGGGCCACGGCCACCTCGTCCTGGTCTCCTCGATCGCGGGCGAGCGCGGGCACCCCGGTGCGGGCACGGCGTACGCGGCCAGCAAGGCGGGCCTCAGTGCACTCGGCCAGGGCATGCAGGCGGAGTTCCCCAACGGGCCGATCAAGATCACCGTGATCAAGCCCGGTTACATCGAGACGGCGATCACTGACGGCCTCAAGACGCCGCTGATGGTCCCGCTCGATCAGGGGGTCAAGGCCATCGTCAAGGCCATCGACCGAGCGCCGCGCGAGGCCGCTGTGCCGCCGTGGCCCTGGGCGCCGATCGGTGCCGTGCTGCGGCACGCCCCGGACGAGGTCACCCGCCGCCTGATCTGAGCCCCGACCGGATCCCCCGGAAGGACTAGGGGCCCACCCCTGAGGCGCCGCCCCGAAACGTGGGGGCCCGGCCCGGATGTGCCGCGACACCGAAGTTCCTAGCGTTAGCAGGGACGAAAGGTGGTGCGAAATGCGCACATTCATCAAGACAGCCACGATCGCCTCCGCAGCCGGAGTCGCGCTCATCGTCGCCGCGGCCCCCGTCCACGCCGACCCGGACATCAGCGACTACGCCCGGGGCAGCATCGGCGAGAGCTGCGCCGGTTACAACGTCGGCAAGCTCGCGCTCGAGCGCAGCCAGGGCTTCGTGCTCAGCTGCAACGCGAACGGCACCTGGCAGATCCCCAAGGAGCCGTGAGCCCTACTCCGACGGCTTCCGCTCGGCGACGAACCGCCGGGTGACGGACATGTCGCGCTCGCCCAGCCCGGCGGCGACGATCTCCTCGAACTCGGCCAACAGGGCGGGCAGCAGCGCCGCCTCCGTGCCCGTGGCGGCGGCGACCTCCGCCCCCGACTTCAAGTCCTTGAGCAGGTACTTCGCCATCCCCGACGGGGTGTCGTCGCCGGTGACCAGCTTCTCCTTGCGCGTGTCCAACAGGCGCGAGGCGGCGTAGCCCCCGCCGAGCAGGTCCCACATCGTGCCGAGGTCGATGCCCGACCGGTCGGCCAGCACCGTCGCCTCGCCCAGGGCGGCGATGGTCGCGGCGACCACCAGCTGGTTGCAGGCCTTCGCGACCTGCCCCGCCCCGAGCGGCCCCAGCCGCACCGGCGTGCCGCACGGCGCCAGCACCGCGGCGGCGAGCGCGCAGTCCTCCTCGGTGCCGCCCAGCATGATCGACAGCGTGCCGGCGATCGCGCCGTCGTCGCCGCCCGAGACGGGGGCGTCGACGACGCGGACCCGGCCCGCGGTCTCGCGGTCGAGGCGCTCGGCGAGGGCTCGGACGCCGGGCGCGGAGGACGTGGAGCCGATGAGCAGCAGCAGGGGGCGGTCGCCCGCGAGCAGCCCGCCCGCCAGCACCTCCTCCACCTCGGGCAGATCTGGCAGCATGAGGAGCACGACGTCGGCGACGGCGGCGAGCGATGCGGCGCCGTCGTGCTGCACGGCACCGTCGGCGACGAGGTCGGGGCGCGAGCGCCGCGCGGTGATGTGCACGCTCCCGTGGCCGCGGGCGAGGTGCCGCGCCATGGGGGCGCCCATGGCGCCGAGTCCGATCACGCCGACCGTCACCCCGTTCAAGGGGGCCGAAACCTCCGTCATTCGTCCAACCTAGCGAATCGCGTTCAATATGTTGGCCGATTGATTAGACTCGCCGCATGACCTCCACGCTCCGCGCCGCCCTCGCCGTCGACCTGCCCGAGGACGACTGCCTGCTCATCGAGCGGCTCGAGCCCCGCGTCGAGCTGCTGCGCGACCACTCACTGAACAAACCCTCCCGGTGGGACGCCGACTGGGAGGGCGACCCCGCCTTCACCCGTAGTCCCGAGCAGGAGGCCGCCTTCACCGCTCTGCTCGACGGCGCCGACGCCCTGTTCGGCCTCCCCGACGTCAGCCCCGCCCGGCTCGCCGCGACCGTCCGCGCCAATCCGTCGCTGCGCTGGGTGCACGCGACCGCGGCCGGCGGCGGCGCCCAGGTGCGCGCCGCGGGCCTGACCCCGGCCGAGCTGGAGCGCGTCGCCTTCACCACCAGCGCCGGGGTGCACGGCTCCACCCTCGCCGAGTTCGCCCTGTTCGGGATACTCGCGGGCGCCAAGGACCTGCGCCGCCTCGAGGCCGACCAGGCCGCCCGGCACTGGCCCGCCGAGCGCTGGGCCATGCGCCACCTCGACGAGATGACGGTGCTCATCGTGGGCCTCGGCGGCATCGGCGCCGCGACCGCCGCCCGGTTCAAGGCCTGCGGATCGACGGTCTGGGGCACCTCCCGCAGCGGCCGCCCCGTAGAGAACGTCGACCGCGTGATCCCGCTCGACGACCTCGCCCAGGCGGCCGCGCAGGCCGACGCCATCATCGTGACCCTGCCCGGCACCGCCGCCACGGAGAAGCTGATCGGCGCCGAGCTGCTCGCGGGCCTGCGCCCCGGCACCCTGCTCACCAACGTGGGCCGCGGCACCGTCATCGACGAGGACGCGCTGCTCGCCGCCCTCGATGACGGGCGGGTCGGCTTCGCCGCCCTCGACGTCTTCGCGACCGAGCCGCTCCCGCAGGAGAGCCCGCTCTGGGGCCATCCCCGCGTGCTCGCCAGCCCGCACACCGCGGCGCTCAGCCGGCAGGAGGGCACCCGCATCGCCCGCCTCTTCGCCCGCAACGCGACCGCCCTGCTCGACGGTGCGCCGATGGCGAACGTCGTCGACACGGTGGAGTTCTACTGATGGCCTCCCCGGAGGGCCCGCGGGCCCCGGCGCCCGCGGTGACCCGCGCGATCGGCATCCTCTCGCTGCTCGCCGAGTCCGAGAGCCCGGCCCTGAGCCTCAGCGACCTCGCCCGCGGCCTGGGCATCGCCAAGTCCTCCTGCGCCAACCTGTGCCAGGCCCTGGAGGACGGCGACATGATCCGCCGCGTGCCCGGCGGCTTCTCGTTGGGCAGGCGTACCGCGGAGATCGGTGGCGCGTACGCGCTGCAGTTCAACCAGGTCCGCGAGTTCTTCCCGGTGATCTCCGCGTCGCCCGTGCTGCACCGCGAGCTGGTCCAGATCGCCATGCTCGATGGTGCCCACGCCCTCTACCTGGCGCGGCACGAGGGCCGGGTGCCCTACCGGTTCGGCACGCCGCTCGGCTCGCGGCTGCCCGCCGTCTTCACGGCGTCCGGGCAGGCCCTGCTCGCGAGCCTGCCCGACGAGGAACTCGACGCGATCCTCGCGACCGCCGTGCCCGCGCGCAGCGCCGTCGACGGCACCGAGATCACCGACGCCGCGATCCGCGCGGAGCTGGCCCGCGTCCGCGAGCGCGGCTACGCCATCGACCCCGGCCGCGGCACGCTGGGCCTTACCGGCATCGCCGTCGCCCTGCCCGCGTGGGCGCCGGGCGACCCGCCGCTGGGCCTGGGCGTCGCCGTCCCCACCGAGCAGCTCGACGATGCGCGTGTCGCCGCCGTGACGACTGCGCTGGCCGAGGCGGCCGCCCGGCTCACGAATCCGTGGCGCGAGCGGGCGGCGACGGAGCGGCCCTAGCCCGGCGGCCCTAACCCGGCGGCCCGGCCCGGCGGTCCAGCCCCGGCGGTCCCGCCCCGCGGCTCAGACCGCGCGGCCGCGTTGCGCGCGGTACCAGCGCACCTGCGCGTCGGTCGACGAGTCGAGGTCGGCGGCGGGCGCACCGTCGGACGCGATGACGGGCAGCAGCGCGTTGGCCTGCACCTTGCCCAGCTCGACGCCCCACTGATCGAAGGCGTTGATGCCCCAGACGGCGGCCTCGGTGAACACCTGGTGCTCGTAGAGCGCGATGAGCTGGCCCACGACGGACGGGGTGAGCTTGGGCGCGAGGATCGTGGTGGTGGGCCGGTTGCCGGGCATCACCTTGTGCGGCACCACGGCCGGATCGGTGCCCTCCGCGGCGATCTCGTCCGACGTCTTGCCGAAGGCGAGCACCTTGGTCTGCGCGAACAGGTTGCTCATCAGCAGGTCCTGCATGGTGCCGACGCCGTCCGTGGTGGGCAGGTCGTCGGTGGACTGCGCGAAGCCGAGGAAGTCCGCCGGCACCAGCCGCGTGCCCTGGTGCAGCAGCTGGAAGAAGGCGTGCTGGCCGTTGGTGCCCGGCTCGCCCCAGAAGATCTCGCCGGTGTCGACGGTGACGGGCGTGCCGTCCACCCGCACCGACTTGCCGTTCGACTCCATGGTGAGCTGCTGCAGGTAGGCGGGGAAGCGGGCCAGGTCCTGCGCATACGGGAGCACCGCGCGGGACTGCGCGCCGAAGAAGTCCGAGTACCAGAGCCCGATCAGCCCGAGCATGAGCGGCGCGTTCGCCTCGGCGGGCGCGGTCGCGAAATGCTCGTCGACGGTGCGGAATCCGGCCAGGAACTCGGCGAACCGCTCGGGGCCGACGGCGATCATCACCGACAGCCCGATCGCCGAGTCCACGGAGTAGCGGCCGCCGACCCAGTCCCAGAAGCCGAACATGTTCGCGGTGTCGATGCCGAAGGCCGCGACCCGCTCCGCGTTGGTGGAGACGGCGACGAAGTGCTTCGCCACGGCCTCCTCGCCGACGCCGAGCTTCTCCAGCAGCCAGGCCTTCGCCGCGTGCGCGTTGGTGAGCGTCTCCTGCGTGGAGAAGGTCTTCGAGGCGACGATGAACAGGGTGGTCGCGGGGTTGAGCTGCGCCAGCGTGGCCGAGATGTCGGCCGGGTCGACGTTGGAGACGAAGTGGCAGGTGAGGCCGCGCTGGACGTAGGCGCGCAGCGCCTTGTAGACCATCGCGGGGCCCAGGTCGCTGCCGCCGATGCCGATGTTCACCACGTCGGTGATGGGCTCGCCCGTCGCGCCGCGCCACCGCTTGGAGCGCACCTCGTCGCTGAAGGCGCCCATCTTCTCCAGCACGTCGTGCACGTCGCCGGTCACGTCCTGCCCGTCCACCTGCAGGTCCAGGCTCGACGGTGCGCGCAACGCGGTGTGCAGGACGGCGCGGTCCTCAGTGGAGTTGATGTGCTGGCCCGCGAACATGGCGTCGCGCCGGGCGGCGACCCCGGCCTCGTCGGCGAGAGCGGTCAGCAGGCCGAGCGTCTCGCGCGTGACGCGGTGCTTGGAGTAGTCGATGTAGAGATCGCCCACCTCGAAGACGAAGTCGGAGCCGCGGTCAGGGTCGGCGGCGAACAGCTCCCGCAGCGTGGTCCCGGCGATCTCGCGGTGGTGATCGACGAGGTTCCGCCAGGCGGTGGACGCGGTGATGTCGCTGTCGCTCATGGCGTCAGCCTAGTGTCCGGAGCGCCGCCGCGGGCGGTTCACGGACGAGGTCACAGCGGGCGCCGGGACAAGGCCCTGCGCGCGCCCTCGGCGCGGAGCTAGGGTGGCGGTATGGCAACCGAGCAGCGCGTCCGTGACCTCCTCGACCGCATCCCCACCGGGATCTTCGTGAACGGGGTGTTCCGCGATTCGAGTTCGGGCGCAACCTTTCCGGTGCACGATCCCGCCACGGAGGAGGTGTTGATCGAGGTCGCCGACGCCACGCCCGAGGACGGAGCCGCGGCCCTCGACGCGGCCGTCGCCGCGGGCCCGGCCTGGGCCGCGACGCCCGCCCGCGAGCGCGCCGAGATCCTGCGTGCGGCGTACGAGGGACTGCACGCCCGCGCCGACGACTTCGCCCTGCTGATGACGCTGGAGATGGGCAAGGCGCTGCCCGAGTCGGCCAACGAGCTCAAGTACGGCGCGGAGTTCTTCCGCTGGTTCTCAGAGGAGGCCGTGCGCATCGCCGGCCGGTACACGCCCGCGCCCGCCGGCACCGGACGGATCCTGGTGAGCAAGGCCCCCGTCGGGCCGTGCCTCGCGATCACCCCGTGGAACTTCCCCCTGGCCATGGGTACCCGCAAGATCGGGCCCGCGCTCGCCGCCGGCGCGACGATGGTGGTCAAGCCCGCCGGCCTCACGCCGCTGACGATGCTGCTGCTCGCCGAGGTGCTGCGCGACGCGGGCGTCCCGGACGGAGTGATCTCCGTGCTGCCGACCTCGAAGTCCGGCGCGCTGACGGGCCCGCTGCTCGCCGACCCGCGGCTGCGCAAGCTCACCTTCACCGGCTCGACCGAGGTCGGCGCCGCGCTCGTCGCGCAGTCGGCGCCCGGGATCCTGCGCACGTCGATGGAGCTGGGCGGCAACGCGCCGTTCGTCGTCTTCGACGATGCCGACGTCGACCACGCCGTCGCGCAGGCGCTGCTCGCCAAGCTGCGCAACGGCGGCGAGGCGTGCACCGCCGCCAACCGCTTCCACGTGCACGAGTCCGTGGTCGAGGAGTTCACCGCGAAGCTCGTCGACGGGATGGGGAAGTACGTCCTGGGCCGCGGTACCGACGACGGCGTCAGCATCGGGCCGCTCGTCTCCGCCGACCAGCAGGCCACCGTCTCCGAGTTGGTGCAGGACGCGGTCGCGAAGGGCGCGTCGCTGCGGCTCGGCGGGGTCGCGCCCGAGGGGCCCGGCCACTTCTTCCCGCCGACGGTGCTCGCCGACGTCCCCGCCGACGCCCGGATCCTCACCGAGGAGGTCTTCGGCCCCGTCGCGCCGATCGTCGCCTTCGCCGACGAGGACGCGGGCGTCGCCGCCGCGAACGCCACCGAGTACGGGCTGGCGGCCTACATCTTCACCAAGGACCTGGACCGCGCGCTGCGCGTCGCCGACCGGATCGAGGCCGGCATGGTCGGCGTGAACCGCGGCGTCATCTCCGACCCCGCCGGCCCCTTCGGCGGCGTCAAGGCCTCCGGCTTCGGCCGCGAGGGCGGCAGCGAGGGCATCGAGGAGTACCTGGAGACCCGCTACATCGCCCTCCAGTGACCCCCCTCCCCGATTGAACGACGTTCTGGAGAATCTGACCTGCGGGTTTCCTCTGCAGAACGTCGTTCAATTGCAGTCGGGGTGATCGCAAAGCTCGCCGCGGCGGGGCGAGCTGTGGCAACGTCGAGGGATGGTGGAGAAGCAGGTGGGTAGCGGCACCCGGGAGAACGTGATCCTGGTGCACTGGCACGACCTGGGCCGCCACCTCACCTGCTACGGCGCGGAGGGCGTCGTCAGCCCGAACCTGGACCGCCTCGCCGCGGAGGGCATCCGCTTCTCCGACGCGCACGCGACGGCGCCGCTCTGCTCGCCCGCGCGCGGCTCGCTGTTCACCGGCCTGCACCCGCACCGCAACGGCCTCGTCGGGCTCGCGCACCACGGCTTCGAGTACCGCGACCACGTGCGCACCCTGCCGTCGCTGCTCGGCGAGGCGGGGTACCGCAGCGCCCTGTTCGGCATGCAGCACGAGAGCGCGGACCCCACCCGCCTCGGGTTCGACACCGCCGACGTCTCGGACTCGCTGTGCGAGTACGTCGTCGCGCGCTCGCAGGAGTGGCTCGCCGACGCCGTCGGCCATGAGGAGCCCTTCTTCCTCACGGCGGGCTTCTTCGAGACGCACCGCCCGTACCCCGTCGACCAGTACGAGCCCGCCGACCCGGACGCGATCGGCGTCCCCGGCTTCCTTCCGGACACCCCGCAGGTCCGCGAGGACCTCGCCGGGCTGCACGGCAGCATCACGCAGGCCGACGCCGCCGTCGGGCGGCTGCTCGACACCGTCGACGAACTGGGTCTCGCCGAGAGCACCTGGATCCTGTTCATCACGGACCACGGCCTCGCGTTCCCGCGGGCGAAGTCGACCCTCTACGGCGAGGGCACCGGCGTCGCCTTCATCGCGCGCCCGCCTCGCTCCCTCGGGCTCGCGCCCCGCGTCTACGACGACCTGTTCTCGGGCGTCGACCTGACTCCGACGGTGCTGGACCTGCTCGGCCTGCCACTGCCGGAGGACGTCGACGGGGAGACCCACGCGGCGGAGCTGCTGGAGCCCACGGGGGAGCAGGTGCGCGCCGGGCTGTTCACGCAGAAGACCTACCACGACGCGTACGACCCGATCCGCGCCGTGCGCACCAAGCAGTTCAGCTACATCGAGAACTACGCCGACCGGCCCGCGCTGCTGCTGCCGCTCGACATCGCCGACAGTTCCTCCGCCGCCTCGCTCGACCCGTACGAGACGGCCGCGCCGCGGCCCCGTCGGGAACTGTACGACCTGGTCGTGGACCCGTACGAGCGGCGCAACGTGGTCGACGAGCCCGCCTACCAGTGGGTGGCCCGCCGCCTCGCCGGCGTGCTCGCGACCTGGCGCGAGGACACCGGCGACGTGCTGCCGACCGAGGCCGAGGGCACCGCGATCGCCGAGGCCTTCATGGCGGCGTTCTTCGCCGGCCGCGCGGAGCCCGACGCCGACGAGGTTCCACTGCCGTCGCGCCGCCCGCAGGGCGAGCGTCGCGAGCTCGTGCCGACCGAGCACGCCGCCCCGGCGGAGGCGCGTGCCGCCGGTCGGTGACGGGCCGCGGATCCACCTGCGTTCTTCCCTCGTGCTCGCCCGTTCCGCCGCACAGTTGATACAACTAGTAATTTAATCGTATCGACAGTCGTTCGTACCCCGGGAGAGCCATGTCGATCACCGTCGGAGACCTGTATCGGACCAGTCCGCCCGAGACGCCCGTCGCGGAGGAGCTGGACGTCGACGGCGCGCTCCCCGCGGGACTGCGGGGAACCCTGTACCGCAACGGGCCGGTTCGGTTCGAGGCCGGCGGCTTCGTCGCCCGGCACCCCTTCGACGGCGACGGCATGGTCTCGCAGTACGTGCTCGACGAGGGGCGCGTCCGGTTCCGCTCCCGGTACGTCCGGACGCCGAAGTACCGGCAGGAGGAGGCGGGGGAGGGCGCGCGGATCAAGGGCATCGGCAACACGGTGCCGGGCTGGTGGCGGAACCTGAAGCTCCCCGCCGACGCCGCCAACACCCACGCGGTCGTCCATGCCGACCGGCTGCTCGCGCTGTCCGACGCGGGGAAGCCCTGGGAGCTCGACCCGGACACCCTCGCGACCGTCGGCGTGTGCACGCTCGACGGGTCGCTGTCGACCTTCGGCCGGTTCTCCCCGCATCCGCGCATCGACCCGGTCACCGGCGAGATGTTCAACTTCGGTCTCGATTTCGTCCCCGGCCTCCTTCCGCGACTCCCCGTCGGGCTCAAGTGCTTCCGCACCGGGCCGGACGGGCGGACCACGGTGCTCGCGACGGTGCCTCTGACCGCGCTCCACGTGCAGCACGACTTCTCCATCACCGAGCGCTTCCTCGTCTTCCTGATCTCCCCGCTCACGGTCGATCCTGTTGCGGCGCTGCAGGTGCCGCAGGAGCAGGCGGCCCGGTGGCACTCGGACCGGCCCACCCGGGTGGTCCTCGTTCCTCGTGACGGCGGTGCGCCCATCGAGCAGGCACTCGACGAGGACCTGATGTACATCCACATCACGAACGCCTTCGAGGACGAGCGCGGCGACGTCCACGTGGACGTCGTGCGATATGCAGATCCCGACGACTTCTTCCTGCCGGCGCGCGAGTTCCGCACGACCACGGAGAACATCGGCGGATGCAGTGCGCGCGTGACGATCACGCCCGCGGGGGTCACGGTGCGCGACCTCAATGAGCACCGGCTGGAGTTGCCGCAGCACGATCAGCGCCGCACCGGCAGGCCCTACTCCTACGGCTACTACGCCACCCTCGACGCGGCGCCCGATGCGACCAACGGGGTGTACAAGATCGACCACGACACCGGCGCCGAGCAGCATTTCGCCTACGAACCGGGCCACGCCGTCGGCGAGCCGCTGTTCGTGCCCGCGGTCGACGGCGCCGCCGAGGACGACGGCTGGCTGCTCACCCTGGTCACCGACGTCGACGCGTCGCGCACCGGGCTGCACGTCTTCGACGCGCGGCACGTGGACGCGGGTCCGATCGCGCGTGCCACCGGCCCGACCGGCTTCTTCCCCGGATTCCACGGGAGCTTCACGGACCGCGTCGCCCGGGCCTGACCCGGCGCCGTGGCCGCCCGGCCTACGCCCGTACTTGACGGAACTCGGACGCCACCTCCGCGATCCGCTCGTAGTGGCTGTCCCGGTGCACGACGACCGCATCGTGCCGGATGGCGATCGCGGCGATCATCGTGTCGACGGGGCCGGCCGAGCGCACCGTGCCGGAACGCCAGAGGCGACGCTGCAACTCCACGGAGACGGCGTGGGTTTCGATGCCGGGGTGGAGCACATCGAGGAACTCCCATTTGGCGGCGTACTCCGACTCCCATTCACGAGGAGAACGTGTGGAGTAGAGGGCCTCGAGGAGCTGCGGTGCGCATGCTGCGAGGAAGTTCCCGCCCGTCGTGAACGATTCCAGTGCGGTGGTGGTGATCTCGCCGGTCTGGATCCTCGACCATCGCACCGCCGGCGTATATCGGATCTATGAAATCACGATATCGGAATCGGACACGGTGCGGAATCCGATGTTGCTCGCCGTCGAGCTCGGGGTGTTGTGGCTGCGGGCCGCCACGCGGTAGCGGTAGCAGTACGAGTCGTGGCACAGGTGGCTGCCGCCGCGCAGCACCCGGGCGGTCCCGCGGTCCGGCCCGGCGGGCGAGTGTTCCGGCGAAACCCGGTAGTAGCGAGCGGAATACCGATCGGCGCACCACTCCCACACGTTCCCCACCGCCTGGTACAGGCCGTAGCCGTTCGGCGCGTACGACGCGGCCGGCACCGTCCCGAAGGGGCCGTCGGGCTCGGGGAAGGCGCCGACGAAGACATTGCAGTCCCGGCCCGGCGCCGGATGCTCGTCGCCCCACGGGTAGCGGGCGCCGTCGAGGCCGCCGCGCGCCGCGTACTCCCACTGCGCCTCGGTCGGCAGGGTCCGCCCGGCCCACGCGCAGTAGGACAGCGCATCGGCGTGCGAGACGTGCACGACCGGATGGTCGTCCAGTCCGACGGTGCCCGGCCCGCCCGGCGCGCGGAACGTCGCGCCCGGCACCGTCAGCCACCACGGCGTGCCCGCCACCGGCACCCCGGCCGACGGGTCCGCCGCGCTCGCGTGGAAGACCGCGGAGGCACCGAAGCGCTCGGCGTCGGTCACGTACCCGGTCGCGTCGGCGAAGGCCGCGAACGCGGCGACCGTCACCGTCGTCGCGTCGATCGCGAAGCCCGGCAGCACGACCCGGTGCACGGGGAGCTCGCCGTCGGCGCGGTAGCCGTCGCCGTGCGCGTCGCCCATCGCGAACGCCCCGGCGGGGACGTGCGCCTGCGCGATCGGGTGCGCGCCGCCGACCGGCGCCACGCCGCCGCCCGGCGCCGCGCCGGTGTGCGGCGGCAGATCCGGGCCCTCGGGCGTGCAGCAGTTCACTCCTCGAGTATTCCCCGCCGAACGAGCAACGCGATCACCCGCTGCGCCAGCTCGTCGGTGTCGGCGCCGGTGGTGTCGAACCGCAGGTCCGGGTCCTCGGGCTTCTCGTACGGCCCGTCGACGCCGGTGAGGCCGCGGAGCTCGCCGCGGTCCGCGCGGGCGTAGAGGCCCTTCGGGTCGCGCTTGCGGCACTCCGACACTGGCGTGGAGACGTGCACCTCGAGGAAGTCGATCTCGGCCGCGAGGTTCAGCTCCCGCGCGATGTCCCGGTCCGACCGCAGCGGCGAGACCAGCGACGCGATCGAGATGACGCCCGCGTCCGCGAACAGGCGCGTCAGGTGCCCCACGCGGCGGATGTTCTCCGCGCGGTCGCCGGGGGAGAAGCCCAGGTCGTCGCTGATCCCGTGGCGGATGTTGTCGCCGTCGATGAGGTAGGCGACGCGGCCCCGCGAGACCAGCGCCCGCTCCAGGGCGACCGCCACCGTCGACTTGCCGGACGCCGGCAGCCCCGTGAACCACACCGTCGCGCCGCGCTGCCCGGTCCGCGCCCAGCGCTCCGCGCGGCCCAACGAGCTGGGGTGCCAGCGGATGTCGTTGCGGGTCGCCTGCCCGGGGACCACCTCGCGGGCCTCGGTGATGGTGCCCGCGCCGACGGTGTCGTTGCTCGCCTCGTCGATGAGGATCAGCGCGCCGGTGTCCCGGTTCTGCGCGTACGGGTCGGCCACCACCACCGACGAGGTCCGCAGCGTCACGGTCCCGATGTCGTTGAGCGCCAGCTCACTCGGCCCCACCTGCTCGATGAGCGTCTCCGGATCCAGGCGCCGCTCCAGCGACTGGACGGTCGCGCGCACCGTCGCCGTGGCGTGCTTGAGCGCCACGCGGTCCCCGGCCCGCAGGGGCTTCTCGGCCAGCCAGCAGACGGTGACCTCCAGCTCGCGGGCGTTCACCGGCAGGTGCGCGCCGTCGGCGCCGGAGATGAGCACGTCGCCGCGGCCCACGTCGATGTCGTCGGCCAGCTCGACGGACACCGACAGCGGCGCGACGGCCGTCGCGCGGTCGTCGTCGAGCGTGTCGAGTGCGGTCACCGTCGACCTGCTGCCCGACGGCAGGACGAGTACCTCGTCGCCCACGGTCAGCGTGCCGGCGGCGACGCGGCCGGCGTACCGTCGGCGCCGCTCGGCGGTGGGCCGGGAGACCCACTGGACCGGGAGGCGCAGCTCGGTCGCGACCGCCGACGGTGCCCGCAGGGGCACGGCCTCGAGATGCTCGAGCAGCGTCGGGCCGTCGTACCAGGGCGTGTGCGCCGAGCGGTGCACGACGTTGTCGCCGAGCTTGGCGGCCAGCGGGATCGCGGGGATCGCGCCCAGGCCGAGCCGGACGGCGAGCTCGGCGAGCTCCGCCTCGACCTCCGCGAACCGCTCCGCGGAGAAGTCGACGAGGTCGATCTTGTTCACGGCGGCGATGACGTGCGGCACGCCGAGCAGTGTCGCGATGCGGGCGTGCCGGCGGGTCTGGCGCAACACGCCCTTGCGCGCGTCCACCAGCAGGATCGCGACGTGCGCGTTGGACGCGCCGGTGAACATGTTGCGGGTGTAGCGCTCGTGGCCGGGGGTGTCGGCGAGCACGTAGCTGCGGGTGTCGGTGGAGAAGAAGCGGTAGGCCACGTCGATGGTGATGCCCTGCTCGCGCTCGGCGCGCAGGCCGTCGGAGAGCGCCGCGAGGTCCACTTCGTCGCCGTCGGTGACGGCGTCCAGGTGGTCGGTGGGCAGGCTGCCGGTGTCGTGCAGCAGGCGGCCGATGAGCGTCGACTTGCCGTCGTCGACGGAGCCCGCGGTGGCGAGGCGCAGCAGCTGCCGCGTGGTCGGTGGTGCCAGTACGTCCGTCATCAGAAGTACCCCTCCTTCTTCCGGTCCTCCATGGCCGCCGCCGACGTGCGGTCGTCGGCGCGGGTCTCGCCGCGCTCCGAGACGGTGGCGGCGGAGATCTCCGCGATCACGTCGTGGATCTCGGTGGCGCGGCTGCGGACCGCGCCGGTGATGGTCAGGTCGCCGACGGTGCGGTATCGGACCCATTCGCGGGCCGGGACCTCCCCGGCACGCGGCTGCGTGAACTCCGAGACGGCGAGCAGGATCCCGTCACGCTCGAAGACCTCGCGCTCGCTCGCGTAGTAGATCGGCGGCAACTCCAGTCCCTCGAGCTCGATGTACCGCCAGATGTCGAGCTCGGTCCAGTTGGACAGCGGGAACACCCGGACGGACTCGCCCCGGCGGATGCGTCCGTTGTAGAGCGACCAGGGTTCGGGGCGCTGCGCCCGCGGGTCCCACTGCCCGAACTCGTTGCGGAAGCTGAACACCCGCTCCTTCGCCCGGGCCCGCTCCTCGTCGCGCCGGGCGCCGCCGAACGCGGCGTCGAAGTTCCCGGCCTCCAGCGCGTCCAGCAGCGTGCGGGTCTGCAGCCGGTTCCGCGAGCCGGAGGACTCCGTCGATTCGGCGACCCGGCCCGTGTCGATCGACTCCTGCACCGAGGCGACGATGAGCTCGATCCCGTCGGGGTTCTCCGCGGTCGGGGCCACGCGGCGGTCGCGGAAGTCGATCACCTCGGGGAAGTTGTGGCCCGTGTCCACGTGCAGGATCGGGAAGGGCAGCGGCGAGGGCCGGAAGGCCTTCTCCGCCAGGCGGAGCAGCACGATGGAGTCCTTGCCGCCCGAGAACAGCAGGACCGGCCGCTCCAGCTCGGCGGCCACCTCGCGGATGATGTGCACCGCCTCGGCCTCGAGGACGCGCAGCTCGTCGACGGCGGCGATCGGTTCGGGTGTCACGGTGCTCATAGGGGGTATCCGTTCTCGGCGGCGTCGGCGCGGTAGCGCTCCGCCCACTCCTTGGAGCGGTCGTTCGACTGGGGCTTGAGCGGCGGCGGGGGAGCAAGGTGCGGGTCCTGCCCGAGCGCGTCCAGCACGCGCGCCGTCGTCTTCTGCGGGTCGGCGGTGAGCTCGTGGAAGTCGATCTCGAGCGGCGTGATGCCCTCGAACGCGAACCACGCCCGCCACGACCGCTCCTGCTCGCGCAGGATCCCGGCCAGGTGGGCGATCCCTTCGGCGCGGTACACGGCGCGCTCGTCGCGCTCGCGGTCGTGATCGGGGTCGTCGCGCCACACCCGGGTCTGCACGGCGCGCCACATCGACACGGCCTGGGCGACCACGTCGGGCCGGTGGACGTGCACGTACAGGGGGTCGGCACCGTCGAACAGCGAGCGGATGGCCGTCCGTACCGAACCCGAAGCGGTGCGGGTGCGGGTCACGAGGACGGGCGTCTGGTTCCACATGAGCTTGCCGCCCCAGACGCCGTTCGGGGTCCGGCCCTCGCGCAGCACGTCGTCGCGCCATTGCGCGGGGCCGCGCGGGTCGACGGTGGCGGGGTCGGTCGGGTCGAGCAGGTCGATCAGCGACGGATCGTCGACGCCGGCGAACCACTCGCGCGGCTGCGGCGACAGCGACGAGGACGGGTAGTACTGGAAGAACTCCTGCGGCCGCCCGGCGACGCCGGTGGCCGCGAGCGACTCCACGAGGAGGGTGCTCCCGCTGCGCTGGCTGGCGCACACGAGATAGTCGTCAGGGCTGGGCATGCCCGCCAGTCTGGCGCAGAAAGGCCTTCCGACCTGGGGTTCGATGGCACTGTGAACGTGATCCTTGACGGATCGCGGCCGATGTGGTGCGTTCGCTACAGGGCGTCGATGCCGGCCAGGAGCAGGTCGAGTCCGGCGAGGAACTGGGCGCGGTCGTCGTGATCGGCCATGGTCGCGGCGATGCGGTGCAGGTACGGGAACTCGTCGGGCTGCAACTGCCCGATGCGGGCCGCGACGCCGCCCAGCAGCTCCTCGCGGCTGGGCCCGCTGCGGGCGAGGTCCGACCGAGCGTTGGCGGCGTTCTGGGCCGCCGATCCGAGCACGTAGCCGACGATCGCGGTGGCGGCGTCGAACAGCGATTCCTCCGGCGTGCCCATCGCCAGCACGGCGCCGCCGATCCGCTCGCTGAGCAGCAGGTTCGCCGCCCGGCCCGGATTGGCCATCACCTGGGCGGCGAGCCACGGGTGCGCATCGATCGTGTCGAACAGGGTGAGTGCGAGGCCGCGGATCGTCTCGCGGGGGTCGCAGCCGCCCGTGGGCGCGGCGAGGATCGGCCGCAGGACGGCGTCGGTCGCGGCGGCGAGGAGCTCGTCCTTGCCAGCGACGTGGTGGTAGATCGCCCCGCTGCCCGTGTTGAGGGCGGTCGCGAGGGCCCGGAAGGTCAGTGCGTCGGCGCCGCTCTCGTCGAGCAGGCCGATCGCGGCGTCGACGATGCGGTCGCGGGAGAGGGCGTCGGTGCGGCGGCTGCGGGGTGGCACGGCTCCATCTTGACACGAATGGAACGATGTTCCAAACTCGTATGGAACGTTGTTCCAATGAAAGGGGAGCGCCATGCAGGCATCCATCACGATCATCGGCGCCGGGCTCGGCGGCCTCGCCCTGGCCCGCGTCCTGCACGTCCACGGCATCGACGCCGTGATCTACGAGGCCGAGCCGACGCCCATGTCGCGCACGCAGGGCGGCCAGCTCGACATCCACGAGGCCGACGGCCAGGCCGCGATCGAGGCGGCCGGCCTCACCGCGCAGTTCCGCGCGCTGATCCACGAGGGCGGCGAGGCGACCCGGGCCCTCGGCCGCGACGGCACCGTCCTCCTCGACCTCCCGGACGACGGCGACGGCGGCCGGCCCGAGGTCCTCCGCGGCGAGCTGCGACAGCTGCTCATCGACTCCCTGCCGGCCGACGCCATCCGCTGGGGCGCCAAGGTCGTCGCGGTGCGCGCGCTCGGCGGCGGGCGGCACGAGCTGTCGTTCGCCGACGGCACCGTCGTCGAGACCGGGCTGCTGGTCGGGGCCGACGGTGCCTGGTCCAAGGTGCGCGCCCTGGTGACGGACGCGGCACCGTCGTACTACGGCACCACCTACGTCGAGACCTACCTGCACGACGTCCGGCGCCGCCACCCCGGCATCGCCGAGCTCGTGGGGGAGGGCGCGATGTTCGCGCTCGCGCCGGGCCGCGGGATCAGCACGCACGCGGAGGCGGGCGACATCGTCCACACCTACGCGCAGCTGCACGTGCCCGAGGAGTGGGCGGACGGAATCGATTGGTCGGCACCGTCGGCCGCCGAGCGCGTGCTCGCCGAGTACCCGGGCTGGTCGGGGGAGCTGACCCGCCTCATCGGCGAATCGGACACGCCGCTCGTGCCGCGGCGGCTCTACACCCTGCCCGTCGGGCTGCGCTGGGACCGCGTCCCCGGTGTCACGCTGGTCGGCGACGCCGCGCACGTCAGCCCGCCGGCCGGGGAGGGCGCGAACATCGCGCTGTTCGACGGTGCCGAGCTGGCCCGGCACATCGTCGAGAACCCCGGCGACCTCGACGCCGCCCTCACCGCCTACGAGAGCGAGATGTTCGTCCGTGCCGAGCAGTCCGCGGCGGACGCGGACGAGATGGCGACGATGATGCTCGGCGGCGACGCGCCGAACGGCCTGCTGGACTTCTTCGCGGGGGTCGGCCGGGCCTGACGGCTACCGGCCGAGCGGGCCCCGGCCCAGGCGCAGGAGGAGCATCGCGAGGGTGTGGCCCTCGCGGCCGAGCTCGGAGAACCGCTCGAGCACCTTCATCTCGCGCGAGTGCACCAGCCGCGTGCCGCCGGACGCCATGCGCGTGCGGCCGATGATCTGCGAGACCTCGCTGCGGCGCTTGATCGCGGCCAGGATCTCGGCGTCGAGGCGGTCGATCTCCTCGCGGAGGGCCTGGATCTCCTCGTCGGCGAGCGGCGTCTCGGCGCCGGTGTCGTCCGGTGTGCTCATGGGTTCAAGTTTTCCACAGCCGTGGGATCTACCATCGAGCACCGTGCCTGCCGCAAGCCCACCCACCGTGCCCGCCTCGCGGCGCGTGCTGTGGATCGGCGCGGCGCTGCTCCTCGTCGGGCAGCTCGCGGTCCGCGGGTACGTGCTCGCGCGCGGGAACTTCTACTGGGACGACGTGGCGTTCATCGGCCGGGCGTCGCGCCCGCTGACCGACCTCGGCGCCTGGTTCGTCGACTACGACGGCCACTTCATGCCCGGCACGCTGTTCGCGGCCGCGGTGACCACCAAGGTCGCGCCGCTGAGCTGGCCGGTGGCCGCCGCGTCGATCCTGGTGCTGCAGCTGGCGGCTTCGGTGCTCACCCTGCGCACGCTGGTGATCGTCGCGGGCCGACGCCCGGTGGTCCTGGTGCCGTTCGTCTTCCTTCTGTTCAGCCCGCTCACCCTGACGGCGACGGCGTGGTGGGCGTCGGCGCTCAACGCGCTGCCGCTGCAGATCGGGCTCGCGGTGGTCGTGGCCGAGACGGTGCGGTACCTGCGCGGCCGGCGGCGGTCCGGCGGGTACGCGGTGGCGGCGCTGCTGGTCTCGCTGCTCTTCTTCGAGAAGGCGCTGGTCATCCCGTTCGTCGCGCTCGCGGCGGCCTGCCTGCTGCCGTACGTGCGCGGGCACCGTCGACCGGTCCGGACGGTGCTGCGCCGCGGCCGCTGGCTGTGGGCGGCGTTCGCGCTGGTGGTCGCGGCGTGGGTGGTGCTGTGGCTGTCGGTCACGGCGTCGCGGCCGGGCACGCACACCGTCGGGTTCACTGCCCGTGTGCTGTGGCGGTCGGTGAATGCGGTGCTCGCGCCGGCCGCGGTCGGCGGGCCGTGGACGTGGCGGCGCGAGAATCCGGGGCCGCCGCTCGTGGTCACCGACGTGTCGATCACCGTCGTGGGGCTGCTCGCGATCGCCGCGATCCTCGCGGCGACCTGGTGGCGGGCGCCGCGCGGCCTCGCCGCCTGGGGTGCGGCCGGGGCCTACTTCCTGGGCGCCTCGTCGACGGTCTTCTTCCTGCGCAGCTCCGAGTACACGTCGGCGCTGCTGCCGCTCTCCCTGCGCTACTTCGCCGACTTCGCGTGGGTGCTCACCCTGGCTGCGGCGATCGTTCTTCGTTGTGAAACCGGCCGAATCCGGGGTCACGAGGCCAGATTCGGCCTCCTGAGGTCGAAAGTCGCCGGATTCCCGAGCGACCGGCGATTGTGGGCCGCCGTCGTGATCGCCTTCGCGCTCAGCGGCACCGTCTCCGCCGTCCGCTTCGCGCCCCTGTGGCACGACAATCCGACCGGCCCCTACCTGCAGAACCTGCGCGCGGGGGCGGCCGCGTACGCGGATCGCGAGGTGCTCGACCAGGAGGTCCACGGCGACATCCTGGCGCGGCTCGCCGGTCCCAACAATCGGCTCTCGCGGATCCTCGCCACGCAGCCCGCGCACCCGCGGTTCGCCGAGCACGCGGGGGAGGCGACCGTCGTCGACCAGCAGGGTCGCTTCCGCCCCGGGCAGGTCACGCGCGTCCGCAGCCTGCCGCTCGGCCCCTTCCCGTGCGGCACCCGCGTCGACGACGCCGCCCCCGCGACCCTGGCCTACGAGGGCCCGCTCGCCTTCTGGGACTGGGTCGTGCAGTTCAACTACCTCGCCTCGTCCGACGGGGTCGTCGTGCTGCAGCAGCAGCGCGGCGCCACGCCGGTCCGAGTGCCCGTCCGCAGGGGCGCGCACACCGTCTACGCCCGGGTGACGGGGACCGGCGACGGCCTGATCGCGCGCGCCGAGACCCCGGGCCTCGTCGCCTGCGTGGGTAGTGGGCCCGTCGGCCTGCTGGTCCCGGCGTCCTGACCCCTGCGAGCCTCTCCGGCTGCTTGCGGCGAGCGGATACGCCCTCACCTGGCATTTGCCCGCAGCGTGGATTCAACGGTGCGACACATCAACGTCCAATGTCGCAGAGTTCCGCGAATTCGGACGTATATCCACGGTGTGGGTTGTATGGTGCGCTGGTCCGAATCTTCTGTGATCGGACTCACTCCAGCCGAAGGGTGCTGCCTGAAATGCAAGCCGTCGTCCGTCGATCCGTCCCGCGCCGCTACGCCGGCGCCTCCCTCGCCATGGTCACCGCGGCCGCGATCGCCGTCGCGCCGATCACCGCCTCCGTCGGCGCCGTCACCGCGCCCGCGTCCACCGTCCTGGTGAACCCGGCGAAGCTCGTGAACCTGCAGACGCAGGTCGCAGGCTCGGTTGCGAACCTCCTGCCCCGCGCCGCCGGGCCCGTCGCTGCCGCCGCGGCGGCCCCCACGTGGGGCTGGGGCGACGTGACCTTCCTGGCGAACACGCTGCAGGAGGCCTTCAAGCAGGTCCAGGCCAGCCTCGCCGGCGAGTTCGGCGGCGGCGTGCAGAAGTCCTTCGAGCAGGCGCTCGAGGCGCTCAAGGCCGGCAGCGTCGCCGGCGCGTACCGGCCGATCGGCAGCCTGGTCGAGACCACCGCGATGATCGGGATGATGGCCGTCCTGTTCCCCATCTCGGGCGAGTTCAACCCGAAGCTGGGGGCGCTCGGCAAGGGGCTGGACGCGGCCTTCCCGTACCTGATCCCGCTCGGCCAGTCCGCGCTCGCGCTCACCACGCGCCTGCCGTACGAGGTGCTCGCCGCGGGCGAGGCCATCGTCAAGGCGATGCTCTCCGGCGACGTCACCAAGATCGGTGCCGCCGTCTCGTCCGGAGTCGCGGGCATCGGGAAGTTCCTCGAGGCCAACGTCACCAATGCGGCGACGGGACTGATTCCCAACCTGGTCAAGGCCGGTTCCGCGGTGCTCGGTGAGCTGATCCCCAAGCTGCCCGCCTCCGCGCAGGCCGACGCCATGGCCGCCCGCGCCGCCGTCGCCTCCGCGCCGGCGCTCGGGATGCCGGACTTCGCGACGCTGTTCGACGCCTGGAAGGCGGGCTTCGAGATGTTCGTCTCGAGCGTCAAGGGCGACGAGTGGACCCCCGGCGTCGTGAAGACGATCACCGACGCGTTCGGCAAGCTCGGCAAGGGTGATCCGGCCGGCGCGATCGGCGACGTCGCCGACAAGGCCAAGGCGCTGTCGATCATCGTCCTGCTGGGCGGGATCATGCCGATCACCGATCTCGTGAACCCGTACCTCGGCCCGATCGGTGTCGGCCTCACGAACTCCCAGGCGGATTTCATCGGGCTCGGGAACTCCGCTCTGGCGGTGCTCTTCGACACCCCGGGCAAGGTGGTCGCGATCGGCCAGAACCTGGTGACGGCGCTGCTGTCCGGTGATCCGGCCAAGGCGCTCACCGGGCTGACGGCCGACATCGGCGCTCTGACCACGTTCCTCAACGATCGCCTGTTCGTCGCCAAGGACAACCCCTTCGACAACGCGGTCTTCCCGGGGCTGGCCAACATCGGCAAGAACATCCTCGACGCGTTCAAGCCCGCAGCGCCCGCCGCGGACTCGGCGAAGCCCGCCGCGGACGTGGTCGCGACGACCGCCGAAACGGCCCTCGCGCCCGTGACGTCCGCAGCCGTCGATGCGTCGGTCCCGGCGGTCGTCACGCCGGCGGCCGGCGGCACCGTCGTCGACGACGATGCGGCGGTCACCCCGGCCCAGCCGGTCACCCCGGCGGAGCCCGCCGCCCCCGTCGAGCCCGCGGAGCCGACGGTTCCGGCGGAGCCGTCGGTGCCCGCCGAGCCGAGCGCGCCCGCCGAGCCCACCACGGAGGTCCCGGCGGAGGCTGAGGAGCAGGCCCCGACGGGTGGCGCCGAGGTCGAGCAGGGCGCCTCCGACTCCACGACGGGCGCGGAGGTCTCCGCCGACGCCTGACGGTGCGAAGGAACCGCTCCCCAGCATTGAGCGCCGCGGAACTACCGGCCGCGCCGCCACCGCTGGGGAGCGGTTCCGTATCAGGCGGAGAAACATCGCGTGACCTGGTGTGTTCAGAAACGTGCAGACTGCATTGAGACAGATGGACGTGTGGTGTCGCAAAGCTTCTTCGAAAGCCGTCCGAAAATCCACGACGTGGGCGTATGTTCCGTTCGTCCGGTTCTTGTGTGATCCGGCTCACTCCAGTTGAAGGGTGTTTCTCCATGCTCGCAGCAGATCCTCGGTCCTCCCACCGTCGTTACGCCGCACCCGCCGTCGCCATGGCCGCCGCGGCGGCGATCGCGGTCGCACCGGTCGCGACGTCGATGGGTGCCGTGACGGCACCGTCGCTCCCGCCGATCGTTCAGGACCTCGGCGGCGCCGCCAGTGCCGTCGCGAACTGGGCCACGGCGATGGGCCTGAAGTTCGTCACGGACCCGGTCACCGGCCTGACGAAGCTGGTGGAGGACCAACTCGCCACCGCGGGCACCGTCGCGGGTGCGGCCGGCGACGCCGGCAAGGCCTTCTTCGACTACCTCGGGAACAACCTGTTCGACAACCTCGAGAGCATCCAGAAGGATCTCGCGGCGGGGAATCTGGGCTACGCGTGGACGACCTTCGCGACCACCATCACCGGCGCGATCCTCACCCCCACGATCAGCCTGCTCCCGGTGATGGACGCGATCGGCGGTCAGCTCGGGCCGATCGGCGACGGGCTGAAGGCCGCGCTGATCCCGCTCATCGGCCTCGCCTTCGGCCCGCTCCAGGCGGGCGTCGAGGTGCCGGCGCTCCTCGCCGACGGTGTCACCGCCGCGCTCAAGGCGCTCAGCACCGGCGGTCCCGCTGCGGCGCTGACCTCGCTGTTCGGCACGGCCTCCGCTGTCAGCGAGAAGGTGATCGGCGCGCTGTTCGGGGAGATGGGTGCGATCCCCAGCCTGATCAACCTGGTCCCGACGATCATCGGCGGGATCGCCGGGTCCGACTGGGCGAGCGCGGGACCGTTCACGCTGCCGACGGGCAACAAGGTCACCTTCACGTCCGCATCCGCGTCCACGCTCGCGGCGTCGCCGACCGCGCTGCCCGACTTCGGCGCGATCGGCGGGATCTGGACCGATACGCTGACCCGGATCGCGACCAACCTCGCCGGACCCGACGGCGTGCAGCGGATCGTCAGCACCCTGCTCACCGGCGTTCCGGCCGGCAAGTGGGCCGACTCCTACGAGGTCATCCACGGCATCCTGGCCGCGCCGCTGCTCGAGCTCGGCGGCGCCGTCCTCCAGACCGGCGACAAGATCAACCCGTTCCTGGGTCCCCTGGGCAAGGGACTCGACGGGGCGGCGGAGCCGCTGCTGTACCTGACGCTCGGGCTCTACAACGCCACTCGGGTGCTGCCGTCGACGGTCTTCACCGGCCTCGAGAACGTCGTGAAGGCGCTCGGCACGGGTGACCCGATCGCGGCGATCAACGCCGCGGTGGCGGGGCTGGGGAGCACACTGACCGCCGGCAGCGACGCGCTGTTCTCGGACAACCCGTTCACCATCGGCCTCCTCCCGGGCCTGCTGGGCGTCGGGACCGGCTTCCTCGACGGGCTGACCGGCAAGACCGCCGACGCGGGCAACGCCACGACCCTGGCCGATGCGCCGGCGAAGGCGGCCGTGGCGGACACCGTCGACGAGGCCTCGCCCGCCCCGTCGACGGGCGGTGCGCAGCCCTCGACTCCGACGGTGACCGACGAGGACGCCCCGGCGGCCGGTACGCCGACCACCGAGGCACCGGTCGAGACCCCGGCGACCGGGACCCCGGCGACCGGGAACCCGGCCGCCGAGGCGCCGGCGACGGGGACCCCGGCCGCGGAGACGCCTGCGGAGACCCCCGCTGAGGAGGCGACGGACGACTCCGCCGCTGCCGAGGGCGCCGCATCCGAGGACGCCACCGGCGCAGACACGACGGATGCCGAGGCGTCGGCCGGCGCAGACACTGCGGAGGCGGCCCCCGCGGCAGCCTGACGCCGACACACCTTTCGAAGCGTTCTGCGAGGTCCCCGCGACGGAACATCGCAGAACGCTTCGATTGTTCGTGCCCGGCGCCCACGCCCGCCCCCGGCGCGCGGCTGCGAAACCTGTCGGTCGTCCCGGCTACTCTGGACGGGAGATGAGTAACCCAGCACCGCAGCAGTCCGGACTCCGCCAGCGTCAGCCCTTCTCCCGCCCAGCAGCGCAGGTGGAGCGGCAGGAACGCGGCCAGGAACTGCTCGAGGGGCTGAATCCGCAGCAGCGCGCCGCGGTGTTGCACGAGGGATCTCCGCTGCTCATCGTCGCGGGCGCGGGCTCGGGTAAGACGGCGGTGCTCACGCGCCGCATCGCCTACCTGCTGGCCGCCCGCAACATGCACCCCGGCCAGATCCTCGCGATCACCTTCACCAACAAGGCCGCGGCGGAGATGCGGGAGCGCGTCGCCGGCATCATCGGCAACCGCGCCAAGATCATGTGGGTCTCCACGTTCCACTCCACCTGCGTGCGCATCCTCCGCGCCCAGGCCGGCCTGCTGCCGGGCATGAACTCCAACTTCTCCATCTACGACGCGGACGATTCCCGCCGCCTGCTCACCATGATCGTCAAGGACATGGGGCTGGACGCGAAGAAGTTCGCGCCGCGGGCGCTCGCCACCCACATCAGCAACCTGAAGAACGAGCTGATCGATCCGGAGCAGGCCTCCGCGGACGCGGCGAAGACGGGGGAGCCCTTCGCGGTCACCGTCGCCGAGGTCTACGGCACGTACCAGGCCCGCCTGCGCGGCGCGAACGCCTTCGACTTCGACGATCTCATCGGGGAGACGGTGGCGCTGCTGCAGTCGCACCCCAACGTCGCCCAGTACTACCGCCGCCGCTTCCGGCACGTGATGGTCGACGAGTACCAGGACACCAACCACGCGCAGTACGTGCTGGTCCGCGAGTTGGTGGGCCTGGAGACCGACGCCGACGGCGTGGAGCCCAGCGAGCTGTGCGTGGTGGGTGACGCGGACCAGTCGATCTACGCCTTCCGCGGCGCCACGATCCGCAACATCGAGGAGTTCGAGCGGGACTTCCCGAACGCGGAGACCATCCTGCTGGAGCAGAACTACCGCTCCACCCAGACCATCCTCTCCGCGGCCAACGCGGTCATCTCCCGCAACGCGGGCCGCCGCGAGAAGAAGCTCTGGACCGACCAGGGCGACGGTGACCTGATCACCGGCTACGTGGCCGACAACGAGCACGACGAGGCGAGCTTCGTGGTCTCGGAGATCGACGCGCTGGCCGACAAGGGCGTCAAGTACAGCGACGTCGCGGTCTTCTACCGCACCAACACCGCGGCACGGGTGCTGGAGGAGGTCTTCATCCGCCACGGCGTGCCCTACAAGGTGGTCGGCGGCGTGCGCTTCTACGAGCGCAAGGAGGTCCGCGACCTGGTCGCGTACCTGCGCGCGATCGACAACCCGAACGACACCGTCAGCCTGCAGCGCATCGTCAACACCCCGCGCCGCGGCATCGGCGACCGGGCGCAGGCCTGCCTCACCGTGCACGCCGAGAACCGCGGGGGCACGTTCAGCACCGCCATCGAGGACGCGGTCGACGGCACCGTCGTGATGCTGAACCCGCGCTCGCGCAACGCGATCGCCGCCTTCGCGGGCCTCATGGCCGACCTGCGGCGCACCGCGGCCGACGAGGATCAGGACCTCGGCGATCTGCTCGACGCCGTCGTCGAGAAGACGGGCTACCGGGCCGAGCTGGAGGGCTCGTCGGACCCGCAGGACGGCGCGCGCCTGGAGAACATCGAGGAACTGATCAGCGTCGCGCGGGAGTTCTCCGCGCAGGACTTCACCGACGTCGTCGTCGACGAGGGCGCGCCGGAGCCCGGCTCCCTGGCCGCCTTCCTGGAGCGCGTCTCGCTGGTCGCCGACGCCGACCAGGTGCCCGACAGCGAGGCCGGCGTCGTCACCATGATGACCCTGCACACCGCGAAGGGCCTCGAGTTCCCGGTGGTCTTCGTGACCGGCTGGGAGGACGGGCAGTTCCCGCACATGCGCGCGCTGGGCGACGAGGCGGAGCTCGCCGAGGAGCGGCGCCTCGCCTACGTGGGCATCACCCGCGCCCGCGAGCGCCTCTACCTCTCCCGCGCGATGGTCCGCGCCACCTGGGGCGATCCGATGCAGAACCCCGAGTCCCGGTTCCTCGCCGAGATCCCGCAGCACCTCATCTCGTGGCGCCGCCTCGAGCCCAAGCGCAGCCAGTTCGGCGGCTCGCGCGGGGTCTTCGGGCAGGACCGACCGTCCTGGGGCGGCCAGGGCGGGGGCTCGTACGG
>NZ_JAIULG010000038.1 GCF_020169415.1 Tsukamurella sp. M9C
CCCGGACAGAGCCCGCCGCCGGCCCCCACCTCGGTGGCGCCGTATCCGATCGTCAACGAGAACCGCCTGCTCACCGACTTCCCCGGCGCGGTGGTCGGCACCGGCGGGTGGCCGGGGAACGTGACCTGCTTCGTCGATGCGATGCGCACGAACCGCTCGTCCTGCAGCGCCGCCCGCAGGAGGAGCGCCATGTCGTACGGGCTCGAGCTCATGCCGGGGCCGTCGAGGCCCGACGGTGACGCGGTCCGCGTATCGCGCGCGCCGAGGGACTCGGCCAGCGTGTTCATCTTCCGCAGGGTCGCGTCCACGCCGCCCAGCTGCCGCGCCAGGGCGTGCGCGGCGTCGTTGCCGGACGCCAGCAGGAGGCCCTCGAGGAGCTGCTCGACGGTGTAGCGGCCGCCGACGTTCACGCCCGCGCCGTTGCCCTCCTGCGCGGCGTCCTCGACGGTGCCCTCGACCACCGTCGTGAGGTCGAGATCGCGCAGCGCGACCTGCGCGAGCAGCACCTTGATCGTGCTCGCCGGCCGGTACCGGCCGTGCGGATCCTTCGCCGCGACGACGGTGCCGTCGGTGACGTCCGCGATGAGCCAGCCGGCGGAGTCGATGCCGGGCGGGACGGGCGGCGCACCGTCGGGCACGACGACGCCGCACCCGCCCAGCTTCGCGCCCCCGACGGGCGGGTCCGGCACGGCGAGCGGCGTGGGGCTCGGTTGCCCGGGCTTCGGGACCTCGGACTCGTCGACGGCGGGCGGCGGGACCTGCTTGTGCGGGCAGGCGTCGGTCACCAGGGTCTTCGCCGCGGGGCCGGGCGTGGGCGACGGTGCAGGGCCGGGCGTCGCGGCGGCCGGGGCGGCGAGTGCGCCGAGCAGGCCGGCGGTCGCGAGGACACGGCCCGCGGTGGTCAGAGTGCGCGCGATCATCGCGCTCATCGTAGTCCGCTACGGTGGCGGAATGACGGAGCGTTGTTCGAGTTTCACCGACGAGCCGCTCCCCGGGACCGCGACCACCGAGACCGGCTGGCTGTGCATCGAGAACGAGTCCGGGTGGGGCCGCGACCCGTTCTCGGGCGAGACCTTCGCGCCGGAGGTGGGCGAGGCCGTCGAGCGGTTCGCGGAGTCCCGGGGCCTGCGGGTGCTGCTGATCCGCCGGCCCGGCCGCGCCGGGGGCTTCCGCGGGCGGATGCGGGTCTTCGTGGCGAACTCGGTGCCGGGGGAGACCGCGCTGCGGATGTTCACCGTGGCCGACTACGCGGAGATCCCCGCACTGCCCCTCGACGACCCGTCCGCGGGCGAGCCCGCGGGACCGATCGCCCTGGTGTGCACCAACGGCAAGCGCGACGTCTGCTGCGCCGTGCTCGGGCGGCCGATCGCGGCGTCGCTCGCGGGCTGTTACGCCGATCCGGTGGTGTGGGAGTGCTCCCACACCGGCGGGCACCGCTTCGCGCCCGTGCTCATCGTGCTGCCCGCCGGCCACACCTACGGCCGGGTCACCGGAGCGCAGGCGAAGGAGGCGCTCGACGCCGCGCGCGCCGGCCTCGTCGCCACCGCCGGGCTCCGCGGCCGCTCGTCGATCCCGCCCGCCGAGCAGGCCGCCGAGGTCGCGGTCCGCGAGCTCCTCGGGCCCGTCGCGCCGGACGTCCTGCGCACCGGGTCCGACGGTGCCGCCGTCACCGTCCGGCACGAGGACGGACGCGCGTGGACGATGACGGTGACGCCGGAGGACCTGCCGCCGCGGATGATGTCGTGCGGGAAGAAGCCCTCGCCCGCGCGGGCCTGGCGCGTTTCCGCGCGCATAGCGGACGGAAACTGACACCAATACCCGCAAGACTCGTGGGTATGACTGAGAAGACACCGGAAGCGGGCTCGTACGACGACCCCGAAATGCCGTGGAACACGCTGACCGAGGAGACCATCGGCGACTGGAACCGGAACGTGATCGCCGAGTTCCGGGCGAACGACGGCGTCGTCGGCGGCGCCTACGAGGGCGGAGCGCTCCTCCTGCTCACCACGACCGGCGCGAAGTCCGGGCGGCCGCACACCGTGCCGCTGGGACCGCTGCACCGCGGCGAGCAGATGTACGTCAGCTCCTTCATCGAGAAGTCCTACCCGGCGTGGTGGCACAACGCCCGCAAGAACCCCGAGGTCACCGTCGAGATGGGCGCGCGCACCGTCGCCGCGACGGCCCGCGTCCTCGAGGGGGAGGAGTACGCGGAGTTCGCCGCCTGGGCGCTCGCGGACAACCCCGACCTCGCGGCCTTCCAGGCGACCGTCGACCGTCCGATCCCGCTGGTGACGCTCACACTGCACTGATGTGAGCGGAGTCACGCGGGGAGTTCGTCCCGTTTCGGGCGTATTCCCCCGATCCGAATATTCCATGTGGAGTATTTGGCGGGTAGCGTGACCGCCGAGCGTGCGATCGGAGGTGGGACATGGCTCGAGAACGGGCACTGACCCCGCTGGCGATCGCGGCGCTGGCCCTGCTCACCGAGCGGGACATGCACCCCTACGAGATGTTCACGACGATGACGGAGCGCCGCGAGGATCTCGTGGTCAAGCTCCGTGCCGGCTCCCTGTACCACTGCGTGAATCGGCTGGCGGAGGACGGGCTGGTGACCGAGATCGGCACCGATCGCGACGGCAACCGCCCCGAGCGGACCACCTACGCGATCACCGCCGCGGGCCGGGAACGGTTGCAGGACACCGTCGCGGCTCTGCTCGCCGAGCCCGCCGAGGAGTACCCGAGCTTCCCGCTCGCCGTCTCCGAGGCGCACAACCTGGACCGCGACCGCGTGCGCGGGCTGTTCGCGGCGCGGCTGTCGCGCCTCGAGGCCGACGTGGCCGCGATGCGGGAGGGGCACGCCCGCGCCCTGGGGCACGCCGCCGAGGTGCACCTGCTCGACCTGGACTACCTGATCGCGATGCGCACCGCCGAGGCCGACTGGCTGCGGCGCACCGTCGAACGACTCGACGACGAGACCCTGGAATGGAAGGCGACCTGTCATGACGAATGACGCGACCGCGAAGCAGTACGACCCGGGCGCGCTGCCGGGCCTGCCGTCCGGCTACCGGCCCTGGCCCGCGCTGTGGGCGCTCGTCGTGGGCTTCTTCATGATCCTCGTGGACTCGACGATCGTCTCGGTCGCGACCGACGCGATCTGGATCGACCTCACGAACGGCACCGACCTCAACGGCGTCATCTGGGTGACCAGCGGTTACCTGCTGGCCTACGTGGTGCCGCTGCTGCTGGCCGGCCGCCTCGGCGACATGTACGGACCCAAGCGTCTGTACCTGGCCGGCCTCGTCGTCTTCACGCTGGCATCGGCCTGGTGCGGCCTCTCCGGCTCCATCGGCATGCTCATCGCGGCCCGCGTCGTGCAGGGCCTGGGCGCCGCGCTCATGACCCCGCAGACGATGGCCGTCATCACCCGCACCTTCCCGCCGAACAAGCGCGGCACCGCGATGGCGCTGTGGGGCTCCGTCGCCGGCGTCGCGATCCTCGTCGGCCCGCTGGCGGGCGGCGTGCTCGTCGACCGGCTCGGCTGGGAGTGGGTCTTCTTCGTCAACGTGCCCGTGGGCATCGCTGCCTTCATCGCCGCCGTGATCCTCGTGCCGAACCTGCCGACCCACAAGCACAAGCTCGACATCCCCGGCATCGTGCTCAGCGCGCTCGGCCTGTTCCTGCTCACCTTCGGTCTGCAGGAGGGGCAGAAGGAGGATTGGTCGGCCGGCATCTGGACGATGATCGTCGGCGGCCTCGCGCTGCTCGTCGCCTTCGTGTGGTGGCAGACCAAGGCGGCCGAGCCGCTCATGTCGCTGACCCTGTTCAAGGACCGGAACTTCTCGCTGGCCAACGCCGCGATCGCCTGCATGGGATTCTCCGTCACCGGCATGTCGATCCCGCTCATGCTCTTCGCGCAGAAGTCCATGGGGCTCACGCCCACTCGCTCGGCGCTGCTGCTCATCCCGCTGGCCGTGATCTCCGGGGCCCTGGCGGCCCCGTCGGGCAAGCTGGCCGACAAGGTGCACCCCAAGTACCTCACTGGATTCGGCTTCGCGGCGAACGCGGCGGCCCTGTTCTGGCTGGCCCTCGTCGCGCACGACACCACGCCGGTGATCGGCATCCTGGCCCCGATCGGCCTCATGGGCGTCGGCAACGCCTTCATCTGGGGTCCGCTCGCCGCCACCGCGAACCGGAACCTGCCGCTGCCGCTGGCCGGCGCGGGGTCCGGCGTCTACAACATGACCCGGCAGGTGGGCGCGGTGCTCGGCAGCGCGGCGGTCGGAGTGCTCATGCAGCACGAGATCGAGGACAAGATCGCCGCCGCCACCGGCCACGCGCAGGGTGGCGCGATGGCCACCGGTGCGCTGCCGCAGTTCCTGCGCGGGCCCTTCGCCGACGCCATGGGCTCGACGATCCTGCTGCCCGCCGCCGCACTCGTGGTCGCCTTCGTGGTGGTGCAGTTCTTCGCGACGCCCACGCACCAGAAGGCCGCGGCGCAGAAGGTGCCCGCGGAGCAGGTCTAGGGGCGCGGCGCCAGGAGTTCGCCGAGGCGCGTGAGGTGGGCCGTCCACGCGGCGCCCTCCGGCAGGGTCGACGGTGCCGCCGCCGCCAACTGGGCGTGGCCCAGGTACAGCGCGACGGCGGCCACGGCGCTGCTGCGCGCCGCCTCCTCGTCGAGCCCGGCGGCGCGGTAGAGCCCGGCGACGTGGTCGACGCGCCGCTCGGTGACCCGGGCGACCGCGGCGCCCACGCTGGGGTCGTCGACGGCCGCGAGCAGCGCCAGTTCGAGTGGCTCGCCGATGCTGCCGAAGACGATTTCCAACAGCTCCGCCAGGCGCTCGGGCGCTGCCGGTGCCGCGCTGGTGGCGGCGATGACGGCGTCGGTGTGCACCTTCTCCCACGTCTCCATCGTGCGGTCCAGGAGCGCGCGCCGGTTCGAGAAGTGCCAGTAGAAACTGCCCTTGGTCGCGCCGAGGCGTTTCGCGAGGGGCTCGACCGCGGCCGCGTCGAGGCCGCCCTCGGCGATCGCCTGCAGCGCGGCGCCGGTCCAGTCGTCCGCGGTGAGTCGTCGTCGAGGGCTGGATCCGTCCATCACAATACGGTACCGTATGGAAACCATACGCAACCGTACGGAGGTGTCCCGTGGCCGGTCGGATCCATAACGTGCACGAGCGGATCGTCGGGGCGCCGGCATCGGCGCTCGCGCCGCTCCTGGACCGCCTCGGCGGCCCCGACGACGTGCTGTGGCCCGCGCCGGCGTGGGAGCCGATGATCCTCGACGGACCGCCCGTCGTCGGCGCCGACGGCGGCCACGGCCCCATCCGCTACCGGGTGGTGGACGCCGAACCGGGACGCCGGATCCGCTTCGCCTTCCACTCCACACCGGGCATCACGGGACACCACGAGATCTCGCTGGAACCCGTCGCCGACGGCCGTACTCGGGTGCGGCACGTCCTGGACTGCCGGACCGAGGGCGCCATGCGGATCCTGGGGCCGCTCCTCCTGGTGCCCCTCCACGACGCGGTGCTCGAGGACCTGCTCGACGACGCCGAGCTGGCCGCCACCGGTTCGGTCACGCGGCCGGCGCGATGGTCGGCGTGGGTGCGGATGCTCCGCACCGTCGATCTGCCCGCGGTCCGATGTGTCGACGTCCCGGACGGCGCCGTGCTCGCCCGGCGCTCGCTCGCGGAACAGTCCGGGCGGCCCGGTGCCCTGGTGGACGCCTTCGCCGTACCGGTGTGGCGGGGATTCCCCACGGATCCGCAGGCCTGGGCCGATGCCACGTTCCGCGACCTGCCGGGCTGGGTGCGCGCGGCGTTCGCCGTACGGCAGGCCGTGGCGCTCCTGGTGGGCATCGATCGCGGGGAGCGGGAGGACTTCTTCGCGACGCGCGAGCGGTCCGGGACCGAGGTGCTGCTGGGCGGGGACCCCGGCCACCTGCGATTCCGGGCCTCGGTCCTCGTGGCCGACGGTGCCGTGACCCTGACCACCGTTTCGGCGCCGTCGACCGCGAAGGGCCGGGCGTACCTCGCCGTGGTGCGGCGCGTGCACCCGGCCGTGATCCGCGCGATGCTGCGCCGCGCGCATCGGCGCGCGGCGCAGCAGGGGCGGATCGGGCTGGGCGTCAGCTGATCCGGCGGCGGTAGGCGAGCATCGCCCCGCCGTAGGCGACCACCAGGATTCCGGTGCACCAGGCGAGGGCCGAGACCAGGTCGGCGGTGTCGACCGGGCGCTCCGCCAGCAGCGCCGAAATCGTGTTGACGATCGAGGTCACCGGTTGGTTCTCGGCGAAGGCGCGCACCGGCCCGGGCATGGTGTCGGTGGGTACGAAGGCGGAGCTGATGAACGGCAGGAAGATCAGCGGGTAGGAGAACCCGGTCGCGCCGTCGACGGACTTCGCCGTCAGACCGACGGCCACCGCGATCCAGGTGAGCGCCAGGGTGAACAGCGCCAGTATGCCGGCGACGCCGAGCCAGGCGAGCGGGCCCGCCGAGGAGCGGAAGCCCATGATCAGCCCCACGCCGATGATGATCAGCACGGTGATCGCGTTGGCCACCATCGACGTGAGCACGTGCGCCCACAGCACCGACGAGCGCGCGATCGGCATCGACTGGAAGCGCTCGAAGATCCCGCCCTGCATGTCGTTGAACAGCCGCAGCGCGGTGTAGGCGATGCCGGAGGCGATGGCCATCAACAGGATTCCTGGCAGTAGGTAGTTCACGTAGTTCTCGTCGCCGGTGCTGCCCTTGATCGCCCCGCCGAAGACGTAGACGAACAGGAGCATCATCGCGATCGGCGTGATCGCGGTGGTGACGATGGTGTCGACGCTGCGGGTGATGTGCTTGAGCGAACGGCCCAGCAGTGCACTGGTATCGGAGACGGCGTAGGTGGTCATGATCGGTCCTCGGTCGTGGTGGGGGTGTCGGTGCGGGTTCCGGTGAGGGCGAGGAAGATCTCCTCGAGCGTGGGCTGCTTCTCGACGTACTCGACCTTCGCCGCCGGCAGCATCCGCTTGAGCTCGGCGAGTGTGCCGTCGGCGATGATCCGCCCGTCGCGCAGGATGGCGATCCGGTCGGCCAACTGCTCGGCCTCCTCCAGGTACTGGGTGGTCAGCAACACCGTCGTGCCGCGATCGGCGAGCTCCTTGACGATGTCCCACACGTCGATCCGGGCCTCCGGGTCGAGGCCGGTCGTGGGCTCGTCGAGGAAGATCACCGCGGGATCGCCGATCAGGCTCATGGCGATGTCGAGGCGCCGGCGCATGCCGCCCGAGTAGGTGCCGACCTTCCGGCCTCCGGCGTCGGTGAGGCGGAAGCGGCTCAGCAACTCGTCGGCGACGGCGCCGGGATCGCTCTGGTGCCGCAGCCGCGCCACGAGTACGAGGTTCTCGCGCCCGGTGAGGATCTCGTCGACGGCGGCGAACTGGCCGGTGAGACTGATGGATTCGCGTACCTGCTGCGCCTCGGAGGTCACGTCGTAGCCGTGCACGACGGCGCTGCCGGCATCGGGGCGCAGCAACGTCGACAGGATGCTGACCAGCGTCGTCTTGCCCGCGCCGTTCGCGCCGAGGAGGGCGAAGATGCTGCCGGGGACGACGGCGAAGTCGACGCCGCGGAGCACCGGCAGGTCGCCGTAGGACTTCTCGATGCCGCGGACCTCGATGGCCGCGGTGGTGGTGATGGTCATGGTGTTCTCCTGGTCGTCGGAGGCGCGCTCAGCGGGCGCGCCGGATGTCGATGTCGCCGAACTTGGCCCGTGCGCGCACCGCGACGTGGTCGCCGGTGGTGGAATCAGGGAGGCTCTCCTCCAGGTGGTTGCGGACGCGACCCTCCTTGGAGGACAGGTCGAGCCAGGCGGGGACGCCTTCTGCCACAGCGACGGTGAGCTTGCCGTAGCTGCTCTCCACGTCGACGACGCCGGCGGAGACCTCGTGCAGGGAGATGGCGCCGTAGGCGGTCTTCGCCGTGACGGACCCGGTGGAGCGGTCGATGTCGAGATCGCCGTAGGAGAGGTTGGCGTCGACGCCGCCCAGCGCCTCGCCGATGCGGATGCTGCCGTGGGAGGCCTTGAGCACGGCGTCGGCGGCGACGGAATCGATGCGGATCTGGCCGTGGTCGGCGGTGATCTCCGCCGAGCCGTCGACCGCGCGGGCCGTGGCGTTCCCGTGCCCGGCGCGCAGCCACAGGTCGCCCGTCGCATCCAGTTCGACCATGCCGGTGGTCGCCTTGATGCGGGTGGCGCCGAGGCGGCCCTCGGTGCGGACGCCGCCGACGGCGCTCTCGGCGGTGAACCGGGAGCCGGCCGGCAGCTCGACGGTGACGTCCACCGACTCGCTCGGGCCGAACAGGCTGAACTTCGGCTTGGGGCCGACCACGGTGAGCCGGGCACCGTCGAACTCGACGCGCGTGGCCTCGGCGGCGCGCCGGTCCGCCGCCTTGTCGGGAGAGCTGGGGGAGACGGTCACGACGGCGTCCGTGCGGTCGCTCGCGATCACGTCGATGTCGCCGACCTGCAGGTTGACTGCGAGGTCGATGGGCTCGGGGGTGGGGAAGACGGGCATGGTGGGACCTTTCGAAGGGTGCGCTCGGCCGACCCCGCGGGGCGCGGGGTTCTCGTCGGGCTGTGCGGTTGTGGTGTGTTCGGAGGGGGATCGGGCGGGGAGGGGTCAGCGCGCCCAGCCGGCGAAGTCGTCGCCGGTGCGGAGCGCGCGCTGGGCGGTTCGTCGTTTGCGCGGGGCGAGCGCGGCCGCGACGGCCCGCACCAGCCAGGTGTTCACGGAGACGCCGTCGGCCGCGGCGGCCTCGTCGACCTGCGACTTGAGGACGTCCGGGAGGCGCAGTGTGGTGCGCGAGCTGCTGGTGTCGTCGAAGTCGACGCCGGTCGCGGTGGTCGCGTCCTCGTCCTGCTCCGCGCGCGCCGCGGCGACGACGAACTCGACGTCGCGGCCGCGCAGGCGCAGGTCGACGGAGCCGGGCACCAGGTCGCGGGTGATCTCGCCGGTCGCGGCGGACAGCGCGTCCAGCAGGACGAGTCGGGTGGCGGCGTCGAGGCCGGAGGCGAGGCGCTCCGCGGAGGCGCGGGCGTCGTCGACGCCGTTGTCCCCGGCATCCGTGAAGTCGCGTTCGGCGGCGGCGATGAGCTGACGCTGGAGGTCGCTGACGAAGGGGGTGATGTCCATGGCGTCAACTATGACACCACCATGGTGTCACGTCAACAGCGATAGGCGAGAAACATGAGAATCGCCAGGTGAATCATGGTGTCACGGTGGTGTCCTATGGTGTGAAGCCGCCGCCCGGGCCGAAGGCGAGCTCGCCGAACCGGGTGCCGATCAGGGTGTGGGTGGGCCCGTCGGGGTGCAGTTCGTCGGGGAGCGGCAGGCGGCCGTAGTCGTCCGCGCCGTACAGGGCGCGGCCGTCGAGGAGGTGCAGGTTCGGGTCCTCGGCGGACCGCTCCGCGACGATGCGCCCCAGCTCCTCGCGGATGACGGTCAGCGTGAGCTTCCCCGCGCGGACCTCGGCGGGATCCCCGGTGGCCTCGAAGCGCAGGCCGTCGGCCGACGGCACGGGCATCACCGGGCCGGGTGTGTGCTCCTGGATCGGGCAGAGGATGGGGGAGATCACGAGCAGCGGCGTTCTCGGGTGGCCGTCGCGGATCGTGTCGAGGAAGCCGTGCACGGCGGGGGTGAAGGCGCGCAGCCGCATCACGTCGGCGTTGACGACGTTGATGCCGAGCTTGAGGCTGATCAGGTCGGCCGGGGTGTCGCGGATCGCGCGGGCGACGAACGGATCGAGGAGCGCGCTGCCGCCGAAGCCGAGGTTGATCAGGTCGACGCCGGCGGCCGCCGCGGCGATCGCCGGCCACGTCCCGGTCGGATGAGTGGCGTTGGAACCGTGGCTGATCGAGCTGCCGTGGTGCAGCCAGAGGCGATCGCGGGGCGGCTGCGGGCTCACCGGGGCGTCCGTGCGCAGCGCGATCAGCTCGGTGATCTCGTTGTGGGGCAACCAGATCTCGACGTCCTTCTCGCCCCCGGGCAGGTCCGCGAATCGCGCGGTGCCGGAAGGGCCCTCGGTGAGCTCGGCCTCCTGCGTCACCATGTCGATGACGGTGTCGACGTTCCCGCCCGGCACCGTCGTACGGGCGACCAGGCCGCCGTCCACGACGAGGTCGTAGACACCGTCGGGCAGCGGCGGGTGGCCGGCGTACGCGCGCTTGGTGGGCAGGGTCTCGAGCTCGATGACGGTGGCGGCGGTCCGGAGGACGAGGCGCACGCCCGAGGGCTGCGCCTCCGCGGAGGCGAGCCGCGCGTCGGGGATCCGGCGGCGGGCCTCGGCGGGGAGGCGGTGCGGAAGGAGGCCGCGGGCCGTCCGCTCGAGGTCGAGGTGCCCGCGCAGCAGGGTCTCGTCGATCGGGGTGCTGATCAGGCTCGGGGCCACCGGCGGTCCTGTCGTCGGGAGTGAGAAACGCCCCGGACCTCGGGTGAGGTCCGGGGCGTTTCCGGGCTGCAGTAAAGGTTCTAGCGGCTGAACAGGAGGGCGCGCTTGACCTCCTGGATGGCCTTCGTCACCTGGATGCCGCGGGGGCACGCGTCGGTGCAGTTGAAGGTGGTGCGGCAGCGCCAGACACCGTCGACGCCGTTGAGGATCTCCAAGCGCTCGGCGGCGCCCTCGTCGCGGCTGTCGAAGATGAAGCGGTGCGCGTTCACGATGGCCGCGGGGCCGAAGTACGAGCCGTCCATCCAGTACACCGGGCAGCTGGTGGTGCAGCAGGCGCAGAGGATGCACTTGGTGGTGTCGTCGAAACGCTCGCGGTCCGTAGGGGACTGGATGCGCTCGCGGGTCGGCTCGTTGCCGGAGGTCATCAGGAAGGGCTTCACGGCGCGGAAGGCGTCGAAGAAGGGCTCCATGTCGACGACGAGGTCCTTCTCCACGGGCAGGCCGCGGATGGGCTCGACCGTGACGGTGATCTCCTTGCCCTCGACGAGGAAGTCCTTCATCAGCATCTTGCAGGCGAGGCGGTTGACGCCGTTGATGCGCATGGCGTCCGAGCCGCACACGCCGTGGGCGCAGGAGCGGCGGAAGGTCAGGGTGCCGTCGAGGTAGCCCTTGATGTACAGCAGCAGGTTCAGGAAGCGGTCCGAGGGGAGCGCGGGAACCCGGTAGCTCTGCCAGCCGGCCGCGTCCGGGTCCTCCGGGTTGAATCGGTAGACCTTGATCGTGACCATCGTGGAGCCGGGCGGAACGGGCGGCTGCACGGACGCGGGGGTGTCAACTGCGGCGGTCATCAGTACTTACGCTCCATCGGCTCGTAGCGGGTCTGCACGACGGGCTTGGTGTCGAGACGGATCCCGGACTCCAGGCCCTCGCCCTCCTTGTACGCCATGGTGTGCACCATGAAGTTCTCGTCGTCGCGGTTGGGGTAGTCCTCGCGGGCGTGGCCGCCGCGGGTCTCCTTGCGGTTGAGGGCGCCGACGACGGTGACCTCGGCCAGCTCGAGCAGGAAGCCCAGCTCGATGGCCTCGAGCAGGTCGCTGTTGAAGCGCGTGCCCTTGTCGGTGACGGTGACGTGCTCGTAGCGCTTCTTGAGGGCGCGGACGTCCTCGAGGGCCTGCGAGAGGGTCTTCTCGGTGCGGAAGACGGCGGCGTTGTTGTCCATCGTCTGCTGCAGCTCGGTGCGGATCGCCATGACGTTCTCGTTGCCGTGGTCGCTGAGCATCGAGGCGACCCACTTCTCGACCATCTCCGAGGGGTTCTCGGGCAGCGGCACGAAGTCGTGCGTCTTGGCGTACTCCGCGGCGGCGATGCCGGAGCGGCGGCCGAAGACGTTGATGTCGAGCAGCGAGTTGGTGCCGAGGCGGTTGGCGCCGTGCACGGAGACGCAGGCGCACTCGCCGGCGGCGTAGAGGCCGGGGACCACGTTCGTGTTGTCGCGCAGCACCTCACCGTGGATGTTGGTGGGGATGCCGCCCATGACGTAGTGGCAGGTGGGGTACACGGGCACGAGCTCGGTGACGGGGTCTACGCCGAGGTAGGTGCGCGAGAACTCCATGATGTCCGGCAGCTTGGCCATCAGGGTCTCCTCCGGGATGTGCGTGACATCCAGGAGCACGTAGTCCTTGTTCGGGCCGGCGCCGCGGCCCTCGAGAACCTCGAGCACCATCGAGCGGGCGACGATGTCGCGGGGCGCGAGGTCCTTGATGGTGGGGGCGTAGCGCTCCATGAAGCGCTCGCCGTCGACGTTGCGCAGGATGCCGCCCTCGCCGCGGACGCCCTCGGTGATGAGGATGCCCAGGCCCGCGAGGCCCGTCGGGTGGAACTGGTGGAACTCCATGTCCTCCAGGGGCAGGCCCTTGCGGAAGACGATGCCCATGCCGTCACCGGTGAGGGTGTGGGCGTTGGAGGTGGTCTTGTACATGCGGCCCGAGCCGCCGGTGGCGAAGATGATCGCCTTGGCGTGGAAGACGTGGATCTCGCCGGTGGACAGCTCGTACGCGACGGCGCCGGTGGCGACGGGCCCGTCCTCGGTCTCCGTCAGCGCGATGTCGAGGACGTAGAACTCGTTGAAGAACTCCACGTCGTGCTTGACGCAGTTCTGGTACAGCGTCTGCAGGATCATGTGGCCGGTGCGGTCCGCGGCGTAACAGGCGCGGCGCACGGGGGCCTTGCCGTGGTCACGGGTGTGGCCGCCGAAGCGGCGCTGGTCGATCTTGCCCTCGGGGGTGCGGTTGAAGGGCAGGCCCATCTTCTCCAGGTCGAGCACCGCGTCGATGGCCTCCTTGGCCATGATCTCCGCGGCGTCCTGGTCGACGATGTAGTCGCCGCCCTTGACCGTGTCGAAGGTGTGCCACTCCCAGTTGTCCTCCTCGACGTTGGCGAGGGAGGCGCACATGCCGCCCTGCGCCGCGCCGGTGTGGGAGCGGGTGGGGTAGAGCTTGGTGAGCACCGCGGTGCGGGCGCGGGGGCCGGCCTCGATGGCCGCGCGCATACCGGCGCCGCCGGCACCGATGATCACCACGTCGTAACGATGTTCCTGCATGATGCGGGTCAGTCCTTCCTGGCCGTTACTGGGCGGTGGGCACGGAGGCCGGTTCGAACGAGAGGAGCGCGTACGAGCCGAGGCCGACCACGAGGATCATCGACAGCACGAGCAGGGTCTTGAGCCAGAACCGCGTGCGGTCCTTGCGGGCGTAGTCGTCGATGATCACGCGCAGGCCGTTGCCGCCGTGCAGCTGGGCGAGCCACAGCATCGTGATGTCCCAGATCTGCCAGAAGGGGCTGGCCCAGCGCTGCGCGACGAAGGCGGCGCTGATCCGGTGCACGCCCTGGCTGTCCAGCGCGAGCATGATGAAGACGTGCCCGAAGACGAGCACCAGGAGGGCGATGCCCGAGAAGCGCATGAACAGCCAGGCGTACTTCTCGAAGTTGCCGGACGCCGGACGGTGCGGCGAGCGCGGGTTGTCGAGCGAGGCGGGGCGGTCGTACTGCTTGAGCAGCGTCTTGGCGAGCTTGGGTTCGTTCGCGGTAGTCATATCTCTGCGTCCCCCTATGCGTGCGAGATCATGATGTAGAGGAGACGCGCGGCCATTCCGGCGCCGGTGATGAGGAAGACCGTCCAGACGGCGATGGACATCGCCTTCTGGTACTGCACACCCTTGCTCCAGAAGTCCACGAGGATCACGCGGACGCCGTTGAGGGCGTGGAACAGGATGGCCATGACGAGGCCGATCTCGAGCAGACCGATGATCGGCGTCTTGTACGTCTTGATGATCGCGTCGTACGCCTCGGGATCGATGCGGATGACCGCGGTGTCGAGGACGTGGACGAACAGGAAGAAGAAGATGGTGACGCCGCTGATGCGGTGCAGCACCCAGTTCAACATGCCCGGATCGCCCTTGTAGAGGGAGACGCGGCGCGGCTCCTCGGCGGCCGCCACCTCGGTACTACTGCTCATCGAGTCCTGCCTTCGACATCGTTTCTTGGATACGGTCGAACGGAGGTCGGCGAAAGGACTCTGAGCCCTCGCGTCGGCGCCGTTCGCGACGTATACCTGAACCCACGCCTTGACCTTAAACCCACCGGAATGTGGAATCGAAACCACGGTCCCGATGTGTTGGGGCCGAACAGATTTAGTTAGGTATGCCTGACCGAAATTGACCCGGAATCAACAAGCCTCCGGAAGGGAGTGATCGGCTGTGTCCTACATCGACTGGGAGGCATTGCGGCGCACCGCCGTCGACGCCATGGGGCACGCCTACGCGCCCTATTCGAAGTACCCCGTCGGGGCCGCCGCGCTGACGGACGACGGCCGCGTGGTGTCCGGATGCAATGTGGAGAATGTCTCATACGGACTGACCCTCTGCGCGGAGTGCGGCCTCGTGAGCGCGCTCCATTCCACGGGCGGCGGGCGACTGCTCGCCTTCACGTGCACCAACGCCAACGGCGACGTCCTGATGCCCTGCGGGCGGTGCCGCCAGCTCCTCTACGAACACGGCGGTGGCGAGCTCCTGATCGACCACCGCTCCGGCCCGGTGCCCCTGAGCCGGCTGCTGCCCGACGCCTTCGGGCCCGACGACCTCGACGAGGTCGCCCACGACGAGAAGAGGTAGACCACATGACCGAAGTGTTCGACGCCGTCTCCATCATCGCCGCCAAGCGCGACGGCAAGGCCCTCACCGACGGCCAGATCGACTGGGTGATCGACCGGTTCACCTCCGGCGAGGTCGCCGACTACCAGATGTCGGCGCTGGCCATGGCGATCTTCCTCAACGGAATGGACCGCCCCGAGATCGCGCGCTGGACCGCGGCCATGATTGCCAGCGGCGAGCGCATGGACTTCTCCGGCCTGCGCCGCGACGGCCGCCCGCTCGCCACCACGGACAAGCACTCGACCGGCGGCGTGGGCGACAAGATCACCCTGCCGCTGACCCCGCTCGTCGCGTCGTACGGCGTCGCCGTGCCGCAGCTCTCCGGCCGCGGCCTCGGCCACACCGGCGGCACCCTCGACAAGCTGGAGGCGATCCCCGGCTGGCGCGCCGACCTGACCAACGAGCAGATGTTCGACCAGCTCGAGAAGGTCGGCGGCGTGATCTGCGCGGCCGGATCCGGGCTCGCTCCGGCCGACAAGAAGCTCTACGCGCTGCGCGACGTCACCAGCACCGTCGAGGCCATCCCGCTGATCGCCAGCTCGATCATGAGCAAGAAGATCGCCGAGGGCACCGCCTCGCTCGTGCTCGACGTCAAGGTCGGCAAGGGCGCGTTCATGAAGGCCGCCGAGCAGGCGCGCGAGCTCGCCGAGACGATGGTCGCGCTCGGCCACGACTCGGGCGTGAACACCGTCGCGCTGCTCACGGACATGTCCACCCCGCTGGGCCGCACCGCGGGCAACGGCCTCGAGGTCGCCGAGTCGCTCGAGGTCCTGGCCGGCGGCGGACCGTCGGACGTGGTGGAGCTGACGCTCGCGCTCGCGCGGGAGATGCTCACCCTCGCCGGCGTCGACGCGGACCCCGCCGAGCACCTCGCCAACGGGAAGGCGATGGACAGCTGGAAGGCGATGATCGCGGCGCAGGGCGGCGACCCCGACGCGCCGCTGCCGGTCGCACAGCACACGCGCACCGTCGCCGCGCCCGCCTCGGGCGTGCTCACCGAGCTCGACGCGATGGGCGTCGGCATCGCCGCCTGGCGCCTGGGCGCGGGCCGCGAGCGCCAGGGCGAGCCCGTGCAGGCCGGGGCCGGGGTCACCTGGCACGCGACCGTCGGCGACCGGGTCGTCGAGGGCGAGCCGCTGTTCACCCTGCACACCGACACCCCGGAGAAGTTCGACGGTGCCGTCGCCGCCCTGGACGGCGCCGCCGTCATCGGCGAGTCCGCGGCGCCCCGCGGTTCGCTCGTGCTGGACCGGGTGACCGTCTAGGGATTCATGACGCGGACGGGGGCGCCCGCGAGATAGGCGCGGACGTCCTCGGCCGCGTCCGCGTAGAAGGTCCGGTACTGCTGCTCGGTGACGTAGCCGACGTGCCCGGTGAGGACGGAGTTCGGCAGGTCGCGGATCGGGTCGTCGGCGGGGAGCGGCTCGGTGTCGAAGACGTCGAGGGCGAGGCGGATGTCGCCCCTGCGCGCCGCCGCCGCTGCCGCCGGGGTGTCGAGGACGCCCGCCCGCGAGGTGTTGACGAGGAGTGCGCCCGGCTTCATCCGGGCGATGTCGGCGGCGCCGACGATGCCGCGCGAGCGCCCGGAGAGCACGTAGTGGATCGTGACCACGTCGGCGCGCGCGAACAGCTCCTCCTTGCTCACGGCCGTCGCCCCGACCTCGGCGGCCTTCTCTGCGTCGATGTTGCTCGACCAGGCGATCACCTCCGCCCCGAAGGCGTTCGCGACCCGGGCGACGCGCCGCCCGAGCCCGCCCAGGCCGACGATGCCGAAGGTGCTCTCGTGCAGTTCCTTCCCGACGGTGCTCTGCCACCGCCCGGCGCGGATGTTCGCGTCCTCGGCCGGCACGTGCCGCAGCGCCGCGAGGATCAGCGCCCAGGTGTGCTCGGCGGCAGCCGCGGGTCGGTACCCGGTGTGGCACACGGTGATCCCGAGTTCCGATGCGGCGGCGAGGTCGATCGCGGCGTTGCGGCGGCCCGTCGACACCAGGAGTCGGAGGTCGGGGAGCGAGCGGAGCGCCTCGGCGGGGAAGCGGGTGCGTTCCCGCATGGCGACGACCCCGTCGAACCCGGCCAACTGGCCGGCGACGTCGGTGAGCGGCTCCGTGAAGACGGTGACGTCGAGGCCGGAGAAGTCGCCGTACTCGCGGGAGACGTCCTGGTAGTCGTCGAGGATCGCGATGCGCATGGGTCTCAGGGTAGTGCGCGCGGGGCGGGTTCGACGGGGCGCTCGAGGTGGCCGTTCGTGGCGATCAGCATCGCGTCGAGGAAGCCCTGGAAACGCTCCAGCTCGGCCGCGGAGTAGCGCGCCATGACGGCGCCGACCTCGACGCCGAGCGGGCTGAAGAACTCGTCCGCGAGCGACTGGACCTCGGGGCCGCTGCGCAGCGTCACCACGCGGCGGTCGGCGTGCTCCCGGGTGCGGACGACGTGGCCGGCGCGCTCGAGCCGGTTCAGGACCGCGGTGGTGGCGGGGTGGGACCTGCCGATCCGCTCGCTCAGCCGGGCCGGCGAGATCGGCGTGCCGCTCTCCTCGGCGGACAGGATCTCGAGGAGGGCCTCGGCGTCGGTGGAGTGCAGGCCCAGCCAGGCTGCGAACTTGCGGCTGAGCTCGCGGAAGGTCGCGCCGTAGCTGCGCAGCGACTCGGCGAGCCGCTCCTGTTGACCCGGTTCGACCCGGTCGCTCATCTGCCCCTCCTGCGGTCGGCCCACGACGCCGACCCGTCTCGGTTGACAACCTACCGCGCCCGATCTAGTTTCTTGATGGAATTATTCCACAATGGAAGAAGGTTGCCATGGAAGGCTCGCCACAGGGTGTCGCCACGGGGGAAGTCGTGCCGACGCGGCGGCAGTGGATCGGCCTGCTGGCGATCGCGCTCGGCGTCGCGCTGATCGTCGTCGACACCACGATCGTCAATGTGATCAACCCGTCAATCATCGCCGACCTCGGAGCAGGATCCACTGCGGCGCAGTGGATCCAGGAGTCGTACGCGATCGTCTTCGCGGCGCTGCTCCTGGTCGTCGGTCGCGTCGCCGACATCCACGGAGCGCGCCGGGTGTTCACCGCGGGCGTCGTGGTCTTCGGCGTCAGCAGCATCGCGGCCGGGATCGCCCCGGGGACCGAGGTGCTCATCGTCGCGCGGTTCGTGCAGGGCGCCGGTGCTGCGATGATCCTGCCCACCTCGCTCGCGCTGCTCAACGCCACCTTCACCGGCAAGGCCCGCGGCCAGGCGTTCGCGATCTGGGGATCCACGATCGGGGCCGCAGCGGCCCTGGGGCCCTTGCTGGGCGGTTGGCTGGCCGAGCACTTCTCCTGGCGCTGGGCCTTCGGGATCAACGTGCCGCTGGCGGTGCTGATCATCGTCGGCGTCGTACTCTGCGTCGATCGCGCGCCGCGCGTCGCCGGGCGGTTGGACGCCCTCGGGGCGATCCTCTCCGTCGCCGGACTGGGTCTTCTCGCCTTCGGTCTGATCGAGGGCCGCACCTACGGATGGTGGACCGTCACCCGTCCGCTGGACGTCGCCGGCCGCCACTGGGCGAGCGGACCGTCGCCCGTGCTCGTCGCGCTCGTGCTGAGCGCGCTCGCGATGACCGGCTTCGTCGCTCGACAGGTGCTGCTGCGCCGGCGCGGCGACGTGGACAAGGCCCTGATGGACCTGCGGCTGTTCTCGATCGCCTCGTTCCGCAACGGCAACGTCGCGACGCTCATCATCGGCGTCGGGGAGTTCGGCATCATCGCGGTCCTGCCCCTGTGGCTCCAATTCACGCTGGGCTACACCGCGATGCAGTCGGGCCTGCTCCTGGTCCCGATCGCCGTCGGCAGCTTCGTCGCCAGCGGTGCGAGCTTCGGCCTGGCGGACAAGAACGTCACGCCCCTCGCGATGCTGCGGCTGGGCCTGGCCTTCGAGGTCGTCGGCCTCGCCGGCCTCGCGTTCGTCGCCGCGACGGACACGAATTGGTGGGTGCTCTCGCTGGTCCTCGCGCTGTACGGCGTCGGCGTCGGCTTCGCGACCGCGCAGGTCACGAACGTCGTCCTCGCCGACGTGCCGGCGAGTGAGGACGGCCAGGCCGCGGGCATCCAGAGCGCGTTCCGGCAGCTCGGCTCCGCCCTGGGCATCGCGATCCTCACCACCGTGTTCTTCACCGCGCTGAGCTCGCGGTCGGAGACCTACCTGACCGACCATGGGATGGGTCCCGAGCAGGCTGACGCGCTGTCCGGCACGCTCGCGGACAGCGCCGGCGCCGCGATCGGCGGTTTCGCCGCCGATCCGTCTACCGCCGTCGTGGCGGACGCAGGCCGCAGCGCGATGACCGACGGCATCATGGTGGGCGGCTATGTCGCGGCGGCCTTCGTTCTGCTGGGCCTGGTCGCGTCCCTGGTGATCCCGCCGATGACCGGCGAGGTAGGCGACGACGACGGGAGCGGCGCGAAGGACGCCCGCCCGCACGTCGCCGCCTGATCCGGCGGAGGGTAGTGCTGGCACCACCCCGGATTCTCCGGCTGGGGCCAGGGACTCGCGCCCGCGGCGTGCATAGCGTCTACGGCATGATCGATTACGTGACCCCGTCCCCGGCGCAGTCCGAGCCCGCGCGCGGCGCGCTCGCCGCGCCACTCCGCGAGCCGCTGCGCTTCCTGACCACGTCCGCGCCCTGGCGCGGCCTGGCCTATTTCGCCGGATCGATGATCGTCGGGTGGGTGCTCTTCTTCCTCTACGTCGTGGTGGTGCTGCTGCCCTTCGCGCCGGCGTGGTCGTACGGGCTGGCGAAGCTGGAGCGCCTGCGGGTCACGTGGTTGGGGGCGCAGGCCATCGGAGACCCGCACCCGCCGGTGTCCGGCAACCTGTCCACCCGCGCGGGCGCACGGCTCGGCGAGCGCGCGACCTGGCGTGAGGTCGCCTACTCGCTGCTGCTGGCGGTGCTCACCCCGATCGTCTTCCTCGGCGCGGTGATCGGCTGGACGATCGGCGGCGGGCTCGTGATCGCGCCCTTCCTCGACGGCGAGGTCAACGTCATGGGCACGGCGATCGACAGTGTCGTCAGCCAGGCGATCTGGGGCGCGATCGGCGCGGTGATCTGTGCGGCGGGGCTCTACATCACGTACGCGGTCTCGGTCGCGCAGGCCGCCACCGCGCGCCTGTTGCTCGGTCCCACCGAGGAGGAGTTGCAGCGCCGCGTCAGCGTGCTCGAGGCCTCGCGGGGCGTGCTCGTCCACTCCTTCGAGGGCGAGCGTCGCCGGATCGAGCGCAACCTCCACGACGGCCCGCAGCAGGACCTCGCGAGCCTGTCGCTGCAGCTCGGCGAGCTGCAGCAGAGCCTGCCGGACACCGCCGACGAGGCCCTGCGCGGCCAGGTGTCCGAGGCGCAGGCCCGGCTCGAGCGCGCCATGGCGGGCCTGCGGGACACCGTCCGGGGCGTGCACCCGCAGGTGCTCGACGACGCCGGCGTCGAGGCCGCGTGCGCGGAGCTCGGCGGCGCGATCCGGGTGGACGTGACCGCGGGCGAGGGCTGGACGCCCGGCCGCCGCCTGCCCGCGGAGATCGAGCAGGCCATGTACTACACCGCCAGCGAGGCCGTCACCAACGCGATCAAGCACGGGGGCGCGAGCACGGTGCGGATCACGTTCGCGGCGGGCGCGCTCGGGGTGTCGATGACGGTGATGGACGACGGCACGGGCGGGGCGGATCCCGCCGGCGGTACGGGCCTGGCCGGGCTGATCGAGCGGGCCGAGTCCATCGGCGCGACGCTGACGGTGCTGAGCCCGCCCGGAGGTCCCACCACGCTCTACTGGGCGAAGGCGGTGTCGTAGGCTGCCCGCGATGCGGATCGTATCGCTGAGGACAAGGCACGTGCGGACGGAAGGCGGCTCGTCGTAGTGCGGATCCTGATAGCCGAAGACTCCGTGCTGCTGGCCGAGGGACTGCAGCGGATCGTCGAACGGGCCGGCCACGAGGTGGCCGGCCTGCTCGGCGATGCCGACGCGCTCCGAGCGATCGATCCCGGCACCGTCGACCTCGTCCTGACGGACGTCCGGATGCCGCCCGGCCACGGCGACGACGGATTGCGGGCGGCGCTGGACCTGCGGGCCGGCCGCGCGGGCCTGCCGGTGCTGGTGCTGTCCCAGTACGTCGCCGCCGCGTACGCGCGGCGGTTGCTGGACTCCGGCGGCGGCGTGGGCTACCTGCTCAAGGAGCGGGTCGGGCGCGTGGACGACTTCCTCCGGGCTCTCGATACCGTCGCGAGCGGGGGAGTGGTGGTGGACCCAGAAGTGATCTCCAAGATGTTCACCCCGACGGTGCTCGACCGGCTCACGCCCCGCGAGGGCGAGGTGCTCGCGCTCATGGCGGAGGGCCGCAGCAATGCCGATATCGCTGCGGCGCTGGTGGTCTCGGACGCGGCGGTGGCCAAGCACGTGGCGAACATCTTCGCCAAGCTGGATCTGCCTCCGGAGGAGGGGAACCGCCGCGTCCGAGCCATCCTCACCTATCTCACGGAGCGATAGCCGCGCCGACCGTGTTACGCGCCGGTAGCCGGTACCTTGACCCTATGGCGAATCCCGTTGGCCCCACCCCCATCGACCTGCAGGCCCTGCGCCGCGCGCCCAAGGTGCTGCTCCACGACCATCTCGACGGCGGGCTGCGTCCCGCCACCGTCCTCGAGTTGGCCGCGGAGACCGGCTATGCGAACCTCCCCGCCACCACCGAGCCCGAGCTGGCCGCGTGGTTCCGGGACGCCGCGGACTCCGGCTCGCTGGTGAAGTACCTGGAGACCTTCGAGCACACCGTCGGCGTGATGCAGACGCCCGAGGCGCTGGCCCGCGTGGCGCGCGAGTGCGCGGAAGATCTCGCGGCCGACGGCGTGGTCTACGCCGAGGTGCGGTTCGCGCCCGAGCAGCACCTGGAGGGCGGGCTGTCGCTCGACGAGGTGATGGAGGCCGTGCTCGCGGGCTTCGCCTCGGGCGAGTCGGCGGCGCGCACCGCGGGCCGCCCGATCGTGGTGCGCTGCCTCGTGACCGCGATGCGGCACGCGGCCCGCTCGCGTGAGATCGCGGAGCTGACGGTGCGCTGGCGCGACCGCGGCGCCGTCGGCTTCGACATCGCCGGCGCGGAGGCGGGCTTCCCGCCCAGCCGCCACCTCGACGCGTTCGAGTACATGCGGGACCACTCCGCCCCCTTCACCATCCACGCGGGCGAGGCCTTCGGGCTGCCGTCCATCCACGAGGCGCTGGCCTTCTGCGGCTGCGACCGCCTGGGCCACGGCGTCCGCATCGTCGACGACATCGCGGGCGTCGAGCCGGGATCCACCGACTTCTCCGGCGCGGTCCTCGGCCGGGTCGCAGCGCGGGTGCGGGACGCGCGGATCCCGTTGGAGCTGTGCCCCAGCTCCAACGTGCAGACCGGCGCGGTCGCCTCGATGGAGGAGCATCCCTTCAACCTGCTGGCGCAGTTGCGTTTCCGCGTCACCGTCAACACCGACAACCGGCTCATGAGCGACACCACGATGAGCGCGGAGATGCTCAAGCTGGTCGAGACCTTCGGCTACGGCTGGACGGACCTGCAGCGCTTCACCATCAACGCGATGAAGTCGGCGTTCCTGCCCTTCGACGAGCGGCTCGCGATCATCGACGAGGTGATCAAGCCCGGTTTCGCGGTGCTGATCGGCTGACGCCGGGGTGCCCCGCGGCGGTGGCGCCGCGGGGTCCGGTCACTTGGAGGTGAGCCGGTCCTCGAAGTCGTGCTCGAGCGCCCGCCACGCCTCGGCCTCGTTGTCGAACGGGCCCGACGGGGCCAGCCGGCGCGGCTGCGGGTCGAGCGCGTAGGAGACGAAGAAGCCCAGCGGAGTGGTGGGGCGCAGCGCTTCCCGCACCGAGGCGTCGTCCGCGAAGTCGGCCGAGTCCAGCAGCAGCTCCACCGCGAGGTCCAGCTGATCGCGGTCGATGCGCCGCGGACCGTCGGCGATGTCCTCGCCGATCCCGGGCAGCACGTAGACGTTGTCGTCGTAGACCTCGATCTCCAGCGAGCCGTCGGTCGCGGCCACGCGCACCTCGTCGAAGGTGGAGACCGACGAGAGGTCGGTGTCGTCGTCGTCCGCGAGGTACCGGGCCAGCGCGCCCTCGGAGTCGAAGACGTAGATCTTGCCCTTGCGGCCCAGGAAGACCGGGCTGTCGTCGAGGTAGCAGCGCAGCGTGTAGTACTCGCCCGTGGAGGTGATGATCTTGATCGGGTCGATGCCGACCTGACCCCAGAAGGAATCGTCATCCTCCTCGTCCTCGAAGTCCTCGTCGGCGCTCTTCGCGAGCGTCACCCCGTCGTCGGCGCCGGCTTCGTCGCCCTCGTACTCGTCGTCGCCCTCGTACTCGTCGTCGTCCTCGTCCAGGTCGTCGGTGTCGAGACCCGGCACGTCGTCGAGGTCGTCGTCGAGGTCGTCGTCCAGATCCGCTGCGTCGGCGGCGAGCGCGGCGGCCTTCTCCTCGGCCTCCGCGAGCTCCTGCTCGGCGGCCTCGGTGAGGGTGGCGGACACCTTCGGCGCGCTGACGACGCCCTCGATCGCGTCGATCACGTCGTCCCACTTGCGGCTGATGATCTGGCCGACCTTGTGCCACATCTCCGCGCCCTCGCGGCCCTCGAAGTTGCGGGTGCCGATGCGCACGGTGCCCAGCACCGGGTTGCCGTTGAAGAACTTGGTGACGTCGATCAGCTCGCACACCTCGCCGATGAGGCCGACGATCTCGAGGGTGTCCTCGAGCTCGGCGATCACCTCGGGGGTGGGCTCCTCGGCGGCGAGTTCCGGCACCGAGATCAGGTCGAAGCTACGGTCGTCACGCGGGACGAAGGCCTCCGCCGGCAGGGTGGTCAGGGCCTCCCAGGCCGGGTGGTCGTCCAGGTCGTTCGCCTTGCCGCTGCGGGCGAAGGCGACCAACTCGGCGACCGACGAGAAGCCGTACAGATCCTCGTCGAGGCCCAGGAAGGCCTCCCATTCGTCCTCCCCGTCACGCCACCGCGGTGCCCACAGGGTGTACACCGGGCCGTCGGTGAGGCCGAGCTCGATCGGGACGATGTCAGACGCCATGGCGCCCAGCGTAGTGCACCGGGCCGCCTGCGCGTCGGCTGGAGGATCCGACCGCACGGGGCTCAGCCCGTCGGGCGGAAGAAGCCGTAAAACTGCTGGCCGATGTTCTCCGTGCGGATCGCGGAGATCTGCACCGGATCGCCCGCTTCCACCATGCGTCCGTCGCCGATGACCATCGCGACGTGGCCCTCCCACACCGCGAGGTCGCCGGGCTGCAACTGGCCCGCGCTGACCGCGGCGCCGACGCCCTGCTCGTTGGCGAGCCGCGGCAGCTCGATGCCCGCCTGCCGGTAGGCCCACTGCGTGAACCCGCTGCAGTCCAGGCCGACTCCGGGCGTCGTCCCGCCCCACGAGTAGGGCACGCCCAGCTGCGTGAGCGCGGCCTGCACCGCGGCGGCGGCCTTCGCGTTCGGGGCCTTCACCACCGTGCCGTCGGGCAGCCGCACGTCGTAGCCGCCCTTGCCGTCGGCGGTCACCGTCGCCCCGGACCGGCGCGAGGCGGACACCGTCTTCGCCCCGGAGCCGCGGCCCGAGCCCGAGCCGCCCCGGTTCGCGGACGTGAGCGCGGAGGTGAGCCCGCTGACGGGGGAGGCTCCGCCGCCCGAGCCGCCTCCGGACCCCGAGCCGGTGCCGGTCGGGGAGGAGGTCGACGGGGTCGCGGTCGCGGTCGTCGAGGCGGGCGTCGTCGCCGCACCGCCGTCGACGGTGGCGGGCGCGGTCGGGGTGCTCTCCGCCAGCCCGGAGACCGTGCCGGTCTCGCCGTCGAGCTCGTCGCGGACGGACCGCAGCACGTCGAGCGCCTGCTGTAGGTGATCGGCCGCCAGCGTGAGCACCGCGATCAGCCCGGTGGGGTTGAGCAGCGTTGGATTCGCGGCCTCGGCCTTGCTCACGAAGGAATCGAGGACGGCCTGCAGCCGCGTTCGGCCCTTGCTCACCACCCCGGCGGCGGTCGTCACCGACTCGCGGATCGCGCCACTGTGCTGCGACAGGGCCGCCGCGGCGGTGCCGCCGGTGCCGATCGTGCGCTGGGCGGTCGTCGCATCCACGCCCGTCCACGCGCTGCCGACGCTGACCGTCGCCGAATCCGTCTGCGCGCTGACCCGGGCCAGTTCGGCCTCCACCGCCCGGATCGCCGCGTCGACCCCCGCGACCGAGAGGTCGCCGGTGCCGAACGTGTCGAGCAGGGCCCGCAGCGGCGCCGCCAGCGCCGCGACGATGCCGCTCACGACGCACCCAGCAACCCGAGCAGCGCCCCCGCGCCGCCCCCGTCCGTGGCGACCGCCGAGGCCACCGTCCGCGCCGCGCCGGCGGAGGCCGAGGTGTAGAACGCGGCTAGGCGCGTGACCTCGGCATCGGTCGCCGTGACGGCGCCCAGCAGCTCGGCCAGGTAGTCGCCGCCGATCAGTCCGAAGACCGGTGTGAGCGCCGCGGCCGAGACGGCGCCCGCTCCCGCGGCCCCCGCCACCGACGTGGCCAGCGAGCCCAGTTCGGTCCCCGCCGCCGTCACCGCGCTCGTCGTCATCAGAAACGGTTCCATCGCAATACCCCCTCATTGATTGGACGCCTCAGGGTCCCGAGCGGTTCCCGATACGCTGACCGCATGCAGATCACCGTGGTCGACCACCCCCTGGCCGCCGTCCGCCTCACCGCGCTCCGCGCGGAGGCCACCGACAACGCCTCCTTCCGCGCAGCGCTGAAGGAGCTCACCCAGATGCTGGTCTACGAGGCCATGCGCGACGCCGCCGTCGCCGCCGTCACGGTGACCACCCCGCTCGAGGACACCGACGGCGCCGCGCTCGCGAAGCCGCCGCTGCTGGTGCCGGTGCTGCGCGCTGGCCTCGGCATGGTCGACCAGGCGCACGCGATGCTGCCGGAGTCCCAGGTGGGCTTCGTCGGCATGGGCCGCAACGAGGAGACGCACGTCCCCGAGCCCTACTTCCAGTCGCTGCCCGCCGATCTCGCGGGGCGCCCCGTCTTCGTGCTCGACCCGATGCTCGCGACCGGCGGCTCGATGGTGGAGACGCTGAGCCTGCTCGCGCAGCGCGGCGCGACCGACGTGACCGCGGTGTGCGTCGTCGCCGCGCCCGAGGGCGTGCAGGCGCTCGCCGACTGCGGCCACCCCGTCCGCCTGGTCACCGCCACCGTCGACCGGGGGCTGAACGAGAACGCCTACATCGTGCCCGGACTCGGCGACGCCGGCGACCGCCAGTTCGGCCCGCGCTGGACCTGATCCACGGATCGGCGGGCGGCTACGGGGCCGCCCAGAATCCCGTCGCCGGCTCGGTGAACTCGCCCGACGGGGTGCTGATCACCAGGCCGGTGGGCGTGATGTTGATCGTCGCGTCCGGGGCGCGGGCGACCCAGCCGGGGCCCGCGGGCAGCACGCCCTCGATGCGCGTCCCGGTACCGGTGTCGATGCGCCAGCCCGCGTAGTACAGTGCGCCCGCGCGATCGCAGACGACGGCCTGCGAGGTGGCGGTGAGGACCATCATCCGGGCGGCGTCGCCGTCGGCGCAGCGCGCGGGGGTCCCCAGGAAGCCGAGGGCATCGGTCCCGGGGATCGACGGTGCGGGCGGCGCGGGTGTGCCCGGCTGCTCGGACGACGGTGCCGGGGCGGCCGACGCGGAGCTCGACGGCCCGGACGGCGGCGCGGCGGCCGTGGCCGGCTCCGTGGGTCGTTTGCCGCTGACGTAGGCGGTCGCGGCCGCCGCGGCGGCGACCACGATGAGCACCCCCACCACGACCGCCGCCGCGATCACCCGGCCGCGTGCGGGATCGGCCGGGCGCACTGGGCGGGTCACCCGAAGGCCGCCCACTTACGCACCGTGTCGGTCACCGCGGTGAGCCGCTGTCGGGCGCGCGCCTCGGCGCCGCTCGTGTCGCTGTCGATCGCCACCGGCTCGATCACCTCCAGGTAGAACTTCGCCTTCGGCTCGGTTCCGGAGGGCCGCACGGTGACCCGGACGCCGTCGCCGCGGAACACCAGCGCGTCCGTCGCGGGGCGGGCCGTCAGAAGATCCTCACAGCCGACGGCGGTGTTTGCAACCTCAACAGGGGGGTCGGCGCGCAGGGCGGCCATGATCGCGGCGATCCGCGCGACGTCGTCCACGCGCAGCGCGTACTGGCTCGACAGGTACACGCCGTGCCGGCGGTACAACGCGTCCAGCGCGTCCGGCAGTCCGCTGCCCTGCGCCTTCAGCGCGGCCGCGTAGCCGGCGGCGACGACCGCGGCGGAGATCCCGTCCTTGTCGCGCACCGTCGACGGGTCGACGCAGAGGCCGAGCGCCTCCTCGTACGCGAACACCAGGCCGTCGCCCGCCCGTACCAGGTTCTTGAACCCGGTCAGGGTCCGCGCGTACCGCGCGCCGCGGCTCTCGGCGATCGCGCCGAGGAGCTCGGAGCTGACGATCGTCGTCGCCACGAGGGGATCCGACGGTGCGCCGTCCAGCGGCGCGTCGAGCAGGTGGGCGCCGAGCAGCGAGCCGGACTCGTCGCCGGTGAGCATCCGCCAGCCGTCGGCGAAGCGGGCGCCCAGGGCGCACCGGTCCGCGTCGGGGTCGAGGGCGACCGCGAGGTCCGCATCCACCCGCTCCGCGAGGGCGAGCAGCAGGTCGGAGGCGCCCGGCTCCTCGGGGTTGGGGAAGGCCACCGTCGGGAACTCGCCATCCGGGGCGAACTGCTGCTCGACCACGTGCACGTCGTCGAAGCCGCTGCGGCGCAGGGCCTCCACCGCGACCTTCCCGCCCACGCCGTGCATCGGCGTCAGCGCGATCCGCAGCGGCACGGCGGGCGCCGGGCGCAGCGCGGAGACGCGGTCCAGGTACGCCGCGACCACCTCGGTCGCGCGGGGATCGGCGGGCACCGGCGTCCGCTCGATCTCCGTGGCGGGCGGCGCGGCGGCGATGAGCTTCTCGATCTCGGCGTCGGCGGGGGAGACCAGCTGGGCGCCGCCGTCGAGGTAGACCTTGTAGCCGTTGTCCGCGGGCGGGTTGTGCGAGGCCGTGATCTGCACGCCCGCGGCGGCGCCGAGCGCCTTGGTCGCGAACGAGACCCACGGTGTGGGGCCGGGTTCGGGCAGCGCCACCACGGCGAAGCCCTGCGCCGCGAGCACCTCGGTGGCCGCAGCGAAGAAGGCCTCCGAGCCGCGCCGCGCGTCGCGCCCGACGACGACGGTGCCGCCGCCCAGGCACTTCGTCTTCAGCCACTCGCCGAGGGCCCAGGTCGTGCGGGTCACCACCGCCACGTTCATGCCCGACGGTCCGCCGCGCACCGGGCCCCGCAGGCCCGCGGTGCCGAAGGACAGCGGGGCGGCGAAGCGCTCGGCGAGCTCGTCGCCGCTCAACGCCTCGAGTTCGGCGCGGGTCGCCGGGTCGGGATCGCCCTCGATCCAGGCGAGGGCCTCGGCCGCGAGCTCGGCGCTCATCTACATCGCCTCGATCACGTCGGCGAGGAGGCCGCCCATCCGCGCGGCGGCCTCGCGGCCGGCCTCGAGGACCTCCTCGTGGTTCAGCGGCTCGCCGGTGATGCCGGCGGCCAGGTTGGTGACGAGCGAGATCCCCAGCACCGCGGCGTCCTCCGCGCGGGCGGCGATCGTCTCGTGCACCGTCGACATGCCCACCAGGTCGGCGCCCAGCGTGCGCAGCATCCGGATCTCGGCCGGGGTCTCGTAGTGCGGGCCGGGGAGGCCGGCGTAGACGCCCTCTTTGAGCGAAGGGTCGACGGTGCGGGCCAGCGTGCGCAGTTGCGCCGAGTACGCGTCCACCAGGTTCACGAACTGCGCGCCCACGAGCGGCGAGCGGGCGGTGAGGTTCAGGTGGTCCTCGATCAGCACCGGTTCGCCGACGAACATGCCCTCGCGCAGGCCGCCCGCGGCGTTGGTGAGGATCACGGTCTTCGCCCCGGCCGCGCACGCGGTGCGCACCGGATGGACGACGCGCGAGAGGTCGTGGCCCTCGTAGGCGTGGGTCCGCCCGAGCAGCACCAGGACCCGCTTGCCGCCGACGACGACCGCCGAGGCCGTGCCCTTGTGGCCGGCCGCGCTGGGCGGCGCGAAGTGGGGCAGTTCGGCCATGGGGACGGATCCGACGGCGGCGCCGCGCGCGGTGAGCGCGTCGGCCGCGGGGGCCCAGCCGGAGCCGAGCACCACCGCCACGTCGAAGGGTTCACCGCCCGTCGCGGCGGTCAGTGCGGCGGCCGCCTCGCGGGCCGCAGCGGAGGGATCGTCGATACCGGAGTCACGTGCCGCGTGCAGTTGCGCCATGGCCCCAGATGCTAGCCGCTATCGTGATGCCCATGCCTTACGTCACGCGCACCGACGACGTCTTCACTCTGTTCCTGGGCGATGAGGGCGTCGAGCTCTCGGAGACCAACCCGGAGAACCGCTTCTCCCCGGACTGGGTCGACGCGGTGCACGCCCGCCTCGACGAGATCGAGGCCCAGGCGGCCGGTTCGCCCGCCGCACTGGTGGTCACCGCCACCGGCAAGTTCTTCTCCAACGGCCTCGACGTCATGTACATCCTGGCGAACGCCGGTGAGCTGCCGACCTACCTGGACCGCGTGCACACGGTCTTCAGCCGCCTGCTGACCTTCCCGATGACCACCGTCGCCGCGATCAACGGCCACGCCTTCGGCGCCGGGGCCATGCTGGCGCTGTCGTGCGACTTCGCCGTGATGCGCGACGACCGCGGCTTCTTCTGCCTCCCCGAGGTCAGCCTCAAGATGGGCTTCACCGTCGGCATGGCCAGCCTGCTGCGCTCCCGTCTGCCGTACCAGACGGCGGTCGAGGCGATGACCACCGGACGTCGCTACGGCGGCGCCGACGCCGTTGCTGCGGGCATCGTGCAGGCGGCGGTCTCGGAGGCCGAGCTGCTGCCGACCGCGACCGCCCGGGCGGCGGCGAACGCCGCCGCCGACGGCCCCACGCTGAACAAGATCAAGAACGATCTGCACACGCACCTCATCGCCGACCTCGCCGTTCCGACCACCGAAGTCAAGTTCGGCTGACGGTGACCGGTCGCGTCACCTCCGTCCTGGAGGCGCTCACCGGCACCGTCGACCGCGTGCGGGGCGACCTGGTCGCGGTCAGCCACGAGATCCACGCCCGGCCCGAGCTGGCCTTCGAGGAGCGATTCGCGTCGGCGCTGCTGGCCGACGCCCTCGCGGGGCACGGCTTCGCCGTCGAGCGCCGCGTCGCGGACCTCGATACCGCGTTCGTCGGACGGTCCGGCAGCGGGCCGCTGCGTGTCGCCATCTTCGCCGAGTACGACGCCCTGCCCGGCATCGGGCACGCCTGCGGGCACAACATCATCGCCGCGGCGGGGCTCGGCGCCGGCCTCGCGCTCGCGTCCGTCGCGGACGAGCTGGGCCTGACCGTCGAGGTCTACGGCACGCCCGCCGAGGAGTCCGGGGGCGGCAAGGTGCTCATGCTGCAGCGCGGCGCGTTCGACGGTGTCGCCTACGCGGGCATGGTGCACCCCGCCCCGTTCGACGTGGTGCGCACGCGCACCCTGGCGCTGGCCGACCTCGCGATCCGGTTCTCCGGCCGCGAGGCGCACGCCTCGGCGGCGCCGTGGGCCGGCCGGAACGCGGGCGACGCCGCGACGGTCGCGCAGGTCGCGCTGGGCCTGCTGCGGCAGCACCTGGAGCCGGGGCAGCAGTTGCACGGCATCGTCAGCGAGGGCGGGACCGCGCCCAACGTGGTGCCCGCCGCGTCCGAACTGCTCTACTACCTGCGCGCCGACGACGCGGAGTCGTTGGAGCGGCTCGCCGTCCGCGCGGGCGACTGCTTCGCCGCGGGCGCGCTGGCGGCCGGCTGCACGCACGAGGTCGGCGAGGTCTCGCCCGCCTACACCGAGCTGCGCAGCGACGACGCCCTCGCCGTCGCGTACCGCGCCGCGGCGGTCGCGATCGGCCGGGAACCGGTGGCTCCGGAGTTCGAGCGGCTGGTGCCGTTGGGGAGTACCGACATGGGCAATGTGAGCCACGCTGTACCGTCGATCCATCCGCTGATCGGCCTCGAGACCGACGGGGCCGTGACCCATCAGCCGGAGTTCACGGCCGCCGCCGCCACCGAATCCGCCGATCGGGCCGTGCGCGATGGTGCGCTGGCCCTGGCCGCAGCCTTCGCTGCGGTCGCAGAGGACGAGGACGAGCGCGCGCGGCTGCTGACCGGGGCCGGGCGACGCGGCAGCGATGGAGGCGGACGGTGAGCGGCACGGCGAGCGGAAGTGCGGGCGAGGATCTCTCGAGGGCCGCCTACGTCGACCAGTGGTTGCAGCGCAAGGGCGACTGGCTCCGCGAGTTCCGGCGCGACCTGCACGCCCACCCCGAGCTGTCCTGGCGCGAGCAGCGCACCACGAACGTCGTCTTCGAGGCGTTGACCGCCGCGGGCCTGCACCCCCGCAAGCTCTCGACCACCGGCCTGATCTGCGACCTCGGACCCGCCGGCGGGGAGCGCGTCGCCCTGCGCGCCGACATGGACGCGCTGCCGATCCACGAGGCCACCGGCCTCGACTTCCAATCCACGTCGGCTGGCGTCTCGCACGCGTGCGGTCATGACGCGCACACCTCGATCCTGCTGGGCACCGGCCTCGCCCTGGCCGAGCTGGACCGCGCGGGCCGGCTGCCAGTGGGCGTGCGCCTGATCTTCCAGCCCGCCGAGGAGGTCATGCCGGGCGGCGCGCTGTCCGCGGTGCGCGACGAGGTGATGCAGGGGGTCTCCCGCATCTACGCGCTGCACTGCGATCCCCGCGTCGAGGTGGGACGGATCGGCGTCCGCTCCGGCGCCATCACCTCCGCCGCCGACCACGTCGAGGTCATCCTGCACTCGCCCGGCGGGCACACCTCGCGGCCGCACCTGACCAGCGACCTGATCTACGCCATGGGCACCGTCATCACCGGGCTCCCCGGCGTGCTGTCGCGCCGCGTGGACCCCCGCTCCGGCACGATCATGGTGTGGGGCGCGGCGAACGCCGGATCCGCGCCGAACGCGATCCCACAGATCGGCGCACTGCACGGCACCGTCCGCACCGGCGAGCATCAGATCTGGGAGTCGCTGGAGCCGCTCGTGCGCGAGATCATCGCCGAGCTGCTCGCGCCGCTGCGGATCAAGCACGAGGTCAACTACACCCGCGGCGTCCCCCCGGTCATCAACGACCACTTGGCCGCCACCCGCCTCGCCGACGCCGCGCGCGCCGTCTCGCCCGACGGGGTGGTCGACACCCCGCAGTCCGGCGGCGGCGAGGACTTCTCCTGGTACCTGGAGGAGTCGCCCGGCGCGATGGCACGGCTGGGCGTCTGGTCCGGCGAGGGCCGCCAGTACGACCTGCACCAGCCCGATTTCGTGCTCGACGAGCGCGCACTCGAGATGGGCGTGAAGGTCTTCACGAACGTGGTCTTCGCCTCCGGTCGCTGATCGCGGTCGGCCCCGGCCACACCCGCGCCGGCGCGGGCCCGTCGTGGCGACGGCAGTGCGGCGAACGGACTCTCGAATTCTGTCCGGATCGGACAGGGTGTCCGGGACGGACAGAATCCGAGAGTCGTCGATGCGGCAATCCACTTCGTGGGCAGTCGTCGTTGAGTATTCGATGGACGACCTAGTTCTCAGGTGCGCCCGTCCAGGCCTCCGGAGACGTCGATCGAGGTGCCGGTCGTGTACGACGAACGGTCGGACAGCAGGAAGGCGATCGTGTCGCCGACCTCCTCGGGCCTGCCCATGCGCTGCAAGGGAATCGCCCTTCGCCGCGCTTCGTCTCGACACCAGTCGGCGTAGGCAGTCGTGGCACCGGACCGGGCGTACTTCTCCCGTTGCCGGGCGGTCTCGATGACGCCCACATTGACCACCACGACGCGGACGTCGTCGGGCGCGACCTCGGCGCTCAGCGTCGCCGCGTAGTTCGCCAAGGCGGCGCGGGCGGCGCCGACCGGTGCCAGCTCACGGCTCGGGTGGTGCGCGCTCACGCCGTTCACGAGCACTATCGCTCCCCGCGAGGCGACCAGGTGGGGGCGGGCGGCGCGCACGAGCGCGACGGCCGCGCCGACCTTGATGGCGAACTGCTCGACCCACACCTCTGGGCCCGCGCCGACGCCCGCCGTCACGCCGGTGCCCGCGTTGGCCACGACGCCGTGGACACCGCCGAAGGTGCGCACCGCGGAGTCGACGATCTCCTCGACATCCTCGGGCCGGCGGGCGTCGCCCGCCAGAAGGAGTAGCCGATCGCGCGGGGTCGCCGTGCCCGCGTAGGCGGCGGTGAGGCGATCGAGGTCGCGGGAGAATCCGCAGACCCGCGCATCCTCGCGTAGGAGTCGCTGTGCGGTGGCCAGTCCGATGCCGCTGCTCGCGCCCGACACGATGAACACCCGCTCGTGCAGGTCAAGGTCCATGCGGCCCTTCCCCTCTTCGATCGACGAGCGCGTCGCCGAGGGTGGTGCGGCGGTACAGGACCCGGCGTCCGTACCGCGAACTCTCGACGATCCCGCTGGCGCCCAGCACCTTCAGGCTCTGCGACACGGCCGACGGCGAGATCCCCAGTGCGGCGGCGAGATCGACCACGGCGGCGGGCTCGGCCAGCACCGCGAGGAGGTCCGCCTTCGCGGTGCCGATCAGCCTGCGGAGCGCGTCGTCGGCGACCGGTGGAACGGATTCCGCGAGCGTCGCCGAGCCCCGGGCGGGGTAGCCGATGTTCGGCGCGGTGCGGGTCGGATCGTGCGCGGTGGTGATCCTGGTGGTGAAGACGCTCGGCATCAGGGTCAGACCGAGACCGGGGGAGCGGACCTCGCCCGCGACCACTGAGCACGACATGTCCACGCTCAGCTCCCCGGTACGACGCCATTCCACGCGCGGGCTCAGTGATTCGAAGAGCCGGGTGGGCCCGCCGACGGCGAGCTCGCGGCCCCGGAAGACGACGTCGGACTCCAGGATCCGCTGCACCGCCGGCCACACGGGAGCGACGGCCGCGCGGTGGTAGGCGGCCAGGGCATCGGCGATGACCGGTGCGGGATCGTCCAGGGCGATCAGGCGCGCCAGGGGCCCTGACGGTGCCGCACCCTCCGCCAGTTCGACCAGCTCGGCGCGCGCCGTCCGCGCGTCCGTGCCACGGACCGCGTCGAGGTGCGCGTCGAACGTCGGCCGGACGTCGGCCTGCGCGGTCACCGGGGTGAGGAAGTCGGGGATCTGCTTGCCCGACGGCGAGACCAGCGCGTCGATCAGTTCGCGGTCGTACTCGCCCCGGCGGGCGTTCGCCTCGCATCGCCACCCCGTGAGGTGGTGCGCGGTGTCGTAGACCTTGTTCAGGTGGAACAGGCTCAGGACGGTCTCGTTGAGCGGCGACACCACGAAGCGGGCGTCGGCCAGATCGCCGACGTCCAACAGGTAGGTCAACATGTAGGCGCCACCTAATTCATTGGAACCCGCGACGGGGTTCGTGTGTGCTCGGGGTATGAGCGAATACCGAGAGCACTGGAACCTGACGGCGGATCCTCCGACGGCAGCAGTCTACGCCCGCATGGCGGACGCGCACGACCGTTCGGCGCTCGACCGGGAGCGGCGGAACCGGGTGGGGCGCACCGTCGCACCCGGACGACGGGGCCTGCGTCCCGGGCTGGCCCGGGCGCTGCGGCGGCTGGCGGCGGCGATCGAGCCGGCACCGTCCGGCTGCGGGCCCGAGGCCGCCTGAGCGGTTCTACTCCGGGCCGTCGGCGGAGGCGCCCGGGCCGGGGCCGACGTTGCGGGACTCGCGGGTGCGGATGTCGAGGACGTACTCCTCGGGGGCGCCGGCGATGTATGCGGCGTCGGCCATGACGCCCAGGTAGCGGGCCGACGGGAGGCCGCCCTCGAAGGCGTCGACCACGTACAGCCAGGCCAGGGTGGAGCCGCCGCCGGTGAGCTCGACGCGCACCTTGAGCTTGACGTGGATGCCGAGCTCCGAGCCCTCCCACCGGTCGAGGGAGACCTCGTCGTCGCTGGTCACGTCGTAGAGCACCACGAAGACCTTGGCGTCGGGATCCGACGGGTCCTCGGTGACGGTCGCGAGCGCGCCCTCCCACCCGATGTCCTCGCCCGAGAAGGTCAGGCGCCAGCCGTGCAACCACCCCGTACCGGACATCGGCGAGTGCGGGGCGCGCTCGGCCATCTGGTCGGGGTGCATGTTGGAGCCGTAGGCGGCGTAGATCGGCACAGGTCAGACTCTAGCGCGCCGGTCCGGGAGAACGTCGCTGGTGCGACGGTGCCCGCACGCGGCGTGGCCGCGGACGATAGCGTTGCAGCCATGACGAACATCGTGATCATCGGCGGCGGTCCGGCGGGGTACGAAGCAGCACTGGTGGCGGTGGCGCACGGCGGCGACGTCACGGTGATCGAGTCCGACGGGATCGGTGGGGCCTGCGTCCTGTACGACTGCGTCCCGTCGAAGACCTTCATCGCCTCGACCGGCATCCGCACCGAGACCCGGCGTGCCGTCGACCTGGGCATCGAGCTGCACTTCGAGCGCGTCGAGATCGACGTCGAGCGGATCAACGCGCGCGTCAAGGACCTGGCGACGGCGCAGTCGGCCGACATCCGCGCCCGCCTCGCGGGGGAGGGCGTGCGGATCATCCGCGGCCGCGCGACCCTCGCACCCACGGCGTCGGGCATGGCCCATCACGAGGTAAACGTCGTGACCCCGTCCGGCGGCGAGCAGTCCTTCGAGGCCGACGTGGTGCTCGTCGCCACGGGCGCCTCGCCCCGCGTGCTGGAGTCCGCGCAGCCCGACGGCGAGAAGATCCTCACCTGGCGGCAGCTGTACGACCTCGAGGAGCTCCCGACGCACCTCGTGGTCGTCGGCTCCGGCGTCACCGGCGCGGAGTTCGTGCACGCCTACACCGAGCTCGGCATCAAGGTCACCCTCGTCAGCTCCCGCGACCGCGTGCTCCCGCACGAGGACGAGGACGCCGCCCTGGTGCTGGAGGACGCGCTGCTCGACCGCGGCGTGTCGCTGGTCAAGCGCGCCTACGCCGACAAGGTGGAGCGCACGGAGACCGGCGTCGTCGTGCGCCTGACCGACGGCCGCACCGTCGAGGGCTCGCACTGCCTCATGACCGTCGGCTCGATTCCGAACACCGCGGGCATCGGCCTCGAGGACGTGGGCATCGAGCTGAACAAGGGCGGCTACATCCCCGTCGACCGGGTCTCGCGGACCAAGGTGCCCGGCATCTACGCCGCCGGCGACTGCACCGGCGTGCTGCCGCTGGCCTCCGTCGCCGCGATGCAGGGCCGCGTCGCGATGTACCACGCGCTCGGCGAGGGCGTCTCGCCCGTGAAGCTCAAGACCGTCTCGTCGGCGATCTTCACCCGCCCGGAGATCGCCACCGTCGGCGTCTCGCAGGCCGCGATCGACGACGGGACGTACCAGGCCCGCACCGTCATGCTGCCGCTCGCGACGAACCCGCGCGCCAAGATGTCGGGCCTGCGGCGCGGCTTCGTCAAGATCTTCTGCCGCCCCAACACGGGATTGGTCATCGGCGGAGTCGTGGTGGCGCCCAACGCCTCCGAACTGATCCTGCCGCTCACCGTCGCGGTGCAGAACGGCCTCACGGTCGACGACGTGGCGCAGACCTTCTCCGTGTATCCGTCGCTGTCCGGCTCGGTCACCGAGGCCGCCCGGCAATTGATGCGCCAGGACGACCTGGCCTAGCCGTTTCGGCGGTGAGCGATCGGGACGGCGTCTTCGAGGCGCTGCGGCCCCGCCTGTTCGGGGTGGCGTACCGGGTGCTCGCGTCCGCGCCCGACGCCGAGGACGTGGTGCAGGACGCGTGGCTGCGCTGGCGCGGCGCCGACGACGGTTCAGTCCGCGATCCCGAGGCGTTCCTGGTGGTGACGGTGACCCGCCTCGCGCTCAACCTGGCGCAGTCGGCGCGGGCGCGGCGCGAGCAGTACGTCGGGGAGTGGTTCCCGACGCCGGTCGACACGGCCGAGGACCCCGCGCTGGGAGCCGAGCGGGCGGAGGCCCTGGAGCTCGCCGTGGTGCACGTACTGCAGCGGCTCTCGCCCGAGGCGCGCGCCGCGTACGTACTCCGCGAGGACTTCGAGCACCCCTACCCGCGGATCGCGGAGATCCTCCAGATGCGGGAGCCCGCCGTGCGGAAGCTGGTCAGCCGCGCCCGCACCCAGGTCGCGGGGGAGCGGCGCACCACGGCCACCCGCGAGCGGGTCCGCGTGCTGCTCGACGCCTTCCTCGCCGCCGCGCACGCCGGCGACGTCGCGGGGCTCGAGGCCGTGCTCGTGGCCGACGTGGTCAGCGAGACCGACGGCGGCGGCGCGCGTCGGGCCGGGCGTCGCCCGGTGGTCGGGGACAACGCCGTGGCGCGCTTCGTCGCAGGCTTCTCCGTGCGCTTCATGTCCGACGCGTCCGCGCGGATCGTCGAGGTCAACGGCCTGCCGGGCGCGGTCTTCAGCGTCGACGGTGCGCCCGTGGCGCTGCTCTGCCCGACGGCCTCGGACGCCGGCCTGACGCGCCTGATGTGGGTCATGAACCCCGAGAAGCTGGCCGATTTCGCCTGACGGTCACAGATCGCCGCGCCGTTCGGTCCTTGGTGTGGAGGCCCGAACGGTTCGGGCCGGATCGAGAGGACGAGGACATGGCGACGTTCGTGGTGATCGGCGGTACCGGGCTGATCGGGTCGAAGGTGGTGGCGGGACTGGCCGCGGCGGGGCACGAGGCCGTCGCGGGCGCCCCGAGCACCGGCGTGAACGCGGTGACCGGCGAGGGACTGGCTGCGGCGCTCGCGGGCGCCGACGGCGTCGTGGACGTCGCGAACTCACCGTCGTTCGAGGACGCGGCCGTGCTGGAGTTCTTCACCGGTGCCACGACGAACCTCCTCGCCGCGGCGCGAGCGGCCGGAGTCGGCCACTACGTGGCGCTGTCGGTCGTGGGCACCGAGCGGCTCGAGGAGAGCGGCTACTTCCGCGGGAAGATCGCGCAGGAGGAGCTGATCGAGGCCGGCGACATGCCGTTCACGATCGTCCGGGCCACGCAGTTCTTCGAGTTCGTCCCGGGTATCGCCGCCGCTTCGGAGGTCGACGGGGTCGTCCGCCTGCCGGGCGCGAACATCCAGCCGATCTCGTCCGACGACGTGGCCGCGGCCGTCGTGCGCGCCGCGCTCGGGGCGCCGGCCGGCGGCCGTACCGAGGTCGCGGGTCCGGACGTCTTCGCCCTCGACGAGCTCGTCCGCAGGGCGCTCGCCCAGGCGGGCGACGCGCGCGCCGTCGTCCGCGACCCCGACGCCGCGTACTTCGGCGCGCACCTGCAGGCCGACACGCTGCTGCCGGGTCCGGGTGCGGAGATCGCGGCGACGCGGTTCTTCGCCTGATCAGATCGAGGGTGCGGCGTCGAGGAGCCGGGCGAGGCGATCCTCGGGCGACCCGGCGAGTTCGACGATGCGGGCGCCGCCGGTGAGGGCGGGGTCGTCGGCGAGGTCGAGCAGCGCGGCGTCGGTCGCGCGGCGCAGCTCGGGATCCTCGTCGTCACCGACCTCGATCGGGTCGCGATGGTGCAACGGCAGGAGGACGAGGAGGCCCACCGCGGCCATCGCCCGCGCGGTGATGGCGGCGCCGCGGTCGAGCAGGCCCGGCGACCGCGTCGGGCGCCCGAGGTCGTCGAGCGCCCGCAGGTAGGCCAGCAGGTCGAGCGGCCCGCGCTCGGCGATGACGCGGTCGCCGGGACGACGTCCGCGCAGGCGTGCGGCGGCCAGGACGAGCTGGGAGTAGAACGTTCCGGCATCGAGGTCGAGCGCCGACTCCTCGAGCTCCTCGAACGGGTCGGGGAGCACCTCGTACCCGGGGCGCACGGCGGCGAAGTCCGTGATCAGAGTGCTTTTCCCACTCGCGTGGGTGCCGGAGACGACGATGCGCATGTCCGGAGGGTATCGCGCGCCCGACCACGTGCCCCGATCGATTTCGCACGCATAATCACAGAAACACTCAGCCCAGATGTGCGTCTCTGTTAAATTTCGTGAGAATTCGTTCCCTGACCCCCTGGAGGCGCGATGCTCCTCGCCGACAACGCACTCCGACTCAACGTCGGACTGCTCGACTACACGCTGGTCGCGATCTATTTCGTGTTCGTCCTGGGCATCGGGTACCTGGCCCGTACGCAGGTCGCTTCCAGCCTCGACTTCTTCCTCTCGGGCAGGCGGCTCCCGGCCTGGGTGACCGGCGTCGCCTTCGTCTCCGCGAACCTCGGCGCCGTCGAGATCATGGGCATGTCGGCCACCGGCGCCCAGATCGGCATGTCGACCTTCCACTACTACTGGATCGGCGCCGTCCCGGCGATGGTCTTCCTCGGCATCGTGATGATGCCGTTCTACTACGGCTCGAAGGTGCGCAGCGTCCCCGAGTTCATGCGCAAGCGCTTCGGCACCGGCGCACACCTCGTGAACTCGCTGAGCTTCGCCGTCGCCCAGGTGCTCATCGCCGGCGTCAACCTGTTCCTGCTCGGCACCGTGATCAACGTGGTGCTCGGCTGGCCGCACTGGGTCTCGCTCCTCGTCGCCGCGGCGGTGGTGCTCACCTACACCGTGCTCGGCGGCCTCTCCGCCGCGATCTACAACGAGGTCCTGCAGTTCTTCGTGATCCTCGCGGCGCTGGTGCCGCTCACCGTGATCGGCCTGATCAAGATCGGCGGCTGGAGCGGCCTCAAGGAGAAGGTGATCGAGACCCGCTCCGACAAGGGCGTCACCGCCACCGTCTCCGATCAGCTGCACACCTGGCCCGGACAGGCGCTCAGCGGTTTCGAGTCGCCGGTCTGGTCCGTCGTCGGCATCGTCTTCGGCCTCGGCTTCGTGCTCTCCTTCGGCTACTGGACCACGAACTTCGTCGAGGTGCAGCGCGCCATGGCCTCGGACTCGATGTCGGCGGCGCGGCGCGCGCCCATCATCGGCGCGATCCCGAAGATGTTCATCCCCTTCGTGGTCGTGGTGCCGGGCATGATCTGCGCCGCGGCGATCGGCGACATGATCAACCTCAAGAACAACGGCGCGCCGGACGGTGTCACCTACAACGACGCGTTGCTGCTCATGATGCGCGACATCCTGCCCAACGGTCTGCTGGGCGTGGCCGTCGCCGGCCTGATCGCGTCGTTCATGGCGGGCATGGCGGCCAACGTCTCCGCGTTCAACACCGTGTTCAGCTACGACCTGTGGCAGCAGTACGTGGTCAAGGACCGCGAGGATTCCTACTACATCCGCGTCGGCCAGGTCGCGACGGTCATCGCGGTGTTCCTCGCGATCGGCACGGCGACGATCGCCGCCGGCTACTCCAACCTCATGGACTACCTGCAGACGCTGTTCGGCTTCTTCAACGCGCCGCTGTTCGCGACGTTCCTGCTCGGCATGTTCTGGAAGCGGATGACGCCCACCGCCGGCTGGGTGGGCCTCGTCTCCGGCACGCTGGCCGCGATCGGCGTCTTCATCCTGCAGAAGACCGGCGTGATCGACCTGCCCGGCCAGGGCATGGCCTTCGTCGCCGCATCGGCGGCCTTCGTGGTCGATATCGTGGTCTCCGTGCTGGTCTCCGCCGTGACGAAACCGAAGCCCGAATCCGAGCTCGCGGGCTACGTCTATTCGCTCACCGACAAGGCCACCCTGCGGGGCGAGGACGACGGCGCCGCGCCCTGGTACTCACGCCCCGTGCCCCTGGGTGCCGCGGTGCTCTCCACGACCGTCGTACTCGGCCTGATCTTCCACTGACGAGGAGCTGAACCATGACCAACGACAACGGAACCGCGTCCGCTCCGGCGAAGAAGTCCACGAAGCTGGCGCTCCTGTCCGACATCCGCACCGTCATCGCGGCCCTGCTCGGGATCTACGGCGTCCTGCTCCTGATCGCAGGCCTCGTGCCGTCGTTCGCCGAGCTGGGTGCCCGCGAGTTCGCGCACACGCCCGACCGCGTCGACATGGCGGCGGGCAGCGCCGCGAACCTCTGGGTGGGCGGTGCCCTCGTCCTCGTCGCCATCGCCTTCGAGGCGTGGGCAGTGATGGGCGTGGGGCGTGCTCGCAGCTGACCGACGCCGGATGATCCTCGAGGCGGCGGCCGCCCACGGCTCCGTCCGGGTGATCGACCTCGCGGCCGAGCTCGGCGTCTCCGAGATGACGATCCGCCGCGACCTCGACCGGCTCGACGAGGCCGGCGAGCTCGCCAAGGTGCACGGCGGGGCGGTCCTGCCCGGCGCCCGGGCCGGACGGGGCGTGGAGCCGCGGTCCGCGCAGAAGGCCGTCCGCGACACCGCGGAGAAGCGCGCCATCGCGGCGGCCGCGGCAGCTCTCGTCGAGGACGGGATGACGGCGGCGGTCGGCGCCGGGACGACCACCCTGGAGCTCGCCCGGCTGCTGCGCGGCCGCCGCGTCGCGGTGGTGACCAACTCGATCTCGATCTTCCACGTGCTCACCGACCCCGACGACGCCGGGGCCGACCCGACCGGGGCGGCGGACGTGCAGCTGACGGGCGGGCAACGCACCCCGTCGGACGCGCTGGTGGGGCCCGTGGCGAACGCCATGCTGGAGCGCGTGCGCTGCGACCTCGCCTTCCTCGGCTGCCACGGGATCGATCCCGCGGCCGGGTTCACCTCGCCCAACATCGGTGAGGCCGAGACGAACCGGCGCCTCATCGGCAGCGCCCGGTCCACCGTGCTCCTCGCCGACCACACCAAGTACGGCGAGATCGGCGCCCACCTGTTCGCGCGCTTCGCCGACGCGGACGCGCTGATCGTCGACGACGGCCTGGGCGTCGCCGCCCGCGAGGCGCTCGCCGCCGCCGTCCCGCTCACCGTCGCACCGGGAGGCGCCCCATGACCCGCGAGATCGTCGCCCCCACCGCGTCCCGCCTCGCCGACGGCCGCGAGATCCTCTTCTTCTCGTCCGACGGTGCGCCGTCGATCGGTGTGGACCGACGGGACCTGCCCGCACGCCCGACGGTGCCTGTGACCACCGTGCGCCGCGACCCGACGACCGGCGACAACGTCATCATCGCGCCGGCCAGGCAGGAGCGCACGTATAAGCCGCCGCGGGCCATGTGTCCGCTCGACCCCGATCCCACGGGGCTGTCGAGCGAGATCCCCGCGGCGGACTACGAGGTGGTGGTCTTCGAGAACCGCTTCCCCTCCCTCTCTGCGCCCGACGGCTACGCGGCGGACCAGCCGGCGGAGGTGGACCTGCTGCGAGCGGAGTGGCCGGGGCTGGGCCGGTGCGAGGTGGTCTGCTTCACCAGCGATCACGACGGTTCCTTCGCCGGCCTCTCGCAGCGGCGGGCACGGCTGGTGATCGACGCGTGGAGTCACCGCACCGCGGAACTGCTGGCGCGCAGCGACATCGAGGAGGTGTACTGCTTCGAGAACCGCGGCGAGGAGATCGGCGTGACGCTCACGCACCCGCACGGCCAGATCTACGGCTATCCCTTCCGCACCCGCCGGACCGCCGCGTTGCTGCGCACCGCCGCACAGTACCGGGCCGACCACGGCGCCGACCTCTTCGAAGGGGTGCTCGCCGACGAGATCGCCGACGGAACCCGGATCCTCGTCCGCACCGAATACGTGACCGCCTTCGTGCCCTACGCCGCGAAATGGCCGGTCGAGGCGCACGTCTACCCGAATCGGCACGTTCGCAACCTGTCCGATCTCACCGACGCCGAGGCCGACGACCTGGCCGCGGTCTACCTGGTGCTGCTCCGCGCCTTCGACGCGCTCTACGACGCGCCCCTGCCGTACATCGCCTCGTGGCACCAGTACCGATCCGATTCCGCCGAGGGCTACCTGCACGCCGAGCTGTTCTCCATCCGCCGCAGCGCGGACAAGCTCAAGTACCTGGCGGGCTCGGAGTCCGGCCGCGATGCCTTCGTCACGGACAAGACGCCGGAGGCCATCGCCGACGAGCTGCGCCGGGTGATCGGATGACGGTGCGCGCGTACGCCCCCGGGCGGGTGAACCTGATCGGGGAGCACACGGACTACAACGACGGCTTCGCGCTGCCCATCGCGCTGCAGGTCGGGACGGTGGCCGAGTTCGATCCGGCTTCGGGCGGTTCCACGATCGACGTCACCTCCGCCCAGGAGGACGGCGCCGTCGCGGTCCCGCTGGACACCCGCCCGGGCGGGGTGCGGGGCTGGGCCGGGTACGTCGCGGGGTGCGTGTGGGCGCTCCGCGAGCACGGCGTCGACGTCCCCGCCGGCACGCTCCGGCTTCGTTCGGACGTGCCGGTGGGGGCGGGACTCTCGTCCTCCGCGGCCCTCGAGTGCGCCGTGCTGCCGGCGCTGGTCGTGGCCGCCGGGGCGGATGCGATGGACCGCACCGTCGTGGCCCGGCTCGCGCAGCGTGCCGAGAACGACTACGTGGGCGCGCCCACCGGCCTGCTCGACCAGATGAGCAGCATGTACGGTGCGGAGGACACCGCCCTGCTGCTCGACTTCCGCACGCTGGCCGTGGATCCCGTTCCCCTGCGCCTCGACCACGACGTGTTGCTCGCCATCGACTCCCGCACGCCGCATCAGCACGCGGCGGGGGAGTACCGGCGACGGCGCGAGGCGTGTGAGGCCGCCGCAGCGCGGCTCGGTGTCGCTGCCCTACGCGATGCCGCGGAGGACGCCTGGAAGTCGCTGGAGGACAGGGAGACCCGTCGCTGCGCCCGGCACGTGCTCACCGAGAACCGACGCGTGCTCGACGCCGCGGCCGCGCTACGGCGCGCGGACCATGCCGCCTTCGGCGCGCTGATGACCGCCTCGCAGTCGTCGATGCGCGACGACTTCGCGATCACCGTCCCCGCGATCGACCTCATCGCCGACACCGCGGTCGAGCTCGGGGCGTACGGCGCCCGGATGACGGGCGGCGGCTTCGGCGGCACCGTCATCGCCCTGGCGCCCGCGGCCGCGGCCGAACGGATCGCAGACGCATTGCCGTCGAGAATCGCGGGGGCGGGTCACCCCGTCCCCATCGTCACGGCTGTCCGTCCGGGGCGCGGTGCGCATCTCCTTCCGGATGTGCGATCGCGACGGTAACGCGCGTTCGTCGGACTCGCCGCGATCCGGAGCGTACATTCCGCATAACGGAATTTGATGCTCGGCGCGACGCCGGCGGGAAGAGGTGCGGCATGGCGGTGCGGAACGGTGCGTTCGCGGCGGGGATCCTCGCGGTGACGCTGGCTGTCACGGGCTGCGGGAGCGGCGGCGACGGCGCGATGCCGAGCTCGTCGGCGGCACCCGCGCCGACCAGGACGATCGTGCTCATCAATCCGAACTCCAGCGCGAGCGCGACCGCCTCGATGGTCGAGCTCGCGACGGAGCACGCGCGCGGCGCCGCGAGGATCGTCGGGGTCACCAACGACGGGGCCCCGGCGCTGCTGACCACGCAGCAGGACATGGCGACGGCGGCGCGGGGCGTGGTCGAGCGCGGCGTCGCCGCGGCGAAGGAGCCGGGCGTCGCCGCGATCATCGTCTCGGCGTTCAGCGACCCCGGGCTCGCCGACCTGGACGCGGCGGTCTCGGTCCCCGTCTTCGGGATCGGCACCGAGGCCTTCCGGGAGGCGGGTCGGGGCGGCCGCGCCTTCGGCATCGCGACCGTGACGTCGGATCCTGCACTGGTGGAGTCCTTCCGGCAGAAGGCGGCCGAGCTCGGGCTCCTGGCGCAGTACCGCGGCGTCCGCGTCACCCCCGGCGATGCGACGGAGCTCGTGAAGTCGCCGGACGCCCTCGACGTGGCGCTGCGCGAGGCCGTACGGCAGTCGGTGGATCAGGACGGTGCCCGTGCGGTGATCATGGGCGGCGGGCCGCTGTCGCCGTCCGCCCTGCGGCTGCAGCCGCAGTTCGACGTGCCGCTGGTCGTCGCCGTCAACGCCGCGGTCTCCAGCGCGCTCAAGGCCGTGGGCTGAGTCCGGCGGTGCCGCCGGAGGATCGGTTCAGCCGAAGAATTCGGCGGCGTCGTCGTAGCGGTCGCGGGGGACGCGTTTGAGTTGTTTGACTGCTTCGGCGAGGGGGACGAGGCCGATCTGGGTGCCCCGCAACGAGACCATCTGTCCGGTTTTGCCGGCGTGGGCGGCGTCGGCGGCGTTGACGCCGTAGCGGGTGGCGAGGACCCGGTCGGCGGGGGTGGGGGTGCCGCCGCGTTGGACGTGGCCGAGGACGGTGGTGCGGACTTCTTTGTTGATGCGTTTTTCGATCTCGACGCCGAGTTGGTGGGCGACGCCGGTGAACCGTTCGTGGCCGAATTCGTCGGTGCCGCCGACCCGCAGTTCCATGGTGCCGTCGGCGGGTTTGGCGCCTTCGGCGACGACGACGATGAAGCTGGCGTGGCCGCGTTGGAAGCGGCGTTTGATCATGGTGCACAGTTCTTCGACGTCGAAGGGCACTTCGGGGATGAGGACGGCGTGGG
>NZ_JAIULG010000039.1 GCF_020169415.1 Tsukamurella sp. M9C
GGCCCGCGCGCACGCCGAGCGGCTGGCCGACGGGCCGATCCGGATCGCGGGCGTCAAGATCATGGTCGACGGCGTCATCGACAGCTGCACCGCTGCGATGCGGGCGCCCTTCGCCGACGCCGCGGGCCTGCAGGTGGCGATGCACGCCATCGGCGACGAGGCCTCCGACATCGCGCTCACCGCGCTCGAGCGGGCGATCGCGGCCAACGGCCCGCTCGATCGGCGGCACCGCCTCGAGCACCTGGAGACGGTGGCGGAGGAGAACGTCGCGCGGCTCGCCCGGCTGGGCGCGGTCGCGTCGATGCAGCCCGTGCACGCCGATCCGGCGATCCAGGCGACCTGGCGCGCCAACCTGGGCGATCACCGGGTGGAGCGGGGCTACCCGTGGCCCGAGTTCACCGCCGCGGGCGCCGTGCTGGCCTTCGGCTCCGACGCCCCCACGGCGCCGCACCCGCCCCTACCGAACATGTTCGTCGCGTCCACCCGGCGGTCGGCGATCGACCCGGCGCTGCCGGCGAACCTCCCTGAGCTGGCGCTGCCGCTCGCGGAAGCCCTCGGGCACGGCACCCGCGACGCGGCGTACTCGTGCCGGTGGGAGGACGTCGCCGGGACGCTCCGGGCCGGCCTGGCCGCGGACTTCGTCGTGCTCGACGCCGATCCGTTCGTCGCGGGCGAGGCCGCCCTGCTCACGGCGAAGGTCGCGCGGACCGTCGTGGGCGGCCGGACGGTGGCCGGGCGCTGAGCCCCGGCAGGGCCGTCTACTTCGCGGTGCGGACCTTGTTCGTCGCCGCGGCGAGCGCCTGCGTGAAGCCCGCGCGGTCGGCGCGGCCGGTGTCGCTCACCGTGGTCGAGACCAGGAGCACGGCGTAGCCGCGGACCTGCTCGCCGCCGATGAGCTGCTCCTGCGCGAAGCGGGTGTCCTTGCCGTCGACGGTGACGGTGCCCGTGGCCCGGGTGAACACGGCACGCGCGCCCTTCGGGGCGCCCGGCAGCGCGACGGGCGCGGACGTGGCGTTCATGACGACCCGGTCGGCCGAGCCGGGCTTCGGGTTCATCTCGATGCGGATGTTCTCGCAGCCGGCGGGGATGCGGAGCGCGTTGTCCAGCGAGCCGGCGGAGGAGAGCGTCTCCGACAGAGCGGTCCGCTTCGCCTCGTTGACCGCCACGACGATCGGCATGCCCGCGGCACGGCCGAGGGCCGCCCGGTCGATCGTCGGCGCACAGTGCGCCGGGGTCACGCGGGCGCCGGAGATGCCGGTGCCGACGGAGTCGGTGATCTCGGACAGCTCCTTCGGGCTCACCTTCTGCACCTGGTAGCCGGCGGGGAACTCGCCCTGGGTCAGCAGGAGCTGCGCCGCGGGCGTGGTCGGCTTCGCGGGCGCGGCGGACGCGATGCCCGACGGGGCCAGAGCCGCGGGGGCGCCGAGGGCGAGGGCCGTGACGGCCAGGGCGGAACGACGGACGGCGCGCATGAGGATCCCCTATCGGTTCGACGTCAACGATGTCGAGAATAGTTCATCCCCCATCCGCGCCGGTGAAGACCCGACACCGCGGGCGGGCCCGATGACTCCATTCGCCCCCGCGCTCCGCGCCGCTTCTGCAAAGCTGCGAGCCATGGGTGCCGATGTCGATGCCAGGGTGTTCACACGCGAGGACCGCATGCGGTTCCGCCGTCAGGTCCAGCGCGGAACGGACGCCATCGCGCGCATGCTGGCCGAGGGCCTGTTCACGGACGACGGTGCGCCGCCGGAGCCGCTGCTCGGCATGGAGGTCGAGCTCAACCTCGTCGACGACGAGATGGAGCCGGCCATGGCGAACGCCGAGGCGCTGGACGCCATCGCCGACCCGGACTTCCAGACCGAGCTCGGTCAGTTCAACATCGAGATCAATGTCGCGCCAAGGCCGTTCGTCGACCAGAGCACCGAGAACCTGGAGGACTCGCTGCGGGACTCGCTGAACCGGGCCGACGAGCGGGCCCGGGCGGCGGGCTCCAACCTCGTCATGATCGGCATGCTCCCGACCCTCGAGGAGGAGCACTTCGGCAAGCAGTGGTTCTCCGCGAACCCGCGGTACGACCTGCTCAACGAACAGGTCTTCGCCGCCCGCGGCGAGGACATCGAGATCGACATCGAGGGCGCCCCGCTGCCCGGCGCGGTGGTCGGCGAGCGGCTCGACATCACCTCGGACACCATCCTGCCCGAGGCGGCGTGCACGTCGCTGCAGCTGCACCTGCGGGTGGCGCCCGAGGACTTCGCGGCGCACTGGAACGCCGCGCAGGCCATCGCGGGCGTGCAGGTGGCGATCGCCGCGAACTCCCCCTTCCTCGCGGGGAAGGCGCTGTGGCACGAGACCCGCATCCCGCTGTTCGAGCAGGCCACCGACACCCGGCCCATCGAGCTGCGCAATCAGGGTGTGCGGCCGCGGGTCTGGTTCGGCGAGCGGTGGATCACCTCCACCTTCGACCTGTTCGAGGAGAACACCCGCTACTTCCCCGCGTTGCTGCCGGTGTGCAGCGACGTGGACCCGCTCGAGGTGGTCTCCCGCGGCGAGTCGCCGGAGCTGCCCGAGCTGCGGATGCACAACGGCACCGTCTACCGCTGGAACCGCCCCGTCTACGACGTGGTCGACGGGCACGCCCACCTGCGGGTGGAGAACCGGGTGCTCCCCGCGGGCCCGACGGTGGTGGACACCATGGCGAACGCCGCCTTCTACTACGGCGTGGTCCGCGCGCTGGTGGAGGCCGACCGCCCCATCTGGACCCAGATGAGCTTCGACGCCGCCACCGAGAACCTGCACTCCGGCGCCCGCGACGCCTTCGACGCCGGCCTGTACTGGCCCAACGTCGGCTGGATCCGGCCCGATGAGCTGGTGCTGCGCCGCCTGCTGCCGCTCATGGACGCCGGCCTCAAGTCCTACGGCGTCGGTTCGAAGTCGCGCGAGCGGTACATGCAGGTGCTCGAGGGTCGCTGCATCCAGCGCCAGACCGGCTCGTCGTGGCAGCGGCAGGCCGTCGCGAACCGCGAGGCCGCGGGCGAGTCCCGCGAGCGGGCGCTGCGCGGCATGCTCGCCGACTACGTGCAGCTCATGCACGAGGGGAACCCGGTGCACACCTGGGAGGTGTGATCAGGACTCAGCGGCGCAGCACGAAGAAGAACGGCGGCACGTCGCGCAGGTCCATGACGCCCAGCAGGGTGGCGTCGTCGACGCGGCGGAAGTGATCGTTGATGGGCAGCGCGTCGTAGCTCATCGTCGCGGTGACGACGCCGCGGTGCTCCATCATCCGCAGCCGCGCACGGGGTTTCGACGTGCGCACGAGCCGCAGTCCGCGGCGGGCCAGGGGCGCCGTCGCGGTGAGCAGCGCCCGCGGCAGCCGCATCGACGCGCCCAGCGGCATCGCGGCGGGGTTCACCGGGTAGGGGCCGCGCGGACCGTCGAAGACGAGCGGCTGGACGTCGTTCGCGGAGGCGAAACGCTTGCCGTGCCAGCCGTACAGCTCGAGCAGCCCGTCCATGGGGTGGCCGGTGTCGAAGCCCTCACCCCGCCAGTCGCCGAGGATGTCCGCCACCTGCACCGCGGGCAGCGCGTCGTAGAGCGCGAAGGCCTCGGTCGCGGTGCCCGCGGCCTGCAGGCGGGCCAGTTCCGCCGCCGGTGCTCCGGGTGTCGTGGTCATCGGTCCTCCTCGTCGGCGCCGTCGACCCGACGGTACGCGCTCAGCCGCCGAGCAGGTGCGAGAGTGCGTCGTCGACCGCGGGGTACCGGAAGGAGTGGCCGCGTTCCTCCAGCACGGCGGGACGCACCCGCTGGGAGGCGAAGGCGAGGTCGTCCGCGCCCTCGCGACCGAGGAGGAGCGCCGGACCGAACGCCGGGACCGGGAGCAGGGTCGGCCGGTGCACGGCCCGGCCGAGGGCGCGGGTGTACGCGGCATTGCGAACGACGCCGGGCGCGACGGCGTTGACGGGCCCCGACAGGCCGGTGTCCCACAGCGCGCGGTGGTAGACGTCGACGAGGTCGTCGATCCCGACCCACGGCTGCCACTGGCGGCCGTCGCCGAGCCGGCCGCCGAGTCCCGCGCGGAACAGCGGCAGCAGCAGCTTGAGCGTGCCGCCCTGCGGCGCCTGGACGATCCCGGTGCGCACGGTGACCACGCGGGTCCCGTCGCCGGCCCCGTCGTGCGCCGCGGCCTCCCAGCGGCGCACCACATCGGCGAGGAAGTCGGGCTCCGCGGGCGCCGCCGACCCCTCGGTGAGGATCTCGTCGCCGCGGTCGCGCCCGTACCAGCCGACGGCGGACGCACTGACGAAGACGGGCACGCCGGCCCGAGCTGCGGCGCGGGCCAGGAGCCGGGTCGGCTCGATCCGGCTCGCCGCGATCCGCTCCTTGTGCGCCGGCGTGAACCGTCCGGCGATGCTCGCGCCCGCGAGGTGCACGACGGCGTCCACCCCGTCCAGGGCGGCGGGGTCCGGCGCAGCGGGGTCCCAGCGACGTTCGTCGTCGGACCGCGGTTCGCCGCGGACCAGCCGCAGCACCCGGTGCCCGCCGGTGCTGAGGAAGGCAACCAGGTCCGTTCCGACCAGTCCGGACGCGCCCGTCACGGCGATCGTGGACGGCCCCAGGCCCGCGTCGGCCGCCCGACGGTGTGCGGCGAGGTCCCCGGCGAGGCGCCGGTAGCGGAAGGCGATGACCTCGGACAGCAGGCGTTCGGGGACCGGGGTGTGCACCTCATCGGTCACCAGGGTGCGGGTCGCGTCGACGGGCTCGAAGCCGTGGACGTGCCGCCACGGGAACAGGCCCGCGGGCAGGGACCGGGCGCCGCCCGCGGAGACCTCGTCGACGAATCGCCGCCCGGCCACGTACTCCGACGGGACGTGCACCGCGCGCCACTGCAGGCCGCCGGGGAGGTCGATCACCGTCACCCCGTCGGCGAGCGACGTCGCCTGCGATCGGAGCCGCATCGGCAGCCAGGGCGCCTGGAGGCGGGCGAACGCCCCGGGGCGGGAGAACCAGTCGAAGACCTCGTCGACGGGGGCGTCGACGACTGCGGATCCGTGAATTCCCATGGCTCCACGCTAACCGCGCCGCGCCGGACGCACACGGTGAAAAATCTCTCCGCGCCCGGCCCCATCCGGCGGCGCCACGGCTCCGAATGACGGTCATGAACGATGCGAACAAGCGCTTCGCGGTGATCGGCAGCGGGGTCGGCGGACTCGTCGCGGCGCACGAGCTGAGCCGGTCGGCCCGCGTCACGCTCTACGAGCGGGACATCCGTCTGGGTGGGCACGCCCACACCCACGCGGTCGACCTCGGGTTCGCCGATCCGGTGCAGGTGGACTCTGGGTTCCTCGTGCACAACGACCACACGTATCCGGTGCTGTGCGGCCTGTTCGAGGAACTCGGCGTCGCCACGCGGGACGCCGAGATGAGCATGTCGATCCGCGACGACGCGCGCGGCGTCGAGTTCGCGGGCGGCAAGGGGATCCGCGGCCTCCTGCCCACGCCGCGCCACCTGATCGACACGGGTCACCTGCGGCTGCTCGCGGAGGTGCCGCGGTTCCACCGCCGCGCCCGCGACCACCTCCACGGCGACGCGACCGACCTGCCCCTCGGCGCGTTCGTCCTGCGCGAGGGCTTCAGCCAGCGTCTCGTGGAGGGCTTCCTCCGCCCGCTGGTCGCGGCCGTGTGGTCGTGCCCGCCCGACGACGTCGACGCCTACCCGGCCCGCCACCTGTTCCGGTTCCTCGACAACCACGGCATGCTCACCGTCGGGCGGTCCCTGCAGTGGCGCACCGTCGTCGGCGGGTCCGCCCGGTACGTCGAGAAGGTCGCTGCGGGCGTCGCCGACGTCCGGACCGGCACCGGGGTCCGCAGTCTGGCACGCACGGACCGGGGCGTGCGGATCGTCGACGATGCCGGGACCGCGGAGGAGTTCGACGGTGCCGTGGTCGCGGTCCACCCGCACCAGGCACTGGCGCTCCTCGACCCGCCGACCGCCCTCGAGCACGAGCTGCTGGGCGCGATCCGGTACACCCCGAATCCCGCTCTGCTGCACACGGACACCTCGCTGCTGCCGCGAACCCAGAACGCCCGCGGTTCGTGGAACTACCTCGCCACCGGCGACGGACGGCCGGTCTCGGTGACCTACGACCTGACCCGCCTCATGGGCCTGCCCCGCGGCCGCGAGACCGCGCTGGTGACGCTCGGGGGCGAGGACCTCGTCGACCCCGCGCGGGTGCTCGCCGAGCTGCCGTACGAGCATCCGTCGTTCACCACCGAGTCGGTGGCGGCGGCCCGGCGCCTGGACGAGATCTCCGGCCCGGGGCTCGCTTTCGCGGGGGCCTACCACGGCTGGGGCTTCCACGAGGACGGCGCGGCGTCGGGCCTGCGCGCCGCCCGCCGCGTGGCCGGGGTCGCGCCGTGACCCGCCCGCCCGCGATGTACGACACCGAGATCGGCCACCTGCGGCGCTCCCCCGTCGAGCACGGCTTCCGGCACCGGAGCGCGAGCTGGTTCATCGACGTCGACGCTCCGCCGACCGTGCCGCGGTGGCTGCGCCCGCTGGTCTCCTTCCGGGCCGCCGACCACCTGTCCCCCGTCGCCGACGGGGCTGACACCCTCCGCCGCCGGGTCGAGGAGACACTGCGCGCCAACGGCGCCGACGTTCCCGGCGGCCCGATCACCGCCCTCCTCAACGCGCGCTGCCTGGGCTACGTCTTCGACCCGTTGACGGTCTTCTGGTGCCACGACGCCGCCGGGGAGGTCCGGGCGATCGTCGCCGAGGTGCACAACACCTACAGCGGACGGCACGCCTACGTGCTGGGCCCCGGGGCGCGGGACGGCGCGTCGGTCGCCAAGGAGTTCTACGTCTCCCCGTTCCAGCCGGTCGACGGCGTGTACCGCCTCCGGATGCCCGAACCCGACGGGGAGCTGTCCATCGACGTGGTGCTCGAACGGCCCGGACGGGCCCCGTTCACCGCCCAGTGGCGGGGAACCCGCCGAGCCGCGACACCGGGGCGGATCCTGTTGTCGCAGCTGCGCGCCCCACTCGTGCCGCTGCTCGTCGCCGTCCGGATCCGCCGGCACGGCATCCGGTTGTGGGCCTCCGGCCTGCCGCTCGTCCCCCGTCCCGACACCACCGACCAGAAAGCGCATCCGTGACAGTCGAACTCGCACCCCGCAGCTCCCGCGCCGGCCACCGCGGCGCCCCCGTCCCCACCGGGCTCCGCGCCCGCGTCCTCGGCCGCGCGGCCCGCACCCTGCTCGCGCGCGCCGCCGCGCGCAGCGGCGTCGCAGTCACGACGGCGGGCGATCCCGCCCCCGGAGACCCGACGATCGTCCTCCATGCGCCGGATGCCGTGCACCGCAGGATCGGGACCTCCCGGCTCATCGGGTTCGGTGAGGCCTACGTAGCCGGGGAGTGGGACTCCCCGGACCTGGTCGCGGCGCTCACGGCCCTGGCGGAGCGGATGCCCGAGCTGGTGCCGCGGTGGCTGCAGTCGCTGCGCCGCCTCGCGGCCACCGCTCGGCCCCGCACGGAGATCGGCACGCCCGAGCATGTGCGGGACAACGTCTCCCACCACTACGACCTCTCCAACGAGTTGTTCGCGACGTTCCTCGACGAGACCCTCACCTACTCGAGCGCGCTGTTCTCCGCGGTGGAGATCCCCGACGGCGACCCCGGCACGACCCGCGCCGGGGACGCGGGCGAACCCCGTTGGGCGGCACTGACGGAGGCGCAGCACGCCAAGATCGACCGCCTCCTCGACGCCGCGGGCGTCGGCCCCGGCACGCGCCTGCTGGAGATCGGGACCGGCTGGGGCGAGCTCTGCCTGCGCGCGGCGGCGCGGGGCGCGACGGTCCGCTCGGTGACGCTGTCGACGGAGCAGCGCGCGCTCGCGCTGGAGCGGATCGCCGCGGCCGGACTGTCCGACCGGGTGCGCGTGGACCTGCTCGACTACCGCCGCGTCGACGGGACGTACGACGCGGTCGTCTCCGTGGAGATGATCGAGGCCGTCGGCGCCGCGCACTGGGACGAGTACTTCGCGACGCTGGCCCGGCTCGTGGAACCGCACGGCCGGATCGCGTTGCAGGCGATCACGATGCCGCACGACCGGATGCTCGCCACGCTGCGCACGTACACGTGGATCCAGAAGTACGTCTTCCCGGGCGGGATGCTGCCCTCCACCGAGGCCGTCGCGGCCGCCGCCGGAACCGCCGGCCTCGCCGTCCGCGCTCGGCACCGCTTCGGCCCGCACTACGCGCAGACGCTGCGCCTGTGGCGCGAGCGCTTCCTCGCGGATCCCGACGACCTGCCGCCACCGGCGGACGCACCCGAGTTCCGGCGGCTGTGGGAGTTCTACCTCGCCTACAGCGAGGCCGGCTTCCGGTCGGGCTACCTCGACGTGCAGCAGATCGTGCTCGCACCGGAGGCGGCGCGATGAGCGACTTCCTCCTGGTCACCGCCGCCTCGCTCGCGGCCCTCGCCGCGGTCCAGGCGATCACCTTCCTCGTGGGTCACCGCATCGGCCGGTACAACGTGGTGGACGTCGCCTGGGGCGCGGGCATCGTGGCCGTCGCGTGGATCGCGGCCGCGCTGGGCGACGGCGACGCGACGCGCGCCCTCCTCCTCGCCGCGCTCATCACGGTCTGGGGCGTGCGCCTGTCCTGGCACATGTGGGTGAAATCCGCGGGCAAGGGCGAGGACCCGCGCTACACCGACATGCTGAATCGAGCGGGTGGCGGCACCGCGACCGTGATCCGCAAGGTCTTCGTCGTCCAGGGCGCCGCCCAGTGGTTCGTCTCGCTCCCCGTCCAGGTCTCGGCCACCGCCGGGCCCACCACCGGCCCGTGGACCGTCGTCCTGGCGGCGGGACTCCTCCTCGCCCTGACGGGGATCGGCTTCGAGGCCGTCGGCGACCACCAGTTGCGCGCCTTCAAGGCCGATCCAGCGCACCGCGGGCTGATCATGGACCGCGGCCTGTGGGCCTGGACCCGGCACCCCAACTACTTCGGCGACGCCTGCACCTGGTGGGGGATCTGGCTCATCGCGGCCAGCGCGTGGCCGGGTGTGCTGACAGTTATCTCCCCCGTCCTCATGACCTACTTCCTGGTGTACGCCACGGGCGCCCGGCTCCTGGAGCGCTTCATGAGCGAGCGCCCCGGCTGGGCCGCGTACGCCGACCGCACGTCCTTCTTCGTCCCCCGACCTCCCCGAGGAGAGAACCGATGATCCGCACCGCCCGCTCCGCCGCCCTCGCCTGCACCGCCGCCCTCGCCGTCGCGACAGCCGTCGCGGGTCCCGCCGCCGCGGCGCCCCTCGGCCCCGTCGCGAAGGTCGACGTGGCCCGCTACGTCGGCACCTGGCACCAGCTGGCCACGATCCCCGCGCCGTTCAGCGCGCAGTGCGCGCGCGACACCTCGGCGACCTACCGGATCGTCGACGCGACGAACGTCTCGGTCCACAACACGTGCACCACGTGGACCGGGTCGACCTCCTCGATCCGGGGCAACGCCCGCGTCACCGACCCCCGCACCACGGCGCAGCTCCACGTCTCCTTCCCCGGCGTGCCGACCCAGGAGGCCCTCGACGGTCCGCCCAACTACGTGGTCGCGGCGCTGGCTCCGGACTACTCCTGGGCGTTCGTCGGCGATCCGGCGCGACGCAGCGCCTTCGTCCTGTCGCGGACGGCGGCCGTGCCGCCCGCCCGGTGGGCGCAGGTGCGCGCCACCGCGGAGCGGCTCGGCTACAACGCGTGCACGATCCTCAGCACGCCGACCACCGGGGGACTCGAGCGGATAGCGCCGCTGTGTGCGCTCCCCTGACGGTGTCGCGCCCCGCGGTCGGGGGCGGAATCCGGTCCGGTGTGCCGGGAACCGGTAACGTACCGCGGGACGAAGGAGGCACCCGGATGACCCGTGCGCGAACCGAGGCCGACGACCTGCTCGAACGCACCGCCGCCGGCGACGTCGGGGCCTTCCGCGAACTGTACGAGCGTACCGGTCGCCTCGTCTTCGGCACGGCGCTGCGGGTGATCGGCGACCGCGGCTACGGCGAGGAGGTCGCGCAGGAGGTCTACCTCGAGGCGTGGCGCAAGGCCGCCGATTTCGACGCCGCCCGCGGATCCGCCGAGTCCTGGCTCGTGACGATCGCGCACCGTCGGTCCGTCGACCGGGTCCGCGCCGAACGCTCCCGCGGGGAGCGCGAGAACAGCTTCGCCCATGCGAGTTACCAGCGCCCGCACGACGTGGTGGCCGAGACCAGCGAGCAGCGGGAGGACTCCGGTGCGGTGGTCGACTGCCTCGACACGCTCAGCGAACCGCAGCGCGACGCCCTGACCATGGCCTACTACGGCGGCCACACCTACCGCGAGGTCTCGGAGCGGCTGGACGCCCCGCTCGCCACGGTGAAGAGCCGCATCCGCGACGGCATCGCGCGCCTGCGCCGCTGCCTCGAGCCCCTCGGAGTGCTGTCATGAGCGACGTGCCGGCAGGGACCGGGAGCGGGGACGCGCTCCTCGACGATGCGGAGGTCTACGCCCTGCACGCCCTCGACGCCGACGAGCGGTCGGGCGTCGAGGCGGCGCGCGAGGCCGCGGCCGCCGACGTGCGCGAGGAGTTCGACGCCCGGGTCGATGCGGTGCGCGAGACGATGGCGGCGCAGGCCGCCCAGTACGGGGTCGAGCCGCCCGCGGAGGTCTTCGAGCGCGTCCTGGCCCAGGTGGTCGACGATCCCGGGGTCACGCCGATCCGCCGGAACCGCCGGCCGTCGCGCACGGCGCTGCGCGCGGTCGCCGCGGCGGCCGTCGTGGTGGTCGCCGTCGCGGCCGGCGTCGTCCTCGGCCGCTCCGTCCTCGCCGGACAGGACGGGCGGGCACCGTCGGAGACCGAGATCGTGCTCGCGGCGCCCGACGCCCGGACCACGCGGGCGCGGGTCGGCGACGCGACCATCTCGTTCATCTACTCCCGCGAGCGCAACGCCGGCGTGGTGCTGATGAACGACGTCCCGCCGCCGCAGGACGGCACCGTCTACCAGATGTGGCTGATGGACCCGGGCGGCGGCGCCCGCTCCCGCGGCACGATGACGCAGGCCGACGTGCGCCCCACGACGACGGCGGCGGTCACGTCGATCGACGGCGCGGTGACGTTCGGCATCTCGATCGAGCGCCCGGGCGGCGCGGCCACCCCGTCGGACCGGATCGTGACGACCCTGCCGATCGCGCCGCGCTGATCGGCGCCGGCCGGGCGCCCGCGGCGGTGCGGCGCGGGCGGCCCGGGCTAGTCGCGCCAGGGGTCGGTACGTCGCCACGGCGTCGGAAGGTACAGGGACACACCGTCCTCGGCCGCCAGCCGACTGAGCGCCGCCATCGATACGTCGAGGTCGTCGCCCGCGTAGGGCAGGGCGCGCAGCCCGCGGTCCAGCGGCCGGAAGAAGTCGTCCCAGTGCGTCAGGACCACCCGCCGGGCGCCGACGGTCCGGACCGTCTCGGTCCAGTACTGCTCGATGTAGGCGCCGGACTGCAGGCCCAGCTGGCCGATGCCCAGGTACACGACCTCCGCGCTGCGCCCCGTCAGCGCCCCGGGCACGAAGCCCGCGCTCCCGACGACGAGGGCCGTGCGCTCCGACGCGCGGTGGCGCACCAGCATCGACCACGCCTCCCCGCAGCGGTAGGCCGACGCGCGCACCGGCGGGACGACCGGGCGGGTGATCTGCCCCGGGTACCGGTCGGGCGGGCAGTGGTGGCCCTCGATCAACGTGAGGTCGAAGCCGCCGAAGCCGCGCGGCGCGGTGTCGCGCACCACCTGCACCTGTGCGGCGGGCAGCGCGTGACCCAGGTGCGCGACGGATGCGCCACCGACCAGGACCGCCCCGGTCCGCTCCGCGATCACGGCGGAATCCATCGCGTGGTCGAAGTGCGTGTGCACCGGCACCACCGCGTCGAGGCGCTCGACGCCCAGCCTCCCCAGCCCCGCGTCGATCCGCGGAACGGACGGCTCCAGGCGGCGCACCCCCACCGACACGAGCGACGGCCGCGAGAAGAAGCCGTCCGTCATGATGGCCGACGCGCCGTCGCTGATCAGCAGGGTGGTCACGCCGGCCCACGTCACGGTGACGGGCGCCGCAGGCGCCGCCGTGGAGTCGTCGACCAGGGCCGCGTAGTCCGACAACCTCGGACGGCCGGGCTTGATCCTCATCGGCCCATGATGGCACTGCCGCCCGTCACACGATCCGGCCCACGCCGACGTAGCCGTAGTCGCAGCGCAGCTGCGCCTCGGTGAGGGGGTACTCGGGACGCCACCGGCCGTAGCGCACCAGTCCCGGCTCGAGGATCTCCGTGCCCTCGAGCCAGGAGAGGATCTCCGCGCGCGGACGGACGTTCAGCGGCGTACTGGTGTGCTCGTAGCGCCGCCGCACCCACCGCAGCTCGGCCGCGATCTCCGGGTGGGCGGAATCGTCGGAGACGTGCGACAGGGCGATCATGCTGCCCGGGACGGCGGGCTCCCGGTACCGGCGGAGCAGCCCGGCCGGGTCGTCCCCGTCGCCGACGAAGACGAAGGTGCCGACGGCGAGCAGACCGATGGGCCTGCCGAAGTCGATGAGCCCACGGGTCACGGGGTGGTTCAGAACGGCGTCGGGGTCGCGGATGTCGACCTTGAGCACCCCCGCGTGCGGATCGTCGCCGACGAGTTGGCGCCCGAGCTCGAAGGCGATCGGCTCGCGGTGGACGAAGACGGTCCGCGCCTCGGGGTTGACCAGCCGCGCCAGCTCGTGGACGGTGCCGCCGGCCGTGATGCCCGAGCCGAGGTCGAGGAACTGGTCGATGCCCGCGTTCGCCATCGTCTGCACCGCGCGGCGGGCGAAGGTCCGGGTGAGCCGAGCGCCGAGCGCCCAGTGCGGGGCCTCCCGGGCGATCTCCTCGCCGGCGTCCCGGTCGACCGGGAGGTAGCTGGTGCCGCCCAGGAAGTAGTCGTAGAGCCGCGATCCGTTGGGGCGGTCCATGTCCAGCGGGATCGTCGACGGTGCGTCCGGCGGTTCGAGATTCGTCATTGCAACGTCGAATCTAACCGAACTCGGCGCCCCGCGTAGAGTGCTCGGACAGAACCGGGATCGAGGAGGGGCAGTGGGGGAATCCTCGTCACCGCTGGGCTTCCTCGCGCGCGGTGAGTCCGTCGTCGCGCTGCTGGTGGACGAGTTCCTCATGTCGATCGCGGACGACGTCTACCTCCCGCTGCCCGCCGCCGTCGTGCGGGCGGAGCTGCTCACCGCGTTCCAGTCGGTGATCGCCGCGCTCGGCGCCGACGACTTCGACCCGGCGGTGGGTCGCGACGTGGGCCGCCTCCTCGTCGCCCTGCAGATCACGGTGCCCGCGGGCGCCGCCGCCGGCGGACGGGCGATCGCGACGCTGCCCGACGCGCTGGTCCGGGAGCCGACGGCGGAGGTGCGGCGCCGGACCGCCCTCATCCTCGCGGAGTACACCGCCGGCTACGCCGAGGCCCTGACGCGCCGCATCATCGACGGGCAGGCCGTGGTGCACCGGGCGGCGCAGTTGGCCCGACGGTCCGCCGAGGAGGGCGAGCGGCAGGCGCAGGCCCGGCTGCGGGTGATGTTCGAGCACGCCCGCTCCCCCGTCTTCGTCGCCGACGAGCGGGGCCGGCTCCTCGAGGCGAGCTCCGCGATGACCCGCATGATGGAGTCCAATCCGAAGCTCCTCGGGGCGTCGGGCGACGACGTGCGGCCGCTCCTCGCCGACGACCCGGCCGACGTCGAGCGGGTCCTGCGGGAGCTGGCGGACGCGAACGACGAGGGGGTCACCCGCTTCCTCGAGCACCGGCGGCTGCGCTTCCTGGGCGACACCAGCGTCGGGCGCTGGGCGCTGAGCCGCGTTCCGGCGCAGGGCGACCGGCCGGCGCTGCTCGTGGGCGTGGGGCACGACGTGACGGAGCTGCGGGCGACCCACGCGGAGCTCAGCCATCTCGCCCATCACGATGCGCTGACGGGGCTACCGAACCGGCGCAGGCTGCGCGAGGACCTCTCCGACGCGCCCGCCGGCAGGGTCGGCTTCTGCCTCATCGACCTCGACGGCTTCAAGGCGATCAACGACCGATTGGGGCACGCGGTGGGCGATCGGCTCCTCGTCGCGACGGCCACGCGGATCCGGACCGCGCTCGCCGGCGTCGGCACCCTGTACCGCGTCGGCGGCGACGAGTTCGCGGTGCTCGTCTCCCCGCCCTTCCGGCCCGACGACGCCGCGCAGCTGGTGCACCGCGCGCTGGCCACGCCCATCGAGTTGCCCGCGGCGGGCGGCGCCGAGGCGCACGCGGTACGGATCGGCGCGAGCATCGGCACCACCACGACTGCGGAGGCCGGCTCCTCGGTGGAGTCGCTGATCGTCGGTGCGGACGCGGGTCTCTACCGCTCCAAGGACGCCCGGCGGGCCTGAGCTCGCGCGTGCACGGTGCCGGCGATCCACAGCAGCGCGACGACCAGTGAGGTCGAGAGCACCTGGTACCGCACGTCGTCGTTGGCGATCGCGAGGACCACGATGCCCAGCAGCACCACGAGCACGGCCCACGAGAGGTACGGGTAGCCCCACATCTTCAGCGGCAGCCGGGTCCCGTCGCGCTCGGCGCGGCGGCGCAGCACGATCTGCGAGGCGATGGTGGCGAGCCAGGTGACGATGAGCGTCGACCCGACGACGGCGAGCAGCCGGTCCAGCACCTCGGAGCCCCAGATGTACGTCGCGGGCACGGCGAGGAAGCCGATGACCGAGCTCGCGAGCACCGCGAGGACGGGCACGCCCGACGGGTTCGCGCGCCCGAAGCCGGCGGGCGCCATCCTCCGCTCGGCGAGCGAGTAGAGCATCCGCGAGCTGCCGTACAGGTTCGCGTTGAGCGAGCTGAGCAGCGCCACCACGATGACCACGCCGAGCGTGGTGCCCACCGCGGGCAGCCCCGCGGCCTTGAGCACGGCGACGAAGGGTTCCTTCGCGACGGCCGGGTCGTCCCAGGGCAGCGCGAGCAGGATCACGGCGACGCTGCCGACGTAGAAGACCAGGATCCGCCAGACCGTGGCGCGGATGGCCCGCCCGACGGTGCGCTCCGGGTCCCGGGTCTCGGCCGCGGCGACGGCGACGATCTCGATCCCGCCGAAGGCGAAGGCCACCACCAGCAGGGCGGCGACGACGCCGCTGATGCCGTGCGGCGCGAAATCGGTGAGGTTGCCCAGCCCGGGCGAGGGCGCCGACGTCCAGCCGAGCAGGTAGCCGACGCCGATGACCAGGAAGAGCGCGACGAAGACGACCTTGATCAGCGAGAACCAGAACTCGAACTCGCCGAAGCCGCGGACCCCGGCCAGGTTCAGCGCGGTCAGCGCGACCATGAAGACCAGCGCCCACACCCACACCGGCGGCCCGCCGGGCAGCAGTCCGTTGAGGATGGCCGCCGCGGCGACGGCCTCCGCGGCCACCACCAGGCACAGCTGCACCCACCACAGCCAGCCCACGGCGAAGCCGGCGCCGGGCCCGAGGGCACGCCCGGCGTAGTAGGAGAAGGCGCCGGGGTTCGGGTCGGCGGCGACCATCTCGCCGAGCATCCGCATCACGGCGATGACGACGAGCCCCGCCACGGCGTAGGCGATGAGCACCGCCGGTCCGGCCAGCGCGATCCCCTTGCCGGCGCCGACGAAGAGCCCGGCGCCGATCGCGGAGCCGAGGCTCATCATGATCAGGTGCCGGGCGCGGAGCCCTGCGTGCAGCCCCTCCTCGGCGGGCGCGGCGGTGTTCTCGTCCGACGGTGCCGCCATCAGGCGAACAGCGCGGGCAGCGTGCCCTCGTGCGCGGCGCGCAGGTCGGCCAGCGTCACGCTGAACCGGCCCTGGACCTCGACGGAGTCGCTGCCCTGGTCGACCACGCCGATGCGGACGGCCGGGAGCTCGCGGGCCGCGCACATCGCGGCGAACCGGGTCTCCTCGGTGCGCGGGACGGCGACGAGGACGCGGCCCGTCGACTCCGAGAACAGCTGCACGAACGCGTCGGAGCCCTCGGGCAGCAGCAGGCGGCAGCCCGTCTCGCCGGCCAGCGCGGCCTCGGCGACGGCCTGCCACAGGCCGCCCTCGGACAGGTCGTGCGCGGCGGACACGAGGCCGTCGCGGGACGCGGCGGTGAGCACGTCGGCGAGCAGCTTCTCGCGGCCCAGGTCCACGCGCGGCGGCACGCCGCCGAGGTGATCGTGCTCGACCTGCGCCCAGATGGAGCCGTCGAACTCGTCGTGGGTGTCGCCCAGGAGGTAGAGGGTCTCGCCGGGCTCGGTGCCGAGGCCGGTCGGGATGCGGCGCCGCACGTCGTCGATCACGCCCAGCACGCCGATCACCGGGGTCGGGAGGATCGCGGTGCTGCCGGTCTGGTTGTAGAAGCTGACGTTGCCGCCGGTCACGGGGATGCCGAGCTCGACGCAGCCGTCGGCGATGCCGTGCACCGCCTGCTGGAACTGCCACATCACGCCCGGGTCCTCCGGCGAGCCGAAGTTCAGACAGTCGGTGACGGCCTTCGGGGTGGCGCCGGTGACCGCGACGTTGCGGTAGGCCTCGGCGAGCGCGAGCCGGCCGCCCTCGTACGGGTCGAGGTAGGTGTAGCGGCCCGAGGCGTCGGTCGACAGGGCGATGCCGCGCTGGGTGCTCTCGTCGATCCGGATGACGCCGCCGTCGGCGTGCTCGGCGAGCACGGTGTTGCCGCGGACGTACCGGTCGTACTGCTCGGTGATGAACTTGCGCGAGCACAGCGCGGGCGAGGCCAGCAGCTTGAGCGCGGTGGCGCGCAGCTCGTCGTCGGAGGCGGGGCGGCGCAGGCCCGACGTGGTGTCGGCGATGAGCGCGTCCATGAACGCGGGCCGCTCGACGGGCCGGGTGTAGACGGGGCCGTCGTGGGCGATCGTGCGCGCGGGGGCGTCGACGACGGTCTCGCCGTGCCAGTCGATGACGAGGTGCTCGCCGTCGGTGACCTCGCCGATGACGGTGGCCAGGACGTCCCACTTGGCGCAGACGGCCATGAACGCGTCGACGTTCTCCGGGGTCACCACGGCGCACATGCGCTCCTGCGACTCGGAGGAGAGGATCTCCGCGGCGCTCATGCCCTGGGCGCGGCAGGCCACCTGGTCGAGGTCGACGTACATGCCGCCGTCGCCGGCGGCCGCCAGCTCGGAGGTGGCGCAGGACAGGCCGGCCCCGCCGAGGTCCTGGATCCCGACCACGAGCTTCTCGCGGTACAGGTCCAGGCAGCACTCGATGAGCACCTTCTCCATGAACGGGTCGCCCACCTGCACCGACGGCAGCTTCTTGGGCTTCTCGTCGGCGTCGAAGCTCTCGGAGGCGAGCACGGAGACGCCGCCGATGCCGTCGAGGCCGGTGCGGGCGCCGAACAGGATGATCTTGTTGCCCTTGCCGGAGGCGAAGGCCAGGTGCAGGTCCTCGGTGCGCAGCACGCCGGCACACAGCGCGTTGACCAGCGGGTTACCCGCGTAGGAGGCGTCGAAAACGGTCTCGCCGCCCACGTTCGGCAGGCCCAGGGAGTTGCCGTAGCCGCCGACGCCGCGCACGACGCCGTCGAGCACGCGCCGGGTGTCGGGGGCGTCGGCCGGGCCGAAGCGCAGCTGGTCCATCACGGCGATCGGGCGCGCGCCCATCGCCATGATGTCGCGGACGATGCCGCCCACGCCGGTGGCCGCGCCCTGGTAGGGCTCCACGTAGGACGGGTGGTTGTGCGACTCGACCTTGAAGGTCACCGCCCAGCCGTCGCCGATGTCCACGACACCCGCGTTCTCGCCGATGCCCGCGAGCATCGTCGACCGCATCTCGTCGGTGGTGGTCTCGCCGAAGTACCGCAGGTGCACCTTGGAGCTCTTGTAGGAGCAGTGCTCGGACCACATCACCGAGTACATGGCGAGCTCGGCGTCGGTGGGTCGGCGGCCCAGGATCTCGCGGATCCGCTGGTACTCGTCGTCCTTGAGTCCGAGCTCGCGGTACGGCTGGTCGACATCGGGCGTGGAGGCGGCGTGGGAGACCGTGTCTACGTGCACCAGCCCAGTTTAGACGGGTGATTCACGGCCGGAGTTTCAGCCAGCGGTCCAGCACCACCAGCGCCTGTTCCGCGGGCTCCCCGTCCTCGGGCCGCAGCACCAGCTCGGGCCGTTCCGGCGCCTCGTAGGGCGCGCTGATCCCGGTGAACTCGGGGATCTCGCCGGCCCTCGCCTTGGCGTACATGCCCTTGGGGTCGCGCTGTTCGCACAGCTCGACGGGGGTGTCCACGAACACCTCCACGAAGGGCAGGCCCGCCTCCTCGTGCTGCGCGCGGATCCGGTCCCGATCCTCGCGGTACGGGCTGATCAGGGAGGCGATCGCCACCGTCCCGGCGTCGGCGAGCAGCTGCGCGACGGCACCCACGCGCCGCACGTTCTCGGCCCGGTCGGCGGCGGAGAAGCCGAGGTCGGCGTTGAGGCCGTGCCGCAGGTTGTCGCCGTCGAGCCGGTACGCGGGCACGCCGCGCGCAACCAGCAGGCGCTCGAGCTCGCACGCCACCGTCGACTTGCCCGACGCGGAGAGCCCCGTCAGCCAGACGGTGCCGCCCCGCGTCGCGCGGTCCTCGCGCCGCACGGCCGCGCCGTGCCAGACGACAGCGGTCGACTTGAGGGTGGGGCCGGTGATCATCCCCGCGGCGACGGTCTCGTTGGTCTGCGGATGCACCAGCACGAAGCTGCCGGTGGTCCGGTTGCGCCGGTACGGGTCGAACAGGACGGGGCGGCGCGCGGTGAGCTGCACCCGGCCGATGTCGTTGAGCCCGAGCTCGGCGGCGTCCTGATCGCGGTGCAGGGTGCTGGTGTCCAGCCGGTAGTCCAGCGCCTCCACCCGCACGGGCTCGGCGGTGTGGGCGTGCAGCATCCGGTACTCGGCGCCGACGGTGAGCTTCGCGGTGTCGGAGAACCAGCAGAGCGTCGTGTCGAGGTCCGTGGCGGACTGCGGGCGGTTCGCGGGCCGGCACAGCACGTCGCCGCGGCCCACGTCCAGGTGGTCCGCGAGCCGGACGCACGCGGCCTCCCCCGCCTCCAGCCGGTCGGCCTTCGCGCCGCCGGGCCGGTAGAGCTCGGCCACCGTCGTGGTGAAGCCCGACGGGAGCGCGACCACCTCGTCGCCGACCGCGAACGCCCCGGAGGCGACGGTGCCGGCGACGCCCCGGAAGTCGCTGTCGCGGGGCCGGATCACGTACTGGACCGGCAGGCGCGCGTCGATGAGGTTGCGGTCGCTCACCACGTGCACGTTCTCCAGGTGGTAGAGCAGCGACGGGCCGTCGTACCAGGGGGTGTTCGCCGAGCGCTCGGTGATGTTGTCGCCGAGCAGCGCGGAGACCGGGATGGCCTCCACGTCGTGCACCTCGAGCTTGGCCGCGAATTCGGCGAACTCGGCGCGGATGGCGTCGAACCGGGCGCGATCGAAGTCGACCAGGTCCATCTTGTTGACGCACAGCACGATGTGCTCGACGCCGAGGAGCGAGGTGAGGAAGGTGTGCCGGCGGGACTGCCGGGTGAGGCCGTGCCGGGCGTCGACGAGGATCAGCGCGACGTCGGCCGTCGACGCCCCGGTGACCATGTTGCGGGTGTACTGCTCGTGCCCGGGGGTGTCGGCGAGGATGAACTTCCGCGTGGCGGTGGCGAAGTAGCGGTGGGCGACGTCGATCGTGATGCCCTGTTCCCGCTCGGCCCGCAGGCCGTCGGTGAGCAGCGCCAGGTCGACGCCCTCCTCTCCCCGGGCGGCGGTGGTGGCGGCGACCGCGCTGAGCTGGTCCTCCAGCACGGACTTGGATTCGAAGAGCAGCCGTCCGATGAGCGTCGACTTGCCGTCGTCCACGCTGCCGGCCGTCGCGATGCGCAGGATCTCCATCAGAAGTACCCCTCTTTCTTCCTATCCTCCATGCCCGCCTCCGAGATCCGGTCGTCGGCGCGGGTCGCGCCGCGCTCGGTGATCCGGGTGGTGGCGACCTCGGCCACGACGGCGTCGGGGGTGGTGGCGTCCGATTCCACCGCGCCGGTGCAGGTCGCGTCGCCGACGGTGCGGAACCGCACGGTCCGGCGCTCGGGCGTCTCGCCGGGCAGGGGCGCGACGAGCGGCCCGGTGGACAGCAGCATCCCGTCGCGCTCGATCACCTCGCGCTCGTGCGCGTAGTACAGCGCCGGCAGGGCGATCGCCTCGGCGGCGATGTACTGCCAGATGTCGAGCTCGGTCCAGTTCGAGAGCGGGAACACGCGGATGTGCTCGCCCTTCTGGTGCAGGCCGTTGAAGATGTTCCACAGCTCGGGGCGCTGCGCGCGGGGGTCCCACTGCCCGAAGCGGTCTCGGAAGCTGAAGATCCGCTCCTTGGCGCGGGCCTTGTCCTCGTCGCGGCGCGCCCCGCCGAAGGCGGCGTCGAAGCGGTGCTCGCCGAGGGTGCGCAGCAGCGTCGCGGTCTGCAGCCGGTTGCGGGTGGCGCCCGGGCCGGTGGGCTCGACGACGGCGCCGGAGTCGATGTCGTCCTGGACGCTGCCGACGACGAGCCGGAGCCCGCGGTCGGCGGCGAGTTCGTCGCGGAAGGCGAGGACCTCGTCGAAGTTGTGCCCGGTGTCGATGTGCAGCACCGGGAACGGGATCGCCGCGGGCCAGAAGGCCTTGGCGGCGAGGTGCACCATGACCACCGAATCCTTGCCACCCGAGAACAGCAGCACGGGCCGCTCGAAGGTGGCCGCCACCTCACGGAAGACGTACACCGCCTCCGCCTCGAGGAGCCGCAGATGATCCGCGGCGACCGTCGTCTCCACCACTCCAACCTCCGGTTCATATTTGGACCATTGCGGTCCATTCTTGTTCCGAAGATTAGAACCTGTTCTCGCCGACTGTCAACACCTCAGCGCCGCGGCTTGCTACCCCCGATCCGGACGGTGATCCGGTCGGCGGCGGCGACGAGCGCGGCCGCCCGCTCCGCGATCCCCCGTTCGTCGAGCTCGGCGCTCACGTAGATGCTCGCGACCATCGCCTGCGCGCCGTCGCCGTCGAAGACCGGCGCCGAGATCACGCTGACGTTCTGCGCCGCGCCACCGTCTTCCGCCTCGCCCCGCAGGTGAACACGGTCGCCGATGCCCGCGACGACCTCCCCGATCAGAGCCCGCAGCTCCGCGGGGATGTCGCCGGGCACGCCGGCCATGAGCCGGTACAGCTGCTGCCCCGCGGGGGTGAGCAACTCGACGAGGTAGCCGTCGGCACGGCAGGTCTCGATGACGCGGGCGAGCCGGTCGCCGTCGGCGCGGACGTGATCACGCGCGAGCCACCGCTCCAGCCGGCCGGTGCGGTCCCAGAGCACGTACATGAGCCCGATCGGCGGGGTGAACGGGTAGCTGTCGCCGACCGTGACCATCGCCGGGCGCCCCGGGTCGACGGCCACGTCGAGCACCGTCACCCGGTCGCCGACGACGCCCGACAGCGAGACCGGGTGCCCGAAGGCCTCCCACAGCCCGGCGAGCACGTCGCCGCCCGCGGGGTCGGCCCGCAGCGAGGTACGAGCGGCCCGCCCGAGGGGGATCAGCGCCGGCCCGAGACGGTAGGTCTTGTCCCGGTCGTCCCGGATCAGATATCCCGATTCGACCAGCGTGGCGGCGATCCCGAGGCAGGTCGGCTTGCTCAGGCCCACCCGCCGCGCGAGCTCCGAGATGCCGAACCGCTCCCGCTCGTGCCGCGAGAGGAAGTCGAGCACCGCCACCACGCGCTCGGTGGGCGGCGAGGTCCGCCCCGCCGCCACGGCCCGCTCCGCCGATTCCACCGACTCCGTCATCGCCACTCCTTGACACTCGCCGACACCTGCGCCTACGGTCTGGAACAGGTTCTACCACATTGGTCCACATTTGTACCACTATCGGAGGTGGGATGTACAGCGATCCGCTCGTCGCGGCGATCACCGAGGCCGAGGGCCTCGTCGCCGCGGCACCGCACATCGAGACCGAGGCCGACCTGCTGGAGGGGCTGCAGTACCTCGCGCAGGGCGTGGCGGCCTGCGTGCACGGCGCCTTCCACTTCGACAAGGACCACCCGTTCCTGCTCAGCGGCACGGGGCCGTTCACGAAGATGGGCCTCGACAACCCGGACACGCTGTACTTCGGTGCGCGGGTCGACGGCGCGCACGAGTACGTGGTCACCGGCCGCCGCGGCACCACGTGCGACGTCAGCTTCCAGGTGCTGGGCGGCGGCGAGTACACCGACGACAACGTGCCGGCCAGCACCGTCGCCTTCGACGACCGCGAGCTGAACGTCGACGCCGACGGCCGGTTCGAGGTCCGCTTCGGCCCGGGCGAGGCCGTCCCCGGCTCCTACTACCGGCTACCTCCCGGCAAGGCGCAGTTGGTGATCCGCGAGGTCTTCGACGACTGGTCGGCGGAGCGCAGCACCTTCGCCATCGCGCGCGCCGATACCGCGGGCACCGCCCCGCCCCCGGTCACCCCCGAGCTCATGGCCAAGCGCTACGCCGCCGCGGGCAAGCAGCTGGTGAACCGCGTGAAGACCTGGCTTCAGTTCCCCAAGTGGTTCTACGACCCGCTCCCGGTGAACACGCTGACGGCGCCGCGGCTCACGCCCGGCGGCCTCGCCACCCAGTTCTCGTCGGTCGGGCACTACGACCTCGCCGACGACCAGGCGCTGATCATCACGGTCCCCCGCGGCGACGCGCCGTACCTGGGCTTCCAGCTCGGCAGCCTCTGGTACATCTCCCTCGACTACATCCACCACCAGACCTCGCTCAACGGGTCTCAGGCACAGGTGGACCCGGACGGCATGATCCGGATCGTGGTGTCGAACAACGATCCCGGCGTCGCCAACTGGATCGAGACGCTCGGGCACCGCCGGGGCTACCTCCAGTTCCGCTGGCAGCGCACCGCTTCCCCGCTCACCGCCGCCGACGGCCCCACCGCGCAGGTGGTCCCGCTCGCGGAGGTCGCGCAGCACCTCCCCCACCACGCGGCCAACCGCATCGAGGGCGCCGCGTGGCGCGCCCGCATCGCGGAGCGCGCGCGGCTCATCGGCGAAAGGATGGTCGGCTGATGGCCGGACTGGGCCTGGACGGCAGGGTCGTCGTCATCGCGGGGGCGGGGCCGGCCCTCGGCGCCGTGCTCGCCCGACGGTTCGCGGACGAGGCCGCGCAGGTCGTGCTCGTCGCGCGGACAGCGGAACGCCTCGAAGCGATGGCCGCTGAGATCGACGGTGCCGTCGCGATCCCCGCGGACATCACCGACGAGGACTCGCTCGCCGCGCTGGCGACGCAGGTCCAGGAGCGCTTCGGCCGGGTCGACGCGGTGGTCAACAACGCGTTCACGTACCCGTCGATGCAGCGCCTGGTGAAGACCGATCCCGCGCACATCCTGCAGAGCGTCGACCTCATGGCGCTCGGCGCGCTGCGCACCGTGCTCGCCTTCCGCGAGGCCCTGGCCGCCGCGGACGGCGGCGGCGCCGTGGTCAACGTGAACTCGATGGTGATCCGCCACTCCGACCTGCGCTACGGCGGCTACAAGGCCGGGAAGACGGCGCAGCTCGCGCTCGCGCAGTCGCTCGCCACCGAGCTCGGCCCCGAGGGCATCCGGATCAATTCCGTGGTGCCGGGCTGGATCTGGGGCGACACGCTCAAGGCCTACTTCGAGTACCGCGCCAGCACCAAGGGCGTCACGGTCGAGGAGGACTACGCCGACGCGGCGAAGAACTCCGACCTGCGGCGCCTGCCCACCGAGGACGAGGTGGCCTCGGCCGTCCTGTTCCTCGCCTCACCCCGCGCGTCCGGCATCACCGGCCAGACGCTCGACGTCAACTGCGGAGAGTTCCATGTCTGAGATCACCACGTCCGTCGGCACGGTCGACGATCTGCACGAGTCCGCGATGCGGCGCACCGGGCTGAGCGACTTCGGCGACCCGTCGGACGGCTATCGCGAGGCCCTGCAGGTCCTGCTGGACTCCTACCGCGACGAAGCGGCGCTCACCGAGCTCGGCTCGAAGCTCTCGCGCGTCTTCCTCCGGGGCGCGCTCTCCGCGCGCCTCATCAGCGAGGCGGCGTTCGCGGCGAACCCCGGCCACGCCGACGTCGCCGTCGAGCGGCCGATGTTCGTCACCGGCCTCCCCCGCTCCGGCACGACGGCCCTGCACCGCCTGCTCGACGCGGACCCCGGCAATCAGGGCCTGCAGATGTGGCTGGCGGAGGTCCCGCAGCCGCGACCCCCGCGCGCGACCTGGGCGGAGAACCCCGTCTACAAGCTCCTCGACGAGCAGTACGCACAGCACCACACCGAGCACCCCGAATTCATGGGGCTGCACTACATGTCGGCGTCGGAGGTCGAGGAGTGCTGGCAGCTGCTGCGCCAGTCCGTGCACTCCGTCTCCTACGAGTGCCTCGCCCACGTCCCGTCGTACGCGGCCTGGCTGGCCGAGCAGGACTGGACGCCCGCGTACCGCCGGCACAAGCGGAACCTGCAGCTGATCGGCATGAACGATCCCGGCAAGCGGTGGGTGCTCAAGAACCCGAGCCACCTCTTCGCGCTCGACGCGGTCCTCGAGGTGTACCCGGACGCCCTGATCGTCCAGTGCCACCGGCCGGCCGAGACGATCATCGCCTCCGTCTGCTCGCTCGCGCAACACGCGACCGAGGGCTGGTCGACGGCCTTCACCGGCGCGACCATCGGCGCCGATCAGCTCGACACCTGGGCGCGCGGGCTCGACGCCTTCGACGAGGCCCGCGCCCGGCACACCGCCGACGGCCGCGGCGATCAGTTCGTGGACGTGGACTACCCCGACCTGGTCGCCGACCCGCTCGGCACCGTCGGGAACATCTACGAGGGGTTCGGGCTGGAGCTGACCGATGATGCGCGGCAGTCGATGTCGGCGATGCACGACGCCAGCCGCTCCGGCGCCCGCCGCCCCAACCACACCTACTCGCTCGAGGACTACGGCCTCACGGAGGATGCGGTCCGCGCGCGCTTCGCCCGCTGACGCAATTGAACGACGTTTTGGAGAGCGAACCCGCAGGTCGGACTCTCCAAAACGTCGTTCAATTCAGGCGTTGTGTCAGTGCGCGGCGGCGACCTTCGCGTCCGGGGCGGGCGGGGCCTCGGTGCCGTGGTCGTCGACCATCGTCGCCTCGTCGAACGGGTCCTGCTTGTCGAGCACGCGCTGGGTCTGCGCCAGGTCGACGGTGGACGTCCACTTGCCGATCAGCAGCGTGGCGATCGCATTGCCGGAGAAGTTGGTGAGCGCGCGGGCCTCCGACATGAACCGGTCGATGCCGACGATGACGCTGACGCCGCCGAGCAGCTCCGGGCGGTGGCTCTGCAGGCCGCCGGCCAGGGTCGCGAGGCCGGCGCCGGTGACGCCAGCGGCGCCCTTCGAGGCGATCATCATGAACAGCAGCAGCGAGAACTGCTCCGCGTAGCTCAGCGGCGAGCCCATCGCGTCGGCGATGAACAGCGAGGCCATGGTCAGGTAGATCGCGGTGCCGTCGAGGTTGAACGAGTAGCCGGTGGGCACCACGATGCCGACGGTGGTCTTCTCGACGCCCGCGTGCTCCATCTTGGCGATGAGCCGGGGCAGGGCCGACTCGCTCGACGACGTCGCGACGATGAGCAGGTACTCGCGGCCCAGGTAGCGGGCGAGCTTGAACACCGAGAGGCCCGTCACGAGGCGCAGCAGCGTCCCGAGCACCACGAAGACGAACAGCGCGCAGGTGATGTAGAAGGCGAGCATCAGCCAGCCGAGCTGGATGACGGCGTCGAAGCCCGTCGCCCCGACCACGGCCGCCATCGCCCCGAAGGCGCCCACGGGAGCGAGCCACAGCACCATCACGAGCACGCGGAAGACCAGCTTCTGCAGCACGCCGATCGCGCGCACCACTGGCTCGCCCGCGGGGCCCATGGCCTGCAGCGCGAAGCCCACCAGAAGCGCCACGAAGAGCGCCTGCAGCACGCTGCCGGCGGTGAGCGCCGAGAACAGCGTCTCGGGCACGATGCCCTGGATGAAGCCCCAGGTGCCGCCGGCGGCGTGCGCCTGGTCCGCGTACTTCGCGCCGACGGCCGGGTCGGCGTGGATGCCGAGGCCGGTGCCCGGCTTGAGCAGATTGCCGACGACGATGCCGATGCCGAGCGCGAAGGTCGACATGCCGATGAAGTAGCCGAGCGCGAGGCCGCCGATCTTGCCGACGCTGGCCGCGGCCCGCACGGAACCGATGCCGAGCACGATGGTGCAGAAGATCACCGGGCTGATCATCATCTTGATCAGGCTGACGAAGAGGTCGCCGAGGGGTTTGAGCCCCTTGCCGAACTCGGGGGCCACCAGGCCCACGATCACGCCGGCCACCACGGCGATGATCACCGCGATGTAGAGCCAGTGCGTCCGGTCGCGTTTTCCTTGAGCCGCCACGGCGTCCTCCTTGATCGATGGGCCTGAATCGGCCTGAATCGATACTGCGAGAAGTGTGACTTGCAGCACAGCTTGTGTTCATTGTGTAAACGTCTTCATCGTGAGGAACAGAACCCGCAGCGTCGCCGCCCAGTCCTTCCTGGCGCAGGTGGCGATCCTGCTGACGATCGCCGTGGGCGCGTCGTGGCTGGTCGTGACCCAGGCGCGGGACGACGGTGACCGCACCGCCCGGGCCCAGACCCGGGCCGCCGCGGTCGCGCTCGCGGCCTCCCCGTCGACGGTGGCGGCGCTCGCCGCACCCGATGGGGCGGCGATGATGCAACCCGTGGCGGAGAACGTCGGGGCGCTCGGCGGCCTCGATTTCGTCGTGGTGATGCGGCCCGACCGCACGCGCCTGAGCCACGCCGACCCCGAGCTGATCGGCGGGAAGTTCACCGGCACCATCGACCGGGCGCTCGCGGGCGAGACGTTCACGGAGACCTACGCGGGCAGCCTCGGCCCGTCGATCCGCACCGTCACGCCCGTCCACGACGCCTCCGGCGCGCTGGTGGGGCTGGTCTCCGCCGGGGTGACCCGGGCCCGGCTCGGGGACCAGGTGCGCGACGCGCTGCCCCGCATCCTCGCGGTCGTCCTTGGCGCGCTGCTCGTGCTGGTGGCGCTCTCCGCGGTCGCGCAGCGGCGGCTGCGCCGCCAGACCCTCGGCCTCTCCGCGCACGACCTGCGCGGGCTCTACGAGCACCACGACGCGGTGCTGCACACGCTCTCCGAGGGCCTGCTCGTCTTCGACGCCGACGCGCCCGACGGCCCCGCGCGCGTGGTCAACGACGAGGCGCGCCGCCTCCTCGAGCTGCCGGACGGCGACGTCGAACAGGACGACCTGCCGGCGTCACTGCGGGGCGCCGCCGACCTCGACGACGAGCTGCACGTGACCGGCAACCGCGTGCTCCTGGTGAATCGCCGACCCGTCACCGGCCCGACCGGCCCGATCGGCACCGTCCTGACGGTCCGCGACCGCACCGAACTGCAAACGGTCCTCGGCGAACTCGACACGGCCCGCTCCCTCGCCGACGCGCTGAGCGCCCAGGCGCACGAGCACGCCAACCGGCTGCACTCCGTGGTGACCATGATCGAGCTCGGCGAGGACGAGGCGGCGGCGGATCTGGCCGTGGCCGATCGGTCCGCCTCCCAGGAGCTCATCGACCGGCTCGCGGGCGATCCGGCCCCGTCGGCGGTCGCGCTGCTCGTGGCGAAGACGGCCGCGGCGTCGGCGCTCGACGTCGAGCTCACCGTGGCGGAGGGCACCGACCTCGCCCGCGCGCCGCTCCCCGACGCGCAGCTGCTCACCCTCCTCGGCAACCTCGTGGACAACGCGGTCGACGCCGCCGGACCGGGTGGCTGGGTGGAACTCTCGGCGGCCAGCCCCGGCGGTGCGTGGGAGCTGCGGGTCGCCGACAGCGGCCCCGGCATGTCCGCCGACGAGTTCGCCCTCGCCCGGACACGCGGCTACTCGACCAAGGACCGCAGCGGCCGCCTGCACGGCGGCGGGCTCGGCCTCGCCCTGGTCGATCAGGTGGTGCGGCAGGCGGGTGGCACGATCGAGGCGGAGCGCGCGCCGTCGACGGTGACGGTGCGCCTACCGGAGGGAGAGCGATGACGATCCGAGTGCTGGTGGTCGACGACGAGCCTCAGATCGCCCGCGCGCACGCCGAATACGTCCGGCGCATGGACGGTTTCGAGGTTGCCGGGGTCGCCGGCACGGCCGCCGCCGCGCTCGGCGAGGTCCGGCGGTCCGCCGTCGCCGGCCCGCCGGTCGACCTCGTGCTCGCCGATGTGGGGCTGCCGGATCGCAGCGGCCTCGACCTCGCGGCGGACCTCGCCTCCGTCCGGCCGCGGCCCGACGTCATGGTGATCACCTCGGCCCGCGACATGGAGACCGTCCGGGGCGCGATGGCGAGCGGCGCGATCCTCTACCTGATCAAGCCGTTCACCTTCGCCGCCTTCGCGGACCGGCTGCGCCGCTACCTCTCCTTCCGGGACGCGCTGGGCGGCGGCGACGTGGGCCAGCGGGAGGTGGACGCCGCCTTCGCCGCGCTGCGCGAGGCGCCCGCGGCGACGACGGCTCCGAAGGGGCTGGCACCGTCGACTCTGGAGGCCGTGACGGGCGCGCTGCGCCACGCCGACGAACCGCTCGGCGCCGCCGACGTGGCCGCCCGCACGGGAATGTCGCGCGTGACCGCCTGGCGCTACCTCGAGCGCCTCGCGGACGACCGGTTGTGCGAGCGGGTCACCGAGTACGGCGGGCGCGGACGCCCCGAGGTGCGCTACCGCTGGCTGTGATCAGCGGATCGTGACGCCGTGCAGGTCGATGTACTTGTAGAGGTTCCAGTCCAGGCCCTTGACCCGTGCGGGTGAGACGTAGGTGGCGGGCGAGACCACGAGGTCGATGACGAACTGCTGATCGAGCAGGTAGTCCGTGTACTCCCGCAGCACCGCCGGCCGGCCCGGCCCCTCCTCCGCCAGACGCGCGACGAGGCCCGTGTACTCGGGCGCGGAGAACCCCGACAGGTTGCCCTTCGGCTTGAAGGGCGCGGCGCCGCTCGCCAGGGTCAGCGGGTCGGACTGGCCGAAGCCGTGCGGGCCCACCCACAATTCGTGCTTCCCGGACTTGAGGAAGGGCGAGAAGGCGGCCTGCTCCCGGGGATCCAGGTCGACGGTGACCCCGACCTCCGCCAGGTCGTTCTGCACGATCGCCGCGATCGCCGGTGCCGCGGCCAATCCGGTCGGGTAGCTCAGGGCCAGGCGTCGGGGACCGCCGGCCGCAGCGAGCAGCGCGCGGGCCCGCTCATGATCCTTCCGGTAGTGGGACGCGGCCGCACCGTCGTACCCGGGCGAGCTCGCGGCCCACGGCGCCGAGCTCGGCAGGGCCGCGCCCGCGAACACCTCCGCGGCGATCCGGTCCCGGTCGACGGCGTACGAGATCGCCTGCCGCACCTGCTTGTCCGCCAGGGCGGGCGCGGCGACGTTGGCGCCCACGTAGTACGCGGCGTCGTGGACGTCACCGGTCGTGATCCGGTACAGCGACTGGTCCCGGAACTGCCGCAGCGCCCGCGGCGCGGCGTCGAGAACGAGATCGGACTGTCCCGCCCGGATCGACGTGAGGAGCGCACCGGCGTCGCGGACCACGCGCAGCGTCACGCCGTCGAGGCGAGCGGGCCCTCGCCAGTACCCGTCGAAGCGGCGGAAGCGGGCGCTCGCCGCCACCTCGCGGCCGTCGAACCGGAACGGCCCGGTGCCCACGAAGCTCGTCCCCGCACGCAGCTCCGCGGCCGATTCGGAATCGACGAGCAGCATGAACTCCAGCAGGTCGAAGACGTTCGGCACGGGGGCGGCGAACCGCAGGACGGCGGTGTACGGATCCGGGGTGGCGACCGCAGTCACCGCTTTCGCCGCCGACTGCAATTGGGAACCCGCGGCGTCGGATGCGTAGACCGACACGGCGTACGCGACGTCCTTCGACGTGAGCGGGCGACCGGTGTGGAAGCGGACGTCGTCCCGCAGGTGCAGGGTCAGGCTCCGGCCGTCGGGTGCGGCGTCCCATGACCGGGCCACCGCGGGGCGGGGTGTGCGCGTGCTCCGGTCGTACCGGATCAGGGTGTCCCACACCAGGAGGCCGATCGCCATCGTCGTGACCGACTGGCTGTAGATCGACTTCGGGTCGATGTCGGCCAACGAGCCGAGCACCAGTGTGCCGCCGGCGCCGCCGGGCGCGGCGTTCGCGTCCCGCGCCTGCTGGACGGCGGACGTGCACCCCGACAGCGCGCCCGCCGCGCCGATTCCCAACGCCCCCAGCAGAACCGATCGTCGCGTGACGCCGTTCATCGCCGCTCCTCCCGCCGCGCCCGTTGGACCTCCGGGTCGGGCACCGGCACCGCGGCCACGAGCTCCTGCGCGTACTCCGATCGAGGCGCCGCCAGCAGGGACCTCGCCGGTCCCTCCTCGACGACGCGGCCGTGCCGCAGCACCACCGCCCGATCCGCGACCTCGCCCACCACGGCGAGATCATGGGTGATGAACACCGCGGCGAAACCGAACTCCGCGTGCAGTTCCCGGAACAGGTCCAGGACGCCCGCCTGCACGGACACGTCCAGTGCACTGGTCGGCTCGTCCGCCACTACGAGGTCGGGCGAGCCCGCCAGGGCGCGCGCGAGGGCCACGCGCTGCCGCTGACCTCCGCTGAGTTCGGCGGGCCGCCGACGCAGCACGTCCGCCGGGAGCCGGACGGCGTCGATCAGGTCGGCGGCGCGTTCCCGCAGGATCCGGTTGTCGCGCTGACCGGCGATGTGCAGCGGCTCCACCACGATCCGGCCGACGTCCCAGCGCGGGTCGAGCGCGGCGTACGGGTCCTGGTGGACGAGCCCAAGTTTCGTCGCGCGCACGTCGACGAGGCCCGCATCGGCGCCCTGAAGGCCGACGAGGACGCGCCCCAGCGTCGTCTTCCCCGAGCCCGATTCGCCGACGAGCCCCACCACCTCACCGCGACCCACCGTGAGATCGACGCCGTCGAGCGCGGGCGCACCGTCGAACACCACGCGAAGTCCCTCGACACGCACGACCGGTTCCGGCGCCGGGGTGTCCCCCGCCTGCCCGGCCCCGGTGGGGAGACGAGGAACGGCGCCGAGCAGCTCCCGGGTGTACGCGGCCCGTGGGTGCGCGAAGATCTCGTCGACCGGCGCGGCCTCGACGGTCTCGCCCGCGCGGACGACGGTGACGGTGTCGGCGAGGTCGGCGACGACGCCCAGGTTGTGCGAGATGAGCAGGACCGCAAGGCCCTTCCGGTCGCGCAGGTCGCGGAGCAGCGCGAGGATCTGCGCCTGGACGGTGACGTCGAGCGCGGTCGTCGGCTCGTCGGCGATGAGGAGCGCGGGCTCGGCGGCGAGGGCGAGGGCGATGACCACGCGCTGCTTCTGCCCGCCGGAGAGCTGGTGCGGGTACCAGTCGGCGCGGACGTCGGGTTCGGGGATGCCGACGTCGGTAAGCAATTCGATCGCCCGGCGCCGACCGTCGGCGCGCCCCACCCGCCTGTGGGCGCGCAGGACCTGGAGGATCTGCCGCCAGATCCGCTGCGACGGATTGAGTGCCGACTGCGGTTCCTGGAAGACCAGTGCCGCGCGCGTCCCACGCAGTGGTCGCAGTTCGCGCTCGCTGCGCCCGATCACCTGCTCCCCACCGAGCTCGATGCTGCCCGTGGCGGAGAGCCCCGCGGGCAGGAGGCCGAGGATCGCGAGGCCCGTGAGCGTCTTGCCTGAACCGGACTCGCCGACCAGGGCCGTGACGGAGGCCGCCGAGACGGTCAGGTCGAGGCCGTCGACGAGTACCCGACCGTCGGGGCCGGTGACCGTGAGACCGGAGATGGTCAGCGGCGCGGTCATCGGCGGGCCCCCGCGAATCCTCGGGCGATGAGCAACAGGGCGAGCGAGAGGGCGACGATCGCGACCAGCGGCCCCCAGGCGTACGCGGCGTTGGCGTCCCAGTTGTTCACCGCTCCCGCCAGCACCGAGCCCAAGGACGGCGTCGGCGGGCGCACCCCGACCCCCACGAAGCTCAGCCCGGACTCGACGAAGACGCCGAGGGAGAGGGCGAGCGCCACCTGGACTGCGAGCGGCTCGAGCGCGTTGGGCAGCACGTGTTTGGCGAGGACGGTGCCCGGCGACGCGCCGGCGACCCGGGCCGCCTCGACGTAGGCGGTTCCCCGCAGACGCAGGATCTCGGCGCGGGTCAGCCGGAGGAAGACCGGTGCCTCGGCGACGGCGATCGCGAGCACGACGGTGACGATGCCCGGGCCCCGCAGCGCAGTGAGCAGGATCGCGAGGATCAGCGCGGGGAACGCCAGGACGACGTCGGAGGCGCGGGCGAGGACGGTGTCGATCGCCCGATGGGCGGTGCTCGCGACGCCCAGCCCGACGCCGATCAGCGCGGCGATCGGAACCGCGGTGAAGATCACGAGCAGACTGGTCCGGATCCCGTACAGCACGCGACTGAGGACGTCCCGGTTCAGATCGTCGGTGCCCAGCGGGTGGCCGGCTACCGGAGGCAGCAGGTTCGCTCCGGGGATCTGCCGGAGGGGATCCTCGGGCGCCAGCAGCGGTGCGGCGACGCCGAGAAGCCCGAGGAGAAGGAGCAGTGCGGCCCCGGCGAGCAGGGTGCGCGAGCGCGTCATGCCGGCCTCCGGGTGGGGTCGAGGAGGCGGTACGCGGCGTCGGTGAGCAGCGCGATGACGACGAACACGGTGACCGCGAGCAGAAGCACCGCCTGCACCACCGGATAGTCGCGCGCCGCGATGCCCTGCCCGAGGAGTTGCCCCAGACCGGGCCACGCGAAGATCGCCTCGACCAACACCGCCGAACCGAGCAGCTGGCCGGCCTGGATGCCGAACACCGTGACCACCGAGGGCAGCGCGTTGCGGGCCGCTCCCCGCAACAGGATCCGGCCCGCCGGAACGCCCGCGGCGCGCGCGGTCAGCACGTAGGGCCGTGCCCACTCGGTGCGGAGCGCCTCGGAGAAGAACCGGGTGAGGGTCGAGGCCACCGGGATCGCGAGGCAGACGGCGGGCAGCAGCAGGTACTGGAGCGTGATCCCCACGTCGTCGGTGTAGCCGCGCGGCGGCGTGCCGCCCGCGGGCAGCACCGGCCATACGACGGCGAAGAACTCGACGAGGAGGACGCCGGTCACGAAGGGCGGTACCGCGATCCCGATCACCTCGAACCCGGCGATCGCCGACCGCACCCACGTCCTGCGCGAGGCGACGGCGACGAACGACAGCGCCGCGGCGGCCACGACCGCGATCACCAGGGCCGTGAGCCCCAGGGCAGCGGTGTTGCGCAGGCCGTCGGCGAGGAGCGCGTCGATCCTGCCCCCGATGACGTAGGACCGACCGAGGTCACCCGTGAGCGCCCCGCCGAGCCACTGCAGGTACTGCACGACCAGCGGCCGGTCGAGGCCCAGCTCGTGGCGGAGCGCCTCCAGGGTCGCCGGCGACGCGTCCGCACCGGCGAGTGCCACCGCGGGATCACCCGGAACCGCGTGCAGCACCGAGAAGATGACGATGGACGCCAACAGCAGGGTCAGTACCGCGATACCGACACGCCGCACCACCGCCACCCATCCCACCGCTCCAGTGAACACCGGAGCCGTGTCGGGCGCGAGCGTTCGAGTCGAGCTGAGCGCAAACGCCCGCTCCGCACCTACGCCGACACGCCCTTCGCCGCGGCCGAGTCGCGCGTCGTGAGGTAGTCCTGGTGGAGCATCCGCCGGGTGATCCGCGGGGTGAAGGTGCGGCCCAGCGCGCCGACCACGCCGAGCGGCGTGTTCACCCGTGTGGGCCGCTCGCGCATGGCGCGGATGATGATCCGGGCCGCCTTCTCCGGGCTGATGACGTGCGCATCGTCGTAGGCCTCGGTAGGGGCGATCATCTCGGTCCGGACCAGTGGCATGTGGACGTTGGTGAAGGTGACGTGATCCGACAGGGTCTCGGTGGCCGCGATGTCGGTGAACGCGTCGAGGGCCGCCTTGCTCGCGACGTACGCCGAGAACCGCGGCCCCCGCGCGAGAACGCCGATGCTGGAGATGTTCACGACGTGGCCGAAGCCCCGCTCCCGCATGTGCGGGAGCAGCGCGAGGATCATCCGCACGGCGCCGAAGTAGTTCACGTCCATGGTGCGCTCGAAGTCGTGCATCCGGCCGGTGGAGGCCTTGACGGACCGCCGGATCGACCGGCCCGCGTTGTTGATCAGGTAGTCGACGTGGCCGTGGTCCGCGAGGACCCGGGCCACGGTCGCGTCGACGACGTCGCCGTCGGTCACGTCGCACACGTACGTGGCGGCCTCTCCGCCGCTCGCCCGCACCTGCTCCGCCGTGGCCTCGAGTTCGGCGGCGTTGCGCGCCAGCAGGATCACGCGCGCGCCCCGCTCGCCGAGCTCGATCGCCGTCTGCCGGCCGATGCCCGACGAGGCGCCGGTGATGACCACATGGCGCCCGGCGATCGGGTCGCGGCGGCGGAGCCGCGCGGGGTCGAGCTGCTCGCGCCAGTACTGGAAGAGCCGGGGCCCGTAGTCCTTCAGCGGCGGGACCTCGATCCCGGTGCCCTGCAGCGCCCGCTGCGTGGGCTGCGAGGTGTAGGTCGCCGTGAAGCCGAGGTTCTCGAAGGCCTTCGGCGGGATGCCTGCCTGCTTGAGGGCGGTGTCGCGCAGGACGCCCACCTTGCCCGCACCGCTCGCGCGCAGGGCGGGGTCCACCACGCGGCGCGGCACCCTGCCCACCGCGCGGGGCGCGCCCGCGGGCCGGGCGATGGCCCGGTACAGCTCCAGCACGCTCTGCGGTTCCGGGTTCACCAGGTGGTACGTCCGACCCGTTCCGTCCGGCCGGAGCAGGAGCTCGACCAGCGCCGCGGCGACGTAGTCGACCGGGACGACGTTCGTATCACCGGTGTCCGGCAACACCATCGGGATCATCGACGGGACGCGCCGCAGGGCGTCGAAGGTCGGGAAGAAGTAGTACGGCCCGTCGATCTTGTCCATCTCGCCGGTGCGCGAGTCCCCGACCACGATGGCGGGCCGGTAGACGCGCCAGCGCAGGTCCTCGGCCTCGCGCACCAGCTTCTCGGACTCGAACTTGGTGCGGTGGTACGGCGAGGGGAAGCCCTGCCCGAGGTCGAAGTCGTTCTCGCCGAAGCTTCCCCGGTAGTCCCCCGCGACGGCGACGGAGGAGACGTGATGCAGCTCGGCGCCGGCGCGGCGCGCCAGATCGATGACGGCGCGGGTGCCTTCGACGTTGACCCGGTCGTTCGCCTCCGCGCTCGCGCCCATGTCGTAGACCGCACCCAGGTGCAGGACGGCGTCGACGCCCTCGGGCTCCGCGGCGAGGCCCAGGCCGGGCGCGCCGAGGTCGCCGAGCAGCGGGCGGACGCGGTCCTCGCCCCATCGGGCGCGCCATTCGTCCAGCTTGGACGCGGAGGACGGGCGCACGAGCAGGTGCACCTCCGCCTCGGGCTCGCGCTCCAGCAGCAGGGGGACGATCCGGCGGCCCAGGAAACCGGTGGCGCCCGTGATCAGGTAGGTACTCATGTGCGACTCCTCGGGGAGGCTCTCAGCAACTGACTTTGAAGTAACCTTACTCAGAAGTCAGTTCTGCGCAATGTCGCCACGGTCACTTGTCGGACCCGGGCGCGATACTGCGGTCATGAGCATGGACGCGCGGGCCGAGGCGTCGATCCTGCATGCCGATCTCGACTCGTTCTACGCCTCGGTCGAGCAGCGCGATCACCCCTGGCTGCGGGGCCGGCCCGTGCTCGTCGGCTCGGGCGTCGTGCTGGCCGCCAGCTACGAGGCGAAGGCGAAGGGCGTCCGCTCCCCCATGCCGCACCGCGAGGCCCTCGCGCTCGCGCCGTTCGCGATCACCCAGCCGCCCCGGTTCGACGCGTACATGGAGGCCAGCCGCCGGGTCTTCGAGATCTTCCGGGACACCACGCCCGTGGTGGAGGGTCTGTCGGTCGACGAGGCCTTCCTGGACGTGGGCGGCCTCCGCGCCATCCGCGGCACCCCGGTGCAGATCGCCGCCCGCCTCCGGGATCGGGTGGCGAAGGAGGTCGGGCTGCCGATCACCGTCGGCGTCGCACGCAGCAAGTTCCTCGCCAAGGTGGCGAGCGCCGTCGGCAAGCCCGACGGTCTGCTCGAGGTCCCGCCCGGCACGGAGCTGCAGTTCCTGCACCCGCTCCCGGTTCGGCGGTTGTGGGGCGTGGGCCCGAAGACCGAGGCCCGGCTGCACGAGGTGGGGATCGCCACCGTCGGGCAGATCGCCGAGCTGGGCGAGCACCGCCTCGCCGCCTTCCTCGGGCGCGGCACCGCGCGACACCTGTACGCCCTCTCCATGGCGCACGACCCCCGCCGCGTCGACACCGGCCGGCGCCGGAAATCCATCGGCGCGCAACGCGCCCTCGGCCGCCGGACGAAGTCGGAGGCCGAGATCGAGGGCACGGCCCTGGCGATCGTGGATCGCCTCGGCGAGCGACTCCGGGCCGCCGGGCGCGTCACGCGCACCGTCGAACTGAGGCTGCGGTTCGACGACTTCTCCTCCGTCACCCGCTCCCGATCCCTGCGCGAGCCCACCGACGCGACCGAGGTCGTGCTCGCCACCGCGCGCGCCCTGCTCGACGAGGCGATGCCCCTGGTGCGCGATCGCGGGTGCACCCTGATCGGGCTCTCCCTGGCGAACCTGGAGAACCACGGCGCCGTCCAGCTCGCGCTGCCCTTCGACGGCGGCGAGCACGATGCGGACCTGGACCTGGCCATGGATTCGCTGCGCACCCGGTTCGGCCGGGCGGCGGTGACCCGCGGCTCGCTCCTGCACCGCCCGCTGGGCCCGGACGCGCCGATGCTCACCGAACAGGACTGAGAACGTTCATTCACATAATGGCACCGGAGGCGCGCCTTTGCGATTACCGTGGGCGGGGCAGACCGAGGAGGAGCCATGCCCGCCACCACCCGTCCCACCCACTGCTGCCTGTGCGAGGCGCACTGCGGGATCCTGGTCACCGTCGACGAGGACCAGCAGGTCACACGCGTCACCGGCGACCCCGACGACGTGCTGTCGAAGGGGTACATCTGCCCGAAGGCGACCGCGATGGGCGGGCTGCACCACGATCCCGACCGGCTGCGCACGCCGATGCGCCGCGTGGGCGAGACGTTCGAGCCGGTGGACTGGGACGAGGCCTTCGACGAGATCGGCCGGCGACTGCGCGCGATCCGCAAGGAGCACGGCTTCCGCGCCCTGTCGATGTACCTGGGCAACCCGGCGGCCCACAACACCAGCGTCGCCAACGGGCTGACGCTCCGGGTGGCGCTGGCGACGCCGAACTTCTACACCGCCTCGTCGATCGATCAGTATCCGCACGAGTTCACCGCGTGGCGCATGTTCGGCTCCAATGCGCTGGTGCCCGTGGTCGATATCGACCACAGCGATCGCCTGGTGATCGTCGGCGCGAACCCCGCGGTCTCCAACGGCTCGCTGTCGACGATGCCCGGCGCGCCCCGGCGGATCAAGGCGATCCGCGAGCGGGGCGGGAAGGTCGTCGTGATCGACCCCCGCCGCACCGAGACCGCGAAGCTGGCCGACCAGCACGTGGCGGTGGAACCGGGCGGCGACGTCTACCTGCTGATGGGGATGCTGCACGTCCTGTTCACCGAGAACCTGTGCGACGACGCCTTCCTCGCCCGCTCGGCCCGCGGTCTCGATGCACTCCGCGACCTCGTCGCCGACGCGACCCCCGCCGCCATGGCGCCGCTCGCCGGGGTCCCCGCGGAGACGATCACCGAGCTGGCGCGCGAGCACGCGGCCGCGCGGTCGGCGGCGATCTACTGCCGGATCGGCATCTGCCAGCAGCAGACCGGAACGCTGGTCACGTGGCTGATCTCCGCGATCAACATCGTCACCGGGAACCTGGACCGGCCCGGCGGCATGATGTTCCCGACCCCGCCGGTCGACATCCCGCGGCTCGCCAGGTTCATCCCCGTGGCCTACGGCCGGTGGACCGACCGGTCGGGTCGCTATCCCTCGTTCCGCAGCGAGCTCCCCATCGCCGCCCTCACCGACGAGCTCACCACACCCGGCCGGGGCCGGATCCGCGCGATGGTCACCTACGCCGGCAACCCCGTCTCGTCGGTACCGAACCGCGGTCGCATGGACGCCGCGCTCGCGGGCCTGGACCTGATGGTCTCCGTCGACATCTACCTCACCGAGACCACGCGGCACGCCGACTTCGTCCTGCCCCCGATCTCGCACCTGGAACGGGGCGGTTTCAACCTCCTGGTCTCGGCGTTCAGCGTGCGGAACAACGCGCGGTACACCCACCAGATCCTCGACAAGCCCGCCGACGGCTTCGACGACTGGCAGATCCTCAACCGCCTGATCCTCGAGGTGCTACCGATACCGGCCCGGCGCCTCCTGAGCCGCCCCCTGCGCCGCCTGACGGACCTGTTCACGCCCGAGCGGATGCTGGTCCTGCCGATCGCCCTCGGCCCGTACGGGGTGCTCCGCCGCGGGCGGCGCGGCCTCACGCTCAAGCGGATGCGCGAGAGCGTCGGCGGCATCGACCTCGGCGCCCTCGAGCCCCGGTTGCGCGAGGTGATCGCCACCCGCGGGCGCCGGATCGAGTTGGCACCGGCATCGTTCCTCGAGGAGGCCCGCCGGATCCTTCCGGACGCCCTCGCGGGCCGGTCTCACACGACGGCGAGCGACGGATACGACCTCAAGCTGATCGGCCGCCGCCGCCAGCGCAGCAACAACTCGTGGCTGCACAACGTGCCCACGATGGTCACCGGATCGAACCGATGCACGGTGCTGATGCACCCCGCGGATGCGGAACGCCTGGGCATCGCGGCGGAACAGGACGTCACCGTCGCCTCGACGACCGGGACCATCGACGTGGCGCTGGAGATCTCCGACGAGATCCGTCAGGGCACGATCGCCATCCCCCACGGATGGGGCCACGGCGGGACCGGCTGGCGCGTCGCGGACGAGCTCGCGGGCCAGAACGTGAACCTGCTGCACGATCCCGCGCGCGTGGACCGGCTCTCGGGCAACTCCGCGGTCAACGACACCTGGGTCCGGGTCACCCCCGTCGGCGCCCCCGCCGTACGCACCGCACCAACGGCCGAGTCCCGCACGGCGACCCGCGCCTGACTCAGCCCCGCGCGGCCCGCCACTGCGCGGCGGCCTTCTTCTCCTCCTCGACGCGAGCGGCGAAGGCCCGTCGCGCGGCGAGGTGCTCGGGGTTGCGGCGCAGCACGAGGTACGCGGCGCCGACGATGAGGAACCAGATCGGCGTCACGAGCATGGCCTGCAGCGTGTCGGTCTCGCGGGTGAAGGCCCACAGCAGGAACAGGAAGAAGGCGAAGATCACCCACGGCATGACGGTGCCGAGCGGCATCTTGAAGGCGCTCTCCGCGTGCGCCTGCGGGCGCCGCGAGCGGTACACCAGGTAGCTGACCAGGATGATCGTCCAGACGAACATGAAGCACAGCGACGAGACCGTGGTGACCACGGTGAAGCCTGCGGACTTGTCCAGGCCGAAGCCGAGCAGCACGACCGAGGACAGCATCATCACGCCCGTGAGGAAGAGCGCGTTCTGCGGCACCTTGCGCCCGGACAGCTTGGCGAAGACCTTCGGGGCGTCGCCCTCGGTGGCGAGGCCGTAGACCATGCGCGAGGTGGAGTAGATGCCCGAGTTCGCCGACGACATGGCCGACGTGAGCACGACGGCGTTGACCAGGTGCGCGGCGGCGCCCAGCCCGGCGAGGGTGAAGAGCATGACGAACGGGGACTCGTCCTTGCTGAACCGGTCCCACGGCACGACCGACATGAGGATCACCAGCGAACCGACGTAGAAGAGCAGGATGCGGATCGGGATGGCGTTGATCGCGCGGGGCAGGTTCTTCTCGGGGTTCTTCGTCTCGGCGGCCGCGGTGCCCACGAGCTCGATGCCGACGAAGGCGAAGACGGCGATCTGGAAGCCGGCCACGAAGCCCATGAAGCCCTGCGGGAAGACGCCGCCGTGCTCCCAGAGGTTGGCGAGCGAGGCGCGGGCGCCGTCGTGCTCGAAGCCGGTGATGATGAGCACTGCGCCGACGACGATGAGCGCCACGATCGCGACGATCTTGATCATGGCGAACCAGAACTCGGTCTCGCCGAAGGCGCGGACCGTCGGCAGGTTGAGGCCGATGAGCAGCACGATCACGACGACCGCCGGGATCCACGGCGGAATGTCCTTCGCCCAGAACGTGATGTAGACGGACGCGATGACGACCACGTCGGCGACGGCGGTGACCACCCAGCAGAACCAGTAGGTCCAGCCGGTGAAGTGCGCCGCCCACGGGCCGAGGATGTCGCCGGCGAAGTCCGAGAAGTTGCGGTACCCGGTGCGGCTGAGCAGCAGCTCGCCCATCGCGCGCATGACGAAGTACAGCATGAAGCCGATCACCATGTACACGACGATCACCGACGGCCCGGCCACCGAGATGGTCTTGCCGGAGCCCATGAACAGGCCGGTGCCGATGGCGCCGCCGATCGCGATGAGCTGGATGTGGCGGTTACTCAGGGCTCGGGTGAGCTGCTCACCCTCCTCCGGGTCCGACGGTGCCGCGGGCGAGGTGGTCATGCTTCGGGACACTAATCGATCCCGGTGAGTCGCAGTTCACTCGGGAGGCGCGACGGGGGCTCCCCGGCCGATCCCGCGGCGCACCGTCGACCTCGATTTCGTTCAGCTGGTTGTACACCGTTCGATCTAGTGTTAGCTTCGAGGCATCGGATGTGACGCCGGTCACGAGCCGATGGTTCGAAGGAGACGCTGTTGTCGACCACCACCACCTCGCCCGAGCAGGACCCCGAGTACGCCGCCAACCTCAAGCGCGCGACCCTGGCCTCCAGCATCGGCAGCGCCCTCGAGTACTTCGACTTCGCGCTGTACGGCCTCTCCACGGCCCTGATCTTCAACGTGCTGTTCTTCCCGCAGGGCGATCCGGCGATGGCGACGGTGGCGGCCTTCGCGACGTTCGGCGTCGGCTTCGCCGCCCGCCCCTTCGGCGGCCTGTTCTTCGGCCGCCTCGGCGACAAGGTCGGCCGCAAGGCGGTGCTGGTCATCACGATCATGCTGATGGGCGGCGCCTCCACCCTGATCGGCCTGCTGCCCACCTACGAGTCGATCGGCATCTGGGCGCCCATCATGCTGGTCACGCTGCGCCTCCTCCAGGGCTTCGGCGCCGGCGCCGAGCAGGCGGGGTCGACGGTGCTCATGGCCGAGTACGCGCCGGTGAAACGCCGCGGCTTCTTCTCGGCGCTGCCGTTCATCGGCATCCAGGCCGGCACGCTGCTCGCCGCGCTGGTCTTCACGCTGATCAGTCAGTTGCCCGAGGAGGCGATGCTGAGCTGGGGCTGGCGCGTGCCCTTCCTCTCCTCGTTCCTGCTCATCCTGCTGGCCGTGGTCATCCGGATGAAGCTGCAGGAGACGCCGACCTTCGTCGAGCTGGAGAAGCACGAGCAGGTGGCTGACAAGCCCGTCCGCGAGCTGTTCAAGCACGGCTTCCCCGGCGTCCTCGTGGGCATCGGCCTGCGCATGGCGGAGAACGGCGGCTCGTACATGTTCCAGGCGCTGGCCCTGTCCTTCTTCGTCACCGTCACCGGACCAGGCGCCGACAAGGGCGTGCTCACCTGGGGCGTCACGATCGGCTCGCTCATCGGAGTCTTCTCCGTCCCGTTCACCGGGCACCTCTCCGACCGGTTCGGCCGCCGCATCGTCTACCGGGCCGGGGCCCTGTTCCTGCTCGTCTACGCGCTGCCCGCCTGGTGGGCGCTGACGCTGCACAACCACGCGATCGCCGTCGCGGTCATCGCGATCGGCATCGGCGTGGGCGTGAACTCCATGCTCGGCCCGCAGTGCGCGCTCATCCCCGAGATGTTCGGCGCGCGGCACCGCTACCTGGGCGTCGCCATGGCGCGGGAGATCTCCGCGGTCCTCGCCGGCGGCGTGGCGGGCGTGCTCGGCGCCTACCTGATCAAGGTCACCGACGGGAACTGGCTCGTCCTCGGCCTCTACATGGTGGCGCTGTGCACCATCACCACCGCGAGCACCTTCCTGGTGCCCGAGACGGTGGGCCGCGACCTCACCCGCACCGACGACGCCGTGAAGATCTCGGACGCCGAGGCCGGCCCGGGCTACGCGGTGCCCGGTACCGCCGCGCTGAGCACCCTCGACTTCCCCTCCCCCGCCGCGGTCTCCGCCCCGTCGGCGCCGATTTCGTCCGCCGCTCCGGCCGCGCACTGAAAGGCCCCCATGCCCAGCGACACCTCCGCCTTCGCCCTGACCGGCCGCACCGCCCTCGTCACCGGCAGCACCCGCGGCATCGGCCGCCGCCTCGCCGAGGGCCTCTCCGCGGCCGGCGCCACCGTGATCGTGCACGGCCGTGACCCGGAGGCGGCCCGTCGGGCGGCCGGGGAGATCACGACGGGGAATCCCGTGTACTCCAGCGCCTTCGACGTGACCGACGAGGCCGCGGTCGACGCGGCGATCGGCGCGATCGAGGCCGAGCACGGCACCCCGGACGTCCTGGTCAACAACGCGGGCATGCAGATCCGGCACCCGCTGACCGAGTTCCCCGTCGCCGACTGGAACGCCCTGGTGTCGACCAACCTCACCAGCGCCTTCCTCCTCGCCAAGCGGGTCGCGCCGGGCATGATCGCGCGCGGCAGCGGCCGCATCGTCAACGTCGGCTCGGTGCAGTCGCAGCTGGCGCGGCCGAACATCACGCCGTACGCGGCGACCAAGGGCGGCATCGTCATGCTGACCAAGGGGCTGTGCGCCGAGCTCGCGCCGCACGGCGTCACCGCCAACGCGATCGCCCCCGGGTACTTCGCCACCGAGCTGACGCAGGCCCTCGTCGACGACGCGGAGTTCTCCGCGTGGGTGGCCGGCCGCACCCCGGCCGCGCGGTGGGGCGACGTCGCGGACCTCGTGGGCCCGTTGGTCTTCCTCGCCTCCGAGGCGTCCGCGTTCGTCAACGGGCAGGTCCTGTACGTCGACGGCGGCATGACGGCCGTCGTATGAAGGAGAGCACTGTGAACCTGGGTGTCGTCGCGCACGCGGCCGAGGACCTGCGGGTGGAGGCGCTCCCCGAGCCGGTGCCCGCCGGCGACGAGGCCGTGATCGCGATCTCGTACGGCGGGGTCTGCGGCTCCGACCTGCACTACTGGCTGCACGGTGCCGCCGGGGCCTCGATCCTGCGCGCCCCGATGGTGCTCGGGCACGAGGTGGTCGGCACCGTCGAGCGGGCGGCGGCGGACGGGTCCGGGCCCGCGGCGGGGACGCCCGTCGCCGTGCATCCAGGTACGCCGCACGGGGTCGACGGGGTGCCGTACCCGCCCGAGCGCCCGAACCTCGCGCCCGCGTCCACGTATCTCGGCTCGGCCGCGCACGTCCCGCACTGCGACGGGGCCTTCGCCCGCCGGGTGGCGCTCCCGGCGCGGATGCTGCGCGTCCTGCCCGCCGGGATCGACCCGCGGGACGCCGCGCTCATCGAGCCGGCCGCGGTCGCCTGGCACGGCGTGGAGCGGGCCGGGGACGTCGCGGGCAAGCGGGTCGCGGTGATCGGCGCCGGCCCGATCGGGCTGCTCGCCGTCGCCGTCGCGCTGCACCACGGCGCCGCCGAGGTGGTGGCCACCGACATCGCGGCCGAGCCGCGGGAGCGCGCGCTGGCGCTGGGCGCCGCGACGGTTCTCGACGCCCGCGAGTCCGCTGCGATCGCGGCGCTGCACGCCGACGTGGTGATCGAATCCTCCGGCACGGTGCCGGGCCTGCACGC
>NZ_JAIULG010000003.1 GCF_020169415.1 Tsukamurella sp. M9C
CTCCCTCGTCCGCTAGCTCCGCCCTCCCGGCCCCGGCCCGGAAGTGAACTTCGTTCATATCTGTCTCCCGGCGGCGCTCCGCAGGCGGTAGCGTCGAGTCATGACACCCCGCGTGACTCCCGGCGGACTCCGCCAGCTCGGCCCCATCAACTACGCCATCGCCAAGATCGGCGCGAAGGCGATCCGCGCCGACGACATGCACCTGTTCTCCACCCTCGGCCGCACCAAGCGGCTGTTCGTCGGCTGGCTCGGCTACTCGGGCATGCTCATGCCCTTCGGTGCGCTCAAGCGCTCGGAGTCGGAGACGGTCATCGTCCGCGTCGCCTTCCTGCGGGAGAACGCCTACGAGCTTGGCCACCACCGCCGCATCGGCGCGCAGGCCGGCCTGACGGACACGCAGTTCGAGCGCATCTTCGACGGCTCGGGCTGGGACGAGCGCAGCGCCGCGCTGCTCGACGTGGTCACCGAGCTGGTCGAGGACAAGGCGGTCACCGACGAGTCCTGGGCCCGCCTCGCCGCGTTCTACGACGACCGCAAGCTGGTGGAGATCGTCATGCTGGCGACCAACTACGACGGCCTCGCCACCGCCATCGACGTCCTCGGCATCCAGCCCGAGAAGGCCTGATCATGCGGGTGCACAAGGTGATCCCGAACATCGCCGTCGACGACATCGCCACCGCCCGTGGCTTCTACGCCGACTTCCTCGGCCTCACGGACGAGGAGTTCAACCTCGGCTGGGTCGCCCGCTTCTCCTCCCCCGACCACGGCGCCAGCGTGCAGCTCGTGACCGGCGACCGGACCGCGGAGATCGACTCGGACCTGTCCGTGATGACCGACGACGTCGAGGCGGCCTACGCCGAAGCGCAGCGCTCCGGCTACGAGATCGTCCACCCGCTCACCAGCGAGGAGTGGGGCCCGCGCCGGTTCTTCGTCCGCGCCCCCGACGGCACCGTCGTCAACGTCGTCGGCCACCCGCACTGACCGCTCACGATGTCGAGTTCTGCGGCACCACAGGTGCTCAGGAGCACACGTGACGCCGCAGAACTCGAATTCGTGAGCTACTCCCGCGCCGCCAGGTAATCCGGTCGACGGGCGTCGGCGGCGAACGGCTCACCCAGCCCGTTCGACACGGCGTTGAACACGACGAACAGGTTCGACCGCGGGTACGGCGAGATGTTCCCCGCCGAGGCGTGCAGGCAGTTGCAGTCGAAGTACAGCGCGCTGCCCGCGCCGCCGGTGACCTGCTCGATCCCGTACTCGTCGGCCATCGCGGCGATGTCGCGCTCCTCCGGCGTGCCGAACGGCGGCCGGTAGGACTTGAGCGATTCGCGGTGGTACTCGCCCGGCGTGCGCCCCACGCAGGAGACGAACCGGCGGTGCGAGCCGGGCATGATCATCAGCGAGCCGTTGAACGGGGTGTTCGGCGTGAGCGCCAGCGAGACGCTCACCGCGCGCGGCGTGGGCATGCCGTCCTCGGCGTGCCAGGTCTCGAAGTCGCTGTGCCAGTAGAAGGGTCCGCCGGCGAAGCCGGGCTTGAGGTTGACGCGGCTCTGGTGCACGTAGACGTCGTCGCCGAGCAGCTGCCGGGCGACCCCGGCGATCTCCTCGCGCGCGATGATCGACGCGATCCTCTCGCTCAGTTCGTGCACCGCGAAGACCGACCGCACGCTGCCGTCGGAGGTCTCCCGGATCACCCGCTCATCGGCGCCGAGCCGGGTCGTCACCGCATCGATCTCGGAGCACACGTCGCGGATGCCACCGGCGTCGAGCACGCCCTCCACGCTGCGGAAGCCGTGTGCGGCGAAGTCGTCGACGGCACCGTCGGGCCAGGGCCCGGACCGTCCGGGCCAGACGACGGGGTCGGGTCGGTCGTGGATCTCGCTCCGGTCGACGCGCGTCGGGTAGTGGTCGGTGAGCGTCGCTGCGTGGGTCATCGATTCCTTCCGTCCGGGCAGTGCGTTCCACTGCGTGCCTCACGGCGCGGACGTCCCCGACGGTGACCGATGCCCCTTCTCGACCCGGCGCCGTGGCAACGCCACGCCGCGGTCCCGACCCTGCCAGGGTCCGGCACGAGTGTCCAACTCGGCTGGAAGCGCACGGCGGCCCGGCACCGTGGATCGGTGCCGGGCCGCCGGAAAGCGCGATGCCTACAGGTTGATCATGTGGCCGGCGAGGCCGTGGATCGACTCCTGCAGCGCCTCCGACAGCGTCGGGTGCGTGTGGACGTTGCGAGCGAGCTCGTTGACCGTGAGGTCCCACTTCTGCGCGAGGGTCAGCTCGGGCAGCAGCTCGGAGACGTCGGGGCCGATGAGGTGGCCGCCGAGCAGCTCGCCGTACTTGGCGTCGGAGACCAGCTTGACGAAGCCGACGGGCTCGCCGAGGCCCTGGGCCTTGCCGTTCGCCGAGTACGGGAAGGTCGCGGTCTTGACGTCGTAGCCCTCGTCCTTGGCCTGCTGCTCGGTGAGGCCGAACGAGGCGACCTGCGGCTGGCAGAAGGTGGCGCGCGGCATCATGCGGTAGTCGCCCAGCGCCTGGGTCTCCGCGCCGGCGATGGTCTCGGCGGCCACGACGCCCTGCGCCTCGGCGACGTGCGCCAGCTGCAGCTTCGCGGTGACGTCGCCGATGGCGTACACGCCGGGCACGTTGGTCCGCATGAAGTCGTCGATGGCGATGGCGCCGCGCTCGGTGAGGGCGACGCCCGTCTTCTCCAGGCCGAAGCCCTCGACGCGCGGCGCGAAGCCGATCGACATGAGCACCTTGGAGACCGTGATCTCCCCGGCACCCTTCGGGCCGGTGTACTTCACGACGACCTGCGAGCCCTGGTCGTCGACCGACTCGACCTTGGTGGAGGTCAGGATGTTCACGCCCAGCTTCTTGTACTGCTTGGCGATCTCCTTGGAGACGTCCGCGTCCTCGTTGGGCAGCGCGCGGTCCAGGAACTCGATGATGGTGACGTCCACGCCGTAGTTCTTGAGGACGTACGCGAACTCCATGCCGATGGCGCCGGCGCCGACGATGGCGATCGACTCGGGCAGGTCGCGGGTGAGGATCTGCTCCTCGTAGGTGACCACGTTGTCGGACAGCGTCACGCCCGGGAGGAGGCGCACCGTCGAGCCGGTGTCGATGATGATGTTGTCGCCCGTCACCGTCTGGTCGCCAACCTGGATGGTCTTGGCGTCGACGAACGTGCCGTAGCCGTTGATCTCGGTGATCTTGTTCTTCTTCATCAGGAAGTGAACGCCCTTGACGATCCCCTCCGACACCTTGCGGCTGCGGTCGAACGCCGCCCCGAAGTCGAACGAGACGTCACCGGAGATGCCGAACAGCTGCGCCTTGTGCGTGAAGGTGTGCGCCAGCTCGGCGTTCTTCAGGAGCGCCTTCGACGGGATGCAGCCCACGTTCAGGCACACACCGCCCCAGTACTTCTCCTCGATGACCGCGACCTTCTGCCCGAGTTGGGCGGCGCGAATAGCGGCGACGTAGCCTCCTGGGCCGGCGCCGAGTACAACAGTGTCAAAGTGATCAGCCACGGCTTTCAGCCTAGCCCTAGTGTGGAGTCCATGGACCAGTACGCATGGCTCGAAGAAGTGGAATCCGCCACTGCCCTGGATTGGGCCCGGGAACGCAACGCCGCGAGCACCGCGCGCCTGACCGGACCGAGGTTCGACGAGCTCGAGGCGGGCGTGCTCGCCATCCTCGACACCGACCAGCGCATCCCCTACCCGGTGCGCCGCGGCGAGTACCTGTGGAACTTCTGGCGCGACGCCGACCACCCGTACGGCCTGTGGCGCCGCACCACCCTCGAGTCCTTCCGCACCGACAGCCCCGAGTGGGACGTCGTCATCGACGTCGACGCCCTCCGCGAGGCCGAGGGCGAGAACTGGGTGTGGGGCGGGGCAGCCGTCCTCCGCGCCGAGTCGCCCGACGGTGCGCGGTACGACCGCGCGCTCGTCTCGCTCTCGCGCGGCGGCGCCGACGCGACGGTGGTCCGGGAGTTCTCCATCTCGCGCCGCGAGTTCGTCGACGGTGGCTTCTCCCTTCCGGAGGCGAAGAGCCGGATCTCGTGGATCGACAAGGACACCGTCTACGTGGGCACCGACTTCGGGCCCGGCTCGCTCACCGATTCGGGGTACCCGCGGCTGGTCAAGCGGTGGCGCCGCGACACCCCGCTGGGCCACGCGGACCTGGTCTACGAGGGCCATCACTCGGACGTCTCGATCGGCGCCGGCTACGACGACACCCCCGGCTACGAGCGACATTTCGTCTCGCGCGCGATCGACTTCTACAACAGCGAGATCTACCTGCTCTCGCCGGACACGCTGGCGCTGGAGCGGATCGACGTGCCGACGGATTCCGATGCGGACGTGCACGAGTCGCGGCTGCTGGTGCGCCCGAAGTCCGCGTGGGAGTTGCCCACCGGGACGGTGCCCCCGGGTGCGTTGGTGGCCTTCGACTTCGACGCCTATCGGGCGGGCTCGCGCGAGTACAGCACCGTCTTCACCCCCGACGCGCACACCGCGCTGGCGGGCTACTCGTGGACCAAGTCGTACCTGCTGTTGTCGACGATGCGGGACGTGCGCTCGGAGTTGCACACCCTCGAGCCCGGCACGTGGGAGAAGCGGGAGACCCGCGGCTTCCCCGAGCTGGCCGAGATCGGCGTCTACTACACCGATCCGCGCGAGGGCGACGAGATCTTCGCCACCGCCAGCGGTTTCACGCTGCCGCCCACGCTGCTGCACGGGACGGCCGGCGGATCGGTCGAGCCGCTGAAGTCCGCGCCGGCGTTCTACGACGCCACGGGCGTCACGGCCGAGCAGTTCTTCGCCACCAGCGACGACGGCACGCAGATCCCCTACTTCGTCGTGCGCAAGCCCGCGGACGGGCCGCAGCCGACGCTGCTGTACGGCTACGGCGGCTTCGAGGTCTCGCTCACGCCGGACTACACGGCGGTGTCCGGGACGTCGTGGATCGAGCGCGGCGGCGTCTACGTGCTGGCGAACATCCGCGGCGGCGGCGAGTACGGACCCGACTGGCACACGGCCGCTTTGAAGGAGCACCGCCTGCGCGCCTACGAGGACTTCGCCGCTGTCGCGCAGGATCTCGTGGCCCGCGGCATCACCACGCGCGAGCAGTTGGGCGCGCAGGGCGGCTCGAACGGCGGGTTGCTCATGGGCGTGATGTACACGCGGTACCCGGAGCTGTTCGGCGCCATCGTCTGCCAGGTGCCGCTGCTCGACATGCGGCGCTATCACCAGCTCCTCGCCGGCGCATCGTGGATGGCCGAGTACGGCGATCCGGACGATCCCGCGCAGTGGGCGTACATCAGCGAGTACTCGCCGTACCAGAACCTGCCTGCCGCGGACGCCGACCTACCCGCCCTCCTGGTGACCACGTCGACCCGCGACGACCGTGTGCACCCCGGCCACGCCCGCAAGTTCGTGGCGGCGCTGCGGGAGCGCGGCATCGAGGTGGACTACTACGAGAACATCGAGGGCGGCCACGGCGGCGCGGCCGACAACAAGCAGGCCGCCTTCAAATCCGCCCTCGCCTACGAATTCCTGTGGCGCGAGCTGGGAGGCGAATGATGCTCGCAGCATTCTCGATCAGCCCGATGGGCGGGGACCAGAGTGCCGACGGTGGCGTCGCCGCCGCCGTCGCGGAAGCTGTCGCCATCGTCCGCGCGTCCGGCCTGCCGAACGAGACCACGGCGATGTTCACCACCATCGAGGGCGAGTGGGACGAGGTGATGGGCGTGATCAAGGCGTGCGTCGACCGCCTCGCCGAGAGCGCCCCGCGCGTCTCCCTCGTGGTCAAGTGCGACATCCGGCCCGGGCACACCGGCCAGCTCACGGCAAAGCTGGAGCGGGTCGAGCAGCACCTCCGGGATTCCGGGCGATGACGCTCCGCTCCGTCGAGCCGCAGCTGTTCGTCGCCGACGTCGTCGCCGCGGTCGCGTACTACGTCGACCGCCTCGGCTTCGAGGCGCGGTTCGTGCACGGCGAGCCCGCGTTCTACGCGCAGGTGGCGCGGGACGGGCTGGCGCTCAATCTCCGCCATGTCGACGAGCCGGTGATCCGGCCGGAACTCCGGGACCGCGAGCACCTGCTCGCGGCGACCTTCGGCCTCGCCTCCGCGGCGGATCTCTCCGCGCTGGCGGACGAGTTCGCCGCGCGGGGCGCGGAGATCGCCGAGCCGCTGACTCGGCAGCCGTGGGGCTCCGACACCGTCACCGTCCGCGACGCGGACGGGAACCTCTTGCTGTTCGCGGCCCCGTCGGACTGATCCGGCGGACCGTCACCGGCGTTGCAGTCGGGCCTCGATGCCGAACGGCTCGTCGAGGGCGAAGCGGCCCGGGCCCGCGCCCGCGAGGGCGAGGAGTACCAGGAGCAGCAGCCACTCGGGGCTGTAGAAGAACCGGCTCAGGAATCCGGTGACCGTGGTGGACGCCTCGGTCGCCGCGGGCCAGACCGAGTAGTAGATCGCGCCCACCATCGTGACCGCCAGCCCCGCGGCCGCGAACCGAGTGAGCAGCCCGAGCACCAGCAGGGCGCCGAGGACCAGCTCCGCCCACGCCGTCCCGGTCGACGCGAGGTCGGGTTCCGGGATCCCCCACGCGGCGAAGTCCGCGGCGAACCGCTTCGGGTTCGCGACCTTCCCCCATCCGCTGAGGAAGAACATCACCCCGACGCTCGCCCGCGCCACCAGCAGCCAGATGTCCCTCGTCGTGTTCACGCCCCCGAAGGTACGGAAGACGAGCCCCCATCGCAGCGCGCCATGCGGCAGTGGACTCGCCGGCTTCACGTGAAACCCCAGCTCGTGCCATACTGTGACGCATGTTGCTCAAGAGGCGTCAGGTGCTGGTGGGACTTGCTGCGCTGCCCGCCGCCGCGGTCGCCACGTCGCTGACGGTCCCGCACGCCGCCGCTGCCGACGCCGACAAGGCGCTGCTCGACGCCGCCGTCGCGGCCGCGCCGACGGCCCGCGAGGTCATCACGGTGGCGGCACCGTCGTTCTCCTCGACGGACGTCCAGGTCTCGGCGTGGGCACTGCTCGCGCAGGGCTGGACCAAGGTCTACGGGCCGATCCCCGGCAAGGTCGGGCAGCAGGGCATCGGCGAGGGCAAGGACGGCGTGCCCCGCACCCCGTTCGGCGTCTTCAAGCTCGACCTCGCGTTCGGCCGCCAGGACAACCCGGGCACCACCCTGCCCTACACGAAGGTGACGAATCAGCACTGGTGGGACGGGAACGTCAACTCCCCCACCTACGACCGCATGGTCGTGCAGGCCGCCAGCCCCGGGCCCGAGAGCGAGAACCTCTACGACATCGGCCCCGTCTACGACTACGCCGTGCACTTCGACAACAACCCCACCCACACCCCGGGCAAGGGCGGCGCGATGTTCCTGCACGTCACCGACGGCAAGCCGACGCTCGGCTGCGTCGCGATCAGCCGCGACGGCATGATCACTCTGCTGAAATGGCTGGCGCCCGCGCACAACCCGGTCCTGGTCACCGGTCTCGCCGGCTGATCCGCGGTACCCGGCCGGCGCACAACCTCGGACGGTGGGCCGGCGAGGCCACGGAGTAGGGCCACAGGCGTGGGGTGTAGTCGCGCAGAGAAGTGATGCGCCCCGCGCATACCCTGGAAAGCCCTGGTCAAAGACAGAATTCGACGATCGGGCTATGCGAAAACTGCATACCCACCACGGATTTCCTCGCACGATCACCGATTCCGTCCCGAACGACGTCCACGCGCGAGGCTATGCAGTTCTTGCATAGCCCGATCGTCGAGATACAGCGCTGACCAGCACATTCACAGGGGATGCGCGGGGCGCATCACTTCCGTGCGGGACTACCCACCGGCGCCGCGGACTCGGAGCCGATGGCCCTCAGCCGCGCGGCACGGACTGCGCGATCCACCCCGACAGCGCGGGGATCACCGCACCGGGCGAGAGGATCCACTGGTTGTGCCCCAGCGGATCCGCGATCCGCCGGTGCACCGACGACGGGAACTTCTCCCCCACGAACCGCGACTGCCGATCCGAGACGAGCTCGTCGCCGGCGATCGCCACGGTGAGCACGGGCGTCCTCGTCCCCGCCAGACGCGCCTCGTAGTCCACATCCGCGCCGGCGACGTTGAAGTCGCCGGTCTGCACCAGGTGATCGAAATCGGCCACGATCCCGGCGGGCACCTCGCCGAGCCCGTCCGGGCCGGACCAGTGGCCCCGCCGGGCGGCGGCGCGGGCGGCGACGGACGTCCCGATCCGGCGCGCGGTCCCCGACAGCCCGTCGAGCTTGTAATACCCCGTGCCGCAGGCGATCAGGATCACCCCGGCGAGATTCCGGCGGGCCCGCGCCGCGTACATCGCGCCCATCAGCCCGCCGAGGCTGTGTCCCAGCAGGATCCGCGGCGCGCCGGGGAACTTCTGCCGGGCCAGCGCGGAGACGGCCGGGTAGTCCTCGACCACCACGTCCTGGAAGCCGTGCTTTCCCCCGGCGCCGCGGGGCCGCGAATCGCCCTGTCCGCGCAGCTCGGCGACGACGGCGTTGAACCCGGCGTCGATGAGCCCGCGTCCGAAGTCGTCGAAGTAGCCGGCGGGCACGTTCACGCCGGGCCAGATCATCACCACGGGCGCCGTGGGATCGGGGCCGCGGAAGATCCGGACGGGATTGGTGGTGCCGTCCTTGTAGGTGAGCGTCGCGACGGTGGGCCGCGCCGTCGACGTCACCAGGCGCGCCGTTCCGCCCGCCGCGCGGCCACGGCGCCCAGCCCGCCGAAGATCAGCCCCAGCAGGGCCAGCGCACCGCCGACCGCGGCCTCGGTCGCGATCCACGGCGTCAGGCTCTTCGTCACCTGCGCGAGCGCGGCGTCCACCACGGGGCTGAGCCCCCCGGTCCCGCTGCGGCTCGACACGTACGACGGTGCCGCCACGCACAGCATCCACGTCACGCCCGCGGCGACGGCGACGCCGAGCCCCAGGTAGAACATCATGAACCCGCGGCGATGCGCTGCCAGCAGCGCGAGCAGGGCCGCGGCGAGCGCGGTCAGAGGCGCGATCCACGCCGCCGACCGGATGGTGTCGGCGACGGACGCGTACCGTCCGGCCCGGAACAGGTCCCGGTTGGCGCCGGTCCCGGACAGGTCGATGGTGACCCGCTCCGGCACGGTCACCTTCACGTTGTTCGCGGCGGCGACGTCGCGGATCATCGGCGCGAGGTCGATCTCCGCGGTGGTCGCGCCGCGCAGCCGCTGCTCGGCGGTGGGCCGCACCAGCAGCCAGGTGTGCACCTGGCCCACGGCCTCGGTGAAGGCGCCCGGGAACTGCGGGCCGTGCACGTAGGTCGAGACGTAGGGCGTGATCGCGTCGAGCGGCGGCCGGGCGTCGCCCTGCTCGGTGAGCAGCCGCTGCACCTGCTGGGCGATCTCCTGCGCCATCGCGTCCTGCACGGCGCTGTCGCGACCCAGCGGCTCCATGAGCTTCATGAACTCGGCGCGGTCGAGCACCGTGTTCTTCGCCCACGCCGCGGGGACCGCCACGAACGTGGCCGCGATCGCCACGAGAACGAGGAGGAAGGCCGTCAGAGAACGCACGGCGACAACGGTACTCGACGGTGCCGTCGGCCCCGGTCGACTCGGGTCACCGTCAGTCGCTGATCAGGTCGCGACCGCGCCCGACGATGAGCGGGTCCGGGCCGGCGGCCAGGACGTCCATGTCCTTGTTGTCGTAGTCGAACTTGTCGAGGATGTAGCGCATGGCGTTGAGGCGGGCGCGCTTCTTGTCGTTGCTCTTCACCACGGTCCACGGCGCGTAGTCGGTGTCCGTCGCGGTGAACATCTCCTCCTTCGCCGCGGTGTAGCCGTCCCACTTGTCCAGCGAGGCGAGGTCCATCGGCGAGAGCTTCCACTGGCGCACGGGGTCGATCTGGCGGATCGCGAAGCGGGTCCGCTGCTCGAGCTGGGTCACGGAGAACCAGAACTTCGTGACGTCGATACCGTCCTCGACCAGCATCTTCTCGAACAGCGGCACCTGGTGGGTCCAGCGCTCGTGCTGCTCGTCGGAGCAGAAGCCCATCACCCGCTCGACGCCGCCGCGGTTGTACCAGGAGCGGTCGAACAGGACGATCTCGCCCTTGGTCGGGAAGTGGTCGATGTAGCGCTGGAAGTACCACTCGCCGGCCTCGCGCTCGGTGGGCTTGACCAGCGCCACCACGCGGGCGCCACGCGGGTTGAGGTGCTCCATGAAGCGCTTGATGGTGCCGCCCTTGCCGGCGGCGTCGCGGCCCTCGAACACGATGACCAGCCGCTGCCCGGTGTCCTTGACCCAACGCTGCAGCTTGAGCAGCTCGATCTGCAGCAGGCGCTTGTCCCGCTCGTACTCGGACCGGGCGAGGCGCTCCGAGTAGGGGTAGCCCTCGCGCCAGGTGTCGACGACGTGCCGCTCGGGGGTGAGCAGCACCGGATCGTCGTCATCGTCGTCGTTCACGGAGAAGCCCTCGGTCGCCCGCAGGTCGACGATCTTCTGCAGCGCCTCGCGGCCGCTGACCGCGCTCAAGTCGATGCCCACGGGCAGGTCGAGATCCATCACGCGCCGAAGGCTACGGGCAGGCGCGGACCGGCGGGTGAACGTCGCGTGAACGCGCGGTGCCCTGTGATCGGTAAACTGTGCGGAATGCCCACCACCGCCAACCGCGGACGCCGGCGCGCCGAACACCTCGGGCCCGAGCGCCGCCGCCCCCAGGTCCTCGACGCCGCGCTGGAGATCGCCGCGCGCGACGGGCTGGCCGCCGTGACCATCGGCACCGTCGCCGACCGTCTGCAGGTCACGCGCCCCGTCATCTACTCGTGCTTCCCGGACCGCGTCGCGCTCATCACCGAACTGCTCGATCGCGAGACCGAGACGATGATGACCTACGTCCTCACGTCGCTGCACAACGCCCACGGGGAGGACCCGGAGACCGCGTTCATCATCGGCATGCGCGGCCTACTGGCCGCGGTCAACGAGCGCGCCGACACCTGGCAGCTGCTGTTCTCCGGCGTCACCGACCCCGAGGTCGTGCACCGCGTCCGCGGCGCCCGCGCGACCCTGGCGAAGCAGGCCGAGGAGTGGATCCGGCCCGCCCTCATCCGCTGGTGGGACATGCAGGACCTCGACGAGAAGCTGCCCATGCTCATGGAGCTGTTCGTCTCGGCGTGCGAGGCCGCCGTCCGATCCATGCTCGCCGGCCGCCCCGACGACGCCGGGACGCAGTGGCGCGGCGACTCCGAAGGGATCGGGAAGTTCTACGGCTCCGCCGTCTACCGCGCCTTCCACGGCGCCTGACGGTCCGCCGTCACCTCACCGGTGACGGCTCCACGCCGCCCAGAGGGCGGCGTACCGTCCGCCCGCGCTGCGGAGTTCGTCGTGCGTGCCCTGCTCGACGATGGCGCCGCGCTCCATCACCAGGATCCGGTCGGCCCGGGCGGCCTGGCTGAGACGGTGTGCGACGACGAGGGCGGTGCGCCCGGCGAGCGCGGCCTGCGCGGCCTCCTCGAGCAGGTCGGCGTCGGCGCTGTCGGCGTCGGCGGTGGCCTCGTCGAGGATCGCGACGGGCGGGTCGAGCAGCACGAGGCGGGCCAGCGCGAGCTGCTGCTCCCGCTGCGGGGTGAGCGCCTGTCCGCCCGCGCCGACGACGGTGTCCAGCCCGGCATCGAGCAGGGACACCCACTCCCGCGCGCCCACCCGCTCCAGGGCGGCGTGCAACTCCGCGTCCGACGCCGACGGCGCCGCCATCCGCAGGTCCTCGGCGAGCGAGCCGGCGAAGACGTGGACGTCCTGCGTGAGCAGCACCGGCGCAGCGGAATCCGGCAGCGTCGCGAGGTCGGTACCGCCGATCCGCACCACTCCGGCGTCGGGCACGTGCACGCCCGCGATGAGCGCGGCGAGGGTCGTCTTCCCCGCGCCCGACGTGCCGACCACGGCCACCGTCTCCCCCGGTTCGAGGCGCACAGTCACCCCGTCGAGCACGCGGCGCCCGCCGCCGTACCCGAAGGCGACCCCGTCGACCTCGACGCTGGGCGGCTCGCCGCGCGCGTCCACCACGCCCGACGGTGCCGGTCCCGATGCCTCGTTGTCGGCCACCCCGATCACCCCGACGATGCGGGCGAGAGAGGCTCCGGCGGACTGGATGTCGTCCATCACCAGCAGCAGCGCGCCGATCGGCCCGAACAGGCGCAGGAACAGCAGCATCGCGGTGGTGACGGCACCGACGGTGACCAGGTCCCCGTCGACGAGGGCGAAGCCGAGCACGAGGATCGCGGCCATGCCGACGAACTCGGCGAGGTTGACCCGCCCGAAGAGCCGGTTCTGCACGATCCGCGCGCGCATGGTCCAGCGCACGACGCGCCACGAACCGTCGCTGACCCGCAGGCTCGCGCGGTCCATGAGGTCGTAGGCGTGCACGGTGGGCAGGCCGCGGATCGACCCGAGCATGTGGTGCGCCCGCTCCGCCATGGCCGCCCGCTCGGAGCGGTAGACCGGCGGCGCGACGCGCACGTACATCCGCGCGCCGAGTACGTAGACCGGGAGCACCACCACGACCACCAGCAGGAACCGCCAGTCGAGCGCGGCGAAACCGGCGACGGTCACGGCGACGGAGAAGCCGGACCGGGCGAGCGCGGGCACGCCGCGGGAGATGGCCTGGCTGACCGCGCCGACGTCGTCCGTCGCGCGGGAGACCAGGTCGCCGGACCCGGCCTCCTCGACCCGCGACTGGGAGAGTCGCAGCGCCGCACCGACCATCGACTCGCGCAGCCGGGCGAGCGCGGTCTCGAAGACCTGCGCGGAGAGGGCGATACCGAGGCCGGTGAACACCGCCGAGGCGATCGCGGCGGCCGCCATGAGACCGCCGATCCGCAGTACGTCGGGGTAGCCGCCGCCGTCGATCGCGACGTCGACCATCGCGCCGAAGCCCCACGGCACGGCCAGCCCGAGGGCGGCGCCCACGAGCAGGACCACGAACACGAGGGCGAGGGCGCCGCGCTTCCCCGCGAGCAGGCCGCGGGCGAAGCGGAAGGTCTCCGCCCCGTCGGCGATCGGCAGGGCGCCGGTGGTGCCGGTCGTGGTGGAGGCGCTCATGCGCGGACCTCCGCTCCGGCGGGGCTGACGGTGAGCACGGTGTCGGCCGCGGCGATCAACGTCGGGGAGCCGGTGAAGACGACGGTGGCGAGGCCCTCGCGGGCCGCGCCCAGCCGGTCGGCGATCGCGGCCTCGGTGACGGAGTCGACCGCGCTGGTCGGGTCGACGAGCACCAGCGTGCGGGTGTCGGTGGCGAGCGCGCGGGCCAGCGCGACGCGCTGGCGCTGGCCGCCCGAGAGCAGCCGGCCGGCCTCGCCCACGGAGGTCTGCAGCCCGTCCGGCAGGACCTCGAGAACGTCGTCGCAGGCAGCGGCGAGCAGCGCGGCCGCGATCCGGTCGGGGGCGCCGCCGGCGGCGACGTTCTCCTCGACGGTGCCCTCGAACAGGGTGGTCGCGTGCGGCGCGACGCGCACGGCCCGCAGCGCCACGGGCTGAGTGAGCGTGTACAGGTCGGTGCCGCCGACGGTGACCCCGGCGCCCGGCCGCGGCGCCCCGGACCGCGCGAGCAGCGCGGTCGCGGCGGCGGTGGTCTCGGCGCCGCACACCACGGCGGTGACCCCGGTGGGCGGGAACTCCAGGTCGACGACGCCCTCGCCCGCGGGGACGCCGGAGAGCCGCACGGGCACCTCGTCCCCGTCGTGCGCGTGCAGCACGCCCTCGTCGCGCGCGAAGGGCGCCTGCAGCACCATGAGCACGCGCTTGGCGGAGGCGTTGCCCGCCACCCAGAACTTGCCGAAGTTGGTGCCCATGGCCTGCAGCGGCGCCATCACCACCTGGGTGAGGCCCACGACGGTGATGAGCTGGCCGACGGTGAGGTCGCCGTGCACGGTCTGGACGCCGGCGAGCACGCCCACGAGCACCACGAAGGCCGCGGCGACGGCCTCCATCGCGCCCACGTAGGCGCCCTCGGAGCGGCGCGCCTTGATGACGGCCGCGAGGGCGCGGGCGCTCGCCGCCCGGTACCGACGGTCGGCCTCGGCCTCGGCGTGCATGCCCTTGACCACGCGGAATCCGGCGACCAGGTCGGCCGCGGACCCCGCTGCCTCGCCGGCGGCCCGCTGCTCGGCCTCGCTGCGGGCGCGCAGGGCGCCGCCCGCCTTGTCGAGGCACCACAGCATCGCGGGCGCGCCGAGCAGCACGAGCAGGCCCAGCTGCCAGGAGATCGACAGGAGCACGACGCCGCAGAAGACGATCGCCGCGAGCTCGCCCACCGGGTAGAGCCCGAGCGCGACCGACATGGCGAGGCGCTGCACGTCGGAGGTGGCGATGGAGAGCAGCACGCCGGGCGAGTGGCCCCCGCCCAGGCCGCGCGGGTCCAGGATCCGGTCGGTCACCTGGGTGCGCAGCCGGTGCTGCACGGTGTTCATGCCGAGGAAGCCGATTCGCGAGCCGAACCGGAAGCTGAACGAGAGGAAGGCGAACAGGACCGCGAGCACGAGGACCCAGCGGATCGTCGCCGCCCAGTCCCCGGTCTGGATGGCCCGGTCGATCGCGAGGCCCATCACCACGGGCACCAGCGCCTCGCCGACCTGGTGGCCGATGATGAGCAGGCCCGCGGGCAGCGTCCGCGACGGGTTGCCGAACATGGTGCGCAGCACCAGCTGCCGCGGCGTGGTGTCGGCATCGACCGCGAGCGGCCGGTGGTCGGGCTGCTGCTCGGGCGCCTCGAAGAACACCGGCAGCCGGCTGCCGGTCCAATCCGCCACCCTCAGCTCCGCGCGGACTCGGTGAGCCGGAACGGGCCCAGCACGGTGCGCAGCTTGTTGCGGGTCTCGGCCAGCTCGGCCTGCGGATCCGAGGCCCCGACGATGCCGCCGCCCGCGTAGGCGCGCAGCCGCGCACCGTCGAGCTCGGCGCACCGGATGCTGACCCGCCAGTGCCCGTCGCCGTTCGCGGCGGTCCAGCCGACGGCGCCGGCGTAGAAGCCCCGCTCGCCCTCGATGTCGGCGATCGCGCGGGCGGCGGTCCGCCGCGGGAAGCCGCAGACGGCGGGGGTGGGGTGCAGCGCGAGCGCGAGGTCGAGCGCGCTGGTCGCGGGGTCGGCGAGCCGGCCCTCGATCTTGGTGCCGAGGTGCCACACGGGCCCGGCCCTCGTCACCGACGGTGCGGCGGGCACGTCCAGTTCCGCGCACAGCGGCGCGAGCGCGGCGGCGATCTCGTCGACGACGTAGGCGTGCTCCTCGCGGTCCTTCTCCGAGTCCAGCAGGCCCTCGGGCGTGGTCGCGGTGCCGGCGAAGGGATGGCAGAAGACGGTGTTGCCCATGCGCCCGACGAGGATCTCCGGGCTGGAGCCCACGAGCCAGCGGCCGCGGTAGGCGTCGCCGGCGGCGGCGAGGTCGACGGCGAAGGCGTTGCCCTCCAGGTCGCGCTGCTCGAGCGCGGCGGCCACGGCGAGCGGGTCGAGCGGCGCGGCGGCCTCGAAGTCGACGGCGCGCGCGAGCACCACCTTCTGCAGCTCGGAGTCGTCGATGAGCTCGATGGCACGGCGCACCCGGTCGACGTGCTCGGCCGGCTCGGGGTGCTGGGCGGTCTGCGTCAACGTGGGCAGCTCGGCGGCCGTCCCGGCGGGAGCCGCGGCCACGTCGCCGAAGTGCTCCGGCACCGTCAGCGCGGCGGGATCGGCCAGGTCGAAGGGCAGCGCGCCCACCACGGCGGGGACCGTGCCGGCCCGGAGCGCGGCGGCCGCGGCGTGCGGGTCGGTGAACGCCCCCGCGCTGCCGCGCGCCGCGAGGCGCTGCCCGGCGGCGGTCAGCAGGAAATGCGGATGGTCGCTCTCCCCGCTCGTGCTCGCCGTCATCGCAGTGCCTCCAGAACCTTGTCCGTAGTCTCCACTCTGCCGCATCGGCCCGCCACATAGGTGAGCGCGTTGGCGTGATCCTCGGCGGAGAAGTCGGCGACGGCGTCGCGGACCACGTAGGGCTGCACGTCGCGCATGAAGGCGTCGAGCGCCGTGGTCATGATCCCGATGTGGGCGTAGATGCCCGCGATGACCAGCTGATCGCGGCCCCAGGCCCGCATCCGCTCGGCGAGATCCGACTTGGCGAAGGCGCTGTAGCGCCACTTGGTGAGCAGAACGTCGTCGTCGGCCGGAGTCAGCTCGCCGATGATGTCCTGGTTGGCCGTCTTGAGGCCGGGGCCCCAGAAATCGGTGAGCAGCGCGCGCTCCTCGGGGTCCTGGTCGCCGGGCTGCGCGGTGTACACCACGGGCACCCCTGCGGCGCGGGCCGCGGCGCGCAGCGCCACGATGTTCGGCACCACGGTGCGCAGCGGCTCCGCGTCGCGCTCGAACGGCCCCACGAAGTGCTCCTGCATGTCGTGGATCAGCAGGACGGAGCGCGCCGGGTCGACGGTCCAGTCGACGGTGTCGGGGCACTCGATCTCGGGCAGGTCGTAGACGACCGTCTTCGGCAGGCTCACAGCTTCTCCTCGTCCTTACGCCCGACGAGGTCCGCCAGCGCGCGCCGCAGTTCGCGGCGACTGATCTTTCCGACGCCCGTCGTGGGGAATTCGTCGACGAACTCCACCCGGTCGGGCACCTTGTACTCGGCCACGCCGCGGGCGCGGACGAACTTCTTCAGCTCGGGCACCGTGGGCCGCTCGCCCCCGGTCAGCACCACCGCGCACGTGCGTTCCCCGAGGAACTCGTCGGCGACGGCCACGACGGCCGCGTCGATCACCAGGGGGTGGGCGATGAGGTGGTTCTCCACCTCCTCGGCGGCGATCTTCTCGCCGCCGCGGTTGATCTGGTCCTTGGCGCGGCCCTCCACCACGAGGTGCCCGCTCGGCAGCCGCCGCACGATGTCGCCGGTGCGGTAGAAGCCCTCGGCGTCGAAGGACTCGGCGTCGACGCCGCCCAGGTAGCCGCGGATCGTGTACGGCCCGCGGGTCCACAGGAGCCCGGCGTCGCCCTCCGGGACGGGCGCACCGTCCTCGTCGAGGACGCGCACCTCGTCGTCGGGCGAGATGGCGCGGCCCTGCGTGCCGAGGACGAGCTCCTCGGGGTCGTCGTCGCGGGTGTAGTTGACCAGGCCCTCGGCCATGCCGAAGACCTGCTGCAGGCGGCAGCCGAGCTCCGGGGTCACGCGCCGCGCCGCCTCGGGCGGGAACTTCGCCCCGCCCACCTGCAGCACGTCCAGGCTGCCCAGGTCGGCGGTCGTGCCGGGCACGGCCTGCAGCCACAGCATCGCGAGCGGCGGGACCAGCGACGTCATGGTCACCTTCTCCGCCTCGATCAGCGGGAAGGCCTTCGACGGTGCCGGGTCCGTCCCGAGCACGACGGTGCCGCCGGCCCACAGGACGCCGAGGATGCCGGGGCTGCTCATGGGGAAGTTGTGCGCCACGGGCAGCACCACGAGGAAGCGTGCGCCGGGCGCCAATCCGCAGATCTTCGCGGACTCGCGGACGGAGTAAAGGTAGTCGGCGTGGGTGCGCGGGATCAGCTTCGGCACACCGGTGGTGCCGCCGGAGAGCTGCAGGAACGCCAGGGATTCCGGGTCGACGGTGACCGGTGCCCCGTCCGCGACGTCACCCGCGAACGGCAGGTCGTCGACGACGAGGATCTCGGCGCCGGTCTCCGCAGCGACCTCGGCGGCCAGCGCACGGTGGTCGAAGCGGTTGATGGTCGCCGCGGTGATCATGGCCTTCGCGCCCGACGTCTGCACGAAGTGCACGAGCTCGCTGCGGCGGTGCGCGGGCAGCGCGAACACGGGGACGGCGCCGATCCGGAAGAGCCCGAACAGCACGGTGACGAACTCGGCGGTGTTCGGCAGCTGCAGTACCACCCGATCGCCTGCGGCGATTCCCGTGGCGCGCAACCCTGCGGCGGTCACGGCGGCCGCCGTGTCCAGCTCGCGGTAGCTCAGTCGCACCGCGGCACCGGCGACGTCCTGCGCAACGAGCGCCTCGGCGTCGCCGAAGCGTTCTGCTGCCTCGGCCAGGAAGGACGCGAAGGTCTCGTCGGTCCAGTGGCCCGCCGCGCGGTAGCGCGCGGCGAACTCCTCCGGGAAATAGCGGGTCTCGGTGCTGGTCATACGGTGGCGCCTCCGTCGACGGTGAGTACCTGCGCGGTCACGTGCCGCGCATCGGGCGAGAGCAGGTAGTCGATCGCACCGGCGATGTCGTCGGCGTCGGCGATGCGCCCCAGGGGGATCCCCAGCCGGTGCCGCGCCAGGTCGCCCGCGATCGCGGCCTCCGCGGCGGCGGCGCCGCCGAAGGCGGTCTGCATGGGCGTGGCGGTGGAGCCGGGCGCGACCACGTTGATCCGCACGCCGCTGCCCGCGAGCTCGAGGGCGAGGGTCAGGGTCGCGCTGTGCGCCGCGGCCTTCGACGCCCCGTAGGCGCCGAGGCCGACGCGCGGGCCGTTCCCGGCGTTGGAGCCGACGACCACGGCGGCGCCGGCGCCGCGCTCCGCCATCCGTCGGGCGGCGGCGGTGAGCACGTGCACGGTGCCGGTGAGGTTCACGGCCAACGCGGCGGCCCAGTCCTCGGCCGCGGTGTCGAGAACCGGCCCGGCGACGAGGATTCCCGCGCAGTGCGCGAGCGCGTCGACGGGGCCGCCCGCCTTCTCGGCGGCGTCCAGCGCCGCGGCGACGGCGTCGGCGTCGGTCACGTCGAGGACGTGCGAGGTGGCGGTGCCGCCCGCGTCGGCGACGGCGCGGGCGGTCGCGACCAGCCCGTCGGCGTCGCGGTCCGCGAGGGCGACGGGGCCCCGCCGCGCGAGCCGCAGGGCGGTCGCTGCGCCGATCCCGGAGGCTGCGCCGGTGATGAATGCGTGCATGTCTGCGTCCCCCGGGTCAGCCGAGATAGGCGCCGGAGTCGCCGAGGATCTTGGCGGCGGGATGCTCGGCACCGTCGGCGGTGCGCACCGTCTCGACGATCAGCGCGGGGTTGCCACCGCGCCAGGAGTCCTGCCCCGCCACCACGGCGATGCCGTCACCGTCGGGCACGCAGACGCGGCCCGGGGTGCCCCCGTACCGCTTGGTGGACACCGAGGCGCCGGTGATCGCGAGCCGCTCGCCGCGGAAGACGGTGTGGGCGTTCGGGTACGGATCGGACTGCGCGCGGATGAGCCGCTCGATCGCATCGGCGGGCCACGACCAGTCGATGGCGCTATCGGCGTCGGAGCGCTTGTGGAAGTAGGTCGCGGCGGCGGGATCCTGCGGGATCGGCTGCGCCGTCCCGGCTTCCAGCTCGCCGAGCGACCGGGCCACGAGCGGGCCGATCAGGTCGACGGTGCGATGGAACAGGTCGACGGTGCGGTCGTTCGGGCCGACGGCGACGGACTCCTGGGCGATGATGGGCCCGGTGTCGAGGCCCTCGTCCATGAGGTGGGCGGTGACGCCCACGTGGGTCTCGCCGTTGATGAACGCCCAGATCAGCGGCGAGAAGCCGGCGTACTTCGGGAGCAGCGAGTCGTGGATGTTGAGGGTGCCCAGGCGCGGCATCGAGTAGATCGACTTCGGCAGCCAGGTGCGCCAGTTGTTGGCGACGATGATGTCGGGCTCGGCGGCCGAGACCGCCTCGAAGAGGGCCTCGTCGGGCTTCTTGGCGAGGTGCACGGGCACGCCGCGCGACGTGGCGAGCTCCTCGACCGAGTCGTTCCACATCATCTCGTACGGGTTGTTCGAGACGGGGTGGGTCACGGCGAGCGCGACCTCGTGGCCGGCATCGAGGACGGCGGACAGTGTGCGGTGGCCCCAGGTCTGGAAGCCGAAGGTGACGACGCGCATCATGCTCCCTTCGCGACGGTGGTCAGGCGGGTGTCGGCGGCGAGTCCGTCGAGGATCTCGCCAGCGCGGACGGCGACGTTCGACAGCAGCGTCGATCCGAGGCCGTGGGTGGATTCGGTGGCGCCCTGGACGTACAGGCCGTCGAGCGGCTCGCCGTCGATGGTCAGCACGTAGTCGCGGCCGACCTGCATCCGCTCGGGCGCGACGTCCCAGCCGGCGAGGACGTCGGAGACGCCGATGGAGCGGAAGCCGGTGGCGCACACGACGGCCGAGTAGTCCTCGCCGGTGGTCTCGCCGGCGATCCGGTCGCGCAGCGTGACCCGCACGCCGGTGTCGGACGCGACCGCCGAGGTCACGACCGTGGCGGGGCGCATCAGCAGCCGACGATGGCCGCTCACCTTCTCCTGGTACTCGACGGCGTAGAGCTCGTTGATCAGCTCGATGTCGACGCAGCCGTAGTTGGTGGTCGCGTGCCGGGCCATCAGCTCCTCGCGGACGTCCGCGGGCGCGTCGTAGAAGTCGTCGACGGCGTCGGGATCGAAGACCCGGTTGGCGTACGGGCTGTCGTCGGCGGGCTGGAAGCCGTAGGAGTTGTAGACGCTCTCCACCACGGCGTTCGGGTAGCTCCGGTGCAGGTACTGGGCGACCTCGGCCGCGCTCTGCCCGCCGCCCACGACGAGGAAGCGGTGCGGCGCTTCGACATCCAGGTCGGCCGCGGCGAGGTGCTCGAGCAGCCGGTGGTTGTGGAACAGGCGCGGGCCGGCGGCGGCCCACTCGGGCAGCCGCTCGCGCAGTCCGGTCGCCACCACGACGGACCGGGCGCGCAGGGCGCCGTCACCGTCGGGACCGGTGAACCGGACGAGCCATCGCGCACCGTCGACGGCGCCGTCCACGCGCTCGACGGCGGTCACCGTCGTGCCGTAGTCGATGCGGGCGGCGACGCTCTCGGCCACCCAGGAGAGGTAGTCGGTGAACTCCACCCGGGTCGGGAAGAAGGTCTGGTGGTTGATGAAGTCGACGAGCCGGCCGCGGGCCTCGAGGTAGCTCAGGAAGGTGAACGGGCTGCGCGGGTTGCGCAGCGTCACCAGATCCTTGAGGAAGGCGATCTGCATCGTGGCGCCGTCGAGGAGCATGCCGGGGTGCCAGGCGAAGGCGGGTTTGCGTTCGAGGATCGTCATCGACAGCGGCGGCAGGCCCGTCCGGTTCCGCTCATCGAGGGCCGCGGCGAGCCCCAGATTCGACGGTCCGGCCCCGATCCCGACCACATCGGCGATCGCGTGCTGCTGTCCCATGTATCTCCCTCGTCGACTATCTAGATAGGATAGGCATACCTGAAAGTAGAGACCATTCGCCAGTCGTGCGAACGTCTGTGTCCATCGACACAGGCGCCCTTCGAAGAGGAGAAACCGTGTTCGGGTCATCCCGCATCACTCGCACCGCCCTTGCCCTTGCCGCCGCTACCGCCCTGGTCACGGGCGCCGCGGCGTGCGGATCCGGCTCGTCGACCGACGAGCACGCACAGCACGACGCGGGCTTCCCCGTGTCGATCACCTCCGCGCTGGGCACCACCGAGATCAAGGCCCGCCCGGAGCGCGTGGTCACGCTCGGGTGGGGCAGCACGGAGGCCGCGATCGCGCTCGGCGTGACGCCCGTGGGCATGCGCGACATGTCCTCGGAGCTCGGCAAGGACGCCGGCGGGATCATGCCGTGGGTGCAGGAGAAGCTCGGCGACGCGAAGCCGGTCCTGCTGCCGGAGTCGAGCAAGTCGCTCCCTCTGGAGCAGATCGCGGCCCTCAAGCCCGACGTGATCCTGTCGGTCCAGGCGGGCCTGACCGCGGACCAGTACGCGCAGCTGAGCAAGATCGCGCCGACGGTCGCGCAGCCCGGCCGCAACTGGCAGACCTCGTGGCAGGACCAGACGACCCTGGTCGGCAAGGCGCTGGGCCGCGAGGCCGAGGCGAAGACGCTGATCGCGGACACCGACAAGCGCATCGCCGAGGTCAAGGCCGCGCACCCGGAGTTCGCCGGCAAGACCGTGGCGGCCGCCAGCGGCACCACCCCCGAGAGCCTCAACTTCTACTTCGACACCGACCCGCGGGTGATGCTGCTGCAGAGCTTCGGCTTCACCGTGCTGCCCGAGCTGACCGCCCTGCGCGAGGCCACGCCCCCCGGCAAGTTCGCCGCGCCGGTGAGCTGGGAGAACGTTCCGAAGTACAACGCCGACGTGCTGACCTCGTGGTACCTCGACCCCGCCAAGCGCGAGGCCACCGAGGCCAACCCGTCGTTCGCGAGCCTGAAGGCCGTGCAGCGCAAGTCCTATGTCGCCCTGACGGATCCGCCGCTCGTGTACGCCGTCAGCTCGCCCAACGTGCTCGACCTGCCGTGGCTCCTCGACCGCTACGTCCCCGCCCTGTCGGCCGCGGCGAAGAACGCGGGCTGATCCCGCGCGGCGCCGCCGGGCGGCTCCGTCCGGCGGCGCCACCGCGTCACAGCCCCGCGGCCTCGAGGGCCTGCTCGTAGAGGTCCGTCGCCTCGTCGCGGGACTTGCCCGCGGCGAGGGCGTCGGCGAAGACGGCGCGCAGCTTCTCCTCCCCCGCGGCCTCGAAGCGCTTGGTCCACGCCTCGGCGTCGTGCCGCCAGTACCCGACGACGTCGGCGCGGTCGCGCGCCCACCCGAGGCCGCGCACGTGCTTCTTCGCAGCACGGGTGTCGGCCGCCTCCCCGGCCAGCCAGAGGTAGCCGTCGGCCGGCAAGTCGACGGTGCGGAGCACCTCGGGCAGGCGGCTGGGCGCGGCGCCGTTGCCGCTGCCGATCACCTCGATCACCTCGGTACCGGGACGCTCCGGGAGGTAGGCGATCTCGCTGCGGTCGAGGACCTCGGCGATGACGGTGACGTCGACGCCGGCGGGAGTCTCCTCCAGGATCCGGGCGAGCGCGGGCAGCGCCGCGAGGTCGCCCGCGAGCACGTGCCGCGTGGCCTCGGAGGCGGGGTCGTACCAAGAGCGGGGGCCGGCGGCCAGGAGCCGCCAGCCCGGGCGAGCGGCGCGGAACCAGTCGATGGCGGGACCGTGGCCGTGCTCGGCCACGTCGACGAGCATGCGGCGGGTCGCCGGATCGTAGGCGCGCACCGAGTAGTTGCGGTGACCCAGGCTGCGCTCGGGATCGGCGATCTCCCAGCCCCCGAGCGCGCCGGGGTCGTCGGAGGGGCGGGCCGTCAGCTCGGTACCGTCCGGCGAGAAGTAGAAGGCGATGGACTCGTCACCGGGCGCGATGGGGACGTAGCCCCCGGCGGTGCCGTCGCCCACCTCGAACTCGAGGCGCAGCAGGTTCTCCGCGACCTGCGCGGTCGCGGTGAGGGTCAGGACGAAATCGTTCCACTTCATGGTTCACTCCGGTCGGTCGGGCCGCGGCGCGAAACGCGCTCGCTCCGCGGCGAACAGGACGGCGGTCTTGTGCGGGAGCTCGATGACGCCGAGCCTGGTCATGCCCAGCGCGGCGCTCACGCCGACGGCGGCGGTGTTGCGCGCGTCGGGTTCGGTGAGCATCCGGCGACAGCGCGGCTCGGCGCGGAAACCCGCGTCGATGAGGGCCGCGCCGATGCGGGCGCCCCAGCCGTGGCCGCGGTGGGCGGGCGAGCCGATGGCGAGGTGCACGCCCACGTCGTACGGGTCGGACTCGTAGCACCGCGCGACCACGTCGGCATGGGCGCGATACAGCTCCACGTAGGCGATGTCGACGCCGCCGTGCGCGACGATCGCGGGAGCCGTGTGGCCACCGTCGAGCTGCCCGATCAGGTGGGTGCGCCAGCGCTCGCGGGGCCACGCCTGTCCCCACGCCGCCGCCACGGCCGGGGTGTTCATCCAGCCGTGCACGAGGTCGACGTCGGCGGAATCGGGGTCGACGACCCGCAGGTCGAAGCCCGGCAGGTGCAGCGCGGCGAGAAAATCGCCGATGGGCGGATGCTCGCGGCCCTCGAGCCGGCGGCCGACCGCGGCGTGGTCCAGCATGCACAACCCCCAGTAGCGAAGTGTAGGCTTACCTACCTGATCGCACCGCAGATTACCCCAAGGAGACGGTTTCCGATATGTCCACCTCCCCGCTGACCGCAGACCGCGTGCGCGCCGACGTCGCCGAGTTGCTGCAGGTCCCCGCGCAGTCGATCGCGGACGACGACAACCTCTTCGACCTGGGCCTGGACTCGGTCCGCGTGATGACGCTGATCCAGCGCTGGCGCGACGCCGGCGCCGCCGAGCTCGAGTTCCCCGACCTCGCCGAGCAGCCCGAGCTCGCCCATTGGCAGCGGCTCGTGGTCGGCGAATGAACCCGTTCGACGAGCCCGACGCGGGCTTCCTCGTCCTCCGCAACCACCTCGAGCAGCGCTCGCTGTGGCCCCGTTTCGCCGAGATCCCGGCGGGCTGGACCGTCGAGTTCGGCCCGTCCTCGCGCGAGGACTGCCGCACGCACATCGAGGCCGCGTGGACGGACCTCCGCCCACAGCGCGCCGACCTCCCCCGCTAGCCACCCACCGCCCAGGAGCCCCCGACGTGACCCTCGCAGAGGCCGCCCCTTCCCCGGCATCGGCCGGCACCGACGCACCGATCCTGCTGCCGCTCACCGCGGCCCAGCACGGGATCTGGAACGCGCAACGGCTGGAACCGGACTCGCCGTACTACGTGGTGGGCGACGTGCTGGAGATCGTCGGCGGCCGCGCGGTCGACCTCGGCGCCCTGCGCACCGCGATCACGCGCACCGTCGCGGAGGCCGGCAGCCTCCGCCTGCGGGTGGTCGAGACCGAGGACGGTCCGCGGCAGTGGATCGACGACGGTACCGTTTCCGAGCCGATCGTGGTGGACCTGCGCGGCGAGCCCGACCCGCGGGCCGAGGCCGAGGCCGCCGTGGCCGCAGAGCGCGCGCGACTGGCGGCGCATTGCACGGCGATGACCGACCGTGACCTCTTCGCCTTCCGCATCCTGCGCCTGTCGGACACCGAGGTCTGGTACACCCAGCTCGGGCACCACCTCGTCTTCGACGGCTACTCCGCCGCGATGCTCTCCCGCCGCGTCGCCGCGCACTACACGGCGCTCATCGGCGGGGCGGAGCCGCCGAAGTCCCCGTTCGGCTCCTTCGTCGAGTTCGTCGCGGCCGATCAGGAGTACCGCGCGAGCGAGCGGCACGAGGCCGATCGCGCCTACTGGCGCGACGAGCTCACCCCGCTGCCCGAACCGCCGGAGCGCCCCGGCTTCGACGGCCCGGCGAGCGAGGTACTCACCGCCCGCACGGAGCTGTCCCCCGAGATCTTCGACGCCCTGCGCCGGGTCGCCGACGAATCCGGCACCACCTGGGGCGAGGCCCTCATCGCCTGCTACGCCGCCTTCCTGCACCGCTCGCTCGGCGAGTCCGACGTGGTCTTCGCGATGCCGCTCATGTGCCGCAGCGGCGGGGTCGCCCTGCGCACCCCCGCGATGGCGGTGAACGTGCTGCCCCTGCGCCTGCCGGTGCGCGCCGACGACCGGCTGGCCGACCTCAGCGCCCGCGTCGCGGAGACCATGCGGCGCATGCGCGCCCACCAGCGCTACCGCGGCGAGGACCTCCCCCGCGACCTGGGCTCCCCCACCGTCGGGGCGCTGCTGCACGGCCGGGGCATCAACCTCAAGGCCTTCGACCTCACCCTCGACTTCGCCGGCTCGGCCGGCACGATGCGCAACGTGGCGGGCGGCCCCCCGGAGGACTACGGGCTGAGTGTCATCCCCACCGGCAACGGTGGGCTCCTGGTGGGCTTCGAGGTCGACGCTCGTTCCGCGACGCACGAGCAGGTACAGGGCCGGCTCGACGCCGTCGTCACGCTCATCACCGAGCTCGCCTCCCCCGCCGCGCCCGCGCTCGGCGAAGTGGAGCTGCTCCCCGCCGGCCTGCGCGAGACGCTGATCGAGCGGTCCCGCACACCGGAATCCGCGCACCCCGCGCAGGACGTCCCGGCCGCGCTGGAGGCGCAGGCCCGCCGCGACCCCGCTGCCCTCGCCCTCGTCCACGGCGACGACCGGCTCACCTTCGGCGAGCTCGCCGATCGGGTGCACCGCACGTCCCGGCTGCTCCGCGCAGAGGGCGCGGGCGCCGACGACGTGGTCGCCCTGGCGTTGCCGCGCGGCGTCGACCTGGTGGTGGCGATCCTCGCGGTCCTCGACGCGGGCGGCGCCTACCAGTACCTCGACCCGGCGCACCCCGCCGCCCGGCACGCCGAGCTGGTCGCGGACTCGCGGCCCGTACTCCTGGTCGGCGTCACTGGTTCCGCTGCGCCCGAGGGGATCCCGCAGCTTCGGCTCGACGATCCGGCGATCGGCGCGCGGCTCGACGAGCTGTCCGGCGCCCCGCTCAGCGAGTCGGAGCTCGCCGCGCCGCGGGACCCGGACCACCTCGCCTACGTCATCCACACCTCCGGCTCCACCGGCCGCCCGAAGGGCGTCGCGGCTCGCACCGGCGGGCTCACGAGCCTGCTGCGACACCACCGCGCGACGCTGGCCGATCTGGCGACGGCCCGCGACGCCGAGCGCCGCCTGCGCTGCGCGCACACCTATTCGTTCTCCTTCGACGCCTCCCTCGACCAGTTGCTGTGGCTGCTCAGCGGCCACGCGCTGCACCTGTACTCGACCGAGACCGCCCGCGACGCCGACGCCCTGCTGGCCGCGTACCGCGCCGACCGCATCGACGTCGTGGACACCACCCCGTCGATGGCGGCGCCGCTCATCGACGGCGGGCTGCTCGACGGCGAACACCGCCCGTCCCTGCTGATCCTGGGCGGCGAGGCGACCGGGCCCGCGCTGTGGCGCCGGATCGCGGCCGCCGGCGTGCCCGCGGTGAACGTCTACGGGCCCACCGAGGCCGCCGTGGACGCCACCACCGCGGTCGTGGCCGGGGAGACCCCCGTCATCGGGCGCGCCGTGCCCGGCACCGCCGCCTACGCGCTCGACGGTGCGCTGCAACCGGTCCGGGACAGAGAGATCGGCGAGCTGTACCTCGCCGGACCGCACCTGGCGCGCGGCTACCTGAACCTGCCCGCGGCGACCGCCGAGCGGTTCGTGGCGGACCCCTTCGGCGAACCGGGCTCCCGCATGTACCGCACCGGCGACCGCGTGCGGTGGGCCGGGGACGGTGGCTACGAGTACCTGGGACGCGGCGACGGCCAGGTGAAGATCCGCGGCTATCGGATCGAACTGGCCGAGGTCGAGACCGCTCTGGCCGCCGTGTCCGGAGTGACGAGCGCCGCCGCCGTGGTCCGCACCGACGCCGGCCGAGACCGCCTCGTCGGCTACGTGACCGGCTCGGTGACCGCCGACGGCGTCCGCGCCGCGCTCGGCGAGTCCGTGCCCGATCACATGGTGCCCTCCGCCGTGGTCGTGCTGGACGAGCTGCCGGTGACGATCAACGGCAAGCTCGACCGCGCCGCCCTGCCCGCGCCCGCCGTGCAGACCGCCGGCCGGGCGCCCCGCACCGACCGCGAGCGGCTCCTCTGCGCGGTGGTCGCCGCCGCGTTCGACGTCCCCGAGGTGAGCGTCGACGACGACTTCTTCAGCCTGGGCGGCGACAGCATCAGCGCCATCACGGTGTGCAGCGAGCTCCGAGCCCAGGGGCTCGACGTGCGACCGCGGGACTTCCTCTCCGGCAGCAGCTTCGCGACGCTGGCCGCCGGCGCCGCCGAGACCGCCGCGCTGGACGAGGGCCCCGTCGTCCCCGCCGAGGGCGAGTTCCCCGCGCCGCCGATCGTCGCCGCCCTGCTGGATCTCAACCCGGACCCGCGGGACATCGCGGGCTACGCGCAGTGGATCGCCCCCGAGCTGCCCGTCGGGGCCACGCTCGAGACGGTCCGGACGGCACTGCAGGCAGTCGTCGCCGCGCATCCCGCACTGCGGCTGCGTCTCTCGGGCTCGACGACGCTCACGATCGACGAGGCGGCTCCGCCCGTCGAGGTCACCGAGGGCCACGGCACCGTCGAATCCGTGGCGGCCGAGCTCGCCGCAGAACTCGACCCCGCCGCCGGTGCCGTGCTGCGCGCGCGGATCGTGCGCGGCGACGACGCCCCGGACCGGCTGGTCCTGGTGGTCCACCACCTCGCCGTCGACGGCGTCTCCTGGCGCGTGCTGCTGCAGGACCTCCCGCAGGCGCACCGGGACGCGGCCGCTGGCCGCGCGCCCGCCGTCCGCGCCGAGGCGACGCCCTGGCGCGCGCACGCCCTGGCCCTCGCCGAACAGGGCGAGCGCGGCACGTACCGAGGCGAAGTCGACCTGTGGCGGGCGACGATGGACGACGCCGAACGGCTCGGCGGGCGGCTGCTCGACCCGGCCGTCGACCGCGTCGCCACCGCGGCGGTCACCCGAACCCGGACTCCCGCGCCCCTCGCCGAGCCGGTGACCTCCGGGCTGGCACGGGCGTACCGCGCCAATGCCGAGGAGACGCTCCTGGCGGCCCTCGCCCTGGCGCTCCGACTGCGGCGCCGCCGCGCCGGGCTCGCCCCGCGCGCGGCCGCGGCGGTCACCGTCGAGGGGCACGGCCGCGAGCAGGTGCTGCGCTCCGCGGATCTCGCCCGGACCGTGGGCTGGTTCACCGTGGAACACCCCGTCCGCCTTCCTGTCCCGCTCGACGACGCGGAGCTCGACGACGCCCTCGCGGGCGGCGCCGCCGCCGGGCGGCTCGTCCGCGCCGTCAAGGAGGCCCGCCGCGGCGTGCCCGGGCAGGGCATCGGCTACGGCGTCCTCCGGCACTTGGACTCCGAGGCGGGGCCGCTGGGCGCCGCGCCGGACGTGGTCTTCAACTACCTCGGCCGGTTCGCCGCGCCCGACGACGGCTGGCGGCTCCCCGGCGACACCCCGTTCGCGGTGCTCGACCCGGCCACGAAGGCGCTCGAGCAGGTGCTCGCCATCAACTGCTTCGACGGCGCCGACGGGCTCACCGTCGAGTGGACCGCCGCGGGCGGCGTGCTGGACGCCGCCGCGGTCGCCGAGCTGCAGGCCTGCTGGGCCGAGGCCGTGGGCGCGCTCGCCGCGCACGCCGCGCGGATCGGGCCCGACGGTGGCGGTCTCACCCCGTCGGACCTGCCGCTGGTGACGCTGGACCAGGCCGACATCGATCACCTGGAGCAGGACGGCCCGATCGCCGACGTGCTGCCGGCGACAGCGCTGCAGGTGGGTCTCGCGTACCACTCGCAGGTGTTGGCCGAGGGCGAGCCCGACGTCTACACGGTGCAGGCCGCGACGTACCTCGACGGCCCCGTCGACCCCGACCGGATGGCGGCCGCGGCGGCGGAGCTGCTGCGCCGAGTGCCCTCGCTGCGCACCCGGCTGGGCTACACGGCCTCGTCCGACGTGGTGCAGGTGATCCCGGAGACGGTGCGCCCCGACTTCACGTTCGTCGACGTCGCGGACCGCGAGGATCCGGCGGCGGCGTTCGCCGCGGTCGCCGCGGCCGAGCAGGCCCGCCGCTTCGACCCGTCGACGGCGCCGCTCATCCGGTTCCTGCTGTGCCGCACCGGCCCCGACCGGCACCGGCTGGCGCTCACCAATCACCACTCGCTACTCGACGGCTGGTCCATGCCGATCGCGGGCCGCACCCTGCTCGCGATCTACGCGGAGCTGGGCGGCGGCCCGGCCGCACCGGCGTCGGCGCCACTCGACGGCTATTACCGCTGGCGCGCGGACCGGGACGTCCCCGCCGCCCGCGCGGCGTGGGCCGACGAGATGGCCGGCCTGGAGGCGCCGACGCTGCTGGCGCCCACCGGTTCCGGTGCCGCCGACGCCGCGCCGGAGCGCATCCTCGTCGAGCTCGACGACGACCTGACCCGCGGCCTCGCCGAGCTGGCGCGCACCCGCGGCGTCACGCTGACCAGCGTGCTGCACACCGCGTGGGGACTGCTCCTGGGCCGGCTGACCGGCCGCCGCGACGTGGTCTTCGGCTGCCCCGTCTCGGGCCGCCCGGTGGAAGTGCCCGACGTGGGCACGATGGTCGGGCAGCTCGGCGAGTCCATCGCGATCCGCGTGCGGGCCACGCCGGAGCAGCCGGTCGGCGAGGTCCTCGCCGACGTGCACCGCCGCGCCCTCGCGCTCTCCGACCACCATCACCTCGGCCTCGTCGAGATCACCCGCGCCGCAGGGCTCGGCGATCTCTTCGACACGATGGTCGTCACCGAGAACTTCCCGCTCTCCGACCGCAGCGTGCAGCCGGTCGAGCCCGGCCTCGACCTCACGGGCGTCGACATCACGGACGCCACCCACTATCCGCTCACCGTGGTCGTCCTCCCCGGCGAGCGCCTCACCCTGGGCCTGGGCTACCGCACCGACGTGCTCGCCGAGGACACCGTGCGCGCCTACGGCCGGTGGCTCACCGCGGTGCTGCGCGCCGTGGTCGCCGCGCCGGACACCCCGGTCGGGGCGATCGGCACGCTGCCGGCCGACGAGCGGGCCGCGATGCTGGCGCTGGGCGACGTGCCCCTGCGCGGCGCGTACGGGCCGCTGCTCGAGGAGTTCGGCGCGCACGTCGCCGCGACGCCCGACCACCCCGCCGTGGTCTGCGACGACGAGCAGCTGACCTACCGCGAGCTGGACGAGGCCGCGAACCGGATCGCCCACCGCCTGCTGGCCGACGGGGTGCGGCAGCAGGACGTGGTGGCGGTCTTCGCCGAGCGCGGACTGCCCTGGTACGTCGCGGTCTTCGGCGTGCTCAAGGCGGGCGCGGTGTACCTGCCGCTCGATCCTTCGTATCCCGCGGCGCGGCTGCAGTTCCTCCTGGAGGACGCGGCACCGTCGGCCGTGCTGACGTGCGGCGCGATCCCGGAGGCGACCACGGCCTCCGTGCCCGACGGGGTGCCCGTGCGCGCGGTGGACCCGTGGGACGTCGCCGGCGAGGCGACCGATCCGGCGCACGCGCGGGAGGGCCTCACGCCGGACGCCCTGGCGTACATCATCTACACCTCCGGCACCACGGGCCGGCCGAAGGGCGTCGCGGTGAGCCACCGCGGCCTGCCCGATCTGATGGCCTTCGTGATGGAGGCGCTGGGATTCCGCGCCGACGAGCGGGTGCTGCAGACCGGCTCCCCGAGCTTCGACATCTCCGTGCTGCAGGTCCTCGGCCCGCTCATGGCGGGCGCCACCTCCGTGATCGCGCCCGACGCCGTGCGCGTTCCCGGCGACGAACTGCTGGAGTACATCGAGCGGCAACGGGTCTCGGTGATCAACCTGCTGCCCTCCTTCCTGGCGGCGATGCCGGACCACGCCGAGGTGGACCCGTCGGTGATCTTCATGGTGGGCGCCGAGCGCCTCGACCCGGAGCTCGCGGACCACTGGGGGCGGGGCCGGCGCGCCCTGTTCAACTGCTACGGCCCGACCGAGGCGACGATCAACGCCGTCACCTGGCGGTACGAGCCCGACGACCCGGGCCCCCTGCCCATCGGCCGGCCGGACCCGAACCTGCCCTGCTACGTGCTCGACGAGGGGCTCAACCCGGTGGGGACGGGCGTGCTCGGCGAGCTGTACCTCGCGGGCGACTCGCTGGCCCAGGGCTACCTGCACCGCCCGGACCTCACCGCGGCGACCTTCGTGGCGAACCCCTTCGGAGAACCCGGATCCCGGATGTACCGCACCGGCGACCTGGTGGCGTGGCGGGAGGACGGCAACCTCTCCTTCCACGGCCGCGCCGACCACCAGGTGAAGATCCGCGGCCTGCGGATCGAGCTGGGCGAGATCGAGACCGCCCTCGCGCGGCAGCCCGGCGTGCGCGCCGCGGCCGTGCTGGTGCGCGGCGACCGGCTCGTCGGCTACCTGGTCCGCAACGACGGCGCGCAGCCCGATCCCGAGGCGATCCGCACCGCGCTGGGCGCGGAACTCCCCGCGCACATGGTGCCCGCGGCCTACGTGGTCCTGGACCGGCTCCCCCTGGGCCCCACCGGCAAGCTGGATCGGGACGCCCTGCCGGAGCCCGCGGCGCGGGCCGACACCGGCCCCGACCGGGAGCCCGCGACCGCGGCCGAGGCGGCGCTCCTCGCCGTCTTCCGCGAGCTGCTGGACACCGAGGAGGTACGGCTGTCGGACGACTTCACCGAGCTGGGCGGCGACTCGCTCATCTCCCTGCAGGTGGTGTCCCGGGCGCGTCGCCTCGGCTTCGAGCTCAGCGCGCGCGACGTGCTGGAGGGTCGCTCGATCGCCGGGATCGCCGCGCGCGCGGTGGAATCCGCGGCGCCGGACGCCCCGGCGGGCAGCGACTTCGAGCAGTTCCTCGACGTACTGAGGCTCGGCGGGACCGACGCTCCGGACGTCTTCACCGGGCGCCACCCTGCCAAGGTCGGCGTGCACACCTTCGGCGGCCAGATCCTGGCGCAGGCGATCGTGGCCTCGGCAACGACGCTCTCCGCCGCGGCCCTGCCGCTGCACGCCGCGCACACCCACTTCGTCGAACTCGGAACGGTCACGGAGGATCTCACCTATCGCGTGACCCGCCTGCGCGACGGCCGGACCACCGCGAACCGGCAGGTCACCGTCGAACAGGACGGACGGATCCTGGCGGTCATGACGCTCGCCTACCAGGCGGACGCCTCGAACCCGCTGGAGCACACCGAAGCCGCGCCGGCGGCCGGCGATCCCCTGGCCCTGCCCACGATGGCGGAGCGGTTCGCCGGGCACGAGTCGCGGCTGCGCGCCCTCGTCGACGCCTCGCACCCGATCGAGATACGGTTCGCGTCGGATCCGGTGTGGGACAAGCGGGACGCCGAAGGCGCCGATAGCCGGAACCTGGTGTGGATGCGCGCCGACGGTGCGCTGCCCGACGATCAGGTGCTCCACGACGCCGCCCTGGCGTGGGCGTCCGACCTCACCGTGCAGGACCCGATCATCGCCCGGCACGGCCTGGCGTGGGGGTACGACCGGGTCGGCGCGGCGACGCTGAACCAGTCGCTCTGGTTCCACCGGCACACCCGGTTCGACGAGTTCCACCTGCTGGTCGTGGACTCCCCCGTCGCCCGCAGCGGCCGGGGCCTGTCCACCGGGCACTTCTACGCCGGCGGCGAGCTGGTCGCCACGGTGACCCAGGAGGCGATGGTGCAGGTGCTCCCGGACTGACCTCGGGGAGCGGGAACGCGAACAGCCGCGGCCGGAGTGATATCCGGGCCGCGGCTGTCGCGTTGTGGAGCCGTTACTTCTTGAACATCTTCTCGACGACGTCGAGCGTGGCGATGGCCTTGTCGAAGTCGGGGCGCTGCACCCAGTAGGGCAGGTCGAAGGCCCGGTTCGCGGCGAAGGCCGGGAGCGAGGCGTAGACCGGCTGCGAACGCAGCGAATCCGCGGTGAAGGTCTGGCCGCTGAAGCCCACGATGAAGACCGAGGGCTGCGTCACCGTGCTGGGCAGCGCCTCCTGGGTGATCTCGTAGGAGTCGCCACCGGCGGTGTACGGCTTGAACTTGCCGCTCGCGAAGATCGGCGCGGGCTCGATGCCGAGCTTGGCGAACTCGGCGGGCACGCCGCGGTTCTCGATCAGGCCGTAGGCCTTGCCCTGCGCGGTCATCGACAGGAAGGCCACGGGGCCGGGGGGCGGCGTGATGGCGGCCTTGACCTGCGCGACGCGGTCGTCGTACTTCTTCACGGCGTCCTGGTAGACCTGCGGCTGGTCGAAGGCCTTGGCCAGGAACTCGAACTGCTGGTTCCAGCTCTCCAGCTTGTTGTCGACCACCAGCGTCGGCGCGATGGCCTTGAGCCGGTCGTAGGCGTCGCCCGTCTGCTTGAACGGGAAGCCGAGGCCGCCGCCGACGATGAGGTCGGGCTTCTCCGCCGCGATGGCCTCGATGTCGTAGCCACCGGCGGGCCAGTGCATGAACTTCGTGCCGGCCTTGGTGAAGTCGTCCTTCCAGGCGTCGAAGGGCTGGGCCTTCGCGGGATCACGATCGGTGTACTCGGTGACCATCGCGGTCACGGGGAGGCCGAGGTCGTAGAGGTAGCCCGCGAGGTTGTAGTTGAGCAGCACGACGCGCTTCGGCTTGACGGGGATCGTGATGTCCCCCTTCACCGTGCTGACGGTGCGCGTCGCGGACGCCTCGGTGCCGGAGTCGGTCGAACCGCCCCCGCAGCCGGCGACCAGGCCGACGGCGCACAGGATGGCGACGAGGTATCGCACGTGCTTGGCCATGAACTAGCCCTTTCTCAGGATATTTAGGACAGGCTTATCAAAGCATATAAAGGCGCTGACGCGGCACCCCACCCCACTCATCGATGAGGTTAGGGTAACCAAAGCTTGATCGGTACGGTGGTGCCATGAGCCGCGCAGAGTCCCCCACCCCCGCCGGCACGGTCGCCCGCACCGTCGCGCTCGCCGTCGCCGGCCTCGTCCTGGTCCTGTTCACGGCCGCCGTCCTCCTCTCCCAGATCTTCGCCGCGGTCTCCGCGGCGTCGGTGTTCACACCGGTCTGGCGGGCGATCGGCACCGTCGGGGCCCTGGTCACCGGCAGCGACCCAGCCCCCGTCGACGTGGCCACCGGCAGCGATCTCACCTGGGCCTGGCAGTTCCACGCGGGCGCACTGGTCATCGGCGTCGTCGCGGGCCTCGGCTGGGGCGCGCTCGCCGTGCGGTCCGGCACGCGGGGAGCGGCGGGCGTCGACCGCGCCGCCCGCGTGCTCCGCGCGATCGCCTGCGCCGTGCTCGCGGTCGCGATGCTGCTCTACGGCCTGGCCAAGGTGATCCCCGCGCAGATGGGCCACATGAACCTGCCCGCGTACCAGCTGCAGGCCGTCGGCGATACGGAGCCCTTCTCCCTGCTCTGGGGGTACATGGCCGCCTCGACGCCCTACACGGTGGTCACCGGCGCGATCGAGCTCACCGCCGGCCTGCTGCTGGTCGTTCCACGCACCCGCCTCGCCGGGGCGCTGCTCTCGGTCGTCGCGCTCACCCAGATCGTTCTCCTCAACCTGTTCTACGACGTCCCGGTCAAGCTGCTCGCCGCCGAGCTCCTGGTGATCGCCCTGGTCCTGGTGTTCCCGTACCGCGGCGAGCTAGTGCGCGCCGTCCTCCCCGCCACGGCCTCGCCCGCGCGACGCACCGGAACCGTGGCCGCCGCCGTCCTCGCCGTGGTCCTCATCGCCGCCACCGTCGCCGGGAACCTGGCGCGGGTGGACACGATGAACACACCGCGTGACCCGCGCGACGGGGTCTGGCGGGCCACGGCCCTCACGATCGACGGTGCGCCCGCCCTCGCCACGGGCGATGCGGGCCCCGTCTGGACGTCGATCGCGATCACCCTGCGCGGCACCGCGGACCGTCCGGCGAAGGGATCGGCGCAGGACAGCCTGGTCACCCAGACCCCCGACGGTGCCGTTACCGCCTGGGGACTGCGGGCCGACGGCGACCGGTTCACCGTGCGCCGGGGCGCCGGCGCCGCACCCGTCGATCTGCAGGTCACGACGGTGCCTGACGGGCTGCGGCTGTGCGGCACCGTCGACGGACGGCGGCTCGACGCGCGGTACGAGCGGCGCTCCCTGGAACGGCATCACGACATCCGCTTCGTGCAGGCCCCCTTCGATCGCACGCGCCCTCGGCTCTAGTGGCACAGTGGTCTTCCATGGAGCTACGCATCTTCGTCGAACCCCAGCAGGGAGCCACCTACGCCGACCAGCTCGCCGTCGCGCGGACCGCGGAGGAGACCGGATTCGGGGCCTTCTTCCGGTCGGATCACTACGTGGCGATGAACGTCGACGGGGCGCCCGGCCCCACCGATTCGTGGATCACCCTCGGCGCGATCGGCCGTGAGACCTCCACCATCCGCCTCGGCACGCTGGTCACCTCCGCCACGTTCCGGTTCCCCGGACCGCTGGCGATTTCGGTCGCGCAGGTCGACGAGATGTCGGGCGGGCGCGTCGAGCTGGGCCTGGGCGCCGGTTGGTTCGCGGAGGAGCACGCCGCGTACGCGATCCCCTTCCCCGACGTGAAGGAGCGCTTCGACCGCTTCGAGGAGACCCTCGAGATCGTGACCGGCCTGTGGGAGGCACAGGGTCCCTACACCTTCCGCGGTGAGCACTTCTCGCTCACCGACTCCCCCGCTCTGCCCAAGCCCGCGCAGAAGCACGTGCCGATCGTGCTCGGCGGCGCCGGCAAGAAGCGCAGCGCCGCCCTGGCCGCGCGCTTCGCCGATGAGTACAACACGCCCTTCGTGCCCGTCGCCGAGGCCGCCGCGGTGTGGGCCCGGGTCGACGCCGCCGCCGTCGCCGCGGGGCGGGACCCGCAGTCGATCATCAAGTCCGCCGCGCAGGTGGTGTGCGGCGGTTCGGACGAGGCGACCGTCGCGCGGCGGGCCGCGACCATCGGCCGCGAGCTGCCCGAGCTGCGGGAGAACGGGCTCACCGGCTCGGCCGGCGAGATCGTCGACAAGCTGGGCACCTTCGCCGAGGCCGGCGCCTCGCGGGTGTACCTGCAGGTGCTGGACCAGAGCGACCTCGACCACGTCGAGTGGATCGGCGCCGAGGTGCTGCCGCAGGTCGCCGACCTGTAGCCGCTACGCCACCGAAACCGGCCCTCAGCTCGGTCGCGCGGAAGTATTTCCGTCGAGGACGAGCTGAGGGCCGGTTTCGGTACGCAGATCAGGCGCCGGCGGCCAGGAGGTTGGTCGCGGTGCGGCGCGCCAGCGCCATCGTGGTGATCATCGGGTTCACGCCGGAGCAGGTGGGCATGCCACTGGCGTCGGCGATCCAGACCCCGCGGGTGTCGTGCAGCTCGCCCGACGGATTCGCCACGGACGTGACGGGATCCGCGCCGAGCGGGGCGCTGCACATCTGGTGCGCGCTGAACACCGGGGTGCCGCCGGGTCCGATCGGAATCTCGTTCACCTGCGCGATGAAGGCGTTGAGATCGTCGCCGCGGGTCCACGGCGCGAAGCGCTGGCCGGCCACGTAGATCTGCCGCGCGCCGGCGGCCTCCTGCATCCGGATCGAGGCGGCGATGCCCTCGCGGAAGTGCTTGCGGTCCAGCTCGTCGTCGAACGGGTAGGCGTGCACGGCCTCGCCGTCCTCGCCGATCGTCACCGAGCCGACGCCGCGGTCCTTGACGAGCACGACCCAGTCGGCGCGGTTGCGGTACTGCGCCGTGAGCTCCTTGTGCGCGGCGCCGCCGAGCCACGGGACGACGCTGGTGAAGAGGCCCGGCAGGTGCTGCACACACTCGACGAGGAAGCCGTAACCCGAATCGGCGTCGGCGAACTCGGTCATCACGCCCGCCATCGCCGGGCCGTGCCACGGGTCCTGCGGCTCGTCGTAGATGCCGCTCACCAGGGTGGCGGGGTGCAGCCGCAGCGTCGTGCCGACGGCCGGGCCTCCGATCCCCGAGCGGAGCAGCAGCGCGGGCGATTCCAGGCTGCCGGCGGAGACGACGACGGTGGGCGCGTCGATCCGGACGGCGGTCTGCACGCCGGTCGCCGGGTCGGTGTACGTCGCATCGACGCCGGTGGCGGTGCCGTCGGCCGTGGTGATCCGCTGCACGCGAGTGTTCGGTAGCAGCCGGGCGCCCGCGTCGGACGCGTCCTGCAGGAAGGTGCGCAGGGCGCCGTTCTTGGCTCCGGTCTGGTCGCCCATGCCGCTGTACGCGCTGCGCACCGGGTCGAACCGATCGGGGTTCACGTTGAGATCGACCTTCTTGTAGGAGTAGCCGAGCCCGGCGGCGCCGTCGGACAGCCGCTCGTGGGGGCCGTTCTGCAGCGCGACGTCCTGGTTGCAGCCCATCCGCGCGAAGACCGCGTCCAGGTGCTCGTCGAACTCGGGGCCGAGGGCGTCGTCGAGACCCGCGCCGGCCCACTCCTTGCGGACCGTCTCCGGGGTCCTGAGCGAGTTGGACCAGTTCACGGTGCTGCCGCCGCCGACGGTGCCACCCGCGGCCAGCATCACCATGCCGTCCGCGGAGGGGAAGAAGCCGCCGCGCAGGAACAGCGTCTGGTAGGCGAACAGCTCGTTCTGCACGAAATCCGCCTCGTTGCGGTAGCTTCCGCCCTCGACCACGATCACCCGCTTACCGGCCTGGGCCAGCATCGCCGCGGCGACCCCACCGCCGCTGCCGCTCCCGACGATCACCACGTCCGCGGCGAGAGCCTCACCGCCGGTGGGAGTGATCGTGGTGATGGTCTTGGGTGTCGCCGGCGGCGCGGAGACCGGTCCCGGGTAGCCCATTCCCGCCCACAGCGGGTTGCGGCCCTGCTCGTCCATGAGGCCGTAAGCGATCATCGTCGACAGCTGGCACAGGCTCGCGATCGCCAGCGCCGCCTCGGCCCCCGACGCCGCCAGACCCGCGAGGAGCGCCTCACGGGCGTCCTGTTCGCCCTCGGCCAGCCCGGCGTCCGCGGCGGCACCGAGCAGTCCGGCCAGACCGGCGAGCTGCTCGTCGGACATGTGCCCGAGCAGGTACTCCTCCACGGCGGCGTCGACCTGGAGGTCGCTGCCCTTGATCGCCCAGAAGTCGGTCGGGTCGTCGTCGCGGGGGACGGAGGCGACGAAGGTGTCGACAACGGCGGTGAGTGCGGCGCGCTGGCGAGGATCGAAGGCGAAGGTCATCTCGGTGCTCCCTGGGTGTGCGGCATTGTTCGGGAGTTCCAATACTCACTGTGATGCACGTCATAGTCTTGGCGTCATGAGCAAGATTCGCGACGACATTTGTCCGCCGGAACAAGGCGGGCCGTCGTGGCGGGGCTGACGCCGCCGGCCCGGGGGTGGCTCGCGGAGTTCGCGCGGGCGGGCGAGAACGAGCAGGCCCTCGACGCCATGGTCGGCGAGGTCGACGACGCGATCGTCGCGGCGCTGCCGGAGATGGACGAGCCGCTCCTGCGCGCCGAGCTGGACGCCAGCACTCGGGCGCACTGGCGCGGCGTCCTCGGCAACGCCATCCGCGAATCCATCGTCGTGCGCCCCGGCGAGGAGACGCACGATCTCGCGCGGACGATGGCGCGGCGCGGCTTCGAGCTGCGCGTGCTGCTCGCGGTGTACCGGGTGGGGCAGAACGCGGCGTGGGACCTGTTCACCGCGCGCGCCGCCGCCGAGATCGCCGACGCCGAGGTGCGCTCGCAGGTGCTGCTGCACTTCTGGCCGCGTGTGACCAAGTGGCTCGACGCCTCGATCGAGGAGATGATCGGCACCTTCGTCGCCGAGCGCGAGCAGTGGCAGCGGGGCGCCCTGGCGCGGCAGGCCGCCACCGTCGACGCGGTGCTGGCCGGGCAGGACGTCGATCCCGGCGAGGCTACCGCCGCCCTGAACTACCCCGTCGCGGCGGCGCACACCGCCTACACGCTGTGGGTGGACGAGGCCGTGGCCGACGCCGACGTGCAGCGGCTCCTCGAGCGCGCCGCGACGGCCGTGCATCGGGAGGTCCGCGGCGAGCACCGCCTGGCGCAGCGGACCGGCGCACGCTCGCTGCGCTGCTGGAGCGCGGGATCGGGCGTACCCGGCGCTCTCGACCTGCCGCCGACGGTGCGCTGCGCGCTCGGCACCGCGCATCCCGGGCTCGACGGCTTCCGCCGCAGCCACGCGGAATCCGCGGCGGCGCTGACCGTCGCGCGGCGGACGGGGCGCGGCGTCGTGGCCTATCGGGACGTGGAGCTCGCCTGCCTCGCGCACGGCATCGCCGGGCCGGACGGGCCGTCGACGCTGGTGGAGCGCGAGCTGGGCGACCTCGCCGCCGACACCGCCGCTGCGGCGCGGCTCCGCGAGACGGCGCTCGCCTACCTCGGCGCCGGGGGCGACGCGCGCGCCGCCGGCGCGGCGCTGATGCTGCACCCGAACACCGTGCGCTACCGGATCCGCCAGGTGGAGCAGGTACTAGGGCATCCCATCGATGAGCGCCGCGTGTACGTCGAGCTGGCGCTGCACGCGGTGCGCGCCTTCGGCGTCAATCCTGCAGCGCACCCTTGAGATACGCGGCGGCGCCGAGATGCTGGGCGCAGTCGTCGACGATGCTCACCAGCCGCACCGCGACGGTGACCGGCGGGTCCCACGCGTCGTCCACGACGCGGGCCAGCTCGTCCGGCGTGACGCCGGCGAGGTAGCGGGTCGCCATGGCATCGACGTCGCGGAAATAGCCGACGAGCAGCGCATCGCTGCCGTGCACCTCGGCCGCCTCGGCACGGGTGTGGCCGTAGCCCGTCGACTCCGGCGGCAGGTCGAGGCCGAACCGGCCGTACCAGTCGTTCGCGGTCCAGACCTCCGGGACGCCGGCGATCGGCGCGAGCTGGGCGTCGATCACCCGGGCGCTGTGCCACACGAGCCATGCGATCGTGTTGGCGTCCGGCACGATCCGTCTGTTCGCGATGTCGGGGTCGAGTCCCTCGGTGACGTCCTCCACGTGCTCGCGGATCCGGGCGAACGCGTCGATCAGCAGGTCCCGTGCAGCGGCTGAGTCCATGTCTCCGACGGTACGCCAATAGCGCGACGGTCAGGACTTGGTTGCAGCGAGGTACGCGATGACGACGAACGTGAGAAGCACGACGCCGGCGAGGATCCACCAGCCCACGACCTGCGCCACCCTGTACCTGTTGGCCGCGGGCGGAGGCGGCGGGCTGAAGCTGAACTGGCCAGGACTTCTGGGTCCGTTCGGGGCAGCGTAGAAGACCGTCACCGTCTGGCCGGGCGCCACCCGGATCGGCAGGTTCGCCGCACCGAACCGGATGGTGCGTACGGGGCCGAGATGTTGCGTGACATACCCGTTCAACTCCATACCGAGTGCGTGGTCGCCCGCCGTCACGGGGAGGATCGACTCACCCCAGTTCGACGTCCGGGCGACACCGTCCACGAAGACGCCGAGATCGACGCCACTCTCGTAGGCGACGCCCGGCATCGCCGAGTCACCGGGCCGGCAGATCAGACGGATCCCCCCCTGCGCAGGCACCGCTGGCAACGCCACATCCACTCCTTCGTCCTCGGCGCCGATCGGCGCGTCGAGGACAGAGTGCCGGGAACGTCTTTCGCGATACTTGCGCCAGGCTGAAGGCGGCGCACCTGCGCAGCGACCCGCCCCGTCCATCAGCCCAGGCTGCGGCCGAGCTGGCGAGCGAGGACCGCGGCGAAGGCGGCGGGATCGGCGACCGAGCCGCCCTCCGCGAGGAGGGCTGTGCCGTAGAGGATCTCGGCGGCATCGGTGAGCGCCTCGTCCTCGGCGGGCGCCTCTGCGGCGGCGACCCGGTCGCGCAGGCTCTTGACGAGCTCGTTCTCCGGATTCAGCTCCAGCGTGCGACGCGTGCGGGGCACCTCCTGGCCGCTCGCCCGGTACATCTGCTCGAGCTGCGGGGTGAGGTCGAACTCGCCGCCGACCAGGCAGGCCGCCGAGGTCGTGAGGCGCGACGTGAGACGCACGCCGGCCACGTCCTCGTCGAGAGTCGTCGCCAGCCACTCCGTCAGCTGCTCGAAGCCCTCCGCCTCCGGCGCGTCGTCGCCGAGGTCGGCCTCGCCCTTCGCGACGGAGACGAACCGCTTACCGTCGAACTCGGCACCGGTGGTCCACAGCTCGTCGACCTGATCGGTGAGGAGCAGGACCTCGAAGCCCTTGGCGGCGAATGCCTCCAGGTGCGGCGAGGACTCCAGCCGGGCGCGGGAATCGCCGGCGGCGTAGTAGATGACGTCCTGCCCCTCGGGCATGCGGGCGACGTAGTCGGCGAGTCCGGTGGTACCGGTCTCGCTGAACGTCGACTCGAACGACGATGCCTTGAGCAGGGTTTCGCGGTTGTCCTGATCGTCGAGCAGGCCCTCCTTGAAGACCGCGCCGAACGCCGACCAGAAGGTGTCGTACTTCTCCCGCTCGTTCTCGCGCAGCGCGGTGACCGTCTGCAGGACCCGCTTGACGAGGCGCTTGCGGATCATGACCAGGTGCCGGTCGTTCTGCAGGATCTCGCGGGAGACGTTGAGCGACAGGTCCTGCGCGTCCACGACACCGGCGACGAACCGCAGGTACGGCGGCAGCAGGGCCTCGCAGTGGTCCATGATGAAGACGCGCTTGACGTACAGCGCGGGGCCGGACTTGGTGTTGCGGTAGAACATGTCGAACGGCGGCATGGTCGGGATGAAGAGCAGCGCCTGGTACTCGAAGGTGCCCTCGGCGCGGACCGAGATGGTCTCCAGCGGCTCGTCGAAGGCGTGGCTGACGTGGCGGTAGAAGTCGGCGTACTCCTCGTCGGAGACCTCCTCCTTCGGGCGCGCCCACAGCGCCTGCATGGAGTTGAGGGTCTCCGGGCCGGGCGCCTCGGCATCGTCGGCCTCGGCGTCGTCGGCCTCGGCGACCGGGGCGGGGGCCAGGCGGATAGGGAAGGCGATGAAGTCGCTGTAGCGGCGCACGACCGAGCGCAGCACGTGCTCGGAGGTGTAGTCGTGGAGGCTCTCGTCGCCGTCGGCGGCGCGCAGGTGCAGCGTGATGGTGGTGCCGTGGCCCGCGGGGACGTCGTCGCCGGTGAGGTCGGTGACGGTGTACGTGCCGTGCCCCTCGGATTCCCACCGGGTGGCGGTGTCCTCGCCCGCCCTGCGGGTCACCAGGGTCACGCGGTCGGCGACCATGAACGCCGAGTAGAAGCCGATGCCGAACTGGCCGATGAGCTCCGCGGAGGCGCCCTGCTCCTTCGCCTGCTTCGCGGCTTCCAGCTTGCGGCGGAGCTCGCCGGTGCCGGACTTGGCGAGGGTGCCGATGAGGTCGACGACGTCCGCGCGGCTCATGCCGATCCCGTTGTCGGAGATCGTGAGCGTGTGCGCCTCGGGATCCGTGCGCAGCTCGATGTGCAGGTCCGAGGCGTCGGCCTCGAGGTCCTTGTCCTGGTACGCCTCCAGGCGCAGCTTGTCCAGGGCGTCCGAGGCGTTGGAGATCAGCTCGCGCAGGAAGACGTCCTTCTCCGAGTACACGGAGTGGATCATCAGCGACAGCAGCTGATCGGTTTCGGCCTGGAACTGGAGAGTCTCTGCGGTCACGTCGTCGCCTTTCTGAACACGGACGGTGTCGGGTGTGATTGGTCTGGATCGTTCTGAAACTCGAATCCTGCGGGGCGGGACGGAGATTATCGCCGCGCCACCTCGTACGATTCGACTTTCGACAAGGGAGGGCCCGGCACCATCGTCGAGACGATGCCGGGCCCTGAATTCCCTAGCCGAGTGGCAGGACTTAGAAGTCCATGCCGCCCATGCCGCCGGTCGGATCGACCGGGGCACCGGCCTTCTCCGGCTTGTCGGCGACGACGGCCTCGGTGGTGAGGAACAGAGCCGCGATCGAGGCTGCGTTCTGCAGCGCCGAGCGGGTGACCTTCACCGGGTCGTTGATGCCGGCGGCCAGCAGGTCCTCGTACACACCGGTGGCGGCGTTGAGGCCGGTGCCGGCGGGCGAGTTGCGGACCTTCTCGGCGACGACGCCGGGCTCGAGGCCGGCGTTGACGGCGATCTGCTTGACGGGGGCGTCGAGCGCGACCTTGACGATGTTCGCGCCAGTGGCCTCGTCACCCTCGAGCGCGAGGCTGTCGAAGACGGTGCCCGACTGCGCGAGAGCAGCGCCACCACCGGCGACGATGCCCTCCTCGACGGCGGCCTTGGCGTTGCGCACGGCATCCTCGATGCGGTGCTTGCGCTCCTTGAGCTCGACCTCGGTGGCGGCACCGGCCTTGATGACGGCGACGCCGCCCGCCAGCTTCGCGAGGCGCTCCTGCAGCTTCTCCCGGTCGTAGTCCGAGTCGCTGTTCTCGATCTCGGCGCGGATCTGCGAGACGCGGCCCGCGATCTGCTCCTTGGAGCCGGCACCGTCGACGATGGTGGTCTCGTCCTTGGTCACGACGACCTGGCGCGCCTGGCCCAGGACCTCGAGGCCGGCGGTGTCGAGCGACAGGCCGATCTCCTCGGAGATGACCTGGCCGCCGGTGAGGATCGCCATGTCCTGCAGCATCGCCTTGCGGCGATCGCCGAAGCCGGGGGCCTTGATGGCGACCGACTTGAAGGTGCCGCGGATCTTGTTGACGATGAGCGTCGACAGGGCCTCGCCCTCGACGTCCTCGGCGATGATCGCGAGCGGCTTGCCCGACTGGATGACCTTCTCCAGCAGCGGCAGCAGGTCCTTGACGGTCGAGATCTTGCCCGAGACGAGCAGCACGTAGGCGTCCTCGAGCACGGCCTCCTGACGCTCGGCGTCAGTGGCGAAGTAGCCCGAGATGAAGCCCTTGTCGAAGCGCATGCCCTCGGTGAGCTCCAGCTGGAGACCGAAGGTGTTGCTCTCCTCGACGGTGATGACGCCTTCCTTGCCGACCTTGTCCATGGCCTCGGCGATGAGCTCGCCGATGGCGGGGTCGCCGGCCGAGATGCCCGCGGTAGCAGCGATCTGCTCCTTGGTCTCGACCTCCTTGGCGGCCTTCAGCAGGTGCTCGGTGACGGCCTCGACGGCCTTCTCGATACCCCGCTTGAGGCCCAGCGGGTTCGCACCCGCGGCCACGTTGCGCAGACCCTCGCGCACGAGCGCCTGGGCCAGAACGGTGGCGGTGGTGGTGCCGTCGCCCGCGACGTCGTCGGTCTTCTTGGCGACCTCCTTGACGAGCTCGGCGCCGATCTTCTCGTAGGGATCCTCGAGCTCGATCTCCTTGGCGATGGAAACACCGTCGTTGGTGATCGTGGGGGCGCCCCACTTCTTCTCCAGCACGACGTTGCGGCCCTTGGGGCCGAGCGTCACCTTGACGGCGTCGGCGAGGGCGTTCAGGCCCCGCTCGAGACCGCGGCGGGCCTCTTCGTCGAACGCGATGATCTTGGCCATTGCGAAGTGATTCCTCCAGATAGGGGCCGGTTCGGCCCTACTTTGGACACGTCTTCTAGGTCGATTCGATGCCCGCGACGGACGACCCGGCGTGTCACCTGCGCGGGTTGCGCACAGGGCCCGGTCTCACCTCTTCGACCTAGCACTCACGTAATCCGAGTGCTAAGTCGTTTCTAGCACTCGGCAGGGTCGAGTGCAAGGTCGTTCGCCGTGGGCTGGACGGACCCTTCCTACTCGTGGGTAGGATCCGGTCATGGCAACCCCCGTTCTGGAGTCGAGCGTCGTGATCGACGCGCCCGTGGAGAAGGTCTGGTCGGTCGTGTCCGACCTCGAGGCGATGGGCCGTCGCAGCCCGCAGTGCAAGAAGGTGTTCGTGTTCGGCGGCCCGCTCAAGGTGGGCACCCGCATGCTGAACATCAACCGTCAGGGCTGGAAGGTCTGGCCCACCAACACCCAGGTCACCGAGTTCACGCCGAACGAGCGCGTCGCGTTCCGCGTGGCCGAGAACCACACCACCTGGAGCTTCACCCTGGTGCCCGACGGCGACAAGACCACCGTCGTCGAGCGCCGCGAGGCCAAGGATGGCAAGACCACTGCGCTGAGCAGCGGTCTGATCGCCGCGCTCCTCGGCGGCAACGAGGACTTCGAGCGCGGCCTGCTGGTCGGCATGAAGCAGACGCTCTCGCACATCAAGACCGAGTCCGAGGCGAAGTAACCTCCCGAGATCGAGAAAGGGGCGCACCCGGTGGGTGCGCCCCTTCGTCGTCTGCGGATCGGACGCTACGTGTTGTTCTTCAGGATCAGGTACGCGGCGCCGATGGCCTGGACCGCCTGCTGCCGCTGCGACGAGGTGAACTCCGCCACGTACCGCCCGACGGCGACCGAGCACCAGGTGAGCCTCGAGGTCGACCCCTCGTAGGTGGCGAAGGTCAGGCAGACCCCGCCCGGCACACCCTTGACCTTCTCCTCCTCGACCTTCGTGAAGGCCTTCCGGTTCTCGTCGGTGAACTCGTCCACGACGTGCTGCGCACCCGTTGCGTCCTTCGCCCGGTAGACGGTGCTGCCGCCGGTGCCGACGACGTCGACGCCCGCGTCGGCGAAGGTCTTCACCGACCGCGAGACGTCGGTCTGCCGTAGTACGGCGGACCGGGCGGGCAGGGAGTAGCCTCCGTCGCCCTTCGACGGTGCGAGGGTCAGCTTCGCGACGCCCTCGGGATCGAGCTGCAGTGTGCTCACCTTGTCGAGCGGCGTCGGCTGGAAGCCGTCGAGCGCCTTGGTCTGCCGGTCGAAGTAGGTGCGCAGCTGGTCCACGGAGAGGTCGCCGAAGGCGCCGATCACGTACTGCTTGTATGCGAGGAAGCCCACCGTCGCGGTGCCGACGGGGGCGCCGTACGTCTGCGTGTAGGCGACGGCTGCGTCGTAGCCGGGAATCCTTGTCTCCACCTTCGCCGGCAGATCCTCGCCGGAGGAGTCCTTCTCGCGCGCCCGCAGCGCCTGGCCCACAGCGGCCGAAGCGTCGGCCGGGCTCGCCATGCGGACCAGGACGACGGTCTCGCCGCGTTCCTTCCTCTTCGAGTCGTACTTGGTGCCCTGCTGCGTGTCACTGGCGCCCACCGAAGCCGCGACCTCGGCCTTGGTGCCCAGTACATCTCCCGCCGCTTGACCGAAGACGCCCTTGACCATCCCCTGAATGGCCGACCGGGACGTCGCGCGCGCACTGCCGCGGAAATGCATGGCCGCATCGATCTCGTAGAGGTACGGCACGGTCTCCGCCATCCGGTATCCGTCGAGTGTCTCCCCGTCGGCCTGAGTCGTCGAGCCGATGGTCCGGGACGCGGTCGCGAACGATCCGGTCTCCGGCTTGGGCACGCCGGACGGATCGGCGACGGGGGTGCCGGCCACCGTCGACGAGCATCCCGCCAGGAACAGGGCCGACGCCGCGAGCGCCGCCAGGGACTTCTTCATGTTCATCCTCACTTCGCCTGCTGCAGAATCAGATACGAGGCGCCGAGAGCCTGCTTCGCCCGTGCGTCCTGCATGTCGCTGACCTCGGCCAGATAGCGCCCCACCGGCACGACGCAGTACGTCCGCTTGTCCTTCGAACCCGTGTACTGCGGGAACGACCGGCATCGGCCTCCCGGAACGCCCCGCACCGTGGAGGACTCACCTCCGGGATAGAAGCGCGTGTTCTCCGCGATGACTCTGTCCGCGAGTTGCGCTGCACCAGCGGCGTCGCGCGCCCGGTAGACGACGTTGTCCGCGTTCGCGATCCGGTCGACGCCCGTGGCGGCGAAGTCCGCCAGCGCGCCCGTCGTGTCCGAGGCGAACGGCGCGAAGCCCCGCGGCGAGTAGGTCGTCTCGAACACCGTCGGCGACTCCTCTACGAGCGTGTACCGCAACAGGTCCTCGTCCGCGCGGGTGAGGGTCGAGAACTTGTCGACGGGGGTCGGCACGAAGCCGGCGAGGGACTTGACCTGCAGGTCGAAGTACTTTTTGATCAGGTCGACGGAACTGTTCGTCCAGGCGCCGATCACGTACCGGCCGCTCGCGAGGAGCCCGACCCGTGAGGTCGAGTCCCCCGCGGACTTGGAGTACGCCGTCGCCTCCGAGTAACCGGGTACGGTCTCCGCCTTCTTGGGCCTCGGTGTCTCGGAACCGAACGCCTTGTCGGGCGACAGGACCGCCGGGTTCGCCACCGCCGCCCGCGCCGCGGCCTCGTCCTTGAACCGGAACAGGCCGGTGATCAGGCTCCTCGAGGACTTGGCATCGGACCCGGGTGCCTTGTCGTCCGCCGAGATGTAGGCGCCGACCTCCATGCCGCCGACCGCGGTTGCGACCCCGTCACCGAACGCCATCTTGACGGTGCTCTCGATCCGTCCCACGGACGGGCGCCCGCCGTACCGGAGCGCAGGGTCGACCTCCGACGCCAGCGGGATGATCTCGACCATCCGGAACGCCTCCGCCGCGATGTGCATCTTCTCCGTCATGGCACCGAGCTGGCGCGGCGCGGTCGCGTAGGACCCCGTGTCCGGCTTCGGCACCCCCGACGGGTCGGCGACGGGCGAGCCCGGCACCGTCGTCGAGCATCCCGCGAGCAGCACCGCGGCCCCCACCAGCGACACCACTGCATGCCTCTTCATCACTGCACTCCCCTGCACGACGGCCGGACGATCCGGCCTGGAACTCCGCCTCGCCACCTGCGGAGGCTCGCTCCCCCCGAGACTATGTGATGGCGAATCTCAAGGTCACAGTACTGCGCCCGCCCGTCACCCGACATCACGCAGAATCAGGTAGGACGCGCCGATCGCCTGGACGGCCAGCTGTTTCTGCGAGCTCTCGTAGTGGGCGACGTACCTCCCGACCGGGACCACGCATTCCGTCCGGGTCAGAATCCCCGTCGTATACGACATGCAGTCCGCTCCGGGGGCGCCCCGCACCCCCTCCGACTGGACTCCCGGACGGTTGTCCCGGATCTCGGCGACCATCGCCTTCGCCAGGCCGAGGGCACCAACCCGGTCGCGCGCGCGATAGACGACGTTCGCACCCGCACCGGCGGCGTCGACCCCCGCGTCGTCGAAGTACTTCTTCGAGCCGACGACGTCGTAGCGCACCGGGAGGATCGCGCGGGCGGAGTCGGACATGCCGCCGCCGGACTGTGGTGGCAGCGTCAGGCGAGCCAGGTCGTAGCCGTCGACCGCGAGGGTGCCGAGCCGATCGATCGGGGTCGCGGTGAATCCGGCCAGCGCCGCCGCTGCGGCGTCCGTGTACTTCCTGATCCGATCGGCATCGAAGTCACCGACCACCGCGAGCACGAACTGCCTGATCGCGGCAAAGGCGAAGACGTCCTTGCCCTCGCGGGCCGACGTCTTCGAGTAGGCGACGATCCCGGGACTCCCGGGGATGTCGACCGGTACCTTGTCGGGCGACTCCTGTCCCAACGACGGGGCGTCCCGGCCGAGCAGCGCGGGTGATACCGCGTCCGCGGCCGCCTTCTCGGACGGCATCCGAAACAGGATGACTCCGATCACGTCGGGCCGCCCCGGCGCGCCCCAGTAGGCCGTTGAACCCCGCACCTCGGCGACCAGCTCGGCCGACGCCACCCTGCCCGCGGGTACCGAGCCGAGCTCGCCCCGGTACCGCACATCGAAATCACCGGCGTAGTCCCGCGCCCCGCCGCCGCCGTACCGGTACACCGGGTCGATATCCGACACCAGCGGGAGGGCGCCCAGCATGCGCATCGATTCCTGCTTGACGAAGTCGCCCCGGTCCGGCGTCCCCACCGCCCGAGGGGACGTCGGGAACGAGCCCGTGTCCGGCCGCGGTACGGCCGACGGATCCGGAACGGCATCGCCACCCGGGCCGGCTGCGCACCCCGCCGAGAGGACACCCGCCGTCACGGCGGCGAACACGCCCAGGGCTGCTCTTCTCCACATGAGTCACTAGTCCACCACGAGCAACCTGTCGCGTACTTAAGCCGCGCTAAGGTGAGCCGATGACCGCGCGCAGCCTGCAGGACACCGTCGAGAACCTGATGGACAGGGCCAGGTCGGACCTGGCGGAGCTGGTCGCGCACCCGTCCGTGCACGACTCCCCCGAGTTCGGCGCCGAGCCCAACGCGGCGTCGGCGTCATGGGTCGCGAAGGCCTTCACGGAGGCCGGGATCGCGGGCATCGAGCAGGTCACCACGTCCGACGGGTCGATCGCGATCGTCGGGCACACGCCCGCGCCGGAGGGCGCCCCGACGGTGCTGCTCTACAGCCACCACGACGTGCAGCCGCCCGGGCCGCGTGAGGCCTGGGAGTCCGATCCGTTCACCCTCACCACCCGTCCCGGCCCCGACGGCGCGGACCGCTGGTACGGCCGCGGGTCCGCCGACTGCAAGGGCAACCTCGTCGCGCACCTGACCGCACTGCGGGCGGTCCGCGGCGAGGACGGTGCCTTCCCCGTCGGCGTGCGGATCATCATCGAGGGCTCCGAGGAGGGCGGCGGCGCGGGCCTCGAGGACCTCGTCGCCGAGCGGCCCGAGCTGGCGCAGGCCGACCTCATCGTCATCGGCGACACCGGCAACGTCGCCGTCGGCCGCCCGACCCTCACCACCTCCTTGCGCGGCGTCGCGAGCGTGCGGGTCGAGCTCAGCACCGGCACCTCCGACCTGCACTCCGGCGCCTTCGGCGGCGCCGCCCCCGACGCGATCGCCGCCCTCATCGCGCTGCTCGCGACGCTGCGGGACGGCTTCGGCAACACCACGATCGACGGGCTCGACAGCTCCGCGCGCTGGGCCGGCGAGCCCTACGAGACGGCGCAGTTCGCCGCCGACGCCGCGATCTACGACGACGCCGCGATCCTCGGCTCCGGCGCCATCGCCGACCAGCTGTGGGCGCGGCCCGCGGTCACCGTCATCGGCCTCGACGCCCCCGCGACGGCGACCGCCGCCGCCGCGATCCAGCCCCGCGCCGCGGCCCTGCTGAACCTGCGGGTGCCGCCGGGCACCGACCCGCACCACGCCGGCGCGCTGCTCGTCGCGCACCTGACCAACCACGCCCCGTGGGGTGCGCACGTCGACGCGGTCGTCGAGTCCGTGGGCGAGCCCTTCGCCGCCGAGACCACCGGCCCCGCCTACCGGGTGCTGCAGGAGGCCCTCGTCGAGGCGTACGACGGTGCCGAGGTCGCCTTCAGCGGCCAGGGCGGCTCGATCCCGCTGTGCACCCAGCTGCGCAAGGCCGCCCCGACGGCCGAGATCGCGCTGCTCGGCGTCGAGGAGCCGCAGTGCCGCATCCACGCGCCCAACGAGTCCGTCGACCCGTCCGAGCTGCGGCGCACCGCGCTGGCCGAGGCGCTGCTGCTCACCCGGCTGGCCGGCGCGTGAGGCCCGTCGACGAGCACCGCGCCGCTGTCGCCGCGCTGGTCCCCGCACCGCGGACCGTCGACCTGCCGGTGGCGGACGCCCTGGGCCTCGTCCTGGCGCGCGACGTGCCCGCGCCGCTCTCGCTGCCGCCGTTCACCAACTCCGCGATGGACGGCTACGCGGTCCGCGCTGCCGACGCCGTCGCGGGCGCCGTGCTGCCCGTCGCCTTCGACGTGCCAGCCGGCCGCACCGACGTGCCCGCGCTCCCGCCGGGGGCCGCGTGCCGCATCATGACCGGCGCCCCCGTGCCCGACGGTGCCGACGCCGTCGTCCCCGTCGAGCGGACGGACGGCGGCGTCGAGCGCGTCCGGATCGACGAGGCGCCCGAGCCCGGACGGTTCTTCCGCGCCGCCGGCAGCGACATCGAGGCCGGAGAGACCGCGCTGCGGGGCGGCGAGACCGTCGGGCCCGCCGTCGTCGGGCTCGCGGCGGCCCTGGGCCTGACGACGGTGCCCGTGCTGGCCCCGCCCCACGTCGCCGTGCTGTCCACCGGCTCCGAGCTGGTGGAACCGGGCACGCCGCTACGGCCCGGGCAGATCTACGAGTCGAACGCCCCGATGCTGGCGAGCGCGATCCGCGAGGCCGGGGCCACCGCGGAGGTCGTGCGGTTCGTGGCGGACGACGCCGACGCCTTCCTCGCCCGGCTCACTGAGCGGATCTCCGCGGGCGGCGTCGACCTGGTCGTCACCAGCGGCGGCGTCAGCGCCGGCGCGTTCGAGGTGGTCAAGGACGCCCTCGCGTCGCGGGGCGTCGACTTCGTCAAGGTCGCGATGCAGCCCGGCATGCCGCAGGGCTCCGGCACCGTCGACCTGGGCGGCGTGCGAGTGAAGTTCGTGACCTTCCCCGGGAACCCGGTGAGCGCGCTCGTCTCCTTCGAGGTCTTCCTGCGGCCGGCGCTGCGGGCCGCCCTGGGACTGCCCGACCGCGCCCGTCGCGTCGCGCGGCTCGCCGAGCCCGTCGACTCGATCCCCGGGAAGCGCCAGTACCTGCGCGGACTCCTCACGAGGAACGACGACGGTACCGATTCGGTCTCGGTTCTCGGCGGGCCGGGTTCGCACTACCTACGATGGCTGTCACAGGCGGATTGCCTGCTGGACGTCCCCGCCGAGGTCGAGCATCTGGCCGCGGGGACCCCGGTGGAACTGATCCTCTTGACCCACTAACGAGGAGATTCTCATGGTCGCGCAGTACGCAGACACCGTCATGCTCGCATCGGCCAACTTCAGCCCCGGCTGGTTCGCGTGGATCATCATCGGCGGCCTCGCCGGCTGGATCGCCAGCAAGATCATGAAGTCCGACGGCCAGATGGGCATCATCAAGAACGTCCTCGCGGGCATCATCGGCGGCTGGCTCGGCGGCTACGTGCTACGCCTGGCCGGCGTCGACACCGGGACCTTCGGTTGGGTCCTCACCTTCGTCACCGCGCTGGTCGGCGCCTGCGTGGTGATCGGAGCAGTGAAGCTGGTCACCGGACGCAAGTGATCACACCCTCGGGTGAGAAGATGTCACCCGATATGACAGCGAACAGTAAGGACGATTAGGTGGCACGCCGACCTCGCACGCCGGTCGACGGCCATCTGACCGAGCACACCTCCGGCATCGAGCACATCACCGAGCTCATCCGGCACACCGTTCCTCCGCTGCACCCCGCGGGGACCCCGTTCATCGCGGGTTCCCTCGGGGTCGCCGCGGTGGGCTACCGCAAGAGCTGGATCCGGGTTCCCGCCCTGCTCACCGCGGCCGCGTGCGCCGGCTTCTTCCGGCACCCCGCCCGCGTGGTTCCGGAGACCGAGGGCATCGCCGTGGCCCCCGCCGACGGCGAGGTGACCCTCGTCGACGAGCACGTCCCGCCCCGCGAGCTGGGCCTCGGCGACGCGCCGCTGCCCCGCGTGTCGATCTTCCTGTCGGTCTTCGACGCGCACGTGCAGCGCGCGCCGCTGGCCGGCGTCGTCGACTCCGTGGTGCACACCGACGGCAAGTTCCTGCCCGCCGACCTCCCCGAGGCCAGCGACCGGAACGAGCGGAACTCGGTGCGTCTCGCCACCGAGCACGGCCCCGTGGGCGTCGTGCAGATCGCCGGCCTCGTGGCGCGGCGCATCCGCACCGATTGCGCGCCCGGCGACACCCTGGAGCTGGGCGAAACCTACGGGATCATCCGCTTCGGCTCCCGCGTCGACACGTACTTCCCCGCCGGCACCGAGCTGACCGTCTACAGCGGCCAGCGCGCGGTGGCGGCCGAGACCGTGATCGCGCGCCTGCCGTGACCGACTCGTCCACCGCGCCGCACCGCCCCGTCGGGGTCATGATCCTGCCGTCGATGCTGACGGTGGCCGCGCTGTGCGCGGGCCTGACGGGCGTGCGGTTCGCGGCGGACGGCAAGGTCGATCTGGCGATCATGCTGGTCGTCGTCGCCGCGATCCTCGACGGGCTCGACGGCCGCGTCGCGCGGCTGCTGGGCGCCTCCACCCGGATCGGTGCCGAGCTGGACTCCCTCGCGGACGCCATCAACTTCGGCGTCACGCCCGCGCTGATCCTGTACTTCGTGTGCTTCCCCGGATCGCCCGCCGGGTGGATCGTCGCGCTGCTCTACGTCGTGGCGATGGTGCTCCGGCTGGCCCGGTTCAACACCCTCGCCGCCGACCCAACGGCGCCCGCGTACACCAAGGACTTCTTCGTCGGCGTGCCCGCGCCCGCCGGCGCGCTGCTGGTCCTGGCCCCGCTGGCCGCCCAGCAGGAGTGGGGCGACGGCTGGTGGGTCAGCACCCCGATGGTCGCGGCGTGGACGCTGTTCGTCGCCGCGCTCACCGTCTCCCGCATCCCCACCTCCAGCTTCAAGACGATGACCGTGCAGCCTGCGAAGGCCGCCGGCGTGCTGGTGGCGGTCGCGGGCCTCGCGGCGCTGATGCTGACCTACCCGTACATCGCGCTGCTCCTGGTGATCGCGCTGTACCTGCTGCACATCCCCTTCGCGTGGCGGTCCAAGCGGTGGGTCACCGCCCGCCCCGAGGCCTGGGACAACAAGCCCGCCGAGCGCCGGCAGATGCGCCGCGAGCAGCGCCGCGCGGTGCGCCCGCACCGTCGCGCCGCCACCGCCGGCCGCGGTCCCCGGCGCTCCACCGCCCGCCTGGGCCTGCGCCGCCCGACGCGCGAGGACTGAACCGGTCGCGTCGCGGCCCGCCGCCGTCCGGCGACGCGAACTAGGGTGGATCGCGTGTCGAACCTCTCGCTCACCGTCCGCCTGCAGACCTCGGCCCTCGAGGCGCGACGGGGCATCGTCCGGATCCACCCCGAGGCCCTCGCGGCGCTCGGCCTGCGCGAGTGGGACGGGATCGAGCTGCTCGGCGCGCGCCGCACCGCCGCGGTCGTGGCGGCGGCGCCGGCGGGCAGCGCTCCCGGCGTCGCGCTGCTGGACGAGCTGACCATCACCAACTGCGGCCTCCGCGAGGACGCGACCGTCGTGATCACGCCCGCCACGGTCTACGGCGCGAAGCGGGTCCTCCTGCGCGGCAGCGCACTCACCCGCAACGCCCTCGACGGCGCGGCGCTACGGCAGGCGTTGCTCGGCAAGGTGATGATGCCCGGCGACAGCGTCTCGCTGCTGCCCCGCGACCTGGGGCCGGGCACGTCGACCGCGGAGGCGGTGCAGCAGCTGTCGCGGCTGGTCGGGATCACGTGGACGAACGAGCTGCTCACCGTGGTCTCCGTCGACCCGTCGCCGGGGCCGGTGTCGATCCAGCCGAACTCCGCGGTGCTGTGGGCCGACGATTCCGGCGCTCCGGCCGCGCCGGCCGTCGCATCGTCCGCCACCGAGGTCGTGACCTTCACGGAGGAGGTCCCGGACGTCGAGACGCCGGCCGTCCGCCCCGTCGCCGACCTGGTCGGGGCCGACGGCGCGGTCCGCCGCCTCACCGAGTGGCTGTCCCTCGCGCTCGACGAGCCCGAGCTGTTGGAGAAGCTGGGCGCGCCCGCCCGGCTCGGCGTGCTCATCACCGGCCCCACGGGCGGCGGCAAGGCCACCGTGGCCCGGTCCGTCGTGGCGCCGCGGCCGATCGTCGAGCTCGACGGTGCGCTGACCGGCGCCCTGGAGCCGCAGGCGCGGCTCGAGCGCGTGCGCTCCGCGGTGGCGCGCGTCCGGGAGGCGGTGAACGGTTCGGGCGCGGCGCTGCTGGTCCGCGACGTGGAGGCGCTGCTGCCCGCGACCCGCGAGCCCGTCTCGACGATGATCCTCGACGAGCTGCGCCGCGCTGTCGGGACGCCGCGGGTCGCGTTGCTCGCCACCACCTCCGCGCCGGGCGAGCTGGACTCGCGGCTGCGCGAGCCCGACCTCGCCGAGCGGACGGTCGCCGTCGACCTCCCGGACGCGAAGCAGCGCGAGCAGCTGCTGGACCTGCTGCTGCGCGACGCGCCGACCCTGGACCTGGACCTGCACGAGGTCGCGCTGCGGGCCCCGGGCTTCGTCGCCGCCGACCTCGCGGCGCTGTGCCGGGAGGGCGCGCTGCGCGCCGCGGCGCGGGTGGTCGGCACCGACGAGCGGATCGCCATCACCCAGCCGGACCTGCTCGGGGCGCTCGGCGTGATCCGGCCCGTGTCGCGGTCCGCCACCGAGGAGGTGTCCGTCGGGTCGATCACCCTCGACGACGTGGGCGACATGGTCGAGACCAAGCAGGCCCTCACCGAGACGGTGCTGTGGCCGCTGCGTCACCCGGACACCTTCGCGCGGCTCGGCGTGGAGCCGCCGCGCGGCGTGCTGCTCTACGGCCCGCCCGGCTGCGGCAAGACCTTCGTGGTGCGCGCGCTCGCGGCGTCGGGGCAGCTGTCGGTGCACGCGGTCAAGGGCGCGGAGCTGATGAACAAGTGGGTCGGCGAGTCGGAGAAGGCCGTCCGCGACCTGTTCGCGCGGGCGCGGGGCAGCGCGCCGTCGCTGATCTTCCTCGACGAGGTGGACGCCCTGGCGCCGCGGCGCGGTCAGTCGAGCGATTCGGGCGTGGGCGACAAGGTGGTCGCCGCGCTGCTCACCGAGCTCGACGGCGCCGAGCCGCTGCGCGACGTGGTGGTCCTGGGCGCGACGAACCGCCCCGACCTCGTGGATCCCGCGCTGCTGCGTCCGGGCCGGTTGGAGCGGCTGATCTTCGTGCCGCCGCCGGACGCCGAGGCCCGCGCGGAGATCCTCAAGACCAGCTCGCGCTCCATCCCGCTGGCCGACGACGTGGATCTCCCGGCGCTGGCCGAGCAGCTGGACGGCTACTCTCCCGCCGACTGCAGCGCACTGCTGCGCGAGGCCGCGCTCACCGCGATGCGGCGCGACATGGACGCGGCCACCGTGACCGCGGCCGACGTCGAGGCCGCGCGGCTGGCGGTGCGGCCGTCGCTGGACCCGGTGCAGGTCGCGGACCTGCAGGCGTACGCGGACCGTCGGGCGACGTAGACCTAGGCCTTGCTGACCGAGTAGAAGACGGCGTTGGGGACGGCACCGGCCTGGACCGAACTCACGGTGACGACGTAGCCCTTGCCCGAGAACTGCGCGGACCGGGTGGCGTTGTCGGGCGTGCCGGCACCGGCGCCGAGTGCCAGGTAGCCCGCGTCGGTGAGCTTGCGCGTCGCGGCGTCGTAGCCACCGTCGCCGGCCTGCACCGTCACGTTGTAGACGGTGACGCCGCCCTGCGAGCGCTCCCCGGCGTCGATGAGATTGCCGTCGACGATCGGCACCTCGGCCTTCGGGAAGGACGCGGGCAGGGTGACGGTGGCGGCGGGCGTGTCCTTGGTCTCGTCCCCGCAGCCGGCGGCCCCGAGGAGCAGCGCCGCCGCGGTCAGGGCGCCGAAGACGCCCCGCGCAACCCGCGCGATCGAAGTGGTCGGACGATCCGTCGACTGGTCCATGCAGCTCCCGACATGCCTACCGGTAGAATTCCAAAAGAACGACACCCCGCTCACAAAAGGACGGAGTGCCCTTGCTTGTCATCCTTGTCTGTTTGTCACTGGCGACCTTAGCCGCACCCATCGTGGTCGGTCGCTTCGGCGCGCGCGGATTCCTGGCGCTCGCCCTGGCGCCCGCCGCGGCCCTGGTCTGGATCGTCACCGTCTGGCCCGTCTCCGGCGAGCCCGACCGCACGGAGTCCCTGCAGTGGGTCCCGGCACTGAACATGAACGTCGACCTGCGGCTCACGCCGCTCGCCGCGGTCATGTCGGTCCTCGTGCTCGGTATCGGCGCGGTCATCCTCGTCTACTGCGCGGGCTACTTCACGGGCGTCACCAACACTCGCAAGCTGCCCACCTTCGCGGCCGAACTGGTCGCCTTCATGGCCGTGATGTTCGGCCTCGTGGTCAGCGACAACATGCTGGTCATGTACGTCTTCTGGGAGCTCACCTCGGTGCTGAGCTTCCTCCTCGTCGGCTATTACGCCGAGCGCGCCACCAGCCGCCGCGCCGCGACGCAGGCGCTGCTCGTGACCACGCTCGGCGGCCTCGCGATGCTGGTCGGCATCATCGAACTGGGCGAGCACTACGGCACGTACCTGTTCTCCGAGGTCATCGCCCGCGCCGTCGGCGACCCGTCGACGATCTCCATCGGCGTCGAGGTGGGCGTCGTGCTCATCCTCATCGGCGCGATCAGCAAGTCGGCGATCGTGCCCTTCCACTTCTGGCTCCCCGGCGCCATGGCCGCGCCGACGCCCGTCTCCGGCTACCTGCACGCCGCCGCCATGGTGAAGGCCGGCGTCTTCCTCGTCGCGCTGCTCGCTCCCGCCTTCGCGCACCTCACGTCGTGGCGGGTCATCGTGCTGGGCCTCGGCATCCTCACGATGATCCTGGCCGGCTGGCGCGCCCTGCGGGAGTTCGACCTCAAGCTGATCCTGGCCTTCGGCACGGTCAGCCAGCTCGGCATGCTCATGGTGCTCGTCGGCACGGGCGAGCGGAACGTCGCGCTCGCAGGCATGACGATGCTCACCGCGCACGCCCTGTTCAAGGCGACGCTGTTCATGGTGGTCGGCATCATCGACCACGCCACCGGCACGCGCGACATCCGGCGCCTGGCCCGGCTCGGCGACCGCCAGAAGGTGCTCGCGGTGATCGCCGCGCTGGCCGCCGCGTCGATGGCCGGCATCCCGCCGCTGTACGGCTTCGTCGGCAAGGAGGCGGCGCTCGAGACGATGCTGCACGCCTCGCTGCCGTCGCCGCTCCCGCTCATCCTGCTGGTGGGCATGTGCGCCGGCTCCGCGCTGACGGTGGCCTACAGCATCCGCTTCCTGTGGGGCGCCTTCGGCCGCAAAGGCCAGGCCAAGCCCACCAGTGCCGTCGAGAACATGCACGCGATCAGCCCGCTCTTCCTGGCCGGCCCCGCGCTGCTCGCCGTCCTCAGCCTGATCGACGGGATCTTCTCGCCCTGGCTCGACCACGTGCTGGCCGAGTACCCGGACCGGTCCTTCCCGCCCGCCGAGGACCCGTACCACCTCGCGCTGTGGCACGGCTTCACGCTGCCGCTGCTGCTGACCGTGCTGATCATCGCGACGGGCATCGTCATCGTGCAGCCGCACAGCCCGTTCTCGCGGCTGCGCCAGCGCAACAGCGTCCTGCTCGGCAACGCGGACCGGCTCTACGACGCCACGCTCCGCGGCGCCGACGTGCTGTCGCTGCGCATGACGCAGAGCACGCAGCGCGGTTCGCTGCCGCTCACCCAGGGCACGATCCTGCTGACGCTGGTGCTGCTGCCACTCGTGGTCCTGGCCTTCGGCACCCGCGCGCGACCCGACATGCGGATCGAGGCCTCGCCGCTGTTCCTGGCGATCTCGCTGCTCATGTGCGCCGCCGCGCTCACCGCGGTGCTGCTGCGGAACCGCCTGGCGACGGTGCTCGTCGTCGGCGTCACCGGCTACGGCACGGGCGTGATCTTCGCGATCTACGGCGCCCCCGACCTGGCGCTCACGCAGTTCCTGGTCGAGACGTTGACCCTGGTGATCTTCGTGCTGGTGCTGCGCAAGCTGCCCGCGGAGGCGCCGATCACCGGCAGCCGTCCGTCGCGGGTGGCGCGCGCGCTGCTCGGCGTCGCCGTGGCGGCGATGGTGGTCGTGGTGGCGATCGCGGCGCGCGCCGCGCGAGTGGCCGCCCCCGTCGCGGACCGGCTGCCGGAGCAGGCCTACAAGTTCGGCTACGGCCACAACACGGTCAACGTGATCCTGGTCGACATCCGCGCCTGGGACACCTTCGGCGAGATCTCGGTACTGCTGGTGGCGGCGACGGGCGTCGCCTCGCTGGTCTTCCGCAACCGCCGCTTCGGCTCGGCGCCCCGTGTCAGCGCGGAGGCCGCCGCCGCGGCCGCCGCCGCTCCCGGCACCACCTGGCTGCGGGGCAGCGCCCTCCGCGACCCGCGGCACCGCTCGCTGGTCCTGGAGATCACCTCCCGCATGGCCTTCCCCACGATCATGGTGGTCTCGGTCTACTTCTTCTTCGCGGGCCACAACGCGCCCGGCGGCGGCTTCGCCGGCGGCCTCACGGCCGGACTCGCGCTGGTGCTGCGCTACCTCGCGGGCGGCCGGTACGAGATCGGCGAGGCCCTCCCGCTCGACGCGGGCCGGATCCTCGGCACGGGCCTGCTGCTCGCGGCGGGCGGCACCATCGTCTCGCTGCTCGCGGGCGCGCCGGCCATGTCGTCGGTCGCCTTCGAGTTCACCCTGCCGGTCTTCGGTGACGTCAAGGTGGTGACTGCGCTGATCTTCGACGCCGGCGTGTACCTCATCGTCGTGGGCCTGGTGCTCGACGTCCTGCGCAGCCTGGGAGCACGACTCGACCTGGAGGGATCCCCCGCCGACATGACCTCGCCCCTGCCCGTCCAGACGGGGGGTGGCGCGCGATGATCGTCGACATCGGTCTCTTCGCCGTGATCGCCGTCATGGTCGCCACCGGCGTGTACCTGCTCCTGGACCGCAGCCTCACCCGCATGCTGATGGGCATCATCCTGTTCGGCAACGCGGTGAACCTGCTGATCCTCGCGCTGTCCTCCCCGCCCGGGAACCCGCCCATCGTCGGGTACTTCTCGGAGGGACGCCTGACGGACGCGGATCCGTTGGCGCAGGCGATGATCCTCACCGCCATCGTCATCACGATGGGCATGGCGGCGTTCATCCTCGCGCTGGCCTACCGCTCCTTCACCATCAACACCGACGACGAGGTCGACGACGACCCCGAGGACACGAAGGTCCTCGAGCGCGACGTCGACGTCGCGGCCGACGATCCCGACTACGACGCCTCCGACGATCCGATCACCGGCGCACCGTCGGCCCTGGGCGACGCGTACGGCCCCGACGGCGAGCTGCTCTCCGCCGAGGAGCTCAAGCGGGCCCGCGTCGACGTCGTCGACACCGGGGCGCTGCCGCTGCCCGCCGTGCCGCGCGAGAAGCAACTCCCGCCGGGCGAGAAGAGCGAGCAGGAGGGCGAGCGATGACCGAATCGATGATGCTCGCCCTCATCCCGCTGCCCACGGTGCTGCCGATCGTGGCGGCCGCGATCACCATGGTGATGGGCCGGCACCCGCGGCTGCAGCGCCTGATCTCGCTGATCTCCCTCGTGGCGATCGTCGCGGTCGCGGCGCTGATGCTCTACTACACCGACCGGCACGGCACCGTCGCGCTGCACGTCGGCGGCTGGGGCGACCGCGACGGCAAGGGCGGGCCGCTGGGCATCACCCTCGTCGCCGACCAGCTCGCGGCACTCATGGTGCTGGTCTCCGCGATCGTGCTGCTGGGCGTCCTCGTGTACTCGGTGGGACAGGGTATCCGCGACGGCGACGAGCACCAGCCCGTCTCGATCTTCTACCCCACATACCTGATCCTCGCGGCGGGCGTGTGCAACGCCTTCCTGGCGGGCGACCTGTTCAACTTGTTCGTCTCCTTCGAGATGCTGCTCGCGGCATCGTTCGTGCTCCTGACGGTCGGCGGCAGCGCCGACCGGATCCGGGCGGGCGTCTCGTACGTGATGGTCTCGATGGTCTCGTCGGTGGTCTTCCTGCTCGGCATCGGCTACGCCTACTTCGCGACGGGCACGCTCAACCTCGCGGACATGGCGATCCGGCTGCAGGACCTACCGTCGGGCACGCGGACCACGCTGTTCGCCGTGCTGCTCGTGGCCTTCGGGATCAAGGCGGCGGTCTTCCCGCTCTCGACCTGGCTGCCCGACTCCTATCCGACGGCGCCCGCCCCGGTCACCGCGGTCTTCGCCGGCTTGCTCACCAAAGTCGGTGTGTACGCGATCATCCGCGCGCACACGCTGCTCTTCCCGGGCGGCTCGCTCGACGACGTGCTGATGATCGCCGGCCTGCTCACCATGATCGTGGGTATCCTCGGCGCGATCGCCCAGACCGACATCAAGCGCCTGCTCTCGTTCACGCTGGTCAGCCACATCGGCTACATGATCTTCGGCATCGGTCTCTCCACGCCACTGGGCCTGAGCTCGACGATCTACTACGTGGTGCACCACATCCTCGTGCAGACGACGCTGTTCCTCGTGGTGGGCCTCATCGAGCGGCAGGCGGGCGCGGCCTCGCTGCGCCGCCTCGGCGGGCTCGCCGCGGCCAGCCCGGTGCTCGCGATCCTGTTCTTCCTGCCGGCCCTGAACCTCGGTGGCATCCCGCCGTTCTCGGGCTTCGTCGGCAAGGTGGGCCTCCTCGAGGCCGGCGTGCGACAGGGCTCGGTGCTGGCGTGGGTGCTGGTCGCGGGCAGCGTGATCACCAGCCTGCTCACCCTGTACGCGGTGATCCGGGTGTGGACCAAGGCCTTCTGGCGCCCCCGCTCGGACGCTCCCGAGGGAGAACTGGCGGTCGCGCACCCGGAGGCCCTGCTCGACGACGCCGACGTCATCGAGTTCGCCGACCGCGAGGACCCGGGCCGCATGCCGATGAGCATGGTCGCGCCCACCGCCGGCCTGCTCGGCGTGGGCCTGATCCTCGCGATCTTCGCGGGCCCGATGTTCGACGTCACGGACCGCGCCGCGGACCAGCTCATCGGCCGGGCGGACTACATCGAGGCCGTGCTCGGCCCCGAGGCCCTGGAGAAGCTCAAGACGCCCGACGGTGCGCCCGTCACCGTCGGGCCACAGGGAGGCGCGCATGGCTAGGCGACTCGTGACGAGGGTCCTGCCGGACCTGCGCGACGGCCGCGCCGTCGGCGTCAAGGTGGCGCAGCTGATCTGGCTCGACGCGGTGTGGGTGATGCTGTGGGGCAGCGTGACCTGGGGCAACATCGCCGGCGGCCTGCTGGTGGGCCTCGCGATCCTGCTGCTGCTCCCCCTACCGCCGGTCCCGGTCGAGGGCCGCGTGCACGTCGGCTCGCTGCTCAAGCTGATCGGCGTCTTCCTCGTGGAGATGTTCCGCTCGTCGATCGAGGTGGCCTGGCTGGCGATCCGGCCCGGCGGGATGCCGCTGAGCGCGGTGCTCCGCGCCAAGGTCTCGATCAAGTCCGACCTGGTGCTCACGCTGCTGGTCGACATGATGAACCTGATCCCCGGCACGATGGTGCTGGAGATCGACACCAAGCGGCGGCTGCTCTACGTGCACGTGGTCGACGTGAGCAGCGAGAAGGCGGTGCGGCAGTTCTACCGCAGCACAGCGCGTCTCGAGCGGCTGTTCATCAACGCCTTCGAGCGCGACAACGAGTGGCACGCCAGCCCGATGCACGGCATCGACGACGACGATTTCCACCACGTCACGCCCGGCGCCCGCGGCCTGGCGGGCGACGCCCGCCGCATGGCCGCGCCGGAGATCGCCTACCGCAAGGCACAGAGCACCGAGGGAGAGGAGAAGTCGTGACCGTCGTCTTCGTCATCACCGGCGTGATCCTCATGACCGCCGCCTTCCTCACGGCCTACCGCCTGCTGCGCGGCCCGAACACCCTCGACCGCGTCGTCGCGGTGGACGCGCTCGTCGCGATCGCCGTCGGCGGGCTCGCCGTGTGGGCGGCGTACAGCCGCAACTCATCGGTGATCCCCGGGATCGTGGCGCTCTCGCTCGTCGGCTTCGTCGGCTCGGTCTCGGTGGTCCGGTTCCGGGTGCCCGACGATGCCGGGACGGCCCCGTCGCCGCCGGACGAGACGCCGGACATCGCGCCGCGGAACGGGGGCCTGCGATGATCGTCGACGTCGTCTCCTCGATCCTGTTCCTCACCGGCGCCGTCTTCGCCGTGACCGCCGCGATCGGCATCATCCGCTTCCCGGACACGCTGACCCGCATGCACGCGGCGACGAAGCCGCAGACCCTGGGCATGCTCCTGCTGCTGGCCGGCGCGATCGTCCGGATGACCGACTCGGTCGACGTGTGGATGCTGGTGCTGGCCGGGCTGTTCACGATGATCACCGCGCCCGCGGTCGCGCACCGGGTGGGCCGGGTGGCCTACCAGGAGCAGCGGCTGCGCGACAGCACCATCGACCCGGACCAGATGGAGACGGGCAGCCGCGACTAGCGGCTCCTCCGGGCCGTCAGGCTCCGGACCGCCCGGACCAGCGCATTCGCGACCACGGCAGCGCGATCTCCGCCGGGTCGTCGACGAGCCGCGGCCCCACCGGTTCCGCCGTGTCGACGTGGTCGGCCAGCGCGCGCAGGTAGCGGTGCCCCGTGTCGGGCAGCACCTGGACGGTGGCGTCGACCGACGTGCCGTGTTGCCGTTCGTAGCCGGCCGCCACCTGCCCGGCGCCGGAGGACAGGCCGGCGAAGAGCGCCGCCTCACGGAGCAGCCGGTGGGTGCCGGCGCGGGCGACCTCGAACGACACCCAGTGGATCACGTCGTAGAGCCCGTGCCGCACGTTGTCGAACGGGATCGACGAGCCGATGCCGGCGATGAGCATGGCGGGATCCTCCACGTGCTCGGCGCCGAAGGTGACGCTGCCGAAGGGCTGCACGCCGACCAGCTCCACCGCCAGGCCCGCCTCCTCGAAGCCGAGTCGCAGTGCGCCGCTGGACACCCCCGAGCCGACGGGCGCGACGAGCCGCACCGCCGCGACTCCCTCGGCCGCCAGCTCCGCCGCCACGCCGCGGGCGATGTCGCGGTAGCCGAGGTAGTGCACCGGGTCGTGGTACTGCCGCATCCAGTGCAGCGACGGGTCCTGCGCGAGCAGTTCGGTGATGCGCCGGACGCGGCGGTCCTGGTCGAGTTTGAGCGACGCCGACGGCGGCATCTGTTCGAGTTCGACTCCCAGGGCGAGGAGTTGGACCCGTAGGCCCTCGTCGATCGTGGTCGATCCGACGATGCGGCAGCGCACGCCCGCCTCGTGGCAGGCCAGGGCCAGGGCGTAGGCGTAGATGCCCGACGACGAGTCGATGACGGTGCCGCCCGGCCGGACCCGCCCCGCGTCGAGGGCGGCGCGGAGCGCGGCCCGCGCCGAGGCGACCTTCATCGATTCGAACCGCAGGAGGTACCGGTCGTCCGTGGCGCGGAGCAGGGCGGGGCGGCTCAGCGCCTCGGCGATGTGGCCGTCGATCCTCATGCGGCGCCGCCGATCACGATCGGGGCGTCGGACACGCGGAAGCCGACGGCGCGCACACGGGCGCACGCCCGCCGCAGGCGCTCCCGCGGGTGCTCGCGCTCGAACAGCAGCCCGGCCACGTTCCCGGAGTGGGCCACCTGCACGCCGAGCGCTCCGCCGCGCTCGGCCGCCGCGATGAGGCGATCGAGACCGGGCTTGTGGTGCCGACTCTGGTTGAGCAGCGCGCTGCGGGTCGCGACCGCGCCGACCCCCGCCGCGTCGCCGGCGGCGACCGCGCGACGCAGCAGACCGCGCAGCTCCTCGTACTCCGCCACGTCGCCGGATCCCGTCGGGGGCAGTGCCAGCGTGTCGACGGGACCGCCGAGCACGCATCGCACCAGCAGCATTCCCGGCAGCGTCGCCCCGAGGTCCTCGATGACGTGGCCGTGGCGGTGGGCGAACAGGATCGGGCGGTCGGCCCACAGCGGGTCCGAGGCCCCCTCGGCGGCGACGGCGAGGCGGGCGACGGTGTCGGCGTCGAGCTCGACGTCCGCGCAGTCGGCGACCGCCCGGACCGCAGCGAGGACGTCGGCGGTCGAGGAGCCCAGCCCCAGGCCCACGGCCGTCGTCCGCGCGATGCGGAGCTCGCCGCCGGTGCAGCCGAGCGCGCCGCGCTCCCGCAGGTGGGCCAGCGTCGCCACGGCGGCGCGCCGTGCCTTGTCGAGATCGCGCTCGCCGCCGGTGGTCCGCGCCCGTACCGCGCCGGAGGCGTCCGGGGCGAAGACCGCCACGGATCCGACGGTGCCGATCGGCACCGTCACCAGGCCCGGGCACTCGCCCTCAACCGGGCAGCGGAACCGGCCCTGGAGGAACTCGCCGTGGTGGCCACTGCTGCTGCCCACCCCGCGACCGCGGGAGGTGTTGCGCGGTGCGCTCATCCGATGCGCTCCTCCGCGCGGGCCCCGCGCAGCGCGCGCCGGGCGAAGAAGGCCGAGAGCGCGGTGGCGCCGCCGAGGACGAGGCCGACGCCGGTCCAGCCGGCGAGCGCGAGGGCCCCGCCGGCGAGGGAGGCGCCCGCGAAGACGCCGACGCTCTGCGCCGCCCCGTTGAGCGAGAGGACGGTGCCGCGCACCGGTCCCGCCCCGCGGACCAGCGTGGTGGTCACGGCGGCGGCGATGACGGCGTGCGACGCCGAGACAAGGGCCACCATCGGCCAGGCGACGGCGACGTGCGGCGCGGTGTAGAGCGCCACCATCGCGACGGAGGCGACGAGGATCGCCGCGAGCACCGTGCCGAGCAAGCGGTCGGCACCGCGGTCCTGCATCACCCTGCCGCCCAGGAAGTTCCCGAGGAAGAAGGCCAGCCCGGAGGTGGCCCACACCAGGGAGAACCAGCCCGTCCCGATGCCGAAGCGCTGGCCGAAGGCGGCGGCGATGTACGCGAGGGAACCCATGAACGCGAGCGTGCGCAACAGGGAGACCGCCAGGGTGTCGAGGGCGCCGGGGATCGCCCGCACGGTGCGGAAGGCCTGGAGGTAGCTCACGGAGGTGTTCCCGCCGCGCGGATCGCGGCGGCGGGCGATGAGCGCCGCAACCACGAGCAGCACCACGGCGGTCGCGGCCATGTCGGCGCGCCAGCCCCACAGCACGGCGGGCAGGGCCAGGACCGGGGCCGCGAGGACCGCGGTCAGCGTCATGGTCGACGAGACGAGGGTCGCGGCCCGCGCGGAGGCCGCCGGGCTGTCGAACCGGTCGGCGGCCATGGCCGACACCGCGGGGTTGAGCACGGCGGTGCCCGCGCCGATCAACAGGCAGAAGGCGATCCACGCGACGGTGCTGCCCTGCAGCGCGAGCCCGCACCCCAGCGCGAGCACGAGCAGGGCCAGCGCGGCCACCGACGAGCGCGAGAGCCGGTCCAGCAGCGGCGCGGCCGCGACGCCGACCAGGAGGGCGGCGACCCCGCCGAGGCCGCGCAGGCCGCCGATGAGGTCGACGCCCGCGTTCGCGTCCGCGGCGATGGCGACGAGGAAGTTCGCCATGACGGTGAACGGGACGAGGCCCAGCGCGGCGGCGGCGAGCATCGGCCAGATCGCGCGGACCAGCACCCGGTCCGGCACGGGGCGGTCCCCGGGTGCGCTCATGCCCGGCCCCGGTACAGGTACATGGGCGAGGCGTCGGCGGAGAACTGCGAGAACGGGAAGTGCTCCGCGGAGAGCGCGCTCAGGCCCGCCCCGAGGAAGGCGCGGGCGACGGCCGACCCGCTCTGCGCGTACACGGCGAGCGGCACGTCGCGCTCCCGGCAGGTCGCGAGGATCTCGTCGAAGCTGCCGTTGCCCAGGGTCATCCCGGTCGCGAGCACCGCGTCGGCCTCGGCGAGCACCGCACGATGATCGTCCGCGACGGGGTCGCCCCAGTGGGTGCGCTGCAGGTTCCGGTCCGCGAGCAGGGGCTCGCCGCCGCGCTCGCGGATGGCGGCCACCAGGGGGTTCACCACGCCGATCAGCGCGACCCGAGCGCCCGGGGCGACCGACAGGAGTTCCGCCACCGCGGCGTCGCGGGCGATCGCGCGGACGTCGGGGGTGCCGGTGGGCAGCGTCCGGAGCTCGGCGCGGGGGTCCTCGCGGTGCGGCGCCGCGGCGCCGAGCGCGGCGTCGGCCGCGGCGATCCGCAGGGGCTGCGCGGCGTGCTCGAGCAGGGCGGCGACCGGCTCGCCGGACAGGTCCGCGATATCGGGGTCGAGCTCGCCCTCCTCGAAGGCACACGCACCGAAGGAATCCCCGACGCGGACGAGAACGTACCGGTTGCGGTAACGCTGCTCGCTCCCGGCGAGGCGGGTGCCGTGCGCGACGAAGAAGACGCTGCGGGCCACCTCGTCCTGCGCGACCTCGCGGGCGAGGTCGAGGACGTCGGCGACGGAGCCGGGGGCGGTGTCGGGTGCGATCATCGGGCGGCTCCGCTCTGCTCCAGGTAGTCGGCGAGCACCGCCGCGGCGTCGAGGTTGCGCGGTCCGGCCACCAGCTCGGCGTAGTCCACCACGCGGATCCGGTTCTCGCGCACCGCCGGCGAGTCCTTGATGGGCGACGACTGTCGCAGGTAGTCGATCTTCTGCTGCGCGGGCTGCTTGTCGTAGTCGACGATGACGATCACCTCGGGCTGCGCCTGCACTACGGACTCCCATCCGACGGAGGTCCACCGGCCGTCCACGTCGTGCGTCACGGAGCGGCCGCCCGCGAGGGAGACCACCTGGTCGGCCGCGGCGCGGCGACCGGCGGTGTAGGGCTCCGCGGTCCCGGAGTCGTAGACGAACACCGACGGCTTCACCGTCTTGCGGTCGGCGCGCTCCTGCAGCGCGCGCTCGCGGGCCCGCAGGTCATCGACCAGCTTCGTGGCGCGGTCCGGGACGCGGAAGATCGCGCCCAGGTTGGTGAGGTCGGTGTACGTGTCCGCCAACGGATTCACCTCCCGCACGGCGGGCTTGTCGCCGTAGTTGTAGCAGGTCTCCTCCTGCATGTAACTGTCGATCCGCAGCTTGCCCAGCGACTCCGGGGTGACGCCGCGGGCGGGGCTGAAACCCGCCTGCCAGCCCGCGAACACCCAGTCCGCCTTGGCGGCGACGAGCGGCTCCTGGGTCAGCACGCCGTCGCTGAGGATCGGGACCTTGGCGTACTCGTCGCGGTACGGCGACTTCGCGATCACGCCGTGCACCGTCTTCGGCAGGACGATGCCCTTGATGCGGTCGGTGAGGCCGAGCGCGAACATCTTCTCGATCGCCGAGACGTCGTACGGCACCGCGGCGGTGGGCGACCGGTACTGCTGGTGCACACCGCAGTTGGTGACATCGACGAGGTCGGTCGTGGTTTCGGCGGGGCGCGCACCGCAGGCGGTGCCGGCGAGCAGGGTGCTCGCCGCGAGGGCCGCGGCGAGCAGGGGACGGGGGTGCATCGGTCGATCCTTTCGATCGGTCGGTTTCTACAGTTCGAAGCGGATGCGCGGCGGACCCGTGTCGGCCGCGGCGACCACGGGCCGCACGCCGTAGACCTCGGCGATCCGGTCGGCCGTGAGCACCTCGCCCGGGGTGCCGGTGGCGACCACCCGGCCGCGGTCGAGGAGCACCAGGCGGTCGCAGCTCTGGGCGGCGAGGTCGATGTCGTGGATGGCGGTGACGGTCGTCTTGGTCGTCGCCCGGAGCAGGCGCAGCAGGTCCAGCTGGTGCCGCACGTCGAGGTGGTTGAGCGGCTCGTCGAGCAGGAGGACCGGTGTGTCCTGCGCGAGGGCGCGGGCGATGAGGACGCGCTGCCGCTCGCCCCCGGAGAGTCCCAGCACGCTGCGCCGCCGGAGCGCGGTGGCGTCCACCGCGACGAGGGCCGCCTCGCAGGCGTCGATCGCGGCGGCGCTGCCGGCGTCGCCGTGGGCGAAGCGCCCCAACATCACCGTCTCCTCCGCCGTGAACCCCAGATGCCCGGTCTCGCTCTGCGTGACGGCGGAGACCAGGCGCGCACCGTCGCGCCGGCGCAGCGCTGCGAGGTCCCGTCCGCCCACGCGCACCGTCCCCGCGGCGGGGGCGATCGCCCGGTACAGGCAGCGCAGCAGCGTCGACTTGCCGCTGCCGTTCGGCCCGATCAGCCCGACGTGCGCACCCGCGGCGATGTCGAGCGAGATGTCATGGAGCACTCGGGTTCCGCCGAGCTCCACGGTGATCCGATCCAGTTCGACCCTCACGCCGCGCCGCCCAGCAGTCCGCCGCGGCGCCGCAGCAGGACGATGAAGACGGGCACGCCGACCAGCGCGGTGACGATGCCCAGCGGTAGCTCGCGCGGCGCCACCACCAGGCGGCTCAGCAGGTCCACCCACACCAGCAGCAGGGCGCCGACGAGCGGGGCGAGCAGGAGCACCGCCCGGTGCGCCGGGCCGACGATCATGCGGACCGCGTGCGGGACGACGAGCCCGACGAAGCCGACCGTGCCCGCGATCGCGACGAGCACCGAGGTCATGACCACGATGACCAGGAAGAGCATTCGGCGCGCGCGGTGCGGGTCGAGGCCGAGCGCCGCGGCGGCCTCGTCGCCCTGCGCCAGGACGTCGAGCACGCCCGCGAGGCGCCCGGTGATGGCGGCGCACGCCGCCACCGTCACGGCGACCAGTGGGAGCACGGACCACTGCGCTCCCCCGAGACCGCCAAGCAGCCAGAACATCACGGACCGCGCGGCGTCGCCGACGGGGTCGAAGAAGACGATCGCGCCCGCGAGGCCCTGGAAGGCGAAGGCGAGCACCACGCCGGTGAGCACCAGCCGGACCGGGCTGAGGGCACCGTCGGCCGTCCGGCTGAGCAGGTAGACCAGCAGCGAGGCGAGCACGGCGGTCGCAAACGCCGCCCCGGCCGTGCCGGCGATGCCGAGGCCCGCCACGACGCCGGTGGTGACGACGAAGCTGGCGCCCACGGACGCACCGCTGGAGATTCCGAGGATGAAGGGGTCGGCGAGCGGATTCCGGACGAGGGCCTGGCAGGCGACCCCCGCGATGGCGAGGCCGGCGCCGACGAGGGCCGCGAGCAGCACCCGCGGCACGCGCAGGTCCCAGAGGATCGAGTAGGTGGACTGGTCCTCGCGGGCGAGGGGGCCGCCGGTCAGGGCCGCCCAGAGCAGGCGCCGGACGTCGCCGAGCGGCACCGTTGCCGCGCCCTGCGACACCGCGATGCCCATCGACACGACGAGGACCGCTGCGAGCACTCCGGCGAGGAGCAGCGGGGAGGCGCCGGCGCGACGGCCGAGCGAGGTGGTGAGCACGCGATAAAGTTAACGAGAATCATTTTCGTTAACAAAGACGCATGCGGCTATGCGTGCATCGACACGCGGCTACGGCAGGACGAGCTCGCTCGTCACCGACCGCACCACGTCGCGGTAGGTGTCCACGTTGCAGACGCCGCCGGCGACGGCACGCTGCCGCTGATAGGAGGCGCCGCGGCGGGCGATGTCGGCGACGGCGGCCAGCTCGCGGGAGCAGCCGAGGCGGGCCGCGACGGGCGCGAGCTGCTCGAGCAGGTCGTCGAGGTCCTCCGTCACCAGGCGCTCGTTGTTGTCCGCGTCCTGAATGATGATGGCGTCCAGGCCGTACCGGGCGGCGCGCCACTTGTTCTCCTGCACGTGCCAGGGCGGCAGCGTCGGCAGGGTCTCCCCCGCGTCCAGCCGGGAGTCCAGCCACACGACGAGGCAGTGGATGAGGGCGACGATCGCCTCGAGCTCCGCGAACGACGACATGCCGTCGCAGATCCGCACCTCGATGGTGCCGAGGTGGCACGCGGGGCGGATGTCCCAGCGGATCTCGTTGAGGTGGTCGATGATCCCGGTGGTCTTCTGGTCGTGCACGAACCGCTCGAACTCGCTCCACTGCTCGAACTGGAAGGGCAGGCCCGCGGTCGGCAGCTGCTGGAACATCATCGCGCGGGTGCTGGCGTACCCGGTGTCGTGCCCGCCCCACATCGGGGAGCTGGCCGACAGCGCCAGCAGGTGCGGGTAGTGGTTGAGCAGCGCCGAGATGATCGGCAGCACCTTGTCGCGGTGGTTCACCCCGACGTGCACGTGCACGCCCCAGATCAGCATCTGCCGGCCCCACCACTGGGTGCGGGCGATCAGCTCGTCGTAGCGGGGATTCTCCGTGAGCTGCTGCGCGTTCCACTGCGCGAACGGGTGGGTACCCGCGCCGAACAGGTCGACGCCCATCGCGTCCGACGTCTCCCGCACCGCCGCGATGATGCGCGCCAGGTCCGCCATCGCCTCCGCGGTGTTCTCACAGACGCCCGTCACCACCTCGACGGTGTTGCGCAGCATCTCCGAATGCACCTGCGGCGCGATGTCCGGATGGGTGGCGCGGATGCCGTCGAACAGTTCCCCGGCCCGACTGACCAGGTCCGCGGTCTCCCGGTCGACGAGGGCGAACTCCCACTCGACGCCGATCGTCGGCCGCGGCGACGCCTCGAAGGCGACGGGCTCGATGATTAACCGACCTTGATCACGCCGCAGGCGATCCGCCCGCCGGCGTCGCCGGTGTTGAGGGTGGTCTCGTCCGGCACGGGCTGACCCGGGACGATGTTGGTGTAGCGCGCCGACGGGATGTTGCCGAAGTTGTCGGGGCCCGCGTGGATCATGAGCGCGTTGCCCTCGGTGTTCTTCTTGATGTCGGCGAGGGTGAAGGCGCCGGTGCTGGTGACGGTCTGGCCGGTGCCGTTGGCGTTGACGTAGACCGAGACGAGGTCACCCGTCATGGGGTGGCCGGAGGCGCCGGGCTTCTGCCAGTGGCCGCCGGCGGAGCCGAAGTTGGTGGCGGAGCCGGGGGCGCCGTTCTTGGCGACCGAGTTCGCCTCGCACTTGCCCACCTCGTGGATGTGCATGCCGTGGAAGCCGGCGGGCAGGCCGGTCACGCGGACGTCGATCACCACGACGCCGTCCTTCTCCGAGAAGGTGGCCTTGCCGGCGCTGCTGCCGTCGGGCTTGACGAGCGAGGCCTCGGCGGCACCGGCCGACGGCGAGCTCTCGCCCGGCTTGTCCTCGCCGTGCGCGGCGTTCGGGTCCAGGCTGCGGACGGGGCCCTGCGCGGGCACCGTCGCGCCGGTGACGACCGCGGGGTTCGTTCCGGGCGTGTCCGAGGGCTTCTCGTTGGTGGTACAGCCGGCCAGGGCGATGGCCGCCACCGGAAGGATCGCGATCGGGGCGAGGAACTGACGCTTCGTCATCGATGACTCCTTATGCGACGGCTACCGGGGCTGGGCCGCCCTGGGGCTGGTGTTGCCCGAAATCATATCGGGGCCGCTCTCGCAGCGAGGGACAGGACCCCGCTCCGCCCGTCGCCGGCTACTTTTTCACGACGGCGACGGCGAGCGCGCCCTCGCACGCCTCGAGCCCGGCGGGGCGGGCGGCGGTGGCGGAGCCGGGGAGGGCGGTGGAGACGGTCTTGGCGGCGTCCTCGCCGCCGTCCGCGAAGTACACGGTGGTGGCGCGCGGCGCGGCGGGCCGGTTCGGCCAGGCCGCGGCGGCCTCGCCCTGCACGGTGAAGCCGGCCTTCGTGAGCTTGTCGCGCGTGTCGGCGACCGGCGCCTTGGCCACGGAGATCAGGCACACCGTCGGCTTGTCGGCGGCGGGAGCCGCGGTCTCGGTGGCGGCGGCCTTGATCTTGGCCTCCTGCGCGTTGAGCGCTGCCTGGGGATCGTCGTTGCGGGTCACGAGCCCGTGGACCCCGACCGCCGCGAGGATGATCGCGGCCGAGATCAGGATCATGATGATGGTCCGGATCGGGACGGCGCGGGTGTTCTGAGTGCTCACGACACCCGACTGTATCGGATCACGTGATCTCGAAGCCGAGCTTGCGGGCGGCGCGGGCCTTCTGCCGGCCGGCGCGGACGCGGCGCAGGCGCTTGACGAGCATGGGGTCCGCGGCCAGTGCCTCGGGCGTGTCGACCAGGGTGTTGAGCACCTGGTAGTAGCGGGTCGCGGAGAGCCCGAAGAGCTCCTTGATCGCGTCCTCCTTGGCGCCCGCGTACTTCCACCACTGGCGCTCGAAGGCCAGAATGTCGTGCTCGCGCCTGGTCAGGCCGTCGTCGCCGCGCTCGTCGACGGGCTGCGCGTCAGTTCGGACCGTCTTCTGCGCGGCCGCACCGGCGCCCTCCATGCGTTCCCCTCGCATTCGAAATAACACTTCTGTAGTTCGCGTCAATCTAACCACGGCCGGCGGCGCCGTCGCGGGGCTACGGGCGCGTGTCGCGCAGCTCCCGCGCCGCCGGGCCCCCACGACGCCCGGTGCGCCGGTGCGGCCCGCACCGCCCCCGACTACCGTGTATGCCATGTCCGTTCTCCCCATCGTCATCGTCGGCGACCCCGTGCTGCACTCCCCCACGACGCCCGTCGAGCTGGACGCGGGCGGCAAGCCGTCGGACGAGATCGTGACCCTCCTGGACGACATGTACGAGACCATGGACGTCGCCAACGGCGTGGGACTCGCCGGCAATCAGGTGGGCCGAGGCCTGCGCCTCTTCGTCTACGACTGCCCGGACGAGGAGACCGGCGAGCGCCGGCGCGGCGAGGTCATCAACCCCGTCCTCACCACCTCGGACATCCCCGAGACCATGCCGGATCCGGACGACGACTGGGAGGGCTGCCTCTCCGTCCCGGGCGAGTCCTTCCCGACGGGCCGCGCCGACTGGGCCAAGGTCGTCGGCACCGACCGCAACGGCGAGAAGGTCGAGATCGAGGGCACCGGCTTCTTCGCGCGGATGCTGCAGCACGAGACCGGCCACCTCGACGGCTTCCTCTACACCGACGTCCTCACCGGCCGGTACGCGCGGCAGGCGAAGAAGTTCATCAAGAAGCAGGGCTGGACCGTGCCGGGCCTGACCTGGATGCCCGGCACCGTCGAAGATCCCTTCGGTCACTGACGTGCCCGCGCCCGGCGACCGGGTGGTGGTCCGGCGGCTGCTGCCGTCCGGGCAGGCCTCGGACGTCATCGGCACCCTGCTGTCCGACGGTGACCCGCTGCTCGTCCGCGCCGACCGCGACGGCGCCGAGCACGCCGTTCCCCGTGCCGAGATCATCCGGTGGAAGACAGTGCCGCCGCGCCCCGTCCGGGCGAGCGAGATCCGGTCCTTGGACCTGGCGCGCGCCCGGTCGTGGTGGTCCGTGGAACGCGAGTGGATCGACGGCTGGCTGTGCCGCGCCGCGGTGGGCCTGCCCGGGCACCGCGCGAACGCCGCCGCGCCCCTGCACCCCGACGCCGCGCTCGACCGGCTCGACGGGGTGCGCGCCTGGTACGCCGCCCGCGACCTGCCGCTGCGCCTGACGCTGTCCGACCGCGTACTGCCGGGAGCATCCGGCCTCGCGCCCGTCGTGCAGCCGACGGAGGTGCTGATCGCGCCGGCCATCGCCGACGGCGCCGACCCGGAGGTCCGCTTCGCCGGCGCCCCCGACGGCGCCTGGCTGTCGCTCACCGGCACGGCCGAGCCCCTCGTGACCTCGGTCGACGGGGCGGCGCTCTTCGCATCGATCGCCGGGCCCGACGGTGCCCCCGTCGCCGCCGGGCGCCTCGCGCTCACCGCGGACGCGGCGGGGACGCTGTGGGGCGGGATCGGATCGATGGCCGTCGCGACCGAGCACCGTCGACGGGGCCTCGCCACCCGCGTGCTCGCGGCGCTCCGGGCGCGGGCGGCGGAGGAAGGCGCGCAGCGCGTCTTCCTCGAGGTCACCGCCGACAACTCCGGCGCGCGGGAGCTGTACCGCCGGGCCGGCTTCACCCGCCATCACGGCTACCACTACTGGGCCGAGCCGCAGTGACGGCGCCGGGTGCCACGGCGTGGGGTCCTGGTCCCGCCGACCACCGTCGCGCGGAGATCACCACGGTGATCGGCTCCGGCGACGAGGATTTCGCCCGCGCCGCACACGACGTCCTGCGGTGGGCGGTGAAGACGCGCAGCGGCTTCGCCGTTTCGGCCGCGGGCCCCGTCGAACCCGGCCAGCGGCTGACGGTGACAGCCCGGGTCGCCGGGATCACGATCCGGGAGCCCGTCGAGGTCGTCGAGGTGGTGGACGCCCCTGAACGGGTCGGCTTCTCGTACCGCACCCTCCCCGGGCATCCGGTGCGCGGCGAGGAGGCCTTCGTCGTGCACCGCGACGGCGCCACCGTGCGCCTGACGATCCGGTCGCTGACCCGGCCCGCGCCGCGCGGCTTCTGGCGCGCGGCGTTCCCCGCACTCCTCGTGGCGCAGCAGGTGGCGCGCGCCCGGTACGTCCGGGCGCTGCGCCGTCCCGGCTCCTAGGTGTGCGCCGCCGAGTCGACGACGTCCTGGTACTGCGGGAACCGGGTGATGAACGAGCGCACGTAGGTGCACACGGGGATCACGCGCCGGTTCCGGGAGCGCAGATCGTCCAGCACCCCCGACACGAGGGCGCGGGCGAAGCCCTGCTTGCCGAACTTCTCCATGACCACCGTGTGCAGCAGGATCACGTCACCGTGGTCGGTGACCTCGTAGCCCTCGACCCCGATGAGCTCGTCGCCCGACCAGAGTTCGTACCGGTCGCGCACCGGATTGTCGAAGAGACGCAACGACTCCCCCAGTTCCAGCGTGGGCGGGGGAACCTCGACCTTGTCAGCCATGAACACCTCCATGTGATGCGGATCACCCCACCGTACGCCCGAACCCCGACAAGTCGGCGTACTCGCGACCGGTGTTTTCACATCTGTCACATTTCTCGATCGTGAACTTCGGAACGCGGTTACTGTGAACCGCATGACGCTGGTCGCCCGCGGGCTCACGCGGACCTTCAAACAGCACGTCGCGGTCGCCGACGCGACGCTCACGCTGCCCCCTGGCCGCATCACCGGACTGGTGGGCCCGAACGGCGCGGGCAAGACGACGCTGCTGCTCATGCTCGCGGGCCTGCTGCAGCCGTCGTCGGGCGCCATCGAGCTCGACGGTGCGCCCATCGCCCCCGATGCGCTCCGGTCCCGCGTCGGGTGGATGCCCGACGTCTTCGGGACCTGGGACTCACTGACTCCGACCGAGATCCTGACCACCTTCGCGAAGCTGTACGGCGTCCCGTCCGGCGAGGCCCGCGCCCGGGCGACGGACCTGCTGGCCCGCGTGCACCTGACCGAGTTCGCCGACCGGCCGGCGCAGGTCCTCTCCCGCGGGCAGAAGCAGCGCCTCGGCTTCGCCCGCGCCATGGTGCACCACCCGCCGATCCTGCTGCTCGACGAGCCCGCCTCCGGCATGGACCCGCGTTCGCGGTTCGAACTACGCGACTCGCTGCGCGCCCTCGCCGACAGCGGCGTCGCCGTCCTCGTCTCCTCGCACATCCTCTCCGAGCTCGGCGAGATGGTCGACGACGTGGTGATGATGGCGCGCGGCCGCACCGAGGCGCCGCCGGAGTCCGCGGTCACCCGGTGGCGGATCCGGCTCCTCGGTGAACCACCGAGCGGCGGAACGTATCTCACCTTCGATTCCGAGGCCGACGCGGCCGCACACCTCGCGCAGAGCATCGCCGACGGTGCCCGGATCGTCGAGTTCGCCCGCGCCACCAACGCCCTCGAGGACTCGTACTTCGCACTGGAGGCTGATCGCACATGAACGGCTTCACGCAGTGGTGGCGCACCGTCGGCGTGCTCACCGGACTGGAACTCCGTCAACGCACCCGCGCCACCCGCTGGCGCGTCCTGCTCGGCGTGTTCTTCCTCGTGGTCTCCGCCGTGGTCTTCGGCCTGCTGTGGTTCATGACCGTCACCTCTCCCGAATCCGGGCGACAGTCCTTCGAGGAGAACCTGTACTTCATCGTCCTCGGCTTCGTCGGCTTCCTCGGGCTGGTGATCGCCCCGACGATGACGGCGACATCGATCAACGGCGACCGGAAGGACGCCACCCTCGCGGTCGTGCAAGCCACCCCCGCTAGCGGCGCGCAGCTCGCGACCGGCAAGCTGCTCGGCGCGTGGATCGCCTCCTGCGCCCTGCTCGTGGTGTCGGCGCCGTACCTGATCTGGGCCATCGCCGTCGCCGAGTACCCGGTCGTCTTCTCCGTGCTCGGCGTCGTGGTGACCGCGCTGATCTTCCTGTCCTACTGCGGCATCGGTCTCGGCTTCTCCGCGCTGCTCGCTCGACCGATCGGCTCCGCCGCCGTCACGCAGCTGGCCATGCTGTTCCTGTTGATCGGCCTTCCGATCATCGCCGTCCTGCTGGTCCCTGCGACGAAGACCGAGGTCTCCGCGGACCGGCCGATCTGGACGTACTCCGAGAACGGGGAGAGCGGCACCTGCCGCATCGAGCGGACGAACGTCACCGTCGAACACACCGAGCGCGTCTGGTGGATCCTCGCGCCGAACCCGGCGGTCGTCCTCGCGGACTCCGCCGCGCAACGGGACTACGGCCGCGACGCCGACCGGGACCGCCGAGCCTGGAACCGCTACACGTCGGACGACCAGCGCATCCCGTCCGAATCCGGCCTCGCCACCATCGCCGACGGGGTGTCCGACATGCGCACCCCGCCGGCGGCGAACCAGGACCGCACCTGCGGGCGGCCGGGCTTCTCCACGGGCGATGACTTCATCTACTACTCCGACTTCGGCGACCCGCGACGGACGGACGGCTACCTCGGGCACTCCTGGTACTGGGGCCTGCTGGCGAACCTGGCGCTGGGCGGGCTCGGGCTCGCCTTCGCGGCCCGCCGCCTGCGGGTTCCCGCGGCGAACCTGCCGCGGGGCGTGCGGATCGCCTGAGACTCCGCCGTGTGTGCGCTACCCTCGGTAACGCACACCACACGGGAGCTCACCGCAGTGAGCTGAGAGGACGTCTATCGCGGGCGTCGACCGTACGAACCTGTCCGGGTAATGCCGGCGTAGGGAAGAGGAGTCCCGCATGCCTGTTTCGTCGTCCACCCCCGTCTCCACCGTCACCGTCGGCCCGATCGAGGGCTCCGAGAAGCGGTACCGCACCGTCCCGGGCACCGACGGTGACCTGCACGTCCCGTTCCGGCGGATCGCGCTCACCAACGGCGATCACCACGACGTCTACGACACCTCCGGCCCGTACACCCAGTACACCGCCGAGGATCAGCTGCACGACCTCGCCGAGGGCCTCCCCAAGACCCGCGACGCCTGGACCACACCCGCCCCGGTCGACGGCGCGAGCACCCAACTCGCCTGGGCCCGTGCGGGAATCATCACCGACGAGATGCGCTACGTCGCGTCCCGCGAGGGCTTCGACCCCGAGAAGGTGCGCGAGGAGGTGGCGGCCGGCCGCGCGGTCATCCCGGCCAACCGCAAGCACCCGGAGCTGGAGCCCGCCATCATCGGCAAGGCCTTCGCCGTCAAGATCAACGCGAACATCGGCAACTCGGCCGTGACCAGCTCCATCGCCGAGGAGGTCGAGAAGATGGTGTGGGCCACCCGCTGGGGCGGCGACACCATCATGGACCTCTCCACCGGCAAGGACATCCACGAGACCCGCGAGTGGATCATGCGCAACGCGCCGGTCCCCGTCGGCACCGTCCCGATCTACCAGGCGCTCGAGAAGGTCAAGGGCGACCCGACCAAGCTCACCTGGGAGATCTTCCGGGACACCGTGATCGAGCAGTGCGAACAGGGCGTCGACTACATGACCGTGCACGCCGGCGTGCTGCTGCGCTACGTGCCGCTCGCCGCGAACCGGGTCACCGGCATCGTCAGCCGCGGCGGCTCCATCATGGCCGCGTGGTGCCTCGCGCACCACGAGGAGTCGTTCCTGTACACGCACTTCCGCGAGCTGTGCGAGATCCTCCGCGAGTACGACGTGACCTTCTCCCTCGGCGACGGCCTGCGCCCCGGCTCCATCGCGGACGCCAACGACGAGGCACAGTTCGCCGAGCTCCGCACCCTGGGCGAACTGACGAAGATCGCGAAGTCCTATGGCGTGCAGGTGATGATCGAAGGCCCCGGCCACGTCCCGATGCACAAGATCGTGGAGAACGTGCGGCTCGAGGAGGAGCTGTGCGAGGAGGCGCCGTTCTACACGCTCGGCCCGCTCGCCACCGACATCGCGCCGGCGTACGACCACATCACCTCGGCGATCGGCGCGGCGATCATCGCGCAGGCGGGCACGGCGATGCTCTGCTACGTCACGCCCAAGGAGCACCTGGGCCTGCCCAACCGCGACGACGTGAAGACCGGCGTCATCACGTACAAGATCGCGGCGCACGCCGCCGACCTCGCCAAGGGGCACCCCGGTGCGCAGTCCCGGGACGACGAACTGTCCAAGGCGCGCTTCGAGTTCCGCTGGGTCGATCAGTTCAACCTGTCGCTGGACCCGGACACGGCCCGCGAGTTCCACGACGAGACGCTGCCCGCCGAGCCCGCGAAGACGGCGCACTTCTGCTCGATGTGCGGCCCGAAGTTCTGCTCGATGCGGATCAGCGCCGACGTGCGCGCCTACGCGCAGGAGCACAACCTGGTGACGCAGGAGGACATCGACGCCAAGCTGGCGGCCGATATGGCGGCGAAGTCGCAGGAGTTCGCCGACGCCGGTGGGCGCGTGTACATCCCGCTGGAGCCCTCCCGGGCATGACGGATCGCCGATCCGAACCGACCACGGTGACGGTCGGCGCACCGTCGCGCCTGCCGAGCGCCCCGCGAGGCTCCGCGCCGCACCGGGTGCTGACCATCGCCGGCTCGGATTCCGGTGGCGGCGCGGGCATCCAGGCCGACATGCGGACCTTCGCCGTGCTCGGACTGCACGCCTGCGTGGCGATCACCGCCGTCACGGTGCAGAACAGCGTGGGCGTGCAGGACTTCCGCGGCGTCGAGCCGGCGATCGTGGCGGCCCAGATCCGTTCGGTGGCGGGCGACATCGGCGTCGAGGCCGCGAAGACCGGGATGCTGGCGTCCACGGAGATCATCGAGGCGGTCGCCGCCGCGGCGGACGCGGAGGACATCGGTCACGGCCGTGCGGTGCCGCTCGTCGTCGACCCGGTGGCGGCGTCGATGCACGGCGACCCGCTACTCGCGACCGAGGCCCTCGACGCGCTGCGCTCCGTGCTCGTCCCCCGCGCCACGCTGGTCACCCCGAACCTCGACGAGGTCCGGCTGATCACCGGGATCGACGTGGTGGACTCCGCCACGCAGGCGGCCGCCGCCGACGCCCTGCTGGCGCTCGGGGCGCAGTGGGCACTGGTCAAGGGCGGTCACCTGCGCGATTCGCCGGAGAGCCCGGACCTGCTCACCGACGGCACCGAGTCCATCGCGTTCACGGCGCCGCGGGTCCCGACGGGGCACGACCACGGCGCCGGCGACACCCTCGCCGCGGCGACGACGGCGGCCCTCGCGCACGGCGCGTCGGTGCCGGCCGCCGTCGCCTTCGGCAAGGCGTGGGTCACCGAGGGCCTGCGCTGGGCGTACCCGCTCGGCGCGGGCCACGGCCCCGTCAACCCCCTCTGGGCGGTCGCCACCCCCGATTGAACGATGTTTTGGAGAGGAAAGCCGCAGGTCGGAATCTCCAAAACATCGTTCAATCGGAGCAGGGGGTCAGACCGCCGCGGGGCGGAAGGGCTCGCGCACCAGGCGCATGCCCGCCTCGGCCGGCGTGCGGTCGGCCTTGCGGTGGTCGCATTCCGCGCAGCAAGCGACGAGGTTCGTCCACGTGTTGCCGCCGCCGCGGGAGCGCGGGAAGACGTGGTCGATCGTCGTGGCCCGCGCGCCGCAGCCCGCGTACTGGCAGGTGTGGTCGTCACGGCGCAGGATCTCGGTCCTGCTCGCGTGATCGGCGGTGCGACGGTAGGGAACCGCCGCGTACCGCACGAGCAGCATCGACTTGGGCACCTCGATCACCGTGCTCGGGGAGCGCAGCACCCTGGGCGGGTCGTGCGGCTCGAGGGCGAGGGCGACCTCGCGCAGCATCATGCCCACGGCGTCCTGCCAGTGCACCGCGTCGAGCGGGCTGTAGTCGGCGTTGAAGACCCGCACCGGCGGAGCGGGGACGAACGTGCTCATACCGCACCTCCTTCCGGTCGTCCGGGCGTGGCGAGCAGGTCGAGGATAGGAGCGGGCGATTGCGCCCGCAACGCCTTTTCCGCGCGGACGCACCCGCCGACCTGCCGGTTCCCGGCGGTATCCTCACCCCATGCAGTTCCTCCCCCTGCCCGCGGACGGCGAGACCCCCGTGCGGGTGATGACGATCGCGGGCTCGGATTCGGGCGGCGCCGCAGGCCTCCAGTCGGACCTGCGGACCTTCGCGCTCGCCGGCGTGCACGGCACGAGCGCGATCACCGCCGTCACGGTGCAGAACAGCCTGGGCGTCACCGGTTTCCACCCGATCCCGCCCGAGACCGTGGCGGGCCAGATCCGGGCGGTGGTGGAGGACATCGGGATCGGGGCGGCGAAGACGGGCATGCTCGCGACCGCGGGGATCATCGACGCGATCGCCGACACCGCCGAGGAACTCGGGATCGGCGCGCGCATCCCCTTCCTCGTCGACCCGGTCTGCGCGTCGCAGCGCGGCGACCCGCTGCTCACGCCGGAGGCGCTGGAGACCCTGCTGCGCCGCCTGTTCCCGCTCGCGCACCTGGTGACCCCCAACCTCGACGAGGTGCGCCTCATCACCGGCATCGACGTCGTCGACGAGGCCACGCAGCGCGACGCTGCGCGCGCCCTGCACGCCCTCGGGCCGCGGTGGGCCCTGGTCAAGGGCGGCCACCTGCGGACCGCGGCCACCAGCACGGACGTGCTGTACGACGGTGCCGAGTTCCTCGAGTTCGAGGCGCAGCGCCTCAACACCCGGCACGATCACGGCGCCGGCGACACGCTCGGCGCGGCCACCGTCTGCGCGCTCGCGCACGGCTACGACGTCCCGGAGGCCGTGGCCTTCGGCAAGGAGTGGGTCACCCGGTCCCTCGCGGCCGCCTACCCCGTCGGCGCCGGCCACGGCCCCGTCAACGCGTCGTGGCGGCTGCGCGAGAGTTCCTGAGGCCCGTCCACCTGTTCATCGCGGCCACCACCAACGGCAGCGCGAGCACCACGATGATGAGCCGCAGGCTCTGGACCGTCGCGATCAGCGCCATATCGGCCTCGGCACTGCCGGTCGCGCTGGCGACGACCGCGTTGATACCGCCGGGGGTCGTGGCGAGGTAGGCGTCGGCCAGCGGCACCCCGGTCAGGTACGCCGCTGCGGCGGCGAGGAGCGCGACCAGCCCGCACAGGACGACGATGCCGCCCGCGATCGCCGGCAGCAGGTGCGCCAACCGGCGCAGCAGGCGCCGGTCGAACATCAGCCCGACCTCCAGCCCGACGACGATGAGCAGCAGTTCCTTGAAGGCACCCTGCGGCGCGAAGCCGCGCGTGAGCTCGGCGCCGCCGATCACGGCGGCCAGGAGCATCGGCCCGATCAGCCCGCCGCCGGGCAGGTGCAGCCTGCGCCCGAGCCACATGCCCGCCAGCGCGAAGACGAAGGCCGTGGACAGGCCCGCCACCTGGTCGCCGCGCCCCACGATCTGCAGGTCGAGCAGCCAGGACTGCGAGGACGCCGTGGCGCCGCCGGCCAGGCCCACCATGACGAACGGCGCGGTGAGGCTCACCAGCAGCACGCGCGAGTACTGCATCACGCCGACGACGTCCTTGCGCGCTCCGAGCTCGTCGCAGAGGGTGACCACCGCCGAGGAGCCTCCGGCCATGAGGCCCAGTGTCGCCGTGCGCTGGTCGAGCCCGGAGACCCACCTGCTGAGCACCCAGGCTGCGGCGACGGAGAGGACGACGGTGAGGACCGAGATGGCCAGGAAGGGCGCGAGCACAGGACCGACGGCCCGCATCGCCTCCAGATTCAGGTAGCCGCCCAGCATGACGCCGATGAACGCCTGCGTCCACCGGCTCACCTCGGCGGGGACGGCGACCTCCCGCCCGATCGCCATGCGCAGCGTCGCACCCAGCACGAGCGCCGCGAGGAGCGCGGGCGCGGGGACCCCGAACAGCCCCATCGCCTCGGCCAGCAGCCAGGCCCCGACGAGGACCGCGACGTACCGCACGCCCCGTCGCCCGACGGTGCGCCGCACGAGCCCCGGCGCGGGGTCCCGCACGGGCGCGTCCGGGGCGGTCGGCGGGGCGGCGCTCTCGACGGTCACCCTTCCTATGTAGCACTGCGAACGATCAGCGGAAAGGGCCGGCGACGAACGTTCACGCGATGCTTACATAGACCCTGTGAGCTGCGTCGATGTGAAGGCGCAATGAGTCATGCGTCACGTCGCGCGACCAGCGCCGCGCCCCCGGCCCACAGCGCGCCGATCACCACGACCAGGTACACGAAGGACACCGGCGCGCCCCACGGGAAGCTCTCGTCGAAGAGGACGCCCATGAAGTTCTGCAGGTTCGACAGCGGCAGATAGGGGCCGGCTTCCCGGGTCTGCGGGATCGTCGTGATCACGTTGTCGACCACGAACAGGTAGCCCAGCAGCAGGGTGATGGCACCCGCGCCGTTCCGCAGCGCGCAGCCCACCGCCACGCCCAGCACCGCCGCGAAGGCCGTCCCGATCGGGAAGGCGAGGAACGAGCCCGCGCCCGAGCGCAGGACCTCCGCCGGGGATCCGTCCACGATCACGCCGAACAGCAGGACCGCGACGACCATCGCCACGGCGTAGGTCACGGCGCACACCACGGCGACCACGAAAGTCTTGGCCAGCAGGGCGATCCACCGGTTCGGGACGGCGAGGAAGGTCGTCCGCAGCGTGTTGTACCGGATCTCGGTGGTCACCGACAGGACGCCGATGACCCCGGCGAAGGTGATGGCGATACCGGGCAGTGCCGCGAAGCCCGAGAGGGGCGCCAGGGCGACCACGCCGATGTCGTCGATGGTCTCCCCGATGTTGCGGACCACCAGCGCGACGATCACGGTGATGGCCAGCGCCGCCGCCGACGATCCGATGAGGAGCCACTTGGTGGCGCGGACCGTCGCGAGCTTGACGAACTCGGCCTGTACAGCGCGGACGATCATCCGATGCCTCCCGTTCCGCGGTACTCCACGGCTCCGCCCGTGAGGCGCATGAAGACCTGTTCCAGTGAACTGCTCTGCGGGGCTAGCTCGGCCAGTGGCAGCCCCTCCGCCGCGGCGATCTCACCGACGGCGTCGCTCGTCGTGCCGCGGACGGTGAGGACGGTCCGGCCGCCGCCACCGGGCGCGGCCTCGGCCGCCGCATCGACCGCGAGGCCGCGCGACGTGAGCGCCTTCGCCAGCTCGCGGTCGCGCGGGCTCCGCACGCGCACGGTGTGCTCCGAGTTCTGCGCGATGAAGTCGGCCATGGTGCCGTTCCACACGAGGTGCCCCCGGCCGACGATCACCACGTCATCCGCGGTGAGGGCCATCTCCGCGAGCAGGTGACTGGAGACGAAGACGGTGCGCCCCTGTGCCGCGAGGGATTTCATGAAGGTACGCACCCAGACGATGCCCTCGGGGTCGAGGCCGTTCACGGGCTCGTCGAACAGCAGCACGCCCGGATCCCCCAGCAGCGCACCGGCGATGCCGAGGCGCTGCGCCATACCGAGGGAGAAGCCGCCGGCCTTCTTCCGCGCGGCGTCCGTGAGGCCGACGGCCGCGAGGCATTCGTCGGCGCGCCCGGCGGGGATGCCGCTCGCCACCGCGAGCCAGCGCAGGTGGTCGCGCGCGGTCCGGTTGGGGTGCACCCATTTCGCGTCGAGCAGCGCGCCCACCTTCGTCAGCGGGCGGTCGATGGCGCTGTACTCGCTGCCGCCGATCGTCGCGCGGCCGGCGGTGGGGCGGTCGAGTCCGAGGATGCAGCGCATCGTCGTCGACTTGCCCGCGCCGTTCGGCCCCAGGAACCCGGTGACGCGACCGGGCCGCACCGCGAACGACAGGTCGTTCACCGCCTGCACGGCCCCGTAGGTCTTGGTCAAACCCGCGACTTCGATCATGGATTCACGCTAACAATTCTTCGGCCGCGCCGCCGTGACGCGCGCCCGGCCATAGACTCGGCCCGACCGGACTCCGCGGAGGGGGCGAGCGATGAGTGGGGACTCGACGAGCGACCGGGCGGGCACGACCTTCGGCCCGTACCGGCTGGTGCGGCTGCTGGGCCGCGGCGGGATGGGCGAGGTGTACCTCGCACACGACACCGTCAAGGGCCGCGACGTGGCGCTCAAGCTGCTGCATGCCGGCGTCGCGCAGGATCCCGGATTCCGCGAGCGCTTCACGAACGAATCGCGGACCGCCGCGCGGCTGTCGGACCCCCACGTCATCCCGATCCACGACTACGGCGACATCGACGGCACCCTCTATCTGGACATGCGCCTCGTCGACGGCAGCAACCTCGCCGAGCTCGTCGCCGCGGGGCCACTGCCGCCCGAGCGGGCCGTCGACCTGGTGACACAGGTCGCCTCCGCACTCGACTCCGCGCATCTACAGGGCCTGGTGCACCGCGACGTGAAGCCCGCCAACGTCCAGGTCACCCCGTCGGGTTTCGCGTACCTCCTCGACTTCGGCCTGGTCGTGGTCGGCGACGCGGACCGGCTCACCTCCGCCGGCCTGTTCGTCGGCTCGCAGGCCTACGCCGCCCCGGAGCGCTTCGACGGTGGCGGCGCCACCCCAGCGGGCGACGTCTACTCGCTCGCCTGCGTCCTGTACGAGCTGCTCGTCGGCCGGCCCCCGTTCGCCGCGAGCTCGATCTCCGAGATGATGCGGCACCACCTGCTCTCGGCGCCGCCCCGCGCGTCGGCCGACGCGCCCCGCCCCGTCCCCGTCGCGCTCGACGCCGTGATCGCCAAGGGCATGGCCAAGCGTCCGGAGGATCGGTATCCCACCTGCGGCTCGCTCGCCCGGGCCGCCACCGCCGCCCTGCAGAGCACGCCGCAGAGCTGGGGCACCACGACGACGGTGCCCTCGGCGCCGCGCGCGGCGGGCCCGCCGTCCGCGCCGTTGCCCACGCAGATCTCGTACCCGCACGGCGGGCCGTCCTCGGGTGGGCAGCCGCGGTACGTCACCCCGAGCTACGCGCCGCCCGCCGCGTACCCGCCCGCCGCGGCAGCGCCGCGACGCAGTCCAATACTGATCCCCGCACTCGCGGTCGGCGCGATCCTGCTGGTCGCGGGCATCGTCGCCGCCGTCGTCCTGCTGGGCGGCGGCGGACCGTCGACGCCCGTCGCGGCGACGACGACCACCGTCGCGCCCACCTCCGAGGCCACCACGACCACGTCACCGTCGGCCACGCCGACGGTGACGAAGGCCGCCCAGCCGCCGAACGTCGAGGTCTGCGTCGGGAGTACGAGCGCGGTCTTCGGCACGGTCGCCGCGGACAGGGGCAGCGGCGTCCCCGGCGAGCCCTACACCTCGTGCGGCTTCGCGAACGTCATCGCGGCCGCCTATCGCGCGCAGTTCACCGCGCCCCAATCCGGATCGGTCTCGGGGGTGAGCCCGAACGCGACGAACCTCGGATCGATCGCCATGTCGTGCACCGGCACGACGAACGTCGTGACGTGCCGGGGAGGGAACAATGCGATCGTCTACATCTACTAGGGCCGCAGCGCTTCTCGCGGTCGCGCTCTGCTCCGCCGCGTGCACGGTCGGCGACGCGGGCTCCACCGCCCCGTCATCGTCCGAGGCGCCGCACGACGCGGCGAGCGCGCGCTCCGGCGCGCCCGTCGGACCGTCGTCGAGCCCCGCACCGCGCGCCGCGGATCCACTGCTGGCGGCGCTGAACCGGGCGGTCGAGCGGATCCCCGGACAGGCGAGCATCGCCGTCGCGGGCGACGGGCGCGTCGTGACCGCCGGGAACGTCACCGGCTTCCCGGCATGGTCGACGTCCAAGGTGCCGCTGGTCATGGCGGCGCTCGAGCGGGCGGAGAAGCCCACCGCCACCGCGGACATGCGTGCCGCGATCACCCACTCGGACAACGCCGCCGCGGAGGCGATCTGGGACTCCCTCGGCCCGCCCGCGAAGGCCGGCCTCGCGGTGCAGCAGGTGCTGCGAGAGGGCGGCGACGCGCAGACCGTGGTGCAGTCCAGCAAGGTGCGCCCCGAGTACTCCGCCTTCGGCCAGACCCTCTGGGAGGACGGCCCCGCCGCGACCTTCGCCGCCCGCCTCCCCTGCTCGCCGTCGGGCCGGATCGCCGCCGGACTCATGCGTGAGGTCGACGCGAACCAGCAGTGGGGCGCGTTCGGTCTGCGCGGCGCGCAGTCGGTGGGTGTGAAGGGCGGCTGGGGCCCCGGCACCGACGGCGCCTACGTGGTCCGGCAGCTGGCCGTCGTGCAGACGCCGCGCGGCTACACCGGGCTCATGCTGTCCGCGCGGCCCGCCGACGGCTCGTTCGCATCCGGCAAGGACGCACTCACCCGGCTCGCGGAGACGGTCCGCGCGCAGCTCGGGGCCCTGCCGGCGGCGCCCTGCTGACGCCGCCCGGCTGTGGTTCCCATCACACGGACGAACCGGTCATGCGATGATGAATCACCCGCTGTGACCCCGGAGAGACCGATGACCGCCAGCACGATCGACGCCGACGTCACCCGGTCCGCCCTGCGAACCATTCGTACGCGCACAGAACTTCCCGTCGCCTTCGTCGGCCTGGTCGATGAGGACCACGTCGTCCTCGGCGGCGGCGTCGGGCTGCGCACCCCCGCGCTCAACGGCCTCCCGGTCGCGCGCGGCGCGGGCCTCGGCGGGCACGTCCTGCGCACCGGCCGCCCCACCGCCGTCGCCGACTACGGCACCGCCGGGATCACCCAGCACTACCACGCCCACGTCCAGGCGGAGGGCCTGCGCTCGATGGTCGCGGTCCCACTCGCGGTGAACGGGGTGGTGCGGGCCGTCTTCTACGCCGCAGACCACAGGCAGTCCACCTTCGGCGATGCGGTCCTGGGCGCCGTCGCGCGCACCGTCCGCGACCTCGCCTACGAGCTCCGCGTGCGCGACGAGGTGGAGCGGCGGATGCAGTTCGCCGAGGCCGCCGCGGCGGAGCGCTCCGCGCTCGGGGGCGTCGACCGGGAGCTCCTGCGCGAGGTCTTCTCCGAGCTCCGCGCCCTCGCCGGGGAGATCACCGACGGTGCCGTGCGGACCCGCCTCGAATCGGCGTGCGGCCGGATCACCGACCTCGGCCGCCCGTCCGGCGGTGCCGCCCGGCCCGAGCGTCCGCTCACCGCCCGCGAGCTGGACGCCCTCGCCCACGTGGCCCTGGGCTGCACGAACGCCGAGGTAGCGCAGCGCCTGTCGATCAGCGCGGAGACCGTCAAGGCATACCTGCGCAGCGCCGGCCAGAAGCTGGGCACGAGCACCCGGTTCGAGGCGGTCACCCGCGCCCGCAGCCTCGGACTCCTGCCGTAGGCCCGGGCACCGTCTACCCCCTTTCGGGGGTATCGGGGGTGTGACCGCGGTCACTACCGTTCGTGGGGTTCACCGACCCGAGGAGCGCACGTGACTGCACCCGAACTCCCCGCCGTCCCGAAAGCCCGGCTCCGCCGGGTGGCGATGGCCAGCTCGATCGGAACCACGATCGAGTTCTACGACTTCTTCATCTACGGCACCGCCGCCGCCCTGGTGTTCCCCACCATCTTCTTCTCGAACATGAGCCCCGGCGTCGCGACGCTGGCCTCGTTCGCCACCTTCGCGGTCGCCTTCTTCGCCCGGCCCGTCGGCGCGATCCTGTTCGGGCACTTCGGCGATCGGATCGGCCGCAAGCGCACCCTGGTGTGGACGCTGCTCATCATGGGCGCCGCGACGGTGATGATCGGCCTGCTGCCCGGTAGCGAGACCGGCGTCTTCGGGCTGTTCCCGAACGGCATCGGCACGCTCGCGCCGGTGCTGCTCGTGGTGATGCGCTTCTTCCAGGGCTTCGCCGTGGGCGGCGAGTGGGCCGGCGCCACGCTGCTCACCGCCGAGTACGCCCCGAAGGGCAAGCGCGGCCTGTACGCGATGTTCCCGCAGCTGGGCCCGTCGTTCGCGTTCTTCCTCTCCAGCGGCACGTTCCTGCTGTTCACGCTGACCGCCGGTGACACCAAGAACGCCGAGAGCGCCTTCATGACGATCGGCTGGCGCGTCCCGTTCCTGCTGTCCGCACTGCTCGTGCTGGTCGGCCTGTGGGTGCGCCTGACCGTGGAGGAGACCCCCGTCTTCACCGAGGTCCGCAAGCGCGCGATGAGCGAGATCAACCGCACCAAGCTGCCCTTCCTGGACGCGATCCGCTTCCAGTGGAAGGAAATCCTCATCGCCGCCGGTGCGCTGGCGTCGCTGTTCTCGCTGTTCTACATGGGCACCGCGTTCCTCACGAACTACGCCACCAAGAACCTGGGCTTCCCACGCACCACGGTGCTGGCGATGGGCATGGCCGGCGCGGTCTTCTTCGGCCTCGCGATCGCCGCGTCGGCGATCTACTCCGACAAGATCGGCCGTCGCAAGGTCATCATGACCTCCTGCGGGCTGGCCGTGGTGTGGTCGCTCGTCCTGTTCCCGATCCTCGACACCAAGAGCCTTCCGATGTACGCCGTCGGGCTGATCGGCACGCTGATCATCTTCGGCATCGCCTACGGCCCGGCCGGTGCCGCACTGCCCGAGATGTTCCACGAACGCTACCGCTACACCGGCGCCGGCCTGGGCTACAACCTCGCGGGCATCTTCGGCGGCGCCATCCCGCCGCTGATCGCCGCGAAGTGGGTGGCGGACGGCAACCAGCTGTGGGTCGGCTTCATGCTGGCCGGGCTCTCCGCGGTGAGCGTGCTCTGCTGCTACCTGATGGCGGAGACCAAGGACCACGACATCGTCGAGTCCACGCCGGCCGACCGCGACGACGCGCGCCCCGGCGAGGACCTCGCCAGCGTCTGACCGATCAGAGCGTACGGGCCCCGCCGAGAAGCAGATTCGTGACCACACGAGCGCTCTCGGCGGGGCTCGTCACGTCGACGTCGCTCACCATCGCCGCCGCGGTGCCGAGCATGTAGCCCAGCCACACCTCCGCGATGTCGCCGATGCCGAGACTCTCGTGCAGCAGGCCCACTGCCAGCGCTCCGCCGAGGATCTCCTCGAATCTCGACGCGGCCTCCCGGTACAGGACCAGGTAGGTGTCGAAGGCCTCGACGTCGACGCCGGGTACCTCCAGCGCGAGGAAGCGGAACTCGTCCAGTCGCTCCGCGATGTCCTGGAGCACATCCCGATTCAGGTCGAACACCGCGGCCTGCAGCGCCTCCACGGTGGCCGCGGGCGGATCGGCCACGACGCGGTCGAGCCGACCGAGGACGGCCTGCCGGTTCCGCTCCACGAGCACCGTCAGCATGTGCCGCTTGCTGTCGAAGTAGTTGTAGAAGGTGCCGTGGCTGACCCCGGCGCGCTCGGTGATCTCGCGGACCCCGACCGCGGCGTAGCCCTTCTCCACGAACTCGGCGATCGCGGCATCGAGCAGCTCGGCGGACCGTCCGGCCACCGGCACCGGCGCGGCGGCGTCGGGCTCCGCGGGCGCCTCTTCGCCCGACGGTGCCAGGGGTGGCAGTGCCGCCCGCGCCTCGCCGGACAGGATCCCGCTCGCCGACATCCGGACCGCGGCGCGCACGTAGTCCCGCCGCCGCTCGGGATCGTCACCGGCGGTCAGCGCCATCACCAGGCCGGGCACACCGAGGGCCGGGAGCAGGCGCCCCAGGTGGACGGTCTCGGTCTCCGGGTGCTCGGTACGGGTCACGATCCACCCGAGCTCGCGGGCGTGGCCGAGCGCGCGCCCCATCATCGAGTCGAAGGTCTGGTAGAGGCCCTGGATCCGGAAGCGGAGCTCCTCGTCGACGGTGCCGGACTGCACCATGACCACCTTGAGGATGTCGGGCCGCGAATCGACCAATCCGAAGAGCCGGCCGGCGACGCCCTCGACCATCTCCTCGGCGGCGGCGAGGTCGCCGCTCGCGGTCACGTCGACGACGCGGTCCGGGGCGATGGCGGTCATCAGCTCGTCGACGCAGCGATCGAAGACGAGGTCGAGGAGCTCGCGCTTGCCCTCGACGTAGCGGTACAGCGTGCCCTGCCCCATGCCGGCGCGCTTGGCGATGTCGGCGACCGAGGCGTGCTCGTAGCCCTGCTCGGCGAAGACGGTGAAGGCGGCGTCCGTCAGCTCCTCGCGGCGCCGCTCGGCGAGGCCGACGGACGGCGGACGGCCGCGGCGCGGCCTGGGGGCCTCCGCGACGCCCGACTCCGTTACCGACATGGTTGAAGATTCTATCGCGGTTCGGCCTCCCGGCGAGTCCGCCACTCTGCGATCTCAACGCCCATCGGCGTCGCGGGCTCCCCCAGTTCCAGGACCTCGCAGGCGATCGCCCGCCACGGCGCGCTCGCCCGGAGCTCGCCGAGCAGCGCCACCGTCGACATGTCGGTGCGCCGGCCGAGGGCGTGCTCCGCCTGCAGCATCTGGCCCTCGAACTTGTCGTAGAAGCCGCCGGCGGGAAGCGTCGCGGCGATCACGGCGTCGCGCGCGGTCTTCGGCGTGATGATCACCTCGCCCTCGCGCAGGTGCCAGCCGACGACGTGGTCGATGTACTCGGCGAGGTCGTCGGCGTCCATGAGGTCCGGGCGGCCGATGAAACCCGCCTGCACGGCGAGGTCGTGCACCCGCTCGGTGTCGCCGCGCAGCAGCGAGGTGAACAGGTCCCGCTCGAAGGCGTGCTCCTCGTCGGTCAGGTGCACCGTCATCCCGAAGTCGACGAATCCGGCGCGGCCGTCGGGCAGCACGAGCACGTTGCCGGGATGGGGGTCTGCGCAGAACCGGCCGGTGCGGTACATCTCGCCGCAGTAGAAGCGGTACACGGCCTCGCCGATCCGGTCCCGCGCCGGCCCGTCCAGGGCGGAGGCGGCCACGAAGGGCTCGCCCTCGAGGAACTCGGTCACCAGGACGCGGCCCGTGCACAGCTCGTCGACGGGCGGCGGGACGACGATGCCGGGGTGCCCGGCGAAGAGGTCGGCGAAGTAGCGGTGGTGGCGCAGCTCGGCGACGAAGTCCAGCTCCGCGAGCACCTGGCGGGCGATCTCCTCGGATAGCGCCGCGGCGTTCGTCGCGGGGATGTACTTGCCCAACACCTTGAGCAGCAGTCGCATGTTCTTCAGGTCCGCCCGGACCATCGCGTCGATCCGCGGGTACTGGATCTTCACCGCCACGGCGCGACCGTCGTCGAGAACGCCGCGGTAGACCTGCCCGATCGACGCCGACGCGATCGGCCCGTCGAGCCGGACGATGCGCCCCCGCCGCTCCCCCAGCTCCCGGTCGAGCACCGTCATCATGGCGGAGTCGGTCCACCGGGGCGCCGACCGGAACAGCGGCTGCAGGCGCTCCGCGAAGGCCTCCCGCGCCGAGCTCCCGGTGATCCCGATGTCGATCACGGCCATCAGTTGGCCCAGCTTCATGGCCGCGCCGCGCATGCCGCCGAGCACCGTCACCAGGTCGTCGGCGAGGGCGAGGAGCGTCGCGTCGCGGGCGTCCCGGGCCGCCCGATCGTCGCGGAACCGTCCGGTGGCCAGAGTGCCCGCCGTCCGGGCGGCGTGGCGCACCGCGACACCGCCGATCTGCGCGCTGCGGCGGATCCGTCCCGACGGTGCCTCCGACGCCCCGTCCGGCAGCCCGCCCCGCTCAGGCCCCGCCACGGGAGCCCGTCGCCGCGGCCATCCGGCCGTCCATCGGGGAGGAGGGCACGGCCCAGCGGCGCTGTGGGATCCGGCCGGCACCGCGGGCGAGCCGGCCGGCCTCCACCGCGAGCCGCATGGCGGTCGCCATCGCCGCCGGATCCGCGGCGCGGGTGACCGCGGACGCGAGAAGCACGGCGTCGCAGCCGAGTTCCATCGCGCGCGCGGCGTCGCTCGCGGTGCCGATCCCGGCGTCCAGGATCACCGGAACGGAGCTCTGCGCCACGATCATCTCGATGTTGTGCGGGTTGAGGATCCCCAGGCCGGTGCCGATCGGCGAGCCGGCGGGCATGACCGCGGCGCACCCGACGTCGGCGAGGCGGCGGGCGAGGATCGGGTCGTCGTTGGTGTAGGGCAGCACCGTGAAGCCGTCGGCCACCAGCTCCTCGGCGGCGTCCACGAGGGCGACCGCGTCGGGCAGCAGGGTCCGCTCGTCGCCGATCACCTCGAGCTTGATCCAATCCGTGTGCAGCGCCTCGCGGGCGAGCCGCGCCGTGAGGACCGCCTCGGCGGCGCCGAGGCAGCCCGCGGTGTTCGGCAGCGGCATGATGCCCAGCTCGCGGATGGTCTCGAGGACGCCGCCGCCCTCGGCCAGGCTGGTGCGCCGCAGCGAGACGGTGGTCAGCTCGGTGCCGGACGCCACGAGGGCGGCCCGCAGGTGCTCGAGGTTGGCGCTGCCGCCGGTGCCCGTGATGAGTCGCGAGCCGAACTCCCGGCCGGCGATGACCAGCGGATCGGAGTGCTCAGCCACCCTGGACCGCCGTCAGCACCTCGATGTCGGCGTAGGCCGGCAGCGCCTCATCCCACCGCGAGCGCGGGTGGACGGCGCCGTTCACCGCGATCGCGACGCCCTTGTCCGGCAGCCCGAGCTGCTCGAGCAGCGTCTGCGCGGACGTCCCGTCGAGCACCTGCCGGTCGTCACCGTTCACCGTCAGCTCCATGCCTGCACCTCCTGCTTCAGAACCATATCCGCCGCTCGCGCCCCGGTCACCGGGGCGAGCAGCAATCCGTTGCGGCCGTGCCCCGTCGCCGCGAAGACGCGGCCGCCGAGCGGCGCGATCACCGGGACGTTGCCCGCCGTCGTCGGCCGCAGCCCGGCCGCGACCTCCACGAACTCGTACTCGCGGAGGAAGGGCAGCACGGCGAAGGCGTCGTCCAGCAGCTCCACCACGGGACCGATCCGCACGCCGAGGTCGCGGTCGTTCTCGTACTGCGTCGCGCCGACGACCACGCCGTCGGCGCGGGGCACCACGTACACCTGCCGGCCGCGGACCCGGGCGCGCACCGTCACCGTCGGGGGCGGCAGGCAGGTGGGGCCGCGCCGCAGCCGCACCACCTCGCCCTTCACCGGCCGCACGCCCAGCCCCGGCGCGAGCGCGGCGGAATCCGCACCCGCGCAGACAATCACGGCGTCACCCGGGAGGCCGTCGAGCGCCGCGGCACCGCCGACCTCCTCGGCGCGGAAGGCCACGCCCTCCGCCGCGCACGCGGCGCGGAGTGCCCGGTGCAGTAGGCGGTTGTCGACCGAGATCTCGTCGGGCGCGGTCGCGGCGGCCCGGATCCGCGGCGCCGCACCGGGAACGGCGCGGGCGGCGGCCGACGGACGCAGCGGCGCGAACACCGCGGGATCGCCGACGGCATCGGCGACGGTCTGCAGGTCCGCGGCGTCGCCCTCGTCGACGGCGAGGTGCACGGTGCCGCGGGAGGTGACGAGCGGACCGTCGGCGTAGGGCTGCAGGTCGCGCGCGAATCCCTCCCACAGGCCCAGGGATTCGACCCCGAGCCGGTACAGCTCCTCCTCGCCGGGCCATGCCTCCGAGTACGGGGCGATCATGCCGCCCGCCACCCACGAGGCGCCCGAGCCGGGCCGGGGATCGACGACGGTGACGGTGCTCCCGCGCCGCGCCAGCGTCCAGGCGACGGTGAGGCCGACGGCGCCTCCGCCCACGACGGTCACAGTCTTCTTCACACCTATGAATCCTTCCTTCGCCGGCATTACCCGGATCAGGTCTGACGGTCAGGGGCGCGACGTGCCCCACTCTCAGCCCCGCGGCGGGAGCTCCCGTGTGTACGTGATCCAGCCTACTCCGCCGGGCCTACGCTGGGGCCATGATCTCCCCCCGCGAGCGGCTCGCCTCCGCCTCCCTGTACCTGTGCACCGACGCCCGCCGCGAGCGCGGCGACCTGGCCGAGTTCGTCGCCGCTGCACTGCGCGGCGGCGTCGACATCGTGCAGCTGCGCGACAAGGGCTCGGCGGGCGAGCGGGAGTTCGGGGCGATCGAGGCCGCGCAGGAGATCGAGATCGTCGCGCAGCTGCGGGAGATCGCGCACGCGCACGGCGCGCTGGTCGCGGTGAACGACCGCGCCGACGTCGCGTTCGCGGCCCGGGCCGACGTGCTGCACCTCGGCCAGGACGACCTGCCGGTGCCAGTCGCCCGGGAGATCGTCGGGCCGGACGTCGTGATCGGGCGGTCCACGCACGACGGTGCCCAGGCCCTCGCGGCCGCCGCCGAGGAGGGCGTCGACTACTTCTGCACCGGTCCCTGCTGGCCCACGCCCACCAAGCCGGGTCGCTACGCGCCGGGGCTGCCGCTGGTCCGCGAGACCGCGGCGGCCGCACCCACGCGGAAGTGGTTCGCGATCGGCGGCATCGACCTGGCCCGCGTTCCCGAGGTGACCGCCGCCGGCGCGGATGCCATCGTCGTCGTCCGCGCCATCACCGCCGCCGAGGATCCCGAGTCCGCCGCCCGCGCCCTCAAGGCCGCCCTCGGATAGCCGCACGGTTCACGGACCGCGGTGCAGCTCCTGAAGTCGGGTTCCCGTCCGGTAGAGCTCGATCAGTAGGGGCCGCAGAGTGCGTCCCGCCTCGGTGAGCGAGTACGTCACGCGATTCGGGTAGCCGCGATGGGCGATCCGATCGACGATGCCGCGGTCGACCAGTGCGGCCAGGCGCTCGGCGAGCACCTTGTCGGAGAGGTCGGGAAGCGCCGCTTTCAGGCCGCCGAAGGTGAGCTCGCCGCGGCTCAGTTCCCGCAGGAGGAGCGTCGTCCACTTCCCCGCGATCGCTGCCAGCGCGGTTTCTACCGGGCAGTCGTCCGAGGGTGCGCTGTGGTTTCCCACGCCGTCCGGGACGAGATCGTCGACCACTGCCGCACTCACCGTTTGGTGAGCCACGGAAACGGCTGCCAGCGTGTGCTCATGGACCACACAGCCCACGCTATCGAGCTGACCACCGAGCCGCATCTGCATCCGGACGTCTTCGCCGCGGCCTTCAACTCCGGCGATCCGGCGGCTTTGGAGCGGGTGTACGAGCCGAGTGCGGTCTTCATCCCGCGCGAAGGCACCGCGGTCACCGGTGACGAACGGCGGTCCGCGAACACCGCTCTGCAGTCGCTCGGCGTCCCGATCCGTATCGCGGTGCAGCAGGTGCACGTGTTCGACGACGCACTCGCGCTGCTGATCGTCGACTGGGAGATCGTCGGGCGAACCGCCGCGGGAGACCACGTCGACGTCCGCGGCACGGCGACCGATGTGGCTCGACGCGGGCGGGACGGGCGGTGGAGGTACGTCATCGACACCCCGTTCGGTGTGGCCGAACGTTCGTGACGTCGCCTACCGCCTGCCTTCGCCGGCGCTTGCACGAGCCGTGTGGGCATCAGTGCCGGCGGGGCGAACGCGGCCGCTCGCCGCGGCGACGCGAGCGCGGTGGGACGAGGAAGATCAGCACGACCGCGGTGACGACGAGCACCAGCAGCAGCGCCCACAGCGCTACCCCGTACACGGACGGTCAGTCCTCCGCGAGGGCGCGGACCTGGACCTGCAGGTCCGGCCAGGCGGCGGCGAAGGCGGGGTGCAGCTTGCGGTCGGTGACCGAGCCCAGCGATACCCACTCCAGCGCCGTGGACTCCTCGTTGGGCACGAGGTCCCGCGGCTCGACGAGACGGGCGAGCACCGTCGTATAGGTCCAGCCGACCTGCGAGCGGGCGGTGACCACCTCGGAGAGCACCTCGAGCGACGTGGGCGGGAGGCCCGTCTCCTCGAAGGCCTCGCGGAGCGCGGCGTCGGCGGCGGACTCGTGCGAGTCGCGGGCGCCGCCGGGCAGCGCCCAGGTTCCGCCCTGGTGGCTCCACCACGCGCGGTGCTGCAGTAACACCCGGCTCTCGTCCGGCGACAGAGCCAACAGACCCGCGGCGCCGAACCTGCCCCAGAACCGGGAGCCGTCCGGGTCGCGGACCCAGCCGTTCCCGTCACCCAACACGACACCCACCGTAGCGGACGAAGGGGCCACTCGGGGCGCGCACAATGCGCGTCATCCCGTCTTCGGGAGGGGGTCGCGCGATAGGGTCGAAGGCACGAAGTTCGCAGTGGCCCGACCCCGGCCGAAGGGTGGCTCTCAGGGAAGGAGCAGACGGTGACAGCCCAGGCGTCGAAGAATCGGCAGCTGTCGTCCCTGCGCCTCCGATCCTTCCCGGAATCCTCGGTATTCGCGGAACTGCGGGAGTTCTTCACCTCCAGCCCGGGCAAGCTCGTCTCCATGGCGCTCGTGCTCATCACGATGTGCTTGTTCGCCGGCTGGTTCACCTCCGCGGCGCAGCTCTCCCGCACCGAGGTGCTGCAGCAGAACCTGGCCGACTACGAGCCCCGCGCGCACGCGGCGCAGGTGCTCTACAGCTCGCTCTCGGCGGCCAACGAGTCCGCCAACGCCGCCTTCGTCGCGGGCGGCCTCCCGTCCGACGAGATCCAGGGCAGCTACAGCGTCGCCCTCGCCACGGCGGGGAAGGCGCTCATCACCTCCGCGACGAGCCTGCCCGCCGACGACGGTCGCGCCCACGACAACCTCGACACGATCGCGATGAACCTGCCCGTGTACACCGGGTTGGTCGAGACGGCGCGCACGAACAACCGGCTCGACAACTCGGTGGCGGCCGCCTATCTGGCGACCGCGTCCACCCTGATGCAGGACACCCTGCTGCCCGCGGCGGAGAGCTTCTACCGCGAGGAGACCGAGAACCTGCGCCGCACGCACGATCAGTTCGCCTCGCCGCCATGGGCGATCTACGGGGTGCTCGGCATCGCGCTGGCGTCGGTGCTGCTCACCCACCAGTATCTCGCGCGGCGCACGCAGCGCCGGGTCAACCGGGGCCTGGTCGTCGCGGCCGCGGCGCTGACGATCGCGATGACCTGGGTGGTGGTCGCGGGCTTCACCTCGTCGACCTACTCCCTGCGCGCCGAGCAGCGCGGGACCGCCGCGGTCGACGCGCTCTCGCAGGCCCGCACCCTGACGCAGAAGGCCCGATCCATGGAGACGATGGGGCTGGTGCAGCGCGGCGCCGGCCGCGGCGTGCCCGCGTCGGCGTTCGCCGAGACGCTGCAGAGCGCGGAGAAGGACCTCGAGTCCGTCGGCGACTCCGACCCGCAGATCGCCGCCGCGGTCGAGGCGGCGCGGGCCGACGCGCAGCGCTGGGTCACCGCGCACCAGCAGATCGCCGCGCGCGAGGCGACGGGCGACTACCTGGGTGCGACGCGGCTGGCCATCGGCACCGACCCCGGTTCCGCGGCCGTCGCCTACCGCTCCCTCGACGGGCACCTCACGGCGGCGATCGACCGGGCCCGCACCCTGTACCGCGACAACGTCAACACCGCCCGCTTCGCGATCGCCTTCTCCGGCCCGGGCGCGTTCATCCTCTGCGTGCTCGCGGCCGCCGGGGTCGCCGCGGGCTTCTACCCCCGGGTCAGGGAGTACCGATGATGCGCCGCACACTGCAGGGGATCGCCCTCGCGCTGACCGTCGCGCTGGCGTCGACGGGCTGCGTCATCGCCGCCCCCGAGGCCCCCGGCGACGCGGTGACCGGCGTCGTCCAGCCGGTGCCCGGCTCCGGCTCCCTCGTCCCGACCGACGCGCCTATCCCGTCCGAGGTGTCGATGTGCACCGCCACGCCGTCCCCGTCGGGCCTGCCCGCGCCGGGGCAGATGGTGCCGGGCACGACGATGGCCGACATCCAGGACCGCGGCCGCCTCGTGGTGGGCATCGACATCGGCTCGAACCTGCTCTCCTTCCGCGACCCCATCACGGGCGAGATCAAGGGCTTCGACGCCGACGTCGCGCACCAGATCGCCGCCGCGATCTTCGGCGACCCCGACCGCATCCACTTCCGGATCCTCTCCACCGCCGAGCGGCAGAAGGCGCTCGAGGAGGGCACCGTCGACGTGGTGGTCAAGACGATGTCGGCCACCTGCGAGCGGGCGAAGTCGGTGGCCTTCTCCGCCACCTACTTCATCGCGCAGCAGCGCATCCTCGCGCCGCGGGGCGCGCCGATCAACACCGTCGGCGACCTCTCCGGCCGGCGGGTGTGCGAGGTGCGGGGCACCACCTCGCTCGACCGGGTGCGCCGGCTGGTGCCGAGCGCCTCCGTCGTCGCGGTGGACTCCTGGTCGGACTGCCTCGTGATGCTGCAGCAGTCGCAGGTGGACGCGATCTCCACCGACGACGCGATCCTCGCCGGGCTCGAGGACCAGGACCCGAACCTCACCATCACCGGGCCGTCGATGGGGCTCGAGTATTACGCGGTCGGCGTCGGGAAGAACCGGACCGACCTCGTGCGTTTCATCAATGGGGTGCTGCTGCGGATGGCCTTCGACGGGACGTGGATGCGCCTGTACAACCAGTGGTTCGCGCCGTCGCTCGGCCAGGTCTGGTCGGCGCCGGCGGCGAGGTACGAGGGGTGATGCACGATGACTGACGACGTCGAGGAACACACGCAGGCCCAGGCCGTCTCCTTCGACGACGACGAGGAGCCCGAGCAGGGCACCGTCGGCGCGCCGATGGTGGACCTGTTCGACGACACCGAGCCGCCGCCCGTCGGCACCCAGGTGACGACGGTGCCGCCGCCCGCCCCCGCCGTGGCGACCGAGGCCACGCCGCGGTTCGGCAACGGTCCCGTGCGGACCGCGAGCACCACCCGTGTCGCGGCGCGGCGGCGCGTGGGCGGCGGCCTCGTCGAGATCCCCCGGATCACCGAGGTCGACCCATCGGAGGCGATCCGCACCAACCCGATCATCGCGGAGGGCAAGCGGTACTGCTGGAACTGCCGCAAGCCCGTCGGCCGCGCGCACGACGGCGAGCCCGGCCAGCTGATCGGGACGTGCCCGCACTGCGGTGCGCGGTTCTCCTTCGAGCCGGCGCTGAAGCCCGGCGACATCGTCGCCGACCAGTACGAGATCAAGGGCGCGATCGCGCACGGCGGCATGGGCTGGATCTACCTGGCCACCGACCTCAACGTGGTGGACCGGCCGGTCGTGCTCAAGGGCCTGCTCAACTCGGGCGACGCCCAGGCGCAGGCCGTCGCGGTCTCGGAGCGACGGTTCCTCGCCGAGATGACGCACCCGTCGATCGTCAAGATCTACAACTTCGTCGAGCACCCCGATCCGGACGGCACCCAGATCGGGTACATCGTCATGGAGTACGTCCCGGGGAAGACGGTCAAGGACATCCTCGCCGAGGCCGCGGACGACGCCGACGCGGGCGCCAAGGTGGAGGTCGAGCAGGCGATCGCCTACATCCTCGAGGTGCTGCCCGCCCTCGGCTACCTGCACAGCTTGGGGCTGGCCTACAACGACCTCAAGCCCGACAACATCATGATCAGCGAGGAGGACGTCAAGCTCATCGACCTGGGCGCCGTCGCCCCACTCGGCGGCTACGGATACATCTACGGCACACCGGGTTTCCAGGCGCCGGAGATCGCGAAGACGGGGCCGTCGGTGGCCTCGGACGTCTACACGGTGGGCCGTACTCTCGCGGTCCTGGTCGCCAAGGTGCCGATGGAGGGGGGCCGGTACGTCGACGGTCTGCCCTCTCCCACCGAGGACGACACGCTCGCGAAGTACAACTCGCTGTACCGCCTGCTCGTGAAGGCCACGGCGGAGGACCCGGGCGAGCGCTTCTCCTCGGCGGCGGAGCTCACCGATCAGTTGCTCGGCGTGCTCCGGGAGTGCCTGTCCACCAAGTCCGGTGAGCCGCGTCCCGGCCTCTCGGTGGTCTTCACGCCGCAGCGCTCCACCTTCGGCGTCGAGCTGATGCTGCGGGCGGTCGATCCCGACCCGGAGGTCCACGACGACCGACTGCGGGCGCCGGAAGTCCTGGCGGCGCTGCCGATCCCGATCGCGAACCCGGCCGATCCGGCGGCCGGCGTACTTGCACTCACCATGCGCAGCGACCCCACACAGATCCTCGACTCGCTCGCGGAGCTGCGGGAGGCGATGGCGGGCACCGTCGAGATCGATCTCGCGGAGGCCCGCGCGCACCTCGAGCTGGGCGAGGTGGACGCGGCGACGACGCTGCTCGACTCACTCGCCTCGCGCGAGCCGCACCGCTGGCAGGTCACCTGGTACCGCGCCGAGACGGCCCTCATGCAGGGCGACTACGCGGCCGCCTACGACTACTTCGAGACGGTGACCGACCAGGCGCCCGGCGAGGCGGCCCCCAAGCTGGCCGCCGCCGTGGCTGCCGAATTCTGCTACGTCTCCGGCGAATCCGACCCCGAAGGCTGGCTGGACCGGGCGCGATGCCGGTACGAGAACGTGTGGCGCACCGACCGCGGCATCATCTCGGCGGCGTTCGGCGCCGCCCGGATGCGCCGCGCGGCGGGCGACATCGTGGGCACCGTCGAGATCCTCGACCAGGTGCCGTCGACCAGCCGGCACTATCACAACGCGCTGTGCTCGTCTGTGGTCGCGCTGGTGCACGGCCGCGACCTGGCCGACGTCACGGAGGCGCAGCTGCACGAGGCGGCGCGGCGCGTGCGCACCCTGCCCAAGTCCGAGTTCCGACGGTTGCAGCTGCGCGCCCTGGTCCTCGGCGTGGCCCTCGGCTGGGTGCAACACCGCAACCAGCACGGCCGGCTCGACGGCACCCGCACCCTGCTCGACCACGCGCTCACGGAGCGCGGCCTGCGCAAGGCGACGGAGAAGTCGCTGCGCGACATCGCGGCGCTCGCCGAACGCAAGCGGCAGCGGCACGCCCTCGTCGACCTGGCGAACGCGATCCGCCCGCGCACCTTGTTCTGAGGCGCGCCCGCTCGCTGCGCTCGCGCGCTCCCTAGCGGGGCGGCCACCTCCCTATGTCCATGGACGTGGGGAATGCACGGCGCGCGAGGGCGATTCACGTCCCGCTAGGGAACGCGCCCCGACGGTGCCGGGCGCCCCGCTACGCCTCGCCGGTGCGGCGGGTGCCGATCGGCACGATGCAGGGCCGGCCGGGAGCGACGGGATCGTCGATCACCTTGGAGTGGAGCCCGAAGGTCTCGCGCAGCATCTCCTCGCTGATGACGTCCGCGGGCGCGCCCTGGGCGACCACGGCACCGTCCTTCATGGCGATGATGTTGTCGCTGTACCGGATGGCGAGGTTCAGGTCGTGCAGCACCATGACGACGGTCCGCCCCTGGCTGCTGAGCTCGTCGACGAGGTCCAGCACGTCGAGGGCGTGCGAGAGGTCGAGGTAGGTGGTGGGCTCGTCGAGGAGCAGCAGGTCGGTGCCCTGCGCGAGGGTCATGGAGATCCACACCCGCTGCCGCTGGCCGCCGGAGAGGGAGTCGACGGCGCGATCCGCGAGGTCGCGGACGCCGGTCTGCTCGAGCGCGGCGTCGACCACCTCGGCGTCGTCGGAGCTCCATTGCCGCAGCCAGGTCTGGTGCGGGTGCCGGCCGCGGGCGACGAGGTCGCCGACGGTGAGCCCTTCGGGCGCGAGGGGGCTCTGCGGCAGCAGACCCATGGTTGTGGCGATCTGCTTCGACTTGAGCTTGGCGATGTCGTTCCCGTCGAGCACCACGTGCCCGGACGAGGGCTTGATCAGCCGGGCGAGGGTGCGCAGCAGCGTCGACTTGCCGCAGCCGTTGGGGCCGATGATCGTGGTGACCACGCCGGACGGGATGTCGAGGTCGAGGTCGTCGAGGACCGTCACCTGCCCGTAGCCGGAGGTGACCTTGCGGGCGCCGAGGCGCGACGGTGCCGTCGTCGCGGTTTCTGTGGTGGTCACTTGGCCCCCTTGAGGTTCTGGCGGACGAGGAGATAGACGAGGAACGGGCCGCCCACGGCGGCGGTGATGATGCCCACGGGCAGCGCGACGGAGAACATCGTGCGGGCGGCGAGGTCGGCGCAGGACAGCAGCGCCGCGCCCATGAGCGCCGACGGGATGAGCGGCGGCGTGGGCAGTCGGGTGAGGCGCATCGCGAGCTGCGGCGAGACGAAGGCGATGAAGCCGATCGGGCCGGCTGCGGCGACGCCCGCGGAGGCGAGCAGCACGGACGCGATGAGCAGCACCGCGCGGTTGCGGCCCAGGCGGACGCCGAGGCCGAGCGCCACGTCGTCGCCGAGCTGGACGGCGCGCAGCGGGAAGGCTGCGGCGAGCGCCAGCAGAGCGGCGGGCAGGCCGAGGCCGAGCGCGGTCCACACGTCCGACCAGTCGCGGCTCTCGAGCGAGCCGACGAGCCAGGTCTGCGCGCGCGCCACGTCGCGGATGTCGGCGCGCACCAGCATCCAGTCGACGAGCGCGCGCATGAGGAAGGTGATCGCGATGCCGACGAGGATGAGCCGCATACCGTCGACCCCGCCGCGGACGGCGAGGAGGTAGACGAGCCCGCCGGTCAGCAGGCCGCCGGTGACCGCGACGACGGGGAGCCCGAAGTCGGTGTTGAGGGTGGCGGCGAGGGTGCCGGTCGAGGTGACCAGGAAGACCGCGGCCACGCCGGCGCCGGCGGTCACGCCGAGGATGTCGGGGCTGGCCAGCGGGTTCCGCGCGATCGACTGGACGATGGCGCCGGACATGCCGAGGGCCGCGCCGACGAGGAGCCCGACGAGCGCCCGCGGCATGCGCAGCTCCATGACGATGAAGTGCGTCGTCGAATCGCCGGTGCCGGTCAGCGCCTGCAGGACCTCGCCGAAGGTCATCGGAAAGGCACCGAGGCGGATACTCGCGCAGAAGGCGACGAACGCCACCAGGGCGAGGGCCAGAGTGACGGCGACGGGCCAGGGCCGCCACACGAAGGAGACGACGTTCCCGAACCGCAGGCCGGGCCGGATCGGCGGCTTCTTCTGCTCGTCGACCGTGTCGAGGGTGGTGCTCATACCTTGACCGCCTTCCGCCACCAGACGAGAGCCACGAAGAAGGGCGCGCCGAAGAGCGCCACGACGATGCCGACCTCGAGCTCGCCCGGCCGGGCGACCACGCGGCCCACGATGTCGGCCGCCAGCAGCAGCCAGGCGCCCATCAGCGCCGAGTAGGGCAGCAGCCAGCGGTAGTCGGGGCCGGTGAAGTAGCGCACGATGTGCGGCACCATCAGCCCGAGGAAGGAGATGCTGCCGCAGGCGGCGGTCGCGCCGCCGACGAGCAGGGTCACGGCGCCGATGCCGACGGTGCGCGCCAGGCCGATGTTCAGGCCCAGGCCCTTCGCGACGTCGTCGCCCATGTTGAGCAGGTTGACCGCAGGGCCGTTGGCCAGGGCGAGGAGCAGCCCGACGGCGATGAACGGCACGACCACGAGGATGACGTCGTAGCCGCGGCCGACGACGGCGCCGGCGTTCCAGAACCGGAGGGTGTCGAGCGAGGCGTTGTCGCTGAGCGCGATCGCCGAGGTCATCGAGCTGAGGAACATCGCGACGCCCATGCCGGCCAGCACCAGGGTCAGCGGCGAGCCGACGCCGCGCCCCAGGCTGGAGAGCCCGAAGACGAGGATCGCGGTGAGCGCGGTGCCGAGGAAGGCGAACCACACGTACTGGATCGGCTGGGTGAGGCCGCCGATGAACGTCGCGCAGACGACGGCGAAGGCGGCGCCCTGCGTGAGACCGAGGAAGCCGGGATCGGCGACGGGGTTGCGGGTGTGCCCCTGGATCAACGCGCCCGCGAGCGCCAGCGCCGCGCCGGCGATGAGCGCCAGCAGGGTGCGGGGCACGCGCAGCGTCTGGATGATGATCGCCGCCTGGTTCAGCTCGGGGTCCGCGGGGTTCGGCCCCGTGGTGTAGCGGTGCCACAGGCCGTCCCACACGAGCGACGGCGCGAGGCTCCGGGAACCGATCGCCAGCGAGGCGATCACCGTCACCACCAGCAGCACGAGCAGCAGGATCAGCCCGAACAGACGGCGCTTGCGCCGGGCGGCGCCGGAGGTCGCCTCCGGCCGCGCGGGCGTGCCCCCGGCGGGGGCCTCCTCAGTCGCAGATAGGGTCACAACCGTAATGATAGGCTGCCCTTCATTCCAAGGAAGGGGCGGTATGCGTCTGGTCTCGGCAATGCTCGCGGTCCTGCTCTCGCTCGCCCTCGCGGCGTGCGGGTCGGGGGTCGACCCGAGCTCGACGAGCGAGGCGCCGGCCGCGCCCCAGCGGGTCGCCTCGCTGGGCCTGGGCGACGTGGACACGCTCCTCGCGCTCGGCGTGGTGCCCGTGATCGTCGCGCCGTGGGCGCAGGACGCCAAGGAACCGGTCGGTGAGTGGGCGAAGCCGCTGCTGCAGGGCAAGAACCCGCAGATGCTGCTGGGCACCGGCACGCAGATGGACACCAAGGCCATCGAGACGCTCGCCGCATCGAAGCCCGACGTGATCGTCGCCGTGAACTCCGGCTTCGACGACGCCACCTTCTCGCGCCTCGAGGCGATCGCGCCCGTGGTCCGGCGGCCCGCGCAGTTCGCCGCGTGGGGCGTGCCCTGGGAGGACCAGGTCCGCGCCATCGCCGGCGGCGTCAGCCGCGCCTCGCAGGGCGATGCGCTGATCACCAAGACGCAGGACACGATCCGCCGCACCCAGGAGGAGCACCCGCAGTACCGGGGAAAGACGGCGGCCACCGTCCTGCCCAAGTCCGACGGGGGCTTCTACGCCTACGCCACCACCGACGGCCGCGGGCAGGTGCTCACCATGCTCGGCTTCGCGCTGCCCGAGACCGTCTCCTCACTGATCCCCACCGGCAAGTTCTTCGCCGAGATCTCCGCGGAGCGGGTGAGCGTCCTCGACCTCGACGCGCTCGTCTACCTGGACTACGGCACCAAGGTCGAGGAGGACACCGCCTTCCGCGCCCTCGCCGTCAGCCGCGAGAACCGGGTCACCACCATCGACCGCACCATCGGGAACGCCATGTCGATGCCCAACCCGGTGACCATCGAGTGGGTGCTGCAGCAGCTGCCGCCGCGGCTTCCCGCCTTCGCCTGACCGCCACCGTCGGGCGGGTCAGCGACCCGACGAGCCGCGTCAGCGCTTCGCGACGTACATCCGGGTCTCCTGGGTACGCCCCCGCAGCACGTCGATGGGCCCGGGCCGCCACCGCGCGCACTCCCCCGGGTCGGCGGTCTCGACCGCCGGGGCCGAGGCCCACGGCACCGTCGGGTCCGCCTTGGCGTAGGTCGACAGCCGGGCGGCCTCGTTGACCGGGTCGCCGATCACGGTGTACTCGAACCGATCCGCCGCGCCGACGTAGCCGGCGACGACGACGCCGAAGGTCACGCCGCAGCCGGCGCGGACCTCCGGCACCTCCAGGGCGAGGCGCCGCATCATCGCCCGCGACGCCGAGAGCGCGGCGCCGGCGGGGTCGGTCAGCGGGGCGGGCGCGCCGAAGATCGCGAGCACCGCGTCGCCCTCGAACTTGTTGACCAGCCCGCCGCGGCTGTTCACCTCCGCGACGACGACGCCGCAGAACCGGTTGAGGATCTGGACGACCTGGGCCGCGGGGCGCTCGGCGGCCAGCGCCGTGGAGCCGACGAGGTCGATGAAGATCACCGCGACGGTCTGCTCGACGCCGCCCAGCTCGGGTTCGCTCTCGATGGTGGCGCGGGCGACCTGCTCGCCGACCTGCCGGGCGTAGAGGTCGCGCACCCGCTCCCGCTCGCGGAGCCCCGCGGCCATGGCGTTGAAGCCCGATTGCAGATCGCCCAGCGAGGTGCCGTCGTAGACCACGACCTCGGTGTCGTACCGGCCCTCGGACACCCGGCGCATGCCGGTGGTCACGCTCCTCACGGGCGCGGATGTGCGCGACGACGAGAGCAGGTTGAAGGTCATGCCGGAGAAGAAGCCGCCGGCGGCGAGGGCGCACATGCTCACCGCGATGCCGCGTACGGTGGCGGCCGGCTCGAAGAGCGCGAACAGCGCCACGGTGATGACGCCGAGGAAGGGCAGCCCGGAACCCAGCAGCCACAGCCGCAGCGACCGGCCCTGCAGGCTCTGGTGCCGCGGCTCGGGCCGGGTGACCTGGAGCGCGATCGCCGTTACCGGACGCATGCTGAACTCCGTCAGGACCCGCACCACGCCCGAGGTCATCAGACCGGCGCCGAGCACCACCAGGGAGACCTTCGGCACCAGGTCCGGGTCGACGCGGCCGTAAAGCCAGCCGAACAGGATCGCGGCGCACAGCCACGCCACCATCTCGAACCAGTAGAGCCGGCGCGGTAGGGCCAGGGCGTCGGCGGCCTCCTGCTTCGTCGGCGGGTCGTCGCCGCCGGTCCATCGCAGCGAGCGGTAGACCAGCCAGAAGGTGTACAGGTGGCCCACGACGAGGCCCGCCGCGATGTACGACGGCACCGCCACGGTGTTGACGGTGTGCAGCTCGGGCCGCTGCACGGAGGGCTCGGGGATGCCCACCACGATCAGCATGGCCGCGAACCCGCCGCCGAGGAGCGTCGCGACGGAGGTACTGGCGGCGATCAGCGCGACGGTGCGGGTCCTGCGCTGTCGGGCGCCGTCGGTGCGGGTGCCGAGGAGCGGCGAGCCGTAGTCGGCCCCGTCGCCCTCGATCCCCACCGCGCGCCCGAGGGGCATCAGAGTGCCGCTGCTTCGCGGGCGATCGCGAGTTCCTCGTTGGTCGGGATCACGAGCACGGCCACGGGTGCCTCGTCCGGCGAGATCCGGGTGGGCTCGGTGATGCGGCCGGCGTTGCGCGCGGGATCGACGACGATGCCGAACCGCTCCAGCCCCGCGAGGGCGTCGGCGCGGACCTGCGCGGCGTTCTCGCCGACCCCGGCGGTGAAGGTGATGGCGTCGGCCCCGCCGAGGTCGACGAGGTAGGCGCCGATGTACCGGCGGAGGCGGTGGATGTACACGTCGTAGGCGAGTTTCGCGTGCTCGTCGCCCTGCTCGATGAGGGTGCCCAGCGCGCGGAAGTCGTTCTCCCCGGAGAGGCCCTTGAGCCCCGAGCGGCGGTTGAGCAGGTCGTCGATCTCGTCGATGCTCATGCCGATGTTGCGCCCGAGGTGCAGCACCAGGCCCGGGTCGACGTCGCCGCTGCGGGTGCCCATGACGAGGCCCTCGAGCGGGGTCAGGCCCATCGACGTGTCGACGGCGCGGCCGCCGCGGACGGCCGAGGCGGAGGCGCCGTTGCCCAGGTGCAGCACGATCTGGTCCACCTCGGCGTTCGGGCGGCCCAGGAACGCCGCGGCCTGCTGCGAGACGTACTCGTGCGAGGTGCCGTGGAATCCGTAGCGGCGCAACGCGTGCTCGGCCGCGAGCTCGCGGTCGATCGCGTAGGTGGCCGCCGCGGGCGGGAGGTCGTAGAAGAAGGCGGTGTCGAAGACCGCCACCTGCTTCACGCCGGGCAGCAACTCGCGCGCCACCTCGATCCCCTGCGCGTTCGCCGGGTTGTGCAGGGGCGCCAGCGAACTGAGCCTGCGGATCTCGGCGAGCACGTGGTCGTCGATGAGCGTGGGCGAGTGGAAGGACCGGCCGCCGTGCACCACCCGGTGGCCGACGGCGGCGATGCCCGCCGGGGTACCGGCACCGTCGGCGAGGTCGAGGCCGCGCGCGGTGAACTCCTCGAAGACCCGGCGCAGCGCGGCCTTGTGGTCGGGCACCTCGCTCTCGCCGATCCGCTCGACGATGCCGCCGTGCACCACCTCGCCCGTGTCCGGGTGCAGCAGTTGGTACTTCAGCGACGACGAGCCGGAGTTGAGGACCAGGACCGTCCCCGCGACGGCGCTCATCGGGCGCTCCGGTCCGCGGCGAAGGCCTGGGCCTGGATCGCGGTGATGGCGACGGTGTTGACGATGTCCTCGACCAGCGCGCCGCGCGAGAGGTCGTTGATCGGGGCGTTGAGGCCCTGCAGCACGGGGCCGATCGCGATGGCGCCGGCGGAACGCTGCACGGCCTTGTAGGTGTTGTTGCCCGTGTTGAGGTCGGGGAAGACGAGCACCGTCGCCCTGCCCGCGACGGCGGAGTCGGGCATCTTCGACGCCGCGACGCCGGGGTCGACGGCCGCGTCGTACTGGATCGGGCCCTCCACCAACAGTTCCGGGGCGCGCTCGCGGACGAAGGCGGTGGCGGCGCGCACCTTGTCGACGTCGGCGCCGGTGCCGGACTCGCCCGTCGAGTAGGACAGCATCGCGATCCGCGGGTCGATCCCGAACTGGGCGGCGGTCTGTGCCGACGAGATCGCGATGTCGGCCAGCTGCGTCTCCGTCGGATCGGGCACCACGGCGCAGTCGCCGTAGGCGAGAACCTTGTCCGCCAGGCACATCAGGAAGATCGACGACACCGTCGAGACGCCCGGCTTGGTCTTGATGATCTCGAAGGACGGCCGGATGGTGTGCGCTGTCGTGTGCGCGGCGCCGGAGACCATGCCGTCGGCCATGCCGAGGTGCACCATCATCGTGCCGAAGTAGCTGACGTCCACCACCGTCTCGGCGGCGCGCTCGAGCGTCATGCCCTTGTGCTTGCGCAGCTCGTAGTAGGCCTGCGCGAACTTGTCGACGAGGTCGGTCGCGCGCTTGGGGTCGATCACGTCGGTGTTCCCGAGATCGACGCCCAGCTCGGCGGCGCGGGCCCGCACGCGGGACTCCTGGCCGAGGATGGTCAGGTCGGCCACCTCGCGCTGCAACAGCCGGCCGGCGGCGCGCAGGATGCGGTCGTCGCCGCCCTCGGGCAGCACGATGCGCTTGCGGTCGGCGCGGGCCCGGGCGATGAGGCTGTACTCGAACATCTGCGGGGTCACGACGCCCGGGTTGGAGACCTGCAGCGCCTCCAACAGCGCGTCCGAGACCACGTACTTCTCGGTGAGCGCGATCGCGAGGTCCACCTTGCGCTCGGAGCCGGGGCCGACGCGGCCGCGGGTCGTCGCCGCGAGCCGGGCGGTCTCGTACGTGCCGTGCTCGACGGAGATGATCGGCACGTTGGGCTTGAGGCCGTCGACCAGAGCCGCGGTCATCGGGTGCGGCATGTACCCGCCGTTGAGGATGATCCCGGCCAGCGACGGGAAGCCGTTGGCCCGGTGCGCGGTCACCATGGCGAGCAGCACCTCCGACCGGTCGCCCGCGGCGACCACGGCGACGCCCTCGGTGATCCGCTCCAGGCTGTGCTCGGCGGTCATGCCCGCGACCAGCACGGACATCGCCTCGCGGGAGAGCAGCTCGGGGTCACCCCAGAGCAGCCGGCCGCCCATGGCCTCCATCAGCTCGCCCATGGTGGGCGCGGTGAGCACGGGCTCCTCGGGCAGCACCCAGACGGGCAGGCCGGTGTCGGCCTTGAGCGCCTCGCACACCGCCTCGAGCTGCTCCGGCGCGCACCGGTTCGCGATGATCGACGCGGTGTGCGCGTGATTGGCCTTGATCTCGGCCATCGACTGCTCGGCGACGGCGACCACCTGCTCCGGCGTGCGGTCGAGCGCCTTGACCGCGAGCAGGATCGACGAGCCCAGGTTGGCGGCGATCCGCGCGTTGAAGGAGAGCTCCGTCGGCGTGGTCACGTCCGTGTAGTCGGAGCCGAGGACCAGCACGAAGTCGCACTTGTCGGCGACGGCGTGGAACCGGCTCACGATCTCGGCGATCGCGGCGTCCGGGTCCTCGTGCACCTGCTCGTAGCTGACGCCGACGCACTCCTCGTAGTCCAGCTCGGCGGTGGCCTGCTCGATGAGCAGCTCCAGGATGTAGTCGCGCTGCTCGCCCGTCGAGCGGGGGATCGGCCGGAACACGCCGATCGTCCACCCGGTGGACGTGAGGAGGTTCATCGCTCCCAGCGCGATGGTGGACTTGCCGGTGTCCCCCTCGGGGGAGGCGATGTAGATGCTGGTCGTCTTCGGTGCTCGATCCGCGGCCATGGGATTTACTATCGCAGCCGCGGCTCAGCCGAGCGAACGCAGGCGGGGCTCGAGATCGCGCTGGAAGTTGTCCAGGAACCGGCGCTGGTCGTGGCCGGGCGCGTGAAAGACGAGGTGGTTGAGCCCCGCGTCGACGTACTGCTTCACGGCCGCGACGGCCTCGTCGGGGTCGGAGGCGACGATCCACCGCTTGGCGACCTGCTCGATGGGCAGCTCGTCGGCGAGGCGCTCCATCTCGGCGCTCGAGTTCACCGAGTGCTTCTGCTCGGCGGTGAGCGAGAGCGGCGCCCAGAAGCGCGTGTTCTCCAGCGCCAGTTCGGGATCCGGGTCGTAGCTGATCTTGATCTCGATCATCTTGTCCAGCGCGTCGAAGTCGCGGCCGGCGAGGTCCGAGCCCTCCTTGGCGGCGGGGATGAGCTTGTCGGTGTAGAGCTCCATACCCTTGCCGGAGGTGCAGATCATCCCGTCGCCCACGCGGCCCGCGTACTTGGCCACGACGGGGCCGCCGGCGGCGATATAGACCGGCACGGGCTTGTCCGGAATGTCGAAGAGGACGGCGTCCTTGGTGTGGTAGTAGTCGCCCTCGAAGTTCGTGATCTCGCCGGACCACAGCTCGCGCATGAGCCGCACGGACTCCCGCAGCCGCGCGAAGCGCTCCTTGAACTCGGGCCACTCGCCCTGGAAGCCGGTGGCGTACTCGTTGAGCGCCTCACCCGTACCGGCGCCGAGGAAGATGCGGTCGGGGTACATGCACGCCATGCTCGCGAAAGCCTGCGCGATGACCGCGGGGTTGTAGCGGAAGGTGGGCGTCATGACCGACGTGCCGATCTTCACGCGCTCGGTGCGCTCGCCGACGGCGGCCATCCAGGCGAGGGAGAACGGGGCGTGGCCGCCGTTCACGCGCCAGGGCTGGAAGTGATCGCTCACTGCGACCGAGTCCATGCCCGCGGCCTCCGCCGCGACCGCGATCTCCACCAATTCGCGGGGCCCGAACTGCTCCGCCGATGCCTTGTACCCCAGCTGCAACTTCGCCATGCGACTCACACTACTGCGTCCGATCGGACACCGTCACTGTGCGCGGCGACCTGGGACTTCGCCGACGGCAGCGACGTTCGTCCGGCTACCGGGAGGCGGGGTCGTCGGCGCGGGAGGCGCCGTACTCGGTCTCGAAGACGCGGCCGTCCTTGGCCATGACGAGGCCGTACGTGCTGACGATGACGGCGTCGGTGCGCGGGTCCTCCTTGTCGACGCCGCCGTACACCTGGGAGGCCTGGGTGTCGTCGAAGGTCTCGCCGCGCTCCGCGCCGCGGACCAGGACGTAGGAGCGCGCCGCGATGGCCTGCGCCTGCAGCGCGGCGACGCCGCCCTGATCGGCCCAGCCGGGCGAGTTCTCGACGGGGACCACGCTGCGCACGTAATCCTCGATGCCGACCACGTTGAGCACGGCGCCGTCGCGAGCGACGAGCCGCCCGCGGTACCGGGCGTTGTCGCCGCAGAAGCGCAGCACCTGGTCGGGGGCGATGCCCTGGTCGGCGGTCAGCGGGCTGATGGTGCGGTCCGCGGCCTCGACGGTGCCGAGCACCTGCCCGCCGCAGCCCTGCCGGATCGTGGCCGTGGTCCCGTCGATGCTGACCGCCTGGCCCGGCGCGACCTGCTTACCCCCGACGAGGGCGCCCGCCGGCGCCAGCACGTCGACGCGATTCCGCTCGCTGAGCCGGACGGTGACCGGGAGCCCCGTGTGAACGGTGCCGAGCGTGGTGCCCGGGTAGTAGTAGGCCAGGATCCGCTGCGCGTCCCATCCCTGTTTGGCGTAGGTGAGCGCGCCGAGCTGGCTCATGCCGCGGCCGTGCCCGCCGGAGGCACCCGGCGCGACGTCGCCCGGGGCGTCGACGAGCGCCGTCTCGGGCAGCGCGCCCGTCCCCGCCAGAACCCCGCCGATGGCCAGGACCGGCACCGCCGCGCGGAGCGCGGCTCGGGCGACACGGCTGCGCCGCGATCGCCGGGGGCCGCCGTCGATCCACACGGGCATCCTCGGGTCTCCTTCAGTCGTCGGCCACGAGCCCGTGGGGCTGACGTGACTGTTGTGACTACTGAGACTCAAGTAAAGATCGAGGGTTGTCAAGCGCTGGGCGTCATCGGCGCGCCCAGACCCGCTCCGCGACGCGCAGGAAATTGCCGCCCGTCACCGCCGCGATGTCCGACGGTGACCAGCCCCGGCCCGCGAGGAAGTCCTCGAGCCGCACGAAGTCCTCCGGCGGCATCCACTGGATCGGCCCCCAGCGCGTGTACGACTCGTCGAAGACCCCGGGATTGGCCGCGATCTCCGCGAGGAAGTCGTCGGCGTCGAAGGAGTGGTCCGTGCTGACCCCGACGTGCTCGATCCCCACGAGCTCGACCGCGTACTCCAGGTGGCGGGCCATCGCCTCGAGGGTCGGCGTGTTCGGCCCCAGGAAGATCCCCACGCCGGTGACGCCGACGACGCCGCCCGTCTCGGCGCACGCCCTTGCCTGATCGTCGGTGATGTTGCGCGGGTGCTCCCACACGGCCGCCATGCAGGAGTGGCTGTAGACGACGGGGCCCGACGATGCGGCCGCGATGTCGAGGCCGGTCCGGCGGCCGCAGTGCGAGCCGTCGGGGACGACGCCCACCTCGTTCATGCGGGCGACCAGGTCCCGGCCCCAGCGGGTGAGCCCCGCGTCGGTCGCGTCGAGGCAGCCCGAGCCGGCCCGGTTCGCGTGGTTGTAGGTCGGGGCGACGGTGCGCACGCCCAGCTCGGCGAGCCGGGCGAGGTTGTCGAGGTCGCCGTCGAGCGGATTGGCGTCCTCGAGGTCGAAGGCGACTGCCACCTGCCCCGACGCGGTCGCGGCCCGCAGCTCATCGACGGTGCCGACCGTGCGCAGACCGGGATGCGCCGCGATCGAGGCGCGGAAGGAGGTGAGCAGCGCCGTCGAATCGGCGAACGACTGCGGCCGGTACCCCGCGTTGACGGAGACGAACGTCGGGGCGGGCGACGCGAGCCGGGTGAGCGGTTCGACCCCGGTGCCCACAACGAGCGGCAGGCAGGCGTGCTGATCCCAGACGAGGCTCCCCATGGGCCCAGTCTCCACCGTCCGGCGACCTTCGACGAGGGCCTGCTCTTCGCCCAGGGCGAACGGACTGGACATCAACGTAACTTGAGGTCCTAGGCTTCAATGCATGAGCATGGAATCCGTCGCGTGGAGCACGCTGTATCAAGGGAATCGGTCGCTGGACGCCCCCACGCGCCGCCCCATCGAGACGATGCGCCGCATGGGCCCGTTCGCCCGCCCGCACCGCTGGCGGCTCGCCGCGTTCCTCGCCCTGTCGGTCTTCTCCGCGCTGCTCGCGGTCGCGACTCCCCTCCTCGCCGGCAGGGTGGTCGACCGGATCGTCGGCGGCGGGCCGACCAGCACCGTCGTCCGGATCGCGCTCCTCATCGCCGCCATCGCGATCGTGGGAGCCGGGGTGGACCTGCTCTCCCGCTGGTTCTCCTCCCGCATCGGCGAGGGCCTGATCTACCAGCTGCGCACCGCGGTCTTCGACCACGTCCAGACGATGCCGGTGGCCTTCTTCACCCGCACCCGCACGGGCGCGCTGGTCAGCCGCCTCAACAACGACGTGCTCGGCGCGCAGCGCGCGTTCTCCGACACCCTCGCCGGGGTCGTGACCAACGTCGTGACGCTGGCGCTCACGCTGGGTGTCATGCTCAGCATCTCGTGGCAGATCACCCTGCTCGCGCTGGTGCTGCTGCCGGTCTTCATCATCCCGTCGCGCAGCATGGGCCGCAGGATCGCCGGCATGTCGCGCCGCGCGGCCCGGCACAACGCGTCCATGAGCGATCAGATGACGGAGCGCTTCTCCGCGCCCGGCGCCACCCTGGTGAAGCTGTACGGACGCCCCGCGATCGAATCGCACGCCTTCGCGACCCGCGCCGCGGCGGTCCGCGACATCGGCGTGAGCACGGCGATGTGGCGCATGACCTTCGTGACGATCCTGACGCTGGTCAGCTCGCTGGCCCTGGCGCTCGTCTACGGCCTCGGCGGCTTCTACGCGATCCGCGGCGACCTGCAGGCGGGAGCGGTGGTGTCCCTCGCGCTGCTGCTCACCCGCCTCTACGTGCCGCTCACCGCGCTCGCGAACGCCCGGGTCGAGGTGATGACCGCCCTGGTCTCGTTCGAGCGGGTCTTCGAGGTGCTGGACCTGGAGCCGATGGTGCGCGATGCGCCGGACGCGCGCGACATCGCCAAGGGCCCCACCGAGCTCCGGTTCGACGGCGTCGACTTCGCCTACCCCTCGGCGGAGAAGGTCTCGCTGGCGTCGCTGGAGGAGGTCGCGCAGCTCGACACCCGCGGCGGCGAGACGGTGCTGCACGGGATCGAGTTCACCGCGGCGCCGGGCTCGATGGTCGCGCTGGTCGGCAGCTCCGGCGCCGGCAAGTCGACGATCGCGCAGCTCGCCACCCGTCTCTACGATCCGGACGCGGGCGCGATCAGCCTGAACGGCGTGGACCTGCGCGAGATCACGGCCCGGAGCCTGCACTCCGCCGTCGGCCTGGTGACGCAGGACGGCCATCTCTTCCACGACACCATCCGCGCGAACCTGCTGCTCGCGAACCCGGACGCGACCGAGGCCGACGTCCGGGACGCGCTACGCCGCGCCCGCCTCGAGGAGTTGGTCGAGCACCTGCCCGACGGCCTGGACACCGTCGTCGGCGAGCGCGGCTACCGCCTCTCCGGCGGCGAGCGCCAGCGCCTCACCATCGCGCGGCTGCTGCTCGCGCAGCCCTCGGTCGTCATCCTCGACGAGGCCACGGCGCACCTGGATTCGACGTCCGAGGCCGCCGTGCAGGCCGCGCTGGCGGAGGCTCTGGCCGACCGCACCTCGCTCGTGATCGCGCACCGTCTCTCCACGATCCGCGCGGCCGACCAGATCCTGGTGCTGGAGGCCGGACGCATCGTCGAGCGCGGGACACACGACTCGCTGCTCGCGCGCGGCGGGCGCTACGCGGAGCTCTACCGCACCCAGTTCGCCGACCAGGCGGCCTGAGACGGGGCCTCCGCGGGGCTCAGTGCCCGCCGGCGTAGGCGATGCAGAACTCGTTGCCCTCGGGGTCCTGCAGCACCGTCCACTGGATGCCCCACTCGTCGTGCTCGCGCACCGTCGTCGCGCCGAGCGCCTCGACGCGGGCGACCTCCGCCGCGCGGTCGTCCGCCACGAGGTCCAGGTGCAGGCGGTTCTTCGCGGTCTTGCCCTCGGGCACCGCGAGGAACATCATCCGCGGCAGAGCGGGATTCGCGTAGCCGATGGTGCGCATGAAGGCGTTGCCGTCGTTCTCGTCGACGGGCACGCCGAGCACCTGCGACCAGAAGCTCGCTTGTCCGGCGACGTCGGCGCAGTCGACGTTGATCATCTGCAGTGTGAGGGCCATGTCAGTTCTCCTTCGTCGCGGTGGCCTCGACGGGCCACCAGATCTCGGTGCGCAGGTCCGCGGGGGTCGCGGCCGCGCAGGGGTCCACGAGGTAGCGCTCGATGACGGCGCCGCCCGCGTCGGTGGCGTTGCGGGCCACCCACGCGCCGAGCTGGCCGTAGGTCTCGTCGAACGTCGAGTACGAGCCGTGGTGCACGGCGACGGCGCAGAGCGCGCGGCCGAGCCGGCGGTTGCGCACCCGCCCGGTCACGGCGCCGGGGCCGGAGACGGGTATCAGCGCCGCCACCTGCTCCACCTCGGCGACCTGCGACGGGTACTCGGCGAGCGAGGGCCCGGTCACCGTCAGGCCCGACGCCGCCGCGCATGCCTCGAGCTCGGAGTAGGCGGCGTCGAGGAACTCGGGGAGGCGCGCGTGCTCGACGGTGCCCGCGATCTCCAGCACGTCGATCGCCTCGAACTCGCGCAGGTGGGTCGGCGTGTGCGCGACCGGGGCCGTCGCATCCTGCAGCGCGACGATGGCCCGTTCCAGATCGGCGCGACGCTCGCGCAGCGTCGCCTCGTGCTCGGCGAGGATCTCGCGGGTCACGTCGGGGTCGCGCGCCTCCAGCACCCGCGCGACGGCCGCGAGCGGCACGTCGAGGTCGCGGAGCCGGGTGAGCACCGCGGCATCGTGCACCTGCGCCGCGTCGTAGTGCCGGTAGCCCGTCGTGGGGTCGATCGCGGCGGGCACCAGCACGCCCTGCTCGTGATAGCGCCGCAGCTGCTTGACGGAGAGCAGGGTTGCGCGCGAGAACATCCCGATCGACATGAGGCCCGGTGTGGTCACGGGTCGAGTATGGGGTCTCCCCCCGAGGGGAGGGTCAAGTCCGGCGCTGCGGGCTACGGTCGAGCGATGACCGTCACAGCGCCCAGCGCCGCCGATCTGCCGTACCTGCGCCGCTGCGTCGACCTCGCCCGCACCGCCCTCGACGACGCCGACGAGCCCTTCGGCTCGCTCCTCGTCCACGAGGGCGCGATCGTCTTCGAGGACCGCAACCGGGTCTCGGGCGGCGACGCGACGCGGCACCCCGAGTTCGAGATCGCCCGCTGGGCGGCCGAACACCTCACCCCGGCGGAGCGCGCCGCGGCGGTGACCTACACGTCGGGCGAGCACTGCGCGATGTGCAGCGCCGCGCACGCCTGGGTCGGCCTGGGCCGGATCGTCTACGCCGGGAGCACGGAGCAGCTGGTCGCCTGGCACGCGGAATGGGGCGTCGCCCCGTCCCCCGTCGCGCCGCTGCCGATCCACGCCGTCGCGCCGACGGTGCCCGTCTCCGGCCCGGAGCCCTCCCTCGCCGACGAGCTGCGCACCCTGCACGCCCGGGCGGCCGGGATCGCGTCGTGAGGCGCCTCGCCGCGGTCGGCGCCGCGGTGCTGCTCGCCGGTTGCTCGGTCGAACAGCTCCCGCCGGCTCCCTCGAGCACGTCGGCGGCCCCGTCGGGCTCGGCCGCCGCCCCGTCGTCGACGGTGCGCCCCGCCCCGACCCCGGAGGCGACCCGGGCGCTGGTCCGTGCCGTCACCGACGGGGACCTCGCGGCGACCCGCGCCGCCATCGCCGACGGCGCCGACCTCGAGGTGCGCATCACCCGCGCCCGCACGGCGGTGGTGGCGGCGACGAAGGCCGGGCACACGCAGATCGCGCTGGCCCTGCTCGACGCGGGCGCGGACCCGAACGTCAAGGACGACATCCAGGACTCCGCGTACCTCTACGCCGGAGCGGAGGGGATGACCGAGATCCTCGCGTCGACGCTGCGGCACGGCGCGGACGTGCGCAGCCTCAACCGCTACCGCGGGACGGCGCTGATCCCGGCGTGCGAGCACGGGCACGTCGAGAACGTGAAGCTGCTCATCGCCGCCGGGGTCGACGTGGACCACGTCAACAACTCGGGCTGGACCTGCCTGCTGGAGGCGGTGATCCTGGGCAACGGCGACGCGAACCACGTCGAGACTGTCCGCCTCGTCCTCGACGCCGGGGCCCGCCCGGACCTCGCGGACCGGCAGGGCGTCACCGCGCGCCAGCACGCCGTCGCGCGCGGACAGACCGCCGTCGTCGCGGAGATTGACCGGCGCCGCTGAGACAGTATTGGCAAGGCTCGCCTATTTAGTGCAATACTCTCCGGTAAATACCGAGAGAGGCGGAGCGCGATGCCCGAACCCACCAACGAACTCCCGCTGCACGCCCGCAGGACCGAGGACCTGCCCGGCCACTGGCTGCTCGCGCGCCTCGGCAAACGGGTGCTCCGGCCCGGCGGGCGGAGGATGACCGAGGACCTGCTCACCGACGCGGGCCTGCGGGGCGCCGACGTGGTCGAGCTGGCCCCGGGCCTGGGCAAGACCGCCGCCGAGATCGTGGGCCGCTCCCCCGCGTCGTACGTCGGTGTCGAATCCGACCCGGCCGCCGCGGCCTGGACCGGCGCTGCGGTGGGCGCCGAAGGGCGCGTCGTCGTCGCGGAGGCCCAGGCCACCGGCCTGGATGCGGGCAGCGCCGACGTCGTGATCGGCGAAGCGATGCTGACGATGCAGACCGAGCGCGGGAAGAAGGAGATCGCCGACGAGGCGCACCGCGTACTCCGCCCCGGCGGCCGCTACGCGATCCACGAGCTCGCGCTGCACCCCGACACGTTGCCGGACGAGACCAAGACGGAGATCCGCAAGGCCCTCGCGCGTTCGATCAAGGTGAACGCGCGGCCGCTCACCGAGGACGAGTGGCGGGCGACGCTCGACCGCTCCGGATTCGATGTCGAGGTCGTCCGGTTCGCGCCGATGGCACTCCTCGAGCCCCGGCGCGTGATCGCCGACGAGGGCGTCGTACGGACCCTGCGGTTCGTGGGCAACGTCCTGCGCGACGGTGCGGCACGCAAGCGCATTCTCGCGATGCGCACGGTGTTCACCCGGCACAAGGCCAACCTGGCCGCGATCGAGATCGTCGCCGTGAAGCGGGCGGAGGCGTGAGCGCGGGCTGGGCCGAGGTCGACGGGCTGGCGACGGGAACCCCGAAGGCCGGCGACGCCCCCGACGTGAGGCTGCGGCAGCGCACCGACGCCGCACGCATCATCCAGATCACCTTCTCCGCAGGCCAGAGCATGCCCGGGCACAGTGCGCCCCGGCCGATCGTGCTCCTCGGGCAACGCGGCACCGTCACCGTCGAGATCGACGGCGACATGGTCGCTCTCGAGTCCGGGCGGGCGGTCCAGATCGCCGAGCGCGTCCCGCACTCCCTCACCGCCGTCACCGACGCCGACGTCACCCTCATACTGGTGGGGTGAGCGCCCGGGCCCCGGGCGAGACGGTCCGGGAGGTCATGCGCATGGAGTCGGCGGGACGCGACGGGGTGTTGGCGCTCGTGCGCACACGGGGTCCGCTGACCGCCCCGGAGGTCGCGGAGGCACTGGACGTCCACGTGAGCACGGCCCGGTTCCACCTGACCAACCTGGTGGAGTCCGGCCTGGTCGATACCGCGCCGGACAAGCGGCGCACCGTCGGCCGGCCGCGGGTGACCTACACCGCGCGCCCGCAGGCACCCACGGGCGAGCTGCTCGGACTGCTCCTCGCGCAACTCGGGCCCACGCCCGAGCTGCGCGAGCGGGCGGCGGCCGATGCCGGCCGGCTGTGGGCCTCGTCGCGCGCCGTGGCCGCGCCGTCCGACGGCCTGCCGGACCCCGCGGCCGTCGCGGGTGCGATCCTGCGCGCCCTCGGCTTCGAGATCGAGTCCACGACCAGCGCGTTCGGCACGCACACACTGCGGATCTGCGCATGCCCGCTGCAGAGCCTGGCGAGCGGCTCACCCGAGGTCGCGCGCGGCGTGGTCCGCGGCGCCGTCGAGCAGGCCCTGGCGATCGCCTCGCCCTCGCTGGGCTCGCAGTACGCGGTGCGTGTGCAGCCGGATCCCCACGGCGACTGCGCGATCGGCGTCCGCCTGGCCCCGATGGCGGCTCGCACCGTGTGATCGACATCTCCACAAGGCGAGCCTTGCCTAAATTATTTGAATGAGTCAGACTCCTTTTTATCCGGGCGACCGTCGCCCGGTGAGAGAGGAACCGATGCCGACCATCCGCCCGCGCACCGTCGCCACCGCCACGCTCGTGGCCCTCAGCGCGCTCGCGCCCGCCGCGCCCGCCCTCGCCGCTCCCGGCGCCGGATTCCGCGTCACCTCGGAGAGCCCCACCGCGGCCGAGCTGAACGACCTGGTGCAATTCATCGTGACCACGCCCGCCAGCGACGCCGACAAGGCCGCCAACGTCGAGGGCGGCATGTCCTCGGTCGTCGTGCCCCGCACCGTCTACACCCTGGGCCTGTTCCGCGCGCCGCGCGGCTCCAGCGAGGTGACGGGCCCGCTGGCCCGCAACGGCAACCGGGTCACCGGCAACCTGACGGCGAGCTCGGTCGGCATCCCCACCGTCCGGATGAAGGTCGACTTCGTCCGCGAGGGCGGCAACTGGAAGCTCGCCTCGAGCTCGATGTGCGAGGGCGTCAAGGCCGTCGGCCTGCCCATCTTCTGCAACGCCTGATGATCTCGGTCCAGGACCTGCGGGTGCACCGCTCCCGACGCCCGGTCCTGCGGGGCGTCACGCTCACCATCCCCGACGGTGCCGTGACCTACCTGCTGGGACGCAACGGCGCAGGCAAGTCGACGCTGCTCCGCGCCGTCGCCGGGCTGGTCCGGCCCAGTGCCGGCACCGTCGACCCGGGCGGTGACATCGGCCTGCACCTGGGCCCGGACACGGCCGACCCCGGGCACACCGTGCGCCGCCACCTGCGCTGGGTCGCCGCGGGCTCGGGCTGCCCGCGGTCGCGCGTGGACGCCGTGATCGGCGACGCCGGCCTCGACGGGGTGGCCGGGACCCGGATCGGCACCCTCTCCCTCGGGTGGCGGCAACGCGTCGCGGTCGCCGCGGCCCTGCTCCCCGACGCGGGCACCGTCATCTTCGACGAGCCGCTCAACGGCCTCGACATCGACGCGGCGCTGTGGTTCCGCGGCGTGCTCGCCGACCTCGCCGCCCGCGGCGCGAGCGTCCTCGTCGCGACGCATCACCTCGACGAGGCACTGCGCACCGGCGACCGGCTCGCGGTGCTCGCGGGCGGGCGGATCGTCCGCGAACACGTCCCGTCGGACTTCGCCGACGGCGCCTCCCTCGAGGCCGAATACCTGCGCGCGATCGGCGCGGCGGCGTGACGGCCCTCGCCCGGGCCGTCCGCGCGGAGGCGGTGCGCGCCGGCGGACTGCGCGGAGCGGGCGCAGTGCTCCTGGCCCTCGCGATCGCGGCGCCGGCCGCGGTGACGCTCGCGGTGGCGGCGCTGTCCGAGCACGTCGCCCGGCTCGCGTCGTCCGTCCAGGTGACGGCGGTGGCGACGACGAACGCCGCCTACTGGGTGCTGTCGCTGACGCCGGTGGCGTGCTGCGCGGTGACGGCGTACGCGGCGGCGGGCTCGGCGCGCCGGGAATGGGACCGCTTCCTGGTCCCGAACCCGGCAGTGGGCGCCGCGGCCCGGTGGCTGGTCTTCGGCGGCTTCGCCGCGGCCGCGACCTCGGGCCTCACCGCGATCGCGCTCGCCGCACTGCCCCTCGTCTTCCCCCGCGTCTACGGCGACGTGCGGCTGGTGAGCGGCGCGGGCGCGCGGATGGTCGTGGTCGGCGGAGTCACGGCGTTCCTGTTGTGCGGCGCGGCGATCGGCGTCGCGCTCCTGCTCCGGCACCCGGTCGCGGCCCTGGTCGCCGTTGTCGGGTGGGCGGAGATCATCGAGCCCGGTATCGCGCTGGTCCCCGGCGCGGCAAACGCCCAGCGGTACATGCCCTTCCTCAACGCCGTGTACGCGAGCGGGCAGGAGCTGATCTTCGCGCCGCCCTGGTCGCCCGACGGTGCCATCGCCTACCTCGCCGCGCTGTGCACCGCGGCGTTCGCCCTCGGACTGCTCGCCTCCGCCGCCGAGGGGCCGAGGCGGCGCGCATCACGCCGGCACGGCGACGGGCAACCGGGCCACGTCGACCTTGGAGACGGCGAGGTTCGTGCAGAGGTCGGTCGACCACGACGCGGCGCCGGTGCGGCTCTTGGTGACCAGTAGCCGGACCTTCGCTCCGTCGCGGTAGTTCAGGCCGCAGGACGCGCCGAGCCGTGCGGGGACCCCGACGGTGACGGTGCGTGGGGCCGGCGCCCCGGTGTTCCCGAGGATCCGGGTCACCGCGACAGTGTAGACGAGGCCGTCGGCCCACTGTTCCCTATCACGCAGGACCTCGCGGCCGGACCGGACGACGCCCTCGATCACGACGGGATTCGGCATCACCCGCGGCGGCGCACAACTGCACGCGCAGGCGGTTCCCGCGGTGCCGAGCGCCGTGACCGTGCTCGCGCAGGCGACCGCGGCCGTCGTAGCAGCGAGCGCCCGGACCGTCCATCGCATCCCCATGCGGCGAGTTTACGATGAGCAACCCCTGGTGCGCGATGTTTCGCCGGACTCGGTCAGGCCGCTGCGCTGCGCTCGGCTTCGGCCTCGGTGAGGTGCTCGGAGAGGAAGGCGACGGCCGTCTTGTACGCGGCCCACGACTCGGGGGTCAGGCCGGCGCTGACGACGAAGGCGTGCACCTGGCCGTCGTAGACGTGCACCTCGTTCTCGACGCCGGCGCGGTCGAGCGCGGCGTGCAGCTCCAGCGAGTCCAGCTCGAGCGCCTCGCGGGTCGCGGCGAACAGGATGCTCGGCGGGAAGTAGCGGGCGGTGGCGTCGGTCGTCATGTCCTCCGGGCCGCGCAGGTCCTCCGGGCCGCGGCCCAGCACCGTGCGCAGCTTGCGGATCTTGCCGAGCGGCAGCATCGCGTCGTGGCGCGAGGAGCGCGGCAGCGTCGCGCTGATGTCGAGGAACGGGGAGAAGCCGGCGAAGGCCGTCGGCCCCTGGATCCCGGCCTCGGCGGCGTACTGGATCACCTTCGCGCAAACGAAGCCGCCGGCCGAGTCGCCCGCCACGAGGATCCGGTCGAAGTCGCCCGAGTCCAGCAGCTCGCGGTACGCGGCGAAACCGTCGGCGACGGAGGTGCCGACGCCGCCGTCGGGGTACTGCCGGTACTCGACGTTGTAGACCGGCACCCGCAGGCCGCGGGCCAGCAGCACCGCGATCCGACGGTGGGTGTCCAGGTTGCAGCCGATGAAGGCGCCGCCGTGGTAGTAGACGAGGGCCGCGCGCGGGTGCGGGTCGGCGTCACCGTCGGGCAGGATCCGCTCGGTGGGCACGCCACCGAGGGTGATCTTCTCGATCCGGACGCCGCGCACCGACTGCGGCACACGGCTGAGGTAGGGCTCCGCGGCGCGCAGGAGCGGCAGGGTCCGGTCGCTCATCGGGAAGACGCGGAAGACCGTCTTCATCACGATCCGGACGAACCACAGCACGATCAGGGCGCGCACACTGCGGCCACGATGGGCGATGACGGCCATGTCGAACACTCCTTGTTACTGGCCAGTAATCTATGCCTCCAGGATAGCCCCGCCGGTCGGTGCTGCGGCATTCCTGTGACCTGACACAATCAACGCGAAGTTCTGTGTTCTCTGTCGTGCCCGTCTGCATAACCGGAGGAAGTCGGCCATCGTGGTCCCGAACGAGATCCCCCCGCAGTACCTGTTGTCCGCCCAGGCGCCCGAGCCGCGGACCCTGATCGACATCCTCCGGGCGACCGTCGACGCCTACCCCGAGGTGCCCGCCATCGACGACGGCGACGCGGTCCTCACCTACTCCGAGCTCTGGGAGGAGGTGCTCGAGGGCGCCGCCTTCCTCGGCCGCAGCGGCGTGCAGGCCGGCGACCGCGTCGGCATCCGGATGCCGTCCGGGCACCGCTCGCTCTACGTCGCGATCCTCTCGACGCTCGCCGCGGGCGCCGCGTACGTGCCCGTCGACGCCGACGACCCGCAGGAGCGGGCCGACCTCGTCTTCGGCGAGGCGCACGCCGCCGCGATCTTAACCGGCGACGGGCTGTGGCGCGCACCGTCGACCAAGGAGCGGGCGGAGGCGATCGAGGCCGGCACCGTCGAGCCCGGCAACCGCCTGCCCGTGCCCTACGACGACTCCTGGATCATCTTCACCTCCGGATCCACCGGCACCCCGAAGGGCGTGGCCGTCACGAACCGCAACTCCGCGGCCTTCGTCGACGCCGAGGCGCGCCTGTTCCTTCAGGACGAGCCCCTGCGCCCCGGGGACCGCGTCCTCGCCGGCCTGTCCGTCGCCTTCGACGCCTCGTGCGAGGAGATGTGGCTCGCCTGGCGCCACGGCGCCTGCCTCGTGCCCGCGCCGCGCTCGCTGGTGCGGTCCGGCATGGACCTCGGGCCCTGGCTCGTCTCGCGCGACATCTCCGTGGTGTCGACGGTGCCGACCCTGGCCGCCATGTGGCCGGCCGAGGCCCTCGAGGCCGTGCGCCTGCTGATCTTCGGCGGCGAGGCCTGCCCGCCCGAGCTGGCGCAACGACTCGCCGTCGACGGCCGCGAGGTGTGGAACACCTACGGCCCCACCGAGGCCACCGTCGTCGCGTGCGCCGCGCCGCTCGACGGGCAGGGCCCCGTCCGGATCGGACTGCCGCTGGAGGGCTGGGACCTCGCAGTGGTCGACCCCGCCACGTCGCTGCCGGTGGCCGTCGGCCAGTCCGGCGAGCTGGTGATCGGTGGCGTGGGCCTGGCCCGCTACCTCGACCCGGCCAAGGACGCCGAGAAGTACGCGCCCATGGAGACGCTCGGCTGGGAGCGCGCCTACCGCTCCGGCGACCTCGTCCGCCTCGAGCCCGAGGGCCTGCTCTTCGAGGGCCGCGCCGACGACCAGGTCAAGGTCGGCGGACGCCGCATCGAGCTCGGCGAGGTCGACAACGCCCTGCAGAACCTGCCCGGCGTCTCCGGCGCGGCCGCGGCCGTGCGGAAGAACTCGGCCGGCACGTCGATGCTCGTCGGCTATCTCGCCTCCACCGACCCCGATTTCGACCTCAAGGCCGCCCGCGAGCTGCTCGCCGAGCAGCTGCCGGCCGCGCTGGTCCCGCGGCTCGCGCTCATGGACGAACTGCCCACCCGCACCTCGGGCAAGGTCGACCGCAACGCTCTGCCCTGGCCGCTGCCCGGTTCCGACGACACCGACACCGGCGATCTCGAGGGCACCGCGGCCTGGGTCGCCGAGCGCTGGTCCGGCATCCTCGGCGCGTCGATCACCAGCGAGGACGCCGACTTCTTCGCCGAGGGCGGCGGCTCGCTCAGCGCGGCCCAGCTGGTCACGGCGCTGCGCGAGCAGTACCCGTCGGTCACCGTCGCCGATCTCTACGACCACCCGCGCCTCGGATCGCTCGCGTCGTACCTCGATTCGCTGCGGCCGGCCGAGGTCGCCGAGCCGCGCGACGTGCGGCCGACGCCGCGCTCGACGGGCGTCGCGCAGATCCTGCTGTCGGTGCCGCTCACCACTCTCACCGGCCTGCAGTGGCTGACGTGGATGGCGATCGCCAACAACGTCTTCGCCTGGGCCACCGGCTCGACGCTGCTGCCCACGCTGAACTGGTGGGTCGTCCTCGCGCTGTTCCTGGTGTTCATCACCCCGATCGGGCGCATGGCGCTCTCGGTGGTCGCGTGCCGCCTGCTGCTGGGCGGGCTGAAGCCCGGCGTCTACCGCCGCGGCGGCCCCGAGCACCTGCGGCTGTGGATCGCCGAGCGGTTCACCGCGGCGTCCGGCGCCGAGAACCTCTCCGGCGCACCGTGGATGATCTACTACGCCCGTGCTCTCGGCGCCACCATCGGCCGCGGTGTCGATCTGCACGCGCTGCCCCCGGTCACGGGCATGCTCGAGCTGGGCGACCACGCCTCCGTGGAGCCCGAGGTCGATCTAGCCGGCCACTACCTCGACGGCGACGAGCTGCACATCGGCGCGATCAGCATCGGCGAGGAGGCCTCGATCGGGGCGCGCTCCACGCTGCTGCCCGGCGCGAAGGTCGGCAAGCGCGCCGAGGTCGGCCCCGGCTCCGCCGTGTTCGGCAAGGTCAAGGCGAAGCAGCACTGGGCCGGCTCGCCCGCGGAGAAGATCGGCAAGGCCGAGCACCCGTGGCCCGCGGAGCATCCGCCGCGCAAGCCCTACTGGGTGTTCGTCTACGGCGTCAGCTCGGTGCTCCTGGCCGGCCTGCCGATGGTCGCGATCGGCGCGGGGCTCGCGCTCCTCGGGTGGATCGTGCGCGACGACTCGAACCTCAAGGAGGCGGCGCTGCACGCCCTTCCGGCGCTGCCCATCGCGGTGATCGTCTCGCTCACCGTGTACGCCCTGCTCACCCTGATCGCCGTCCGGCTGCTCGCGGTCGGCCTCAAGCCGGGCTACCACGCGGTGCGCAGCCGCGTCGGCTGGCAGGTCTGGGCGACCGAGCGGCTCATGGACGCCGCTCGCACCTTCCTCTTCCCGCTGTACGCCTCGCTGCTGACCCCGATCTGGTTCCGCATGCTGGGCACCAAGGTGGGCAAGGACGCCGAGATCTCCACCGCGATGGTGATCCCCAAGTTCACGACGATCGGCGAGGGATCCTTCCTCGCCGACGACACCATGGTCGGCAGCTACGAGCTCGGCGGCGGCTGGATGCGCATCGACGAGGCCAAGATCGGCAAGCGCGCCTTCCTCGGCAACTCGGGGATGACGGGGCCGGGCCGCCGCGTCCCGAAGGACGGCCTCGTGGCCGTGCTGAGCGCGACCCCGTCGAAGGCGAAGAGCGGCAGCTCCTGGCTCGGCTCTCCCCCGGTCCGCCTGCGCCGCACCGCCGGCAACACGGACTCGACGTTCACCTACAACCCGTCGTTCGCGCTGCGCGTCGCGCGCGGGTCGGTCGAGACGGCGCGCCTGCTGGCCGTCTTCGTCAGCTTCGGCCTGGGCCTGGCGACGCTGGTCGCGTTGAACTACTTCGTGATCAACGTGGGCTGGTGGCTCGCGGCGCTGCTGTCGGGCGTGACGCTGCTCGTCGCCGGCGCGATCGCGTGCTGCGTCGCCGCGGCCGCGAAGTGGTTGGTGGTCGGGCGGATCGGCCGCGAGGAGCACCCGCTGTGGTCCTCGTTCGTGTGGCGCAACGAGCTCTCCGACGCCTTCGTCGAGTGCGTCGCCGCGCCGTGGTTCGCGCACGCCGCCACCGGCACCCCGATCCTCAACCTGTGGCTGCGGATGCTGGGCGCGAAGATCGGCCGCGGCGTCTGGTGCGAGACCTACTGGCTGCCCGAGGCCGACCTCGTCACCCTCGGCGACGCCGCCACCGTCTCGCGCGGCTGCGTCGTCCAGACGCACCTCTTCCACGACCGGATCATGGCGATGGACACCGTGGTGCTCGGCAAGGGCGCCACGCTGGGCCCGCACTGCGTCGCGCTCCCCGCGTCGTCCGTGGGCGACGGTGCCACCGTCGGCCCGGCGTCGCTCGTCATGCGCGGCGACTCGGTGCCCGCCAACACCAAGTGGCAGGGCAACCCCATCTCGCCGTGGGTCTTCAACGAGGGCAAGCGCAAGCGCGACTGACCCGACGGTCCGCCGACCCGCTGAGAACTCCGCTCGCCCCGCACGTCCGCGGGGCGGGCGGAGTTCTCTACTGTGGGCGGCCGCCGCTGCCGCGATCACGACTTGAACCAGTCGATTGACACAAGATCGAGAAGCGATCTAGTCTTGTGCCAGTCCACTGACACAAGGAGTTCGGATGCTGATTCTTCCGTTCATCGGCCTCACGGTCATCGCGACGATCGTGACCATCACCTACGTCATCACACGCACCCTGACACCGGACGACTCCGCGCCGGAGTCGGCGAGCTACCGCGCCTACCGGGCGACGATGCGCTCCCGGCTGAAGGTCGCATTCCTCGTTCCCGTTGTGGCCGTTGTCGTGGCGACGATCTACGGGATCATCGCCCAGGCACTCGATCCGACCAACCCCTACCCTACCTACCGGCCCGTGAGCGTGGTCCTCGGTCTGCTCTGGTGGCCCGGCATCTTCCTGTTCCCGCTGTTGGCGATGCTGCTCACAGAGAAGACGACCCGCCCATCGGGCCCCCGCGTCGCGACGCTCGCGCCGCGCGGCGTCCGCGAGCTGTTCCCCCGCTGGCTCCTCGTCGCGTTCGGCTCCGCCTTCGCGACCGCCGCGCTCGCGCCGTTGATCCTGTTCTCCCCGCTCGGCGCCGATCGCGCCCTGGGCAGCGCGAGCAACCCTCCCACGCAGGAGTACTCGGTGGATCCGTCGGACATCTGGATCTCCTACGGCACGTTCCTCGTCGCGGCCGCCCTCGCCCTCTCGGTGATCCTCGCCGCCGCCCGTCGACCGGACATCGACCCGCTCACCGGTAGCGACAGCTGGGGACGCAGCGGCACCTCGGTCCGTGCCCTGAGCCTGCTCTACATCCCGGCGGTCTTCGTGATCATCGACGCCCTCGAGATCCCCCGCAACGCAGCGATGGCCTATGTAGATCACGTGCGCGCCGGCGGCGAGGCGGTCGACGGATGGCCCGCGTGGTTGAACTCGACGACCGTCCCGTACGTGACCGACGGCATCAGCGCCCTGCTGATGCTCGGCATCGTCGTCGCGCTGGTGATCTTCGCCCGTCCGCCGGTGCCGCGCGCCCTCGCCACGGCCGCGGCCCCGGTCGCCGCCCCGCAGAGCGACTCCGGCGATGAGGCCACCGCACTGTGACGGCACCCCGCATCGGCGTCGACGAGTCCGACCCCACCCCCGCGTTCGAGCAGATCCGGCGGCAGATCACCGGGCACATCGCCGCGGGCGCGCTGCCGGTCGGGGCGAAGCTACCGCCGCTGCGCCAGCTGGCGCGGGACCTGGGCATCGCGGTCGGCACCGCAGCGCACGCGTACCGGGAACTCGAGGCGACCGGCCTCATCGAGAGCCGCCGGGGCGGCGGCACCCGCGTGATCGCGCTGCCCTCGCCCGACGAGGCGCCCGCCTACGACGCCGAGGCCCTCCGTGCGGCCGCGGCGCGCTACGCGGACGCTGCCCGCCGGATCGACGCCCCGCCGCAGGCCGCCCTCGACGCCGTCATCGCCGCGTTCCGGGCCGGGAACGACAGCGCCGCCCACTAGGGTTGGCACCGACACCCCCGACGAAAGGTCCCCCCGTGAGCGACGGGCTCGAGATCACCCCGTTCCAGCCGAGCGACGTGGCGGAACTGCTCGTCCTGCAGCGCTGCTGCTGGGTGCAGGAGGCGATCGCGAACGACAGTCTCGAGATCCCGCCGCTGACCGAGACCCACGACGACATCCTGCAGTGGACCTCCCAGTGGGCCACCTTCGTGATGCGGCTCGACGGCCGGCTCATCGGCGCGGTCCGCGGCCGGGCGGAGCCGAACCACCGCTGGCACATCGGGCGCATCATGGTGGCGCCGGACCTGGCGGGCCGCGGCCTCGGCACCGAGCTCATCGCCCTCATGGAGTCCCTCGCCCCGCAGGGCACCGAGGAGTTCATCATGTTCACCGGCGCGGGGAGCGCGCGCAACATCCGGACGTACGAGCGAGCGGGCTACGTCGTCTCCGATCCCGAACCCGCGCCGCACGGCGGCGTCGCGACGGTGACGCTGCGCAAACCGGTAAGGTGATCTCCCGACCCCCGAGCGAGAAGGAAGTGGATCCGTGGTGCGCAAGTCGGCCAGGCCGAAGCTCGTCGCAGCACCGAATCCGCAGCACGCGCGCGCGGTGGATCCGTACATCCCCGGCCACGGCAATCCCGGCTATCGGGTCTCGCGGTACGATCTCGAGCTGACGTACAAGGTCGAGAGCAATCGCCTCGAGGGCAAGGCGGAGATCACCGCGACGACGAACGAGCCGCTCAAGCGGTTGTCGATCGACCTCTCCGACGCGCTGACCGCCTCCAAGATCTCGATCAACGGCCGTCGTCCGCAGCGGTACGCGCAGCGCGGCGGCAAGCTGGAGCTCACGTTCGCGAACGAGGTCCCCGCCGGCGCCGCGATGACGATCTCCATCCGGTACGCGGGCACGCCGAAGCCGATCCGCTCGACGTGGGGCGAGGTCGGCTGGGAGGAGCTGTCCGAGGGCGTCATCGTCGCCTCGCAGCCGAGCGGCGCACCGTCGTGGTTCCCCTGCGACGACCACCCGGCCTCCAAGGCCTCGTACCGCATCGCCATCACGACCGACTCGCCGTACCGCGTTGTCTCCAACGGCAAGCTCGTCTCCCGCAAGGTCTCGGCGGCGCACACCACCTGGGTCTACGAGCAGGCGGCGCCGATGGCCTCGTACCTCGCCACGATCCAGATCGGCAGCTACGACCTGCTCAAGGTCGCGGAGAAGCCGGTGCCGATCCGGGCCGCCGTCCCCACGCGCCTCACGTCGGACTTCCAACGCAGCTTCGGGAACCAGGAGCGCATCATGCGCGCCTTCACCCGCTGGTTCGGCCCGTACCCGTTCCCCGAGTACACCGTGGTCGTCACCGACGACACGCTGGAGATCCCCGTCGAGGCCCAGACCGTCTCGATCTTCGGGGCCAACCACTGCGACGGGACGCGGCACGCCGAGCGGCTCGTCGCGCACGAGCTGGCGCACCAGTGGTTCGGCAACTCGCTGACGCTGACGCGCTGGAAGGACATCTGGCTGCACGAGGGCTTCGCCTGCTACTCCGAGTGGCTGTGGGCGCAGGAGTGCGGCGAGGCGACCACCCAGCAGATGGCGGCGCGCTACTACGCGAAGCTCGCGGGCTCGCGGACCGACATCGTCGTCGGCGACCCGGGCCCGGACCTGATGTTCGACGACCGCGTCTACAAGCGCGGCGCGCTGACGGTGCACGCGCTGCGGGTCGCGCTCGGCGACCCGGCGTTCTTCTCGGTCCTCCACGAGTGGACCTCCGAGTACGCGCACCAGTCGGTCACGACCGAGGACTTCGTCTCGCTGGTCGCGAAGCACAGCCCGGAGCCGCTGCGCGACCTGTGGCGCACCTGGTTGTACGAGACGGCGCTGCCGCCGCTCCCCGTGCTCACCGCGCTCTGACCCGATCCCGCCCGCCCGGCCGCGAGGCGGCGGAAACTTTTCTGTGGGGCCGATGTCGAAACGGGGTCGTCCCGTTCGACGCCTGTACGAGACACGCTCACCACCACAGAAGAAGGACTGATCGATATGCCTCGTTTCATGGGACTTGTACGAATGGAAGAGGGCGGCGACTTCGGTGCCCCGCCGCAGGCGCTCTTCGACGCGATGGACGTGCTCATCGCCGAGCAGACGGCCAAGGGCCAGTTCCTCGACGGAGGCGGACTCTTCGGCACCGAGGACGCGGTGAACTTCGTCGTCCGCCAGGGCGAGGTCACCCGATTCGACGGGCCGTACGCCGAGGCCAAGGAGGTCGTCGGCGGCTGGGCACTGATGCAGTTCGACACCCTCGAGGAGGCCATCGAGGGCCAGAAGGCGTTCGCGGATCTGCACGCCGAGCACTGGCCCGAGATCTCCATGGTCGCCACGCTCCGCCAGGTCGCCGACGAGCCGCCCGCGGCCGCGGAGGACTGACGCGCCGGCGGTGGTCCCGCCTACGCTGGTCGAGTGCCAGCCGGGACCACCGCCGAAGCGATCACCGCCACCTGGCGGGCCGAATCCACGCGCCTCGTCGGCGCGCTCACCCGCATGACCCGCAGCATCCAGCTCGCGGAGGACCTCGCGCAGGACGCGTTGGTCGCCGCGCTGGAGCAGTGGCCCGAGACGGGTGTCCCCAAGAACCCCGCCGCGTGGCTCATGACCACCGCGAAGCGCCGCGGCGTCGACTCGATCCGCCGTGCCGAGAACCTGCGCCGCAAGACCGAGGAGATCGGTCGCGGCCTGCGGGAGGACGACGGTATGCCCGACCTCGACGCGCAGGTCGACTTCATCGAGGACGACGCACTGCGCCTGATCTTCCTGTCCTGCCACCCGGCGCTCACCCCCGAATCGCGGGCGGCGCTGACCCTTCGGGTCGTCGGCGGGCTCACCACCGGCGAGATCGCGCGCGGCTTCCTGGTACCGGAAAAGACCATGGGGCAGCGCATCTCCCGCGCGAAGAAGACGCTCACCACCGCCCGCGCGGAGTTCGAACTACCCGTCGGCGAGGAGCGCACCCGCCGCCTCGACGACGTCATGGCCGTGATCTACCTGATCTTCACCGAGGGCTACTCCGCCGCCGCGGGCGACGACTGGATGCGCCCCGACCTCGCCCGCGAGGGCATCCGGCTGGCCCGCATGCTCGCCGAACTCGCGCCCGACGAGCCCGAGGCGCACGGCCTGCAGGCGCTCGTCGAGCTGCAGGGCTCCCGCATCGACGCCCGCACCGACGCCGACGGTGCCCCGGTCCTCCTGGACGACCAGGACCGGGAGCGCTGGGACCGGCTCCTGATCCGACGGGGCCTGACCGCCCTGCGCCGGGCCGAGGAACTCGCCGCCCGCGGGATCCCGGTGGGCCGCTACTACGTGCAGGCCGCGATCGCCGCGCAGCACGCCCGCGCAGCGACGCCCGCCGACACGGACTGGACGCGGATCGCCCGCCTGTACGACGCGCTCGCGCAGGCCGCCCCGGGACCGGTGGTGGAGGTCAATCGGGCTGTGGCGCACGGCCGGGCGTTCGGCGCCGAGTCGGGCCTGACGGTGCTCGACGCCGTCGATCCGGCCGCCCTCGGCGACGCGCCGCTCGTGCCGAGCGTCCGGGGCGACCTGCTGGAGCGCGCCGGACGGCACGCGGAGGCGGCGGCGCACTTCGACGAGGCCGCGCGCCGCACCCGCAACGCCGGCGAGCGCGCCCTCCTCGACCGTCGCGCCCACGAGAACCGATCGTTCGACCAGTCCACGTAGATATATTTTGTTGTAGCGTGGTCGCATGAGCGACACCGAAGGCATCGTCGACCGGCGCGCCGAATTCCCCAAGTTCACGCCGGTCACCCCGCCGCCGTCGTACGGCGCCTTCGTCGAGGCGATGCGCGACCTGATGGACTCGCGGTCGCCTCCGACGCCGACGACGCCGCCTACGCGCTGGCCGCGGAGCATATCCGGCGGGCGAGCGCGACGCTCGCGCCCCACCGCGAGGCCACCGAAGCGGCGGGCCCCGCGAGCCGGGTGCCGGAGCTGCCGGGCCGCGGGAACCCGATGCAGACCCCCTGGCGGATGGAGCGTTTCGACGGCGACGGGATCCGATCGATCGTGCGCTTCCGGCGGGCCCACCTCGGCGGGCATTCCGCCGCGCACGGCGGCATGATCGCCCAGCTATTCGACGAGCACCTCGGCTGGATCGTCTACAGCGGCGGGCATCCCATCGCGCGCACCGCCTATCTCAAGGTCGACTACCGCAAGGTGACACCGCTCGACACCGACCTCGTGCTCGACGGCTGGATCGACCGCGTCGAGGGGCGCAAGATCCACGTGACCGCCCGGCTCACCGAGACCGACGGGACGGCGCTGGCCGACTGCGAAGCGCTCATGGTCGCGCTCCTGCCGCACAACGCCTGATCAGCCCCGCCAGCGCGGCAGTGCGCCCGCGGCGAGCGCCTCCGCCAACGACGGTGCCGCGGTGTCCTTCTCGGAGAGGATCGGCGGGACGTCGTCGGGCCAGGCGATCGCGAGCTCCCGGTCGAGCGGGTCGACGCCGTGCTCGGCGGACGGGTTGTACTCGGACGAGACGTGATACGCGACCACCGCGCCGTCCGTCAGGGCGCAGAATCCGTGCCCCAGCCCCTCCGCGAGGTACACCGTGCGGTGCCCCTCGGCGTCGAGGCGCACCGTCTCGACCGCGCCGAAGGTGGGCGAGCCGACCCGCAGGTCCACGATCACGTCGAGGATCGCGCCGTGCAGGCACGCCACCAGCTTCGCCTGCCCCGGAGGGACATCCGCGTAGTGGATGCCGCGCACCGCGCCCACCCGGTTCACCGAGACGTTCGTCTGCGCCACGACGAGCTCGTGCCCCGTGGCCTCACGGAACGCGGACGCCTTGAACAGCTCGAAGAACTCACCGCGCGCGTCCGGCCGGACGATCGGGTCCAGGACGAAGGCGCCGGCGATGGGCAGCGGCGCGACGTTCATCGGCCCTCCTCGAGCAGTCCGTGCAGGTAGGTGCCGTAGCCCGACTTGACGAGGCGATCCGCATGGTCGCGCAGCTGCGCGTCGTCGATGAAGCCGCTGCGCCACGCCACCTCCTCGGGGGCGCCGATCTTGGTGCCCTGCCGCTGTTCCACGGCGCGCACGTAGCCGGTGGCGTCGGCGAGGGCGTCGAAGGTCCCGGTGTCGAGCCAGGCGGTGCCGCGCGGCAGCACCTCGACCGCCAGCCGACCGTCGTCCAGATAGTGCCGGTTGACGTCGGTGATCTCGAGTTCGCCACGCGGCGAGGGCTTCAGGTTCCGCGCGACCTCGACCACCGACGGGTCGTAGAAGTACAGGCCGGGCACCGCGTACGGGGACCGGGGATGCTCCGGCTTCTCCTCGAAGCCCACGGCGCGCCCGGCACCGTCGAACTCGATGACGCCGTAGGCGCGGGGATCGGCGACCCGGTACGCGAAGACCGCGCCGCCGTCGATCCCGTCGAACCGGCGCAGCTGGGTGCCGAGCCCCGGGCCGTAGAAGATGTTGTCGCCGAGGATCAGCGAGACCGTCTGGTCCCCGATGAAGTCGGCGCCGAGGACGAAGGCCTGTGCCAGCCCCTCGGGGCGCGGCTGCACCACGTACTCGATCCGGATCCCGAACTGCGAGCCGTCGCCGAGGAGCCGCCGGAACTGGTCGGCGTCGCCCGGCGTGGTCACGACCAGCACCTCGCGGATGCCCGCGAGCATCAGGGTCGAGAGCGGGTAGTAGATCATCGGCTTGTCGTAGACGGGGAGCAGCTGCTTGCTGACGCCGACGGTGATCGGGTGGAGCCTGCTGCCCGTGCCGCCGGCCAGGATGATCCCTCGCATGCTGCGACTCTATCGGATCACATAACTATCTTCTCAATAACGGTCGTTGTTGCTACGATAGTTTTATGAGCAAGAAGACCTGGGCCCTCGCGGCCGTCACACTCGTCGCCGCCCTCGTGGTGCCCCTGGGCATCCGGATCGCGGTGGCGAACACCTTCGCCGTCGACGAGCACGCGGTGAGCATCCCCGTCACCGACGCGGTCGCGGCGGGTGGAACCGTTCCCGACGCGCACACCGGCGGCCGTCTCGACGGCGTGCTCACCACCCCGAAGGGGAGTCCGGGCCGCCACGGCCTCGTCGTCTTCATGCACGGCGACGGTCCGGCGAACGCCTCCCGGGACGACGCCTACCGCCCGATCTGGGAGGCCTTCGCCCGCGCCGGCTACGCCACCCTGTCGTGGAACAAGGCCGGCGTCGGCGGCGCGCCGGGCAACTGGCTCGACCAGTCGCTCGCCGACCGCGGCGCCGAGGTCGCCGCGGCCCTCGACTGGGCCCGCACCCGGCCCGAGATCGACACCGGCCGGATGGGCGCATGGGGCGTCAGCCAGGGCGGCTGGGTGCTGCCGCCCCTGGCGGCGCGCCGCCCGGACCTGCGCTTCCTCGTCCTCGTCGGCGCGGCGATCAACTGGCTCCGCCAGGGCGAGTACAACCTCCGGTCGGACCTGCGCGACGCCTCCGACGAGGAGAAGCAGCGCGCCTTCGCCCGCCGCACCGCGAACATCGCGCTGCTCGAGCGCGGCGCCACCTACCAGGAGTACCTCGCGGCGAAGGTGGACGAGAAGCCGATGACCGAAGAGCGCTACGGCTTCGTCCTGCGCAACTTCCGCGCCGACGTCACGCCCGACCTGGGACGCATCGCCGTGCCCACCCTGCTGCTCCTCGGCAGCGCTGACCGCAACGTGGACACCACCGAGACCGCACGCGTCTACGCCGCGCGGATGCGCCCCGGCCTGCTCACCGAGCACACGTTCCCGGGTGCCACGCACAGCCTGACCCGCGACGACATCGAGTACCGCCCGGACGACCCCCGGGTCATCGCCCGGGCGGTCCTGGCGCCGCGCGACATCTACGCGCCCGGCTATCTCGACGCGCTCACCGACTTCGCGTCCCGGCAGCCGGCCGCGCGATGAGGGTCGCCGTCCTGGGCGCGGGCGCGATGGGGGCCCGCGCCGCCCGGACCCTGGCCGGCCTGCCCGGCGTGGAGGCGCTCGTAGTGGGCGACCTCGACGGGGACGTCGCCGCGCGGGTGGCGGCGGGGCTCCCCCGCGCAACGGCCCGGCGGATCGACGTCACCGACGGGCCGGCCCTGCGCGGCGCACTCGCGGGCGTCGACACCGTGCTCACCACCGTCGGGCCCTTCTACCGGTTCGGCGCCGGCGTCCTGCGCGCCGCGATCGAGACCGGGACGGACTACGTCGACATCTGCGACGACTGGGAGCCCACGCTGCAGTTGCTCGAGCTCGACGGTGCCGCCCGCGCGGCCGGAGTCTGCGCCGTGGTCGGCGCAGGCGCCAGCCCGGGCCTGAGCACCCTGCTCGCCGGCGCCGCCGCCGGCCGCCTGGACCGGGTGCGCGACCTCTACACCGCCTGGCCCGTGGACGCAGTCGGACGGTCCTCCCCCGGCGACGCCCCGGCCGAGTCCATGGCCGGCGCCGCGGGCGTGCACTGGATGCACCAGTGCAGCGGCGAGGTCGCCGAACTCTCCGGCGGCGCCGTCGTCCGCCGGGCCCCGCTGCGGCCCGTCGCCCTGCGGCTCCCCGGCGGGCGGCGCGGCACCGGCTGGACCGTCGGGCATCCCGAGCCCGTCACGCTGCACCGGACGGCGGCACCGTCGGGCGAGTCCGCCTGCCTCATGCTGCTCCGGCCCGCCACGGCCGCCTACCTCGACGTGCTCCGCCGCGACATCGACGCCGGGCGGCTCACGCCCGACGATGCCGCGGACATGCTGGAACCACCGTCCCGATCGCGCGTGCTCCGCTCGCTCCCCGGGGCGTTCACCCGGCCCGGACCGGGCGACCTGCCGGCCTTCTTCGCCGCCGCGGACGGCACCGTCGACGGGCGGCCCGTCCGGGTCTGCGCGCGCCTCGAGACCGACGGTGCGCTGCTGCACGACATGGCCGCCGTCACCGGGGTCCCGGCGGCGCTGGCGACGGCGCAGCTGCCCGGCGTGCGCCGCCCCGGGGTGCACCCGCCCGACGCCGTGCTCGACGGTCCGCGGCTGTTCGCCGACCTCGCGGTAGCGTTTCCGGGCACGCGCGTGATCGTCGAGGAGGAGGCCGGATGGCTGACGGACTGATCTCGACGCGCGCGCTCATCGAGGCGATGCTCCGCGAGGACGCGACGATCGACGCGGGCGAGCTGTACGCGGTCGCCGACGCGCTCGGGATGGGCGACCAACAGGTGCGCCTCGCGATCAAGCGGCTCGTGGCGGAGGGCCGGTTCACCGTCGCCGGGCGGGGCCGCGGTGCCGTCCTCACCGCGACCGACGCCACCCGGGCCGGCATCGAGCCCGACCGCGAGCACGTCCGGCTGATGTACGCGCAGGACCGCGGGGAGGCGCCGTGGGACGGCGTCTGGCACCTGGCCGGCTTCGCCGTGCCCGAGGCGGAACGGGAGGCACGCGGCGCGCTCCGCGACGCCATCGTCGCCCTCGGCGGCGCGCCCGTGCAGGGCGGGCTGTACGCCTCCGCCCACGCCTGGGAGGAAGCGCTGCGGGAGACCGCCCGCGAAGCCGGCGCCGCGACCTATCTCACCACCCTGAGCAGCACCGACCTCGACGTGGGTGGCGCGCGCGGCGCCGCCGCCGCGGCCCGCCTGTGGCCCCTCGACGAGCTGGCCGACGGACACCGTCGGCTCGCGGACCGGGCGACCGAGGCCCTCGACCGGACCCGCGACGCGACGCACGCCGAGCGGCTCGCGCTGACGGTCGGCCTCGTCGCCGAATTCACCCGCGCGCACGAGCCCGATCCCCTGCTGCCGCCGGAGCTGCTGCCGCCGAACTGGATCGGGGCGCGGGCCCGCGACAGCGCCGCGCGCGCGTGGGCGGCGCTCGCGGCCGCGGAGGCCGATTCGTCCCTGCGACTCCTCCGCTGGTTCGACGCGCCCTTGCAACCCCACTAACCTGATCCCATGCACATCGTGGTCACCGGCGGCGCCGGCTTCATCGGCGCGAACTTCGTCCGGCGCACCGCCCGGACCCGTCCGGACGTGCGGATCACCGTGCTCGACGCGTTGACCTACGCCGCGAACGAGTCCTCGCTCGACGACCTGCGCGAGCGGATCGACTTCGTCAAGGGCTCGATCGCGGACCCCTCCGTCGTCGACGAGGTGGTCGCCGGCGCCGACGCGGTGGTGAACTTCGCCGCCGACACGCACAACGACAACTCGCTCAGCGACCCGTGGCCCTTCCTGGACACCAACATCCGCGGCACGGCTGTGCTCCTCGACGCGGTCCGCCGGCACGACGTCCGGCTGCACCACATCTCGACCGACGAGGTCTTCGGCGACCTGCCGCTGGACACGCCCGAGCGGTTCACCGAGGACACCCCGTACCGGCCGTCGAGCCCCTACTCGGCGTCCAAGGCGTCGTCGGATCACCTGGTGCGGGCGTGGGTCCGCAGCTTCGGCGTGCGCGCGACGATCTCCAACTGCTCCAACAACTACGGCCCGTACCAGCACGTCGAGAAGTTCATCCCGCGGCAGATCACGAACATCCTCGCGGGCGAGCGGCCGAAGCTCTACGGCGCGGGCGCCAACGTGCGCGATTGGATCCACGTCGACGATCACAACGACGCGGTGTGGGCGATCCTGGAGCGGGGCGCGATCGGCGAGACCTACCTGATCGGCGCCGACGGCGAGCGGTCCAACCGCGAGGTGCTCCGCACCCTGCTCGCCGTCATGGGCCGCCCGGCCGACGACTTCGACACCGTCCCCGACCGGCCCGGGCACGACCTGCGCTACGCCATCGACTCGAGCAAGCTCCGCCGCGAGTTGGGCTGGGCGCCGGCGCACGCCGACCTCGACGCGGGCCTGCGCGCCACCGTCGATTGGTACCGGGAGAACCGGGCGTGGTGGGAGCCCGGCAAGGCGGGGGTCGAGGCGGCCTACGCGCGGCGCGAAGCCACCTCCTGACGCCACCGATCGTGTGATCTTCGACCGAACCGGCGTAGAACGCACTGGTCCGGCACGAAAACCTGTTTCAATTGTCGCGACATCACATGCGACCGACCGTCCGGACACCTGCCGGCGGCCGAAGAGATTCCGAGGTGACCACCCATGCCGCCCGAAGGCACCCCCGCCGCCACCGCTACTGCGCCCGCTCCCGCCCCGTCGCGGGAGGACCTCGATACAGCGGGGCAGCGCGAGCGGCGCAAGCGCATCATCGACGCCACGCTGGCGCTCGCCCGCAAGGGCGGCTACGACGCGGTGCAGATGCGCGCGGTGGCGAAGAAGGCCGACGTGGCGCTGGGCACCCTGTACCGGTACTTCCCGTCGAAGGTGCACCTGCTGGTCGCCGGCCTGGTCAGCCAGTTCGAGCGCGCGGGCGAGCGGATCGGGAAGGCGCAGATCCCGGGCGACACCGCGGCGGAGCGCCTGATGTTCGTGCTCGACCGCAACACCGAGGCGCTGCAGCGGGCCCCCCTGCTCACCGAGGCGATGGTGCGGGCCTTCATGTTCGCCGACGCCACGGCCGCGGCCGAGGTCGAGCGGGTCGGCCGCCTGCTCGAGGGCATGTTCGCGCACGCCCTCGGCGTGGAGGACCCCGACGAGCGCCAGCGCGATACGTTCCACCTGATCGCCGATGTGTGGATGGCGAACCTGGTTGCCTGGGTCACCCACCGCGCGTCGGCCACCGAGGTGCAGAAGCGCCTCTCCGTGGCCGTCGATCTCCTCATCAAGGACTGACAACAACGCAGGTCACATCGGGTAGTCCAGGGAAAAACTGAAACACGTACTAGTTTTGCCCCGACAGTTGATACGCTCCTCTCGAAAATGAGGAGAGGACACCCGATGGTGGTATTCGGAGGCCCGGCGTGAGGGCCGCGGCGCTGTACCGGTTGTACCGGTTGGCCGCGATCTTCACCAAGAGCCTGTCCACGATCGGACGCTCGGTGGTGCTCGCCGGCGAGATCATCTCGTGGACCGTTCGCGGGATCCTGAAGCGGAACTTCGCGGTCGGCGAGATGATCACCCAGTCGGTGACGCTGCTGCGGGTCACCACGCTGCCGGCCATCCTGGTGGCGATCCCGTTCGGCGCGGTCGTCTCCGTCCAGGTCGGCGCACTCGTCGACACGGTCGGCGCGAACTCGCTGGTCGGCGCCGCGTCGGGCATCGGCATCATCCGGCAGGGCGCACCCCTGGCCACGGGCGTGCTGCTCGGCGGCGTCTGCGCCTCGGCCATCGCCGCCGACCTCGGATCCCGGACGGTCCGCGAGGAGCTGCAGGCCATGCAGGTCATGGGCGTCGATCCGATCGCCCGCCTCATCGCGCCCCGCATGCTCGCCCTCATGATCATCGCGCCGATGCTGCTCGTCGCGATCGTGGCGGTGGCCATGATCGTGGCCCTCACCGTCTCGGTGTGGCAGTTCGGACTCAGTTCCGGCGGCTTCTGGTCCTCCTTCGGCGCCTTCTCGGCCCCATCGGACCTGGCCTTCGCGGTGCTCAAGGCGGAGACCGGCGCGATGATCGTCGGCCTCGTCGCCGGCCTGCGCGGCCTCGAGGCCTCGGGCGGCCCCCGCGGCGTCGCCGACGGCGTGAACTCCTCGGTGGTCCTGTCGATCACCCTGATCTTCCTGTCCTTCCTCGGCCTCACCCAGCTGCAGACGATGTTCTTCCCGAGTCAGGTGGCCTGATGACCACCACGAATCCCCCGGCGCCGGCGCCTGCCAAGAAGAAGACCCCCGCCCTGGACTCGAAGCCCGCGAGCCTGGTCGCGCGGATCGGCGAGGCCGTCGTCTTCGTCGCCCAGTCGATCTACCTCGTGCCCGTGGCGCTGATGAAGTACCGCGGCGAGACCTCGCGGGTGCTCAAGCAGCTGGCGTGGGGCCGCGGGTCCGTCGTGGTCGACGGTGGCGTCGTCGTCATGATGGTCATCCTGGGCGCGGCGAGCGGCGCCGCCGTCGCCATCGAGGCCTACGCAGGCCTCAACCTCATCGGCTTCGGCCCGCTCACCGGCGTCATCGGCGGCCTCGCGAACATCCGCGAGATGATCCCCATCTCCGCCGGCATCGGCTTCGCCGCGCAGGCGGGCTGCCGCATGACCGCGCAGATCGGATCGATGCGGATCGCGGAGGAGATCGACGCCGTCGAGGCCCTCGGCATCCGCTCGATCCCCTACGTGGTCAGCACCCGCCTGATCGCCGGCATCGTCGTGGTGATCCCGGCGTACATGCTCACGCTGCTGCTCGCCTTCCTCACCTGCAAGCTGATCGTGGTCGTCTTCCACGGCCAGGCGCTGGGCACGTACAACCACTACTTCGAGCAGTTCCTCAGCCCGGGCGACATCGCGTTGTCGACGCTCAAGGCCGTAGTCTTCTGCGCCGCCGTCACGATCATCCACTGCTACTACGGGTTCTTCGCCAAGGGCGGACCGGAGGGCGTCGGCCTCGCCAGCGGCCGCGCCGTGCGCGCCAGCCTGGTCACGGTGCTCACGCTCGACTTCATCCTGACCATCATGTTCTGGGGCATCACCCCCACGATCATCTTCAAGGGTTAGGGGGAGACCGATGTACGAACTGCTCGGCGGCACACCCGGTCGCCAACAACGCGTCTTCTTCACCGTCGGCGTCGCGACGCTCGCCGTGATCCTGATCGCGGCCGTCGCCGGGGTCGTCGCCTCCCGGATCCCCGCGTCCGACCCGCGGCTCGCGCTCACCGTCGAATCCGCCGACGTCGGGCCCGGAGTCAAGACCGGCACCCGGGTCACGCTGCGCGGCGTGCCCGTCGGCGAGGTCGAGTCCGTGGTCATCCCGCGCGCGGGCCAGGCCCGTGTGGCCGTCCGCCTGGACCGCGGGAGCCTCCGCGGCCTCACCGACGCGCTGTCCGTGCGGTACCAGCCCGGCAACTACTTCGGCGTCACCGAGATGGCGCTGGTGCCCGGCCAGGGCGGCGCCGACCTCCGCTCGGGCAGCACGCTGCGCCCACGCTCCAGCAACGACACGATCTCCGACCTGCTCACGCGCAGTGCGGTGTCGGTGTCGGGCGTCATGACGCCCAAGCTGATCGAGGTGACCCGGAAGGCCACCCAGTACACCCAGGCGATCACGCCGCTGCTCCAGGTGGCGTTCTCCGTCGAGCAGCAGAACGCACGATCGGTGAAGGTGCCGATCGGGACAACGCTGCGCACCGTCCGCACCACGCTCGACGGTGCGCCGGGCCTGGTCGAGGGGGCGTTCGAGGGCTGGTTCGTGCCGCAGATGCGGGGCGGCGAGGTCGCGGGCACGCTCGACTACACGGTCAACAACTACGACAAGATCGACAAGACGACCACGCTGCTCGGCACCGGCTTCTTCACGCCGCTGGCCGACATGTTCGGCTCGCACGAGACCGAGTTCACGCCGGGCACCGTCATGCTGCGAGTCATCATGGACAGCACCACCAAGGTGATGCGCACCGTGAGCGTCCCGCGCCAGATCGTCCCGCTGATCACCGGCGTCAACAGCGCCTTCATCACCGTCCCGGAGGGCACCGCACTGCGCATGAACGTCGTCGCCGATCGACTCCCGGGCGCCGCCTCGGTCCTCGAAGGGGGGCGATGACATGCGCGCCAAGAACACTCGGGCCACCATCACCCTCGCGATCGCCCTGATCATCACGCTCGTCATCGCGGCGGGCATCTTCGCCGCGCTGCGCAACCCGGCCGGCGGCGAGACCCGCGACTACGAGGCGCACCTCTCCGACGCCTCCGGCCTGCGGGTGGGCAGCGACGTGCGGCTGCGCGGCGTGCTCATCGGGAAGGTCACGGCGGTCGAGGTCCGCGGCACCGCGGACGGGAACGGCAACGAGGCGGTCATCGGCTTCTCCGCGCAGGACGATCACCCCGTCACGTCGACCACGCGGCTCGCGGTGAAGTACCGCAACCTCACCGGTGAGCGGTTCATCGAGGTCCAGCCCGGCAGCTCCGCGGGCGGCGCGCCCACCGCGTCGATCCCGATGTCGCGCACCACCCCGTCGTTCGACATCACCACGCTGTTCAACGGGCTCGCGCCGGTGCTCCGCACCCTGAGCCCCGAGGACGTCAACGAGCTGACGCGGAACCTATTGGGGCTGTTGCAGGGCGACGACACGACCGCCGCGCAGACCTTCGGATCGATCGACCGGATCACGGCGAATCTCGCCGACCGGCAGACCGTCATCAAGACGCTCATCGACAACGTCACGCGCGTCGCCAACATGATCAACGACTACTCGCCGCAGGTCGTGGAGTTCATCCTCAACTTCGACCTGCTGTTGACGAAGGTGCTCGAGAACCTCGACGAGTTCCGCCGCACCGCCACCTACGGTCCGGGCTTCGGCGCCGCGACCAACCGGGTGCTCACCGCGCTCGGCCTGTCCAAGGACCTCGACGTGGAGAAGCTCATGCGCACCGCCTTCCAGGACCCGGGCGCCGCGGTGCAGGCGATGGGCAAGCTGCCCGGCCTGTTCACCGGCGTCGCGGCGCTGCTCGGCGCGCCGCCCGCGCCCTGCTCGAAGGGGTCGGCGCCGCTGCCGAACAAGGTGACCGTGCTGACCGGCGGAACGAATGTGACGGTGTGCCTGAAATGATCTTCACCGGACGCCCGCCCTGGCGCGGACTCATCAACCGCAGCACCAAGCTCGGCGCGATCGCCGTCGCGGTGGCGCTGCTCATCACGGCCGTGCTGGCCTTCGTCTATCTGCGCCCGCCGGGCCAGAAGGAACTGACCTTCGTCACGCAGGACGCCGCGCTCATCAAGCCGGGCGTGGAGGTGCGCGCGTCGGGCGTGCGGATCGGCTCCGTCTCCTCGGTCGAGCTCCGCAAGGACGACGTGCAGGTGACCACCCGCATCGACGACTCGGTCTTCGTCGGCGACCAGACCTCCGTCGCGGTCCGCATGCTGACCGTCGCGGGCGGCTTCTACGTGGCGGTGTCCTCGGCCGGACGGGCCGCCCTGGGCGACAAGCCGATCCCGCGGAACCGGGTGAGCCTGCCGTACAGCATCGGCGATCTGCTGCAGGACACCCCGGAGAAGCTCGAGCCCGTCGACCGCACCCAGCTCGCCACGTCCATCAAGGCGCTGAGCACCGGACTCGACTCCAACCCAGGCTCGGTGGACAACATCGTGGAGGGCGTGAACTCGCTCCTCGGCCAGCTCACGGAGCAGCGCGACCAGATCGGCCGCATCATCAACGTCAGCACCCAGTACGCGACCGGCTTCGCCGAGCAGCGCGAGACGATCATGAACATGATCCACAAGGCGTCGCTGGCGATCGTCACGCTCGACCAGACCGCCACCAACTTCGGCATCGCCTACCAGGGCCTCGCCGGGATGTTCGGGAAGATCAAGCCCTTCCTCGATCTGTACTGGAAGTACCGCGACACCCTCGGCGACGCCTTCGCGAAGATGGAGACGGCGCTGCAGACGACCAATGTCACCATCCCGGCCATGATCGGCGAACTCCAGAAGGCGATCGACACCATGCAGAAGAGCCTGGAGAAGCAGGGCAAGCCCATGCCCGCCGATACCGTGCTCGCCAGCCGCCTCTGCTTCCCGACGGCGACGGTGAGCTGCTGATGCGCCCGATGAGGATCTCCCTGCTCGCCGCCGCCGCAGCCCTGCTGGCGCCGCTGGTGCCCGCCGGGATCGGCACGGCCGCGGCTGCCGCCAGCACCCAGTGCGCGTACCTCGCCGACGGCATCGGCCTGTACCCCGACAACGACGTGACCCAGATGGGCGTCAAGATCGGCGCCGTCCGGAAGGTGGAGCCCTCCGGCGACGGGGTGAAGGTCACCTTCGACGTCTCCGGCCGCACGCTGCCCGCCACGGTGAAGGCCGTGACCCGCTCGACGTCGATCCTCGCGGACCGCTCGCTGGAGCTCGTCGGCAACTACTCGTCGGGGGCGACGCTCAACCCGGGCACCTGTATCACCCGCGAGAACTCGGCGACGCCGAAATCGATCTCCGAGACCACCTCCGCCGCGACCCGCCTGGTCGACTCCGTCACCGAGGGCGGCGCCTCCGCCGACCTCGGCAGGCTCCTCACGCGCCTCGACACCGAGGTCGGCCCGTCGGTGCCGCCGCAGGCCGCGCGCTCGCTGACGAACCTCTCCACCGTGCTCAGTGATCCGGCCGGCTTCCTCGGCGACGTGACCACCGTGGTGAGCAACGTCCGTCCGCTGATGCAGAGCATGGATCAGCAGTGGGGCGAGCTGCTGCTCACCCTGCAGCACGTGGGGAACGTCCTCGACCAGTACGGCAAGATCACCTTCCCGGCGGTGTCCGAGATCTTCCAGACGCTGCCCGTGTTCTTCCTCGTCGGCGACGACATGATGCGCCGCTACGGCCACATCCTGCGGCCCGGCGGCACGATGGCGGCGGACGCGGTCAAGCTGGCCGCGACCGGCGTGCGGTCCAACGAGGCGCTCGCGCGCATGCTGCCGGTGTTCGGCTCGCAGATTGCGCCGTACCTCCCCCGGGGCGACGAGGCACCCACCGCCGTCGCGGGCGTGCCCGTCACCACCGTCGCCACCCGCGATCCGAACGCCCTGTGCGCGCAGATCAACGCGCAGGCGCCGGGCGCCTGCACCGTGGTCGCGGGCAAGGCCCAGACCGCCACCGTCGACCTCGCGCAACTGCCCTTCCAGGGAGGCCGCTGATGACCCGCACCCGCAGCGCCGTGCGCTGGCTCCCCCGCCGCGTATCCACCGCGATCGTGATCGGCGCGGCCGTCGTCCTCGCCGGCTGCGGTGTGAGCCCCGCCAACATGGACATGCGCAACCCGCTCGGCGACGGCGACCAGTACGACGTGCAGCTCCAGTTCGCCGACGTGCTGAACCTGCCCATCGGCGCACGCATCTCGCTCGGCGGCCTGACCGTCGGCCGGGTGAAGGCCGTGGACCTCGGCGAGGACGCGGCGACGGTGACCGTCCGCGTCGACAAGACCGTCTCGCTGCCCTCGGACATCCACGCCTCCGTCCTGCAGGACACCCTCCTCGGCGAGGCCTACGTCCGGCTGGAGACGCCCGAGAAGTCCACCGGCACCGCGGCACCGCTGCGCGCCGGTTCGGTGCTGCCGCTGAGCCAGACGAGCCCGCCCCGGTCGGTGGAGAGCACGCTCACCATCCTCGCCGACTACTTCGGCAGCGGCTCGGTGCAGGACGTCAGCAAGACGATCACGCGCCTGAACACCGCGCTGCCCAAGGACCGTCCGCAGTTCGACCTGCTCTCCGCGCAGCTGAACCGCGACATCACCGGCATCGGGGCCGGTACCGCGGAGGTCAACCGCCTGCTCGACTCCGCGACCGAGATGGCCGACCGGATCGCCAAGCAGGAGAAGAACTTCAAGGACACGCTCTCGCCGTACCACCTCAAGTACTGGTCGAACCAGGGCAAGCTCATGTCGAACATCGGCGTGCTGCTGCCAGCCGTCGGAGGCATGCTGCAGCAGGGCTCCTGGCTGATCCCATTGATGAACTCGTCCTCCGACCTCTTCGAGCTGCTCACCGCCGATATGGTCTCGCTGGGCTCCGCCATCCACGGCGGCTCGATCCTGGTGAACAAGAACCTCGCCCCCTTCCTGAAGAAGCCGGTGGTGAAGGTCGACTCGGTGACCAACACCGCCGGGCAGGACGTCTCCCCCGGCGCACTCAAGGTGCTGCGACTGATCGGACAGGCACGATGACCCGCTCCGGACTCGCCTCCACCCTCGGCCTCATCGCGCTGGTCGTGGTCTCCATGCTGCTCCTGGGCAACCAGGGCGTGCAATGGTTCTCGCCGTCGGACGAGCGGGTCGCGTACATCCGCCTCACCGATGCCAACGGCCTGCAGGAGGGCTCGCGCGTCCTCGACCGCGGCGTCGAGGTCGGCAAGGTGCGCGGGCTCACCGTCGACGCCGACCGGGTCGAGGTCGAGGTCGGCTACGCCAAGGACACCCGGATCACCCAGGGCGCCAAGGTCCGCGTGCAGAACCTCTCGGGCCTCGGCGAGACCTACCTGACCATCGCCCAGGGCGACGGCGCCGCCGTCCCCGACGGCGCGCGCCTCGAGGGCGTCGTCGACACCGCCGACTCCACCGTCGGCGCGCTGTCGAGTTCCCTGTCCCGCCTGATGAAGCAGCTCGATCCCGCGACGGTGCAGCGCCTCCTCGCCCGCGCCGACGACGCGCTGCCGGACGGGGAGCGGACGGTGCCGACCATCGACGCCGGAGCGGTCCTCACCGCGACGTCGATCCTGCGCCAGCTGCCCGACATCAGCGACCTGCTGCAGTCCTTCAACTCGATCACGCCGCGCGCCGGCGACGTCGGCGCGCTGCTGCTCAGCCTCGACCAGCCGCTGCGCACCTTCGGCAAGGGCTACGGCGAGATGGCGCCCTACTCCGTCTCGTACATCAGCAAGGGCGACTACCCGAACGTGATCAAGGACGGCATGCTGGAGCTGTTCAAGGTGATCCAGGGCTTCGAGGACGGTGCCGCGCCGAGCGTGCAGTACCTGTCCGAGCTGATGCTCCCGTCGGTCCGGGCGATCGCCGACCCGCTGTCCACCATCAACGGCGGCCAGTTGCTCGACACCGCGCTCGCGTCGGTCCGCGGCCGCTCCGGGGCCGTCACCCTGCGCCTGGCGCCGTCCGACACCCGCCCCGCGGGCCCGTCGTCGGCGAAGCCGTCCGCCAAGCCCTCCGGCGCTCCGTCGAGCTCGAAGCCCGCGGCTCCGTCCAGCAGCACCGCACCGTCCAGCACCCCCGCGCAGCCCCGCTGACGCGGGCCGAAGGAGAACCGTGGCCCTCGCGATCACCGATGTCCAGACCGCCCTCGCCGAGTCGATCCGCGACTGGGCCGAGCGCGCGCACCCCGTCGACGCGGTCCGTTCCGGCGACGCCGGCGCGGTCGAGAAGGCCTGGCGCGGACTGGCGGAGATCGGCGTCTTCGGCATCACGCTGAGCGAGGATCTCGGCGGATTCGGCGGCAGCCCGGACGACGCCGCGGCCGCCGTCGAGGCCGCGACCGCGGTCCTCGCCCCCGGCCCCGTGGCCGGCACCGTCGCCGTGGGCGTCCTCCTGGAGCGGTACCTGGGCGGGACGGACCGGCTCGCCGCGGTGCGCGCGGATCTCGCCGCCGGCGAGGCGCGGGCCGCGCTCGTCGTCGACGGTGACGGCTCCCTCACCGCGGACGCCACCCCGCAGTCGCACCTGCTCGTCGAGTCCCCGTCGGGCGCCTGGCATCTACTCCCGCCGGGGCACCCCGGCGTGACGGTCGAGCCACTGCCCGGCCTGGACACCTCGCGGCCGCTCGCCCGGATCCACCTGGAGGCCCCCGACTTCGACGCGACCACCGAGATCCCCGGGCTGGCCGGCGACGACGCCCGCGCCGCGCTCGCGACCTTCGCCGCGGCCGAGGCCGCCGGCGTCGCCGCGTGGACCCTGCGCACCGCCGCCGAGTACTCGAAGGTGCGCGTGCAGTTCGGCAAGCCGATCGGCTCCTTCCAGGCGATCAAACAGATCGTCGCCGACATGCTGTGCCGCTCCGAGCAGTCCGCGGCGCTGGCCTGGGACGCGGCCCGGTCCGTCGGGGCCGGTCCCGAGCACCACCTGGCGGCCGCCGTCGCCGCCGCGGGCGCCCTCGACGCGGCGGTGGAGAACGCGAAGGACGCGATCCAGGTGCTCGGCGGCATCGGCTTCACCTTCGAGCACGACGCGCACCTGTACCTGCGCCGCGCCACGGCGCTGCGACTGCTGCTCGGCGACACCTCCCGATGGCGCACGCGCGCCGCGGAACTCGCGCTCGCCGGCGTGCGGCGCGGGCTGGACTACGAGGTGGAGGGCGACCACAGCGCCGCCGCGGCGGAGGGCGAGCAGATCGCCGCCATGACCGCCGACGAGCAGCGCCGCGCACTCGCGGACTCCGGTCTCCTGGTGCCGCACTGGGATCCGCCGTACGGGCGGGGCGCGGGCCCCGCGGAGCAGCTGGTGCTCGACAGCGCCCTGGAGGCGGCGGGGGTCGAGCGGCCGGCGCTGGTGATCGGCGCGTGGGCCGCCCCCACGATCCTTGAGCACGGCACGCCTGAGCAGGCCGAACGGTTCGTGTGGCCCACCCTGCTCGGCGAGATCCGCTGGTGCCAGCTGTTCAGCGAGCCCGAGGCCGGTTCCGACCTCGCCTCGCTGCGCACGAAGGCGACGCGCGTCGAGGGCGGGTGGTCGCTCACCGGCCAGAAGGTGTGGACCTCGCTCGCGCACGAGGCCGACTGGGCCATCTGCCTGGCGCGCACCGATCCGGACGCCCCGAAGCACAAGGGCATCACCTACTTCCTCGTCGACATGCTCTCCGACGGGATCGACGTCCGCCCGCTCCGCGAGATCACCGGCGACGTGCGGTTCAACGAGGTCTTCCTCGAGGACGTCTTCGTGCCCGACGACTGCGTCGTGGGCGCGGTGAACGGCGGCTGGCGGCTGGCCCGCACCACCCTCGCCAACGAACGGGTCGCGATGAGCGGCTCCGGCCTCGGCGCGCGCCTCGAGTCCCTCCTCGCCGACCCCGGCCCGGAGCCCGACCTGGCGGCGCTCGGCGGCCTCGTCGCCGAGGCGGCGTCCTGCACCCTCCTCGACCTGCGCGCCGTCATCGCGAGCGTCGGTGGCCAGGACCCGGGCGCGGCGTCCAGCGTGCGCAAGCTGGTCGGCGTGCAGCACCGGCAGGCGGTCGCGGAGGCCTGCCTGCGGCGCCTCGGGCCCGACGGTGCCATCGCCGGCCCCGAGGACCCGGCCGACGCGCGGTACGAGTTCCTCCTGACCCGGTGCCTGTCCATCGCGGGCGGGACGTCGCAGATCCTCCGGAACGTCGCGGCGGAGCAACTCCTCGGGCTCCCCCGCTCCTGAGTCGTTCCCTACCGCAGGACTGAAACCTGTTCTAGTATTCGAGCATGGACGATTCCGCTGTCTCCGCCGCCGCCGACGCGCTGCTCGGCGCGTACGCCGCATGCGCGCCGATCGACCCGATCATCGGCATGTTTCCCGACGCCACGATCACCGACGCCTACCGGATCCAGCAGGAGCAGGTGCGCCGCTGGGAGGCCTCGGGCGACGCCGTGAAGGGCCACAAGGTCGGGCTCGCCTCGCTCGCGATGCAGCGGCAGATGAACGTCTACGAGCCCGATTTCGGGCACCTCACCGCATCGATGTTCCACCTGGAGCAGATGCCGATCGACACCTCGTCGTGGATGCAGCCGCGGATCGAACCGGAGATCGCCTTCGTCCTCGGCCGCGAGCTCCGCGGCCCCGGCGTCACCGTGGCGGACGCGATCCGCGCCGTCGACTTCGTGGTCCCCGCCCTCGAGGTCGTCGACTCGCGGATCAAGGACTGGAACATCTCGATCGTCGACACGGTCGCCGACAACGCCTCGTCGGGCGGGGTCATCCTCGGCAGCCGGCCCACCCGCCTCGCCGACGTCGACCTGCGCACCGTCGGGTGCACCTTCCGGATCAGCGGCGAACAGGTGGGCACGGGCGCCGGCGGCGCCGTCCTCGGCTCGCCGATCAACGCGCTGGTCTGGCTCGCGAACACCGTCGGCCCGCTCGGCACCACGCTCGAGCCCGGCCACGTCGTGCTGCCCGGCTCCATGACGCGCGCCGAACCGGTGCGCGCCGGAGACATCGTCGTCGCCGACATGGGCCCCCTGGGCTCCGTGACGGCCGTCCTCGCCCCCTGACCGACCCCGAACGGAGAACACCATGAAGATCATCATCGGCGACGCCTGCACCGGTTTCGGTGTCTGCGAGGGCATCCGCCCCGACGTCTTCGAGGTCAACGACGAGGGCTTCGCCGAGGCCACCGACGAGGGCCTCACCGACGCCGACCGCGAGGACATCGAATACGCGGCCTCCCAGTGCCCCACCCAGGCCATCCGCATCGAGAACTGACCCCACCCCCGACTTAACAGCGTTAGCCCATACCGTCACCTGCGGGTTCGGTATGGGCTAACGCTGTTAAGTCAAGGGTAGTGGCCCGACGGTGCCGCGCGGGCACCGTCGGGCCGCCCGTCAGACCTTCTGGGCCGCGGACATCTCCACGGCGATGGCGATGATCATGTCCTCCTGGCCGCCCACGTAGCCGCGGCGGCCGCACTCGTAGAGGATCTCGTACGCGGGCACGCCGTAGCGCTCCGCGGCCCGCTCCGCGTGCAGCAGGAAGCTGGAGTACACGCCCGCGGCGCCCTGGACGATCGAGCTGCGGTCCATCACCGGCAGGCGCGTGATGTACGGCTTCACCACCTCCTCCGCGGCGGCCATGAGCGCGTCCTTGTCGGTGCCGGTCCGCACGCCGAGCTTCTCGAAGGCGGCCGAAAGGACCTCGGTCGGCGAATTGCCCGCGCCCGCACCGAGGGCGAGCAGGGAACCGTCGATCTGCTTCGCACCGGCGCGGTAGGCGAGCACCGAGTTGGCGACGCCGAAGCTCAGGTTCTGGTGGCCGTGGTAGCCCACCTGCGCGTCCTCGCCGAGCTCCGCCACGAGCGCGGCGACGCGATCGCCGGCGTCCTCCAGGATCAGTGCGCCGGCCGAGTCGACGACGTAGACGCACTGGCAGCCCGCGTCGGCCATGATCCGCGCCTGCTTCGCCAGCGCCTCGGGCGTGGACATGTGCGAGAGCATGAGGAAGCCGACCGTCTCGAGACCGAGTTCCCGTGCGGCACCGAAGTGCTGGATCGAGACGTCCGCCTCGGTGCAGTGGGTCGCGATGCGCAGCGCGCCGGCGCCGAGATCCGCCGCGACGCGGATGTCCTCGACGGTGCCCAGGCCGGGGAGCATGAGCACGGCGATCTTCGCCTGCTGCGCCTCGTCGACCGCGGCGGCGATGAGCTTGCGCTCGTCGACCAGCGAGAAGCCGTAATTGAAGGTGCTGCCGCCGAGGCCGTCGCCGTGGGTCACCTCGATGAGCGAGACGCCCGCGTCGTCGAGGGCGCGCACGGTGTCGCGCACGTTCTGCTCGGTGAACTGGTGGGCCATCGCGTGGCTGCCGTCGCGCAGCGACGTGTCGACGATGCGCACGTCCCGGTTCGGGTCGCTCCAGAGGTCGCCGTTGATGCCGGTCATGCGTTCACTCCTGCCAGGATGCGCTGCGCGAGCAGCTCGCCGGCGCGCGCGGCGGCGGCGGTCATGATGTCGAGGTTGCCCGCGTACGTGGGCAGGTAGTCGCCGTTGCCCGCGACCTCCAGGAAGACCGCGACGCGCGCCTTGCCCTCCCAGCCGGGCCGGGGCTCGTCGTACTGCGGTGGGGCCTTGAGCGTGTAGCCCGGGACGTACGCCTGCACGTCGGCCACCATCTTCTCGATCGAGGCGGTGATCGCGTCGCGATCGGCGTCGGGGTCGATGGCGCAGAACACGGTGTCGCGCATGATCATCGGCGGCTCGACCGGGTTGATGATGATGATCGCCTTGCCCTTGGCGGCGCCGCCGACCTCTTCGATCGCGCGGGCGGTGGTCTCCGTGAACTCGTCGATGTTGGCGCGCGTGCCGGGTCCGGCCGAGCGCGAGGACACCGACGCGACGATCTCCGCGTAGCTCACGGGCGTCACGCGGCTGACCGCGTGCACGATCGGGATCGTCGCCTGTCCGCCGCAGGTGATCATGTTGACGTTGGGCGCGTCCAGCTGGGACTCCAGGTTCACCACCGGACAGGCGAGCGGGCCGACGGCCGCGGGCGTCAGATCGACGGCGACGATGCCCGCCTCCGCGTACCGGGGGGCGTTGGCGCGGTGCGCCTTCGCCGACGTCGCTTCGAAGACCAACTGCGGCGGCTCCGGCCGCGCGAGCAGCCAGTCCACCCCCTCGGCCGAGGCCTCGAGCCCGAGCTCGGCGGCGCGCTTGAGGCCGTCCGATTCCGGGTCGACACCCACCATGTAGCGCACGTCCACGTGCTCGCTCCGTCGCAGTTTCGCCAGCAGGTCGGTGCCGATGTTGCCGGGCCCGACGATCGCCGCAATCACTTTCTCCGTCATGCCGCCATCGTCGGCCGCGCGGCGTGGCCGCGTCCACGCCCGCGTTCCGCTCAGCGGAACACCAGCTCCGGACCTCAGCACCATTGACGAACTGCGTTCGAAGTCTTAGATTCGAGACGTTCTATCTTGTTTGTCTCACCAGGAGCATCCATGCCCGCAGTCGCCTTCGCTCCCCGCTCCGCCGACACCTGGGCGGACCCGTTCGCCCTGTACCGCGACCTCCGCGCCACGGGCGCAGTGCACCGAGCCGAGCCGCTGGACGGCGAGGAGCTCGAGTACTACGTTGTGCCGCGCCACGCCGACGTGTGGCGCGCGCTGCGCGAGCCCGGCGACTTCTCGTCCGCGCAGGGGTTGACGCTGCACTACGGCGAGCTCGAGAAGATCGGCCTGCAGGAGAACCCGCCGATGGTGATGCAGGATCCGCCGGTGCACACCGCGTTCCGTCGCCTCGTCGCCCGCGGCTTCACGCCGAGGCAGGTCGCCGCGATCGAGCCCGACGTCCGCGCCTTCGTCGTGGAGCGGATCGAGCGCCTGCGCGGGCAGGGCGGCGGCGACATCGTGCACGAGTTGTTCAAGCCGCTGCCGTCCATGGTGGTCGCGCACTATCTGGGCGTTCCCGCCGCGGACCGCGGGCGGTTCGACGGCTGGACCGAGAGCATCGTGGCCGCGAACTCCGGCGGCGGAGACCTCTCCTCGGTGGTCGCCTCCGCGGCCGACGCGGTCGGCGAGCTCATGGCCTACTTCGCGGCGCTGATCGAGCGGCGGCGCACCGATCCCGAGGACGACGTGGTCTCGCACCTGGTCGCGGCCGGCGTCGGCGCCGACGGTGACCCGGCGGGCGTGGTCTCGATCCTCGGGTTCACGTTCACCATGGTCGCCGGCGGTAACGACACCACGACGGGTCTGCTCGGCGGCGCCGTCCAGCTCCTGCACCGGCACCCCGAGCAGCGACGTCTCCTCGCCGGCGATCCGGGGCAGATCCCCGGCGCCGTCGAGGAGTTCCTCCGGCTCACCTCGCCGGTGCAGGGCCTAGGGCGCACCACCACCCGCCCGGTGGACGTCGACGGGACCACGATCCCCGCCGACCGCCGCGTGCTCCTGCTCTACGGCTCGGCGAACCGCGACGAGCGGGTCTTCGGCGCGGACGCCGATGAGCTCGACGTCACGCGGAACCCGCGCAACATCCTCACCTTCGCGCAGGGGGCGCACCACTGCCTGGGCGCCGCGGCCGCACGCATGCAGTCGCGCGTCGCCCTCGAGGAACTCCTCGCCCGCATCCCGGAGTTCGCCGTCGATCTCGACGAGGTGCGCTGGGCGCCCGGCGCGTACGTGCGCCGCCCGACGACGGTGCCGATCTCCGTAGGATGACCGCCATGACCTCCGCCACGCCGAGCAGCTGGGCCGCGGCCGCCCGGTCCGGCGCGGCGGAGCGCATCCTCGACGCCGCGGCCGCACTCTTCGCCGAGCACGGCGTCGCCGCGGTGGGCATGGACGACATCGCCCGGGCCGCGGGCTGCTCCCGCGCCACGCTCTACCGGTACTTCGCCAACCGCGAGCTGCTGCGGTCCGCGTACGTGCTGCGCGAGATGTCCCGGGCCCTCGACCACCTCGCGTCGACCGCGCCGCCGTCCGGATCCGCCCCGGAGCGCCTCGTCGCCGTGATCGAGGCCGCGGTCGCCTACGTGCGGGACCGGCCGGAGCTGCTCGCCTGGTTCTCCTCGGAGGACTTCGCCGTGGGCCCCGTCCTCGCCGAGAACGCCGGAGCGCTCGCCGCGGCGGCGTCGCGCTCCCGCGTCTCCACCGACCTCCCCCAGCTCGCCGATCCGCAGGTCTTCGACTGGGTCGTCCGGGTCATCGTCGGCCTCCTGGCGCATCCCGGGGCGAGCGCCGCCTACGAGCACGAACTCCTCGTCCGGTTCGTCGGGCCGATCGTCCGCGGATAGCCGTCCGACGGGGCCCGGGCTGGCACACTGTGGCCATGTGTCCCGCTGAGCGGAACGACGGCGCCACCGTCGACCGCATCTCCGCGCTGCTCTCGGCGTACCGCCCCGGCGATGGCGGGCTCGGGGTGTCCGAGCTGGCGCGGCGCACGGACCTGCCCAAGTCGACGGTGCACCGCCTCACCGGGCACCTCGTCGCCGCGGGCCTGCTCGAGCGGTCCGGGACCGACCTGCGGTTGGGCGTGCGCCTGTTCGAGATCGGCCAGCTCGCCACCGGCCACCGCGATCTCGTCGACGCGGCGCGACCGGTGCTCGCGGATCTGCGCTCCGCGACCCGCAACACCGTCCACCTCGCGCGCCTCGAGGGCACGGAGGTCGTCTACTTCGAGGTCCTGCCCGGACCGGACGCGCCGGACCTGCCGTCGCGTGTGGGCGGCCGCATGCCCGCGCACGCCACCGGTGTGGGCAAAGCGATCCTCGCGTTCGCCGACGATGCCGTCGTCGACGGCGTGATCGCCACGGGCCTGCCGCGGCTGAGCACCCGGACCATCACCTCCCCCGCGATCCTGCGCCGCCAGCTGCAGCGGGTCCGCGACGAGGGCGTGGCCTACGAGCGGGAGGAGTCCGGCAACGGCACCGTCTGCGTGGCCTGCCCCATCCTCGACGCCGACGGTGCCCCCGTCGCCGCGATCTCCGTGGCGGGCTGGAGCAACCGCATGCGCCCGGAGCGCGTCGGCCCCGCCGTCCGCGCCGCCGCCCTCACCCTCTCCCGCGTCACCGCCCCCAATTGAACGATGTTTTGGAGAGCATTTCCGCAGGTCGCGTTCTCCAAAACATCGTTCAATCGGGGAGGTGGAGGGTGAGTGCCGGTTCGGTGCCGGTGAGGTCGACGACGGCGAGGCCGCGACGGTCACCGTCGTAGACGGTGGCGGTGACCGTCGAGCCCGAGGCGAGGACCTTGCCCACCTGCAGCCCTCGCACGTGAAGTAGGTCGGCTGCCCGGCGGCGGCCCCTGCCGCCGACGCCACGGATCCCGCCGAGGAAGCCGAGGGCGGCGCGCGTCCCGAGGGTGCGGAACAGCCGGGGACCGAGGAGCGCGCCCGCGGCGAGCCCACGCGGGCCGGAGAGCAGCAGCGCGGCGATCATGCCCCGCAGCTCCCAGTGCGCGTACAGCCCGGTGATCGCGGCGCCCTCGGGCCCGTCGGTCACGGTGTACCGCAGGTGCATCGGGATGTGCAGTGTGACGCCCGTGCTCATCGTCGTGTGCACCGTGAGGTCGCGGATCATGAGGCCGGTGCCCTCGCCCGGGACGATCAGGTCGTGCTCGACATCGAAGACGATCCGGTTGGGCGCGATGAACATGTCGTAGAACCGCGCGATCGCGGCCGGATTCGTCTGCGGCGGCGGGCCCACCGGATCGTGGACGGCGCCTCCGGGCGCGAACAGCGCGGTCCAGGCGTCCTTGTCGTGCGCGGCGACCGCGGCGGGGGACGCCTCCACCACCCGCCGGATCGCTTCCGTGCCCGGCATCTACAGCTTCAGCGCGTGCGTCGCGGTGGCACCGCCGTCGGCGACGAACTCGGCGCCGGTGCTGTAGCTCGCCTCGTCGGAGGCGACGAAGAGCACCAGCGCGGCGATCTCGTCGGCGCTGCCCTGCCGCCCGATGGGCAGGCGCTGCTTGAGCCAGTCGGTGGGCGGCTCGTTGCCGCCCAGGGCATCGGCGACCATCGCGGTGTCGATCATGCCGGGGTGCACCGAGTTGACGCGGATGCCGTACTGCCCCAGCTCCATCGCAGCCGACTTGGTCATGCCGCGGATCGCGAACTTGCTGGCGGTGTACGCGGTCAAGTACGGCATGCCGCCCAGCCCCTCGACCGACGACGTGTTGACGATCGACCCGCCGCCCGCGGCCTTCATCGGCTCGACGGCGGCGCGCATGCCGAGGAAGCAGCCGAACTGGTTGATCCGGATCACGCGCTCGTAGTCGGCGAGGGCGGTCTGCTCCAGGGCCGAGAAGAAGAGCACGCCGGCGTTGTTGACCAGCACGTCGAGCCCGCCGAAACGCTCCTGTACCTCGGCGACCGCGGCGGCCCAGTCCTCCTCGCTCGTCACGTCGAGGTGGCGGTAGACGGCCGCGTCGCCGAGTTCGGTGGCGAGAGCCTCGCCCTGCTCGTCCAGCACGTCGCCGAGCAGCACCTGCGCGCCCTCCGCGACGAACCGTCTCGCGACGGCGGCGCCCTGTCCGCGTGCGGCGCCCGTGACGAGCGCCCGCTTTCCGCTGAGTCTTCCGGTCGTGCTCGTCATGATCAGCCCTCCAGCTGTGCTGCGACGAACATGCGGTCGTCGCGGTCCGCGAAGTAGTCGCCGACGGCGGCGGCGAGCCCGGCGTCGTCCCACTGGCCGCCGTCGGCGTCGAAGCGGGCCTCCAGGCTCGGCGGCGCCATCAGCGCGACCATCCCGCCGTGCACCACGAAGACCTGCCCGTTGACCTTCGCGGCCTCGGGCCCGGCCAGGAACCGCACGAAGCGCGCGACGTGGTCGACGGACAGCGGGTCGACGGCACCGTCGGGGGCGTCGCCGAAGACGCCCTCCGTCATGGCGGTCCGTGCGCGCGGGCAAATGGCGTTGGCGCGGACGCCGTAGCGGCCGAGACCGCGCGCCGTGGCGATGGTGAGCGCGGCGATGCCCGCCTTCGCGGCGGCGTAGTTGGGCTGCCCGACGGAGCCGAACAGGAACGCCTCCGAGGAGGTGTTGATCACGCGGCCGTACACCTCGCCGCCCGACGCCTTGGCCGCGTCGCGCCAGTACGCCGACGCGTTCCGGGAGAGCAGGAAGTGTCCACGCAGGTGCACCCGGACCACCGAGTCGAACTCCTCGTCGGTCATCGAGAAGATCATCTTGTCCCGGCAGAAGCCGGCGTTGTTGACCACGATGTGCAGTCCGCCCAGGCCTTCCGCGGCGGCCATCAGTGCATCGGCCGTCTCCCGGTCGCCGGAGTCGCCGAGCACGAGCTCGGCGCGGCCCCCGTCGGACCGGATCTGCGCGACGACCTCCTCGGCCGCGGGCGAGACGTCGCCCACGACGACGGCGGCGCCGCCGCGGGCGAGGGCCAGCGCCTCGGCCCGGCCCAGGCCGGCCCCCGCACCGGTCACGATCGCGACCTTGCCGTCCAGGCTCTCCGTCTCTGCCCGCGTCATGTGCCACCCTTCGATGTAGGAACCTGTTCCACCGGGGAGCGCGCGCTCCCTCCTTCAACGAAAATACTGCCGAGAGCGCGGTTTCGTTCCGCTTTTCTAGAACTTGTTCTACAGTGGCGCCATGCGGATCGACTATGCGCCGGAACAGCAGGAGCTGCGGGCCGAGCTGCGCGCGTACTTCGCCCAGCTGATGACGCCCGAGCGCCGCGAGGCCCTGCTCGGGCCGGGCGGCGAGTACGGCGACGGGGAGGTGTACAAGGAGATCACCCGCACGCTCGGCAAGGACGGCTGGCTCGCCATCGGCTGGCCCGAGGAGTTCGGCGGGCAGGCCCGGCCCATGCTCGATCAGCTCATCTTCACCGACGAGGCCGCCGTCGCCGGCGTACCCGTCCCCTTCCTCACCGTGAACACCGTGGGCCCCGCCATCATGGCGGGCGGCACCGCGGAGCAGAAGGCCGAGCTACTGCCGGGCATCGCCGCCGGCGAGACCCACTTCTCCATCGGCTACTCCGAGCCGGAGGCGGGCACCGACCTCGCGGCGCTGCGCACGCGCGCGGTCCGCGATGGCGACGACTACGTCATCAACGGCCAGAAGATGTGGACCTCGCTCATCGAGTACGCGGACTACATCTGGCTCGCGGCGCGGACGGATCCCGAGGCGCAGCGCCATCGCGGTGTCTCGATCCTCGTGGTGCCCACCGACGCCGAGGGCTTCTCCTGGACGAAGGTGCACACCGTCGCCGGGCCGGGCACCTCCGCCACCTACTACCAGGACGTCCGGGTCCCGGTGACCTCGGTCGTCGGCGACCTGCACGGCGGCTGGAAGCTCATCACCAACCAGCTCAACCACGAGCGCGTGGCCCTCACCTCCGCGGCGCCCCTGCTCGACTCGGAGCGGCAGGTGCGGCACTGGGCGCAGAACACCAGGCTGGCCGACGGCTCGCGCGTGATCGACGCCGAGTGGGTGCAGACCCACCTGGCCCGCGTGTACGCCCACGCCCAGTACCTCAAGCTGCGGAACTGGAAGATCGCCTGGGCCGCCGACCACAGCGAGCTCGGCCCCGCCGACGCCTCCGCCACCAAGGTCTTCGGCACCGAGTACGCCACCGAGGGCTACCGCCTGCTGATGGAGGTGCTGGGCAGCGCGGGGATCATCCGCGCCAAGTCGCCGGGCACGCTGCTGCGCGGGCGGATCGAGCGGCTGCACCGCAGTTCGCTGATCCTCACGTTCGGCGGCGGCACCAACGAGATCCAGCGCGACCTGATCGCGGGTGCCGGACTGCACCTGCCCGTGAGCCGCTGAGCGAAGGAGAGGCACCCATGGACTTCACCGTTCCCGAGGCACAGACCGACCTCGCCTCGCTCACTCGCCGGATCGCCGAGGACTGGGCTGAGAAGAACCCCAAGCCCGGCGATTCGGGCCTGTCCCGCGACCTGTGGGCCGCGCTGGCCCGGTCCGGCGTCCTCGACGCGGCGCTGCCCACGTCGGTCGGCGGCGGCGGCCTCGGCGTCACCGCCCACGCCGCGGTACTCGCCGAGCTCGGCCGCACCGTCGCCCCCGCCCCGTATCTGGACACCGTCCTCGTCGGCGCCGAGATCCTCGCGGAGTACGGCACGCCCGAGCAGATCGAGACGTGGCTCGTCCCGGTGCTGCGGGGCGAGGACACCGTCGCCGTCGTCTTCGGCGACGACCACACCGGCTTCACGGCGAGCGTCTCCCCCGACGGGTGGCGACTCAACGGCGCCCAGACCGCCGTCTCGTCGGCGGCCTTCGCCGACACCCTGCTGATCGAGGCGACCACGCCGGAGGGGCCCGCGCTGTTCCTGCTGCCCCGGGACGCCAAGGGCATCAGCATCACCCGGCAGCACGTGGTGAACGGCTCCGACGCCGCGCTCGTGGAGGCCGCGGCCGTGCCGCTCCCGCGCGGGGCCCGTCTCCTCGGCGACGGCGCCCCCGCCCGGGCCCGCCGCCTCGCGACCATCGGCTGGTGCTCCCTGCAGGCCGGCATCACCGAGCGGGCACTCGAACTGACCGCCGACTACGCCCGCACCCGCGAGCAGTTCGGCAAGCAGATCGGCAGCTTCCAGGCCGTCCGGCAGCGCCTCGCCGACGCCTACATCGACGTCGAGGCCGTCCGCCTCACCGTTCTCGAGGCGGCCTGGCGCGAGTCCGAGGGACTCGACGCGACCGCCGAGATCGCCACCGCCAAGTTCTGGGCCGCCGAGGCCGGACATCGCGTGGCGCACACCACCGTCCACGTGCACGGCGGCGTCGGCATCGACACCGATCACCCCACCCATCGCTACTTCGTGGCGGCCAAGCGCGCGGAGTTCGCGCTCGGCGGCGCGACGGCCCATCTCCGCGCCCTCGGCGCGACCCTCGCCGGAAGGAACCCCGCATGATCCGCAAGCTGTACAAGACCGCGACCACCCCGCTGTCGCCGAACGATGCCGTCGACTACGTCGTGATCGGCTCGGGCAGCGCGGGTTCCGTCGTGGCCGGCCGGCTGGCCGACACCGGCGCCACCGTCGCGCTGCTCGAAGCGGGTCGCAACGACAACACCCGGCTCGCTCAGGTACCGGGCATGATCTCGATGGTCCACACGGTGCCGCAGCTCAAGTCCCGGGTCGCGTGGAAGCAGTACTCGGTGCCCCAGAAGTTCGCCAACGACCGGCGGATCCCGATGACGCGCGGCAAGATCCTCGGCGGCTCGAGCTCGATCAACGGCATGCTGTTCGTCCGCGGCAACCGCGCGAACTACGACTCGTGGGCCGCCGAGGGCGCGACAGGCTGGGACTACGAGGGCGTGCTGCCCGCGTTCAAGCGACTCGAGAACTGGGAGGACGGAGCCACCGACCTGCGCGGTACCGGCGGCCCCATCGAGGTCACCCGCCAGCGCCACCTCACCGCGGCCACCCGGTCCTACATGCAGGCCCTCTCGTCCACGCTGGACACGCCGGTCATCGAGGACTACAACGGACCGTCGCAGGAGGGTGTCAGCGTCTTCCAGCAGAGCGCATCGGGCGGAACGCGGTTCAGCTCGTCACACGGCTACCTCCGCGGAGCGCGGCCGAACCTGCGCGTGCACGTGGGGGCGCACGTCAAGCGGGTGGTGATCGAGAACGGACGCGCCACCGGCGTCGAGGTGCTCGACGGCAACTCCGTCACCACGATCCGCGCCAACCGCGAGGTCATCGTCTCCGGCGGTGTCATCGGCACCCCGCAGATCCTCATGCTGTCCGGCATCGGACCGGGTGCGCACTTGCGCGAGAAGGGGATCGACGTGCACGCCGACCTCCCCGTCGGCCAGAACCTGCACGATCACCTCTTCGTCCCGCTGACCTTCCTGATGAAGGATGCAGTGCACAAGGGCACGCCCCCGTACTTCGCGAAGGGCCTCGCCAAGGAGTGGCGCAGCCCCGGCGAGAGTTTCATGGCCAACACCGTCTTCGACGCCGCCGCCTTCGTGCGCACCTCGTACGCGAAGGACATCCCGGATCTGCAGATCCACTGCCTGCCGTGGAACTACCCGACGCCGAACCAGGACGCCGACAAGCTGCACATGGTCGATCCGCGGCCGGGTCTGACGATCCTGCCGACACTGATCTACCCGCAGAGCCGCGGCGAGCTGCGCCTGAACTCCACGAACCCGTTGGATCAGCCGTCGATCGACCCCGGCTACCTCAGCGACCCGCAGGACACCGAGGTGCTCATGGAGGGCATCGGCATGATCCGCGAGGTGATGAGCCACCCGTCGGTCGCACCGATGGTCAGCGAGGAGTTCACCCCGGGCGCCGCGTACGCGGACGACGCCGCGCTGCGCCGCGAACTCCCGAATCGCGTGCACTCGGTGTACCACCCGGTGGGCACCTGCCGGATGGGCACCGACGAGCGCGCCGTCGTCGATCCCGAGCTCAAGGTCATCGGCGTCGAGGGGCTGCGCGTCGCGGACGCCTCGATCATGCCGTCGATCACGGGCGGCAACACGAACGCCCCGTCGTACATGATCGGCGAGATGTGCGCGCGGTTCCTCGGCGCCTGAGATGACGGCTCCGCTCCCCACGGTCGCCGACCTGCTCCGTGCCCGCGCCGACGATCCCGGCGCGGGCCTGCGGGCCGGCGACCGCACGTGGAGCTGGGCGGAGCACGTCGCGGCGTCCGCGGTCCGCGCGTCCGCCCTGCGGGAGCTCCTTCCGGACGGCGCGCCACCGCACGTCGGCGTGCTCGCCGACAACGTCCCCGAGTTCTCGCTGCTCCTCGGCGCGGCGGCACTGTCGGGCGCGGTCGTGGTGGGGCTCAACCCGACCCGCCGCGGCGAGGCCCTCGCCCGGGACGTCGCGCTCGCCGACTGCGGCGTCGTCCTCACGCAGGGCCGGCACGCCGCGCTCCTCGAGGGCCTCGACCCGGGCGTCCCGGTCATCGATCTCGACGGTCCGCGGTGGGCCGCGCTCCTCGACGCCCACGCGGGCGCCCCGCTGCCGACCGCCGGCGTGACCACCGACAGCCTGCTCGCCCTCGTCTTCACCTCCGGGACCAGCGGCGAGCCCAAGGCCGTGCAGGCCACCCACGGCAAGTTCACCGGCGCGGGAATCATGCTGGCGCAGCGGTTCGGACTGCGCGGCGACGACACCGCCTACGTCGCGATGCCCCTCTTCCATTCCAACGCGCTCCTCGCGGGCTGGGCGGTGGCCGTGGCCGCCGGCGCGACCATCGCTCTGGCCGAGCGCTTCTCGGCGTCGGGCTTCCTCGCCGACGTGCGCCGGTACGGCGCCACCTACGCGAACTACGTGGGCACGCCGCTCTCCTACATCCTCGCCACGGAGGAGCGCCCCGACGACGCCGACAACCCGCTGCGCGTCCTGTACGGGAACGAGGGACGCGCCGAGGACGTCGCCGCCTTCGCACGGCGCTTCGGCTGCCACGTCCAGGACGGCTACGGCTCGTCGGAGAACGGCGTCGCCATCGCCCGCACCCCGGACACCCCGGCCGACGCGCTCGGCCCGCTGCCCGACGGGTCGCCGTGTGGAAGCCCGGCACCTCCATCGAGTGCCCGCGCGCCGAGACCGCCCCGGACGGCACGCTCCGCAACGCCGACGAGGCGATCGGCGAACTCGTGAACACCGCCGGCACCGGCGGGTTCTCCGGCTACTACAACGATCCCGCCGCTGACGCGGCGCGCTCGGACGGCGGCGTCTACCGCACGGGCGATCTCGCGTACGTCGACGAGGCGGGCTACGTCCACTTCGCCGGCCGCACCGGCGACTGGATGCGGGTGGGCGGCGAGAACCTGGGCGTCGCCCCCATCGAGCGCGCTCTCCTGCGCCACCCGGCGGTCGCGGAGGCCGCGGTCTACGGGTTGCCGGACCGTGTCGGCGACCAGGTGGCGGCGGCTCTCGTCCTGACGCCCGGCACGGACCTCGATCCGACGGAGTTCGCCGCGTTCCTGCGTGCACAGCCGGACCTCGGACCGCGGCAGTACCCGCGCCGCTGGCGGGTCGTGGAGGAGCTGCCGCGGACGCCGTCGTTCAAGGTGCTCCGCCGCGCCCTCGTCGACGACGGGATCGACGCCACCGCACCGCTACCCGGGCAGTAGCGCTCGCACCGCGTCGATCGTGTCCGCCTCGGCGGCGGTCTTGTCGGGGCGGTAGCGCAGCACGCGGGCGAAGCGCAGCGCCACGCCGCCGGGGTAGCGGCGCGAGACCTGCACCCCGTCGAGCTCGATCTCGACGACGATCTCCGGACGCAGGTAGACGGTGTGCTCGTCGCGAGCACGCTCGTGCAGCGGGAACTCCTCGGTCTGCCAGCGCAGTAGTGCGTCGGTGAGCCCCTTGAAGGTCTTGCCCACCATCACCGGATCGCCGCCGTCCGGGTCGCGGGCACCCAGATGCAGGTTCGAGAGCATCCCGGTGCGCCGGCCGTAGCCCCACTCGGCGCCCAGCACCACCAGGTCCACCGTGTGCGTCTGCTTGACCTTCTGCCACGCGCGGCCCCGGCGGCCCGCCGCGTAGGGCGAGGCGAGCGCCTTGATCATGACGCCCTCGTGCCCCGCGGCGAGGGCGGCTTCGTAGTGGGCGACGGCCTCGTCCCGGGTGGGCCGGGCCAGCGCGGGGATGCGTAGCTCTCCGGCCACGGTCTGCAGTGCGTCGAGCCGGACCGACAGCGGCTCGTCCAGCAGGTCGCGCCCGTCGAGGTGCAGACAGTCGAAGAAGTACGGGCGCAGCACCGTCTCCCCGGATTCGGTCGACCCGAACCGGCTCATCGTCTCCTGGAAGGGCCGCGGCCGACCCGCATCCGTGAGCGCGAGCGACTCCCCGTCGAGCACGACGGACCGGCAGGGCAGTTCCCGGGCCAGCGCGACGATCTCGGGCACCGCGTCGGTGATGTCGCGGAGGGTGCGCGTGTAGACGCGGACCTCGTCGCCGAGGCGGTGCACCTGGATCCGGGCGCCGTCGAGCTTGAACTCGACGCTCACGTCGGTGCCCAGGTCCGCCAGCGCGGCGTCCACGCCCTCCGCCGGCGAGGCGAGCATCGGCGAGACGCCGCGCAGCACCTCGAGGCCGAAGCCCGCGAGCTCGTCGGCGCCGCCGCGCAGGGCCGCGGCGGCGGTGTCGGGCAGCGAGCCGGAGAGCATCGCCGCGCGCCGCACCGTCTCGAGCGGGACGTCGGCGGCGCGGGCGACCGCGTCGGTCACGACGCCCGCGAGGGCACCCTGGCGCAGCTCGCCCGTGATGAGTCCGACGAGGAACCGCTGCTCCGCCGCCGTCGCCCGACCGAACAGGCCGGTGAGGACGGCGTCCCGTCGGGCGACGGAGCCCGCGCCCGAGGTGCCGGCCAGCTCGTCGAGGGCGGCGGTCACCTCCTCGACCGTCAGCGTCGGGTCGGCCGCCGGGGCGAGTCCGTCGACGGTCCGCGCGACGGTGCGCCATCCCGCGCCCAGGCGGCCCTGCAGCAGTTCGCCCGACAGCCACGCGACGACGGGGCGCACGTCCGCCGTCCCGGCGGCGCGGATCACCGCGGCCAGCGCGGCGATCTTCGCGGTACGCGAGCGCGTGCCCGCGACCTCGGTGGACACGGCGACGACCTCGGCGAACAGCACCCCGTCATTGTGGCGCAGACCCCTGACAGAAGCGGCGCGACCGCGGGCGACGGTCCGCGTCAGCGCCACGACAGTCCCACGACAGCGGGGCGATGCATCGTGATGACCATGACGATCACACAGATGAGGACCGGCCAGAGCCCGTCCTCCCCCACCGACCTCGCGATCGACGCCCGCGGCCTGGTCAAGCACTTCGGTGCGACCCGCGCGGTCAACGGCGTCGACCTGCAGGTGCCCACCGGCACCGTCTACGGCGTCCTCGGCCCCAACGGCGCCGGCAAGACGACCACCATCAGCATGCTCTCGACGCTGCTCAAGCCGGATGCGGGCAGCGCCCGCGTCTTCGGGCACGACGTCGTCGCCGAGTCCACCACGGTGCGCTCGCTCATCGGCGTCACCGGCCAGTACGCCTCCGTCGACGAGGACCTCACGGCGCGGCAGAACCTCGTGCTCTTCGGCCGTCTGCTCGGCAAGAGCCGCGCCGAGTCCCGGTCGCGCGCCGAGGAGCTGCTCGGCGCCTTCGGCCTGGAGGACGCGGCGAACCGCCCGCTCAAGGAGTTCTCCGGCGGCATGCGGCGGCGGCTCGATCTGGCCGCCAGCCTCATCGACACCCCGCCGCTGCTGTTCCTCGACGAGCCGACCACCGGCCTCGACCCGCGCACCCGCTCGCAGATGTGGGACACCATCCGCGAGCTCGTCGCCCAGGGCTCGACGGTGCTGCTCACCACGCAGTACCTCGACGAGGCCGACCAGCTGGCCGACCGCATCGCGGTGATCGACCACGGCCTCGTCATCGCCGACGGCACGGCCGACGAGCTCAAGGCCTCGGTCGGTTCGTCGACGCTGCAGCTCACCCCGGCCGACCGCGCCGACGCGCCGGTCGTCGCGCGCACCGTCGAGAAGATCCTCACCGAGACGGCGGCGTTCAGCCCCGAGGCGGCCCGCGTGACCGCCCCGCTGCACCGCCCCGACCTGGTGCCCGACCTGCTCATCGCGCTGCGCGAGCAGGGCGTCGCCATCGAGGAGATCACGGTCTCCAAGCCCAGCCTCGACGAGGTCTTCCTCACCCTCACCGGCCGCCCCGATGACGCGGCCGCCACCGATTCCGCCCAGGAGGCGTCATGACCACCACCCTCACCCGCGCCCCCGGCCGCACGCCGGACCGCGCGGCTCCGAACCACATCGGCCTCGCCGAGACCGTCCGGCAGTCCTTCACGATGGGCTGGCGCGGCGTGCTCAAGATCCGGCACAACCCGGAGCAGCTCTTCGACGTCGTGCTGCAGCCCGTCGTCTTCACGCTGATGTTCACGTACATCTTCGGCGGTGCGATCAGCGGCGACGTGCACAGCTACCTGCCGGTCATCATCCCCGGCATCCTCGTGCAGACCGTGATCGTCGCGTCGATCGTCACGGGCACCCAGCTCCGCGAGGACATGAACAAGGGCGTCTTCGACCGGTTCCGGTCGCTGCCGATCGCCCGGATCAGTCCCCTCGCCGGCGCACTGCTCGCGGACGTCGTGCGCTACCTCATCGCCACGGTCATCACCTTCATCGTGGGCATCGCGATGGGGTGGCGCCCGGATCCGGTGGGCGTCCTGGCCTCCACCACGCTGATCCTGTTCTGCAGCTTCGCCGTGTCGTGGATCTTCGCGCTCATGGGCTGCCTCATGCAGAAGGCCACCGCCGTACAGGGCGTCTCGATGATGATCATGTTCCCGCTCACCTTCCTGTCCAACGCCTTCGTCCCGGTCGAGACCATGCCGGGCTGGCTGCAGGCCTTCGTGAACGTGAACCCGATCAGCCACCTGGTCTCCGCGATCCGCGAGCTGTGCAACACCGGCCACGCGGGCATCCACGTCGTGTGGAGCCTCGTCGGCGCGCTGGTGATCATCGCGATCTTTGCGCCGCTCGCCGTGCGGGCCTACATCCGCAACGCCCGCTGACGGCACCGCCCGCAGCAGCCGCCGGCACCCGACCGCCGCGCTACGCCCTCCGGCGGAGCGCGGCGGTGGTGTCGCGCAGGAGCCGGACCGCCCGCGACCGGGACAGTCCCGCGATGCGTGCGCCCTGAGCGCGCCACGCCGCCTCCGGGGCGCCCTGCGGCGGGTCGGCGAGCCGCTGCATCGTCTCGTGCATGACCGGATAGTCCTGGCGCGCACCGAGCCTGCGTGCGAGCCCCGCCATGATCGCGGCCTCCTCGGACGCCGGATCCGTCGCCACCAGGTGGGCACCGACGGCGAGCGCCATCGTCGCCGCCTGGGGCAGGTCCCAGTAGCCGGTGATCCCGAACATGGCCTCGTCGCCGGCGATCAGCGCCGATACGAGCTCTCCTCCGGTCTCCGGCGCCACGCTCGCCACGACCCCGAGCAGCGCGATGGCGACCAGCATCTCGCCGCCGGGGTCCCTGCTGCCGTTGGGGATCCGCCGCACCAGCAGCTCGCCCGCCCGCCGGTACAGGGCCGCGTCGGGGGCGCCCCGCAGCCGTGCCAGCTCGGCCGCCCCGATCATCATGGCGGCCACGATCTCGGGCCCGCCGTCGGGATCGGGGTCCGTGGGCAGCCACGCCCCCTGGAGGGTGCGTTGCAGCGCCTCCGCCTCGTCGATCCGGCCGAGCGAGCACAGGCTCGCGACCAGGTACGCCATCGCCTGCTTCGCGTCCTCGTCGGCCCCGATCGAGGCCAGCTTCTCGGTTGCCGTGCGGTAGCGCCGCTCCGCCTCCTCCCAGCGGGCCTGCTGGCCGAAGATGCTCGCCGTGCTCATGGCGAGCATCGCCTCCGTCCACGCGTCGCCCGGTTCGCCGATCGCGCCGATCGCGGCGGAGTCCTCCAGGGCGCCCACCAGATCACCGCAGTTCTCCCGCAGGTTCATCCGCGCCGCCAGCGCGTGCAGGCGGACGTCGTCCGCGGGCGAGCTCACCCCGGCCAGCACGAGCCGGAGGAGGCCGTAGACCGAACGCTGGAGGAAGAAGGCGCTGAAGTAATCGGCCGGCTCGAGCAGCGTTCGCTCCGGCCGGTGCAGCCGGCGGATCATGGTGCGGCCCCGCGCGACGTGCCGCGACGTCGGATCCGCCCCCGGGGCGGCGCACGCCGCGAGTACCGTGGCCTGCCACAGCTCGCGGTCCTCGTCGGCGAGCCCCGCGGCCAGTTCCTCCCGCGGGTCGGGGAGGGCCTGGACGATCCGGATGCCGATCTCCTGCACCTGCGCGTGCAGGCTCCGCATCGACCACAGGCCCGCGAGCAGCGGGAAGACCCGGATCACCGTCCACGCCGCGTCGCGATCGCCGGCGACGAGCGCGTCTACGGCCCCGCGGAGCACGAACGCCAGGTTCTCGAGGTCCTCCGCGAGGCGCCCGATCACCGCATGACCACCGACGGAACGGTATTCGCGCCACATCGCGGAGGCGAGATCGGCGGCCCAGGACGACATGGCGAGGTCCACGAGACGGCTCTCGGGCGTCCCGGCGGCGGACGGCGGCGCCTCCGTGAGCCGCTCCTCGCCGAACTCGCGGACCGTCTCGAGCATCCGGTAGCGGGTGCGGCCCCCGCTCTCGGCGACGTGCACGAGGGACTGGTTCGCCAGCGAGATCAGCGCGTCGTCGAGCGCGACCGGATCCAGCCCCGTGGTCGCGGCCGCGGCCCCGGTGTCGAAACCCGCGGGGAAGCGGCAGAGCCGGCGCAGGGCGAGCTGCGCGTCGGGTTCCAGTAGGTCCCAGCTCCATTCGATCACCGCGTGCAGCGTGCGGTGGCGGTCGGGTGCGGACCGGTCGGCGGAGCGCAGCAGCGCGAACCGCTGTTCCAGCCGGTCGGTGATCTCCTCCACGCTCAGGGTGCGCACGCGCGCCGCGGCGAGTTCGATCGCCAGCGGGAGGCCGTCCAGTCGGCGGCACAGCTCGGCGACGGCGTGCTCCGGCAGCGCCACGTCGGGACGCACGGCGCGGGCGCGCTGCGCGAACAGCTCGACCGCGGCGGACCCCGCACCGTGGGTCGCCAGGACGGGCAACGGGTGCACCCGCTCCGCCCGGATCTGCAGGGGCGAGCGGCTCGTCGCGAGCACCGTGACGCCGGGCGCCCCGGCCACGAGGTCGGCCACCACGTCGGCGCAGGCGTCCACGACCTGCTCGCAGTTGTCCAGGACGACGAGGCAGCGGCGCCGCCCCAGCGCCTCCAGAACACGGGCGCCCAGATCTCGGATCACCCTGCGCGGCATACCGTCCGCGCCGAGGTCCGACTCCGCCAGGCCGAGGCCACGGGAGATCGCGGGCAGCACGCCCGCCGCGGAGCGGACCGCGGCGAGGGGCACGTAGTAGACCGGAGTGCCGGCGTCCGCGACGGCGGCGCCGACCGCCTCGGCGATGCGGGTCTTCCCCACCCCGCCCGGTCCGAGCACGGTCACGACCCGCGCCTCGTCGACCAGGCGCACCAGTTCGGCGACCTCCGCAGCGCGCCCGATGAGCGGCGTCACCTCGGCCGGAAGTCCCACGGCCGCGGCGCGTGCGGGCTTCGACGACGTCGGCGCCGTACCCGCCAGCAACTCGCGGTGCAGGCGCGTCGCCTCGTCGCCGGGCTCGGTCCCCAGCTCGGTGATCGACGTCCGCCGCAGGTCCGCGTAGGCGGCGAGGGCCTCGGCGGTCCGCCCCGATCCGGCGAGCGCCCGCATGAGCACCACCCGGGCGGGCTCGTCGAGCGGATCGGCGGCGATGCGCCGCTCGGCGATCGCGTGCGCCGCGTCGAGGTCGCCGGCGGCCAGCGCGCCGGCGGCCCGCCGCGCTTCGAGGCGGTCGAAGACGCCGGCCGCGCGCCGCGCGAGCTCGTCCGCGGGCCCACCGTCGTCGAGGTCGCCGGCCGGGGTTCCGCGCCACAGGCGCAGGGCCCGCGCCTCGTCGCCCCGATCGCGGAGGGCGGCCTCGGCCCGGGCGAGATCGGAGTCCGCGTCGAGGCGGTAGCCGCCGGCCACGGCCTCGAGGACGGCGGGCCGGATGAGCGCACGGACGCGCGAGATCTGCGTGTGCAACGCGGCGTTCGGCGACTTGGGCGGGGCGTCGCCCCACACCTCGTCGACGAGACGGTCGGCACTGACCGGGCGACCGTCGGCGAGCACCAGGGCGACGAGGAGCCGCCGGGCCCGCACGCCGGGCACGGGCCGACCGCCGGCGACGACCGGTCCGAGGACGCCGATCATCGCCGCGTCGTCGGGGGCGCTGCCGTCGTGCACCCGGCCAGCGTAGTCGCGGACGGTCCGCCGGTCCGCGGTCGCGGTGGCCCGCTCAGCGGATGCGCAGCTTGCGCATCCAGCGCAGGACCTGCTTCGTCTGCTGGGCGTACTGCTCGTAGCTCTGCCCCGGGCGCGGGTTGTACACCTGCTGCTTGAGCGTCGCGAGGTTGGTGGTGTCGGTGTACTTGAGCAGGCCCGCGTCGCCGTGGCGCACGCCGACGCCCGACGCCTTCCAGCCGCCCGACGGGGTGCCCTTGCTCGCGAAGGAGGCCGCGAAGCCGTCGTTGACGTTGACGTTGCCCGCCTCGAGCTGCGCGCCGATCCGCGCCGCGCGGCGCAGGTCCTTGCCCCACACGCTGGCGTTGAGGCCGTAGCGGGTGTCGTTGGCGAGGCGGATCGCCTCGTCATCGCTCGAGTACCGGAACAGGGCGACGACGGGGCCGAAGGTCTCGGCGGAGGCGAGGTGCATGTCCGGGGTGACGCCGGTGAGGATCGTCGGCGCGTAGAAGGCGGGGCCGACGTCGGTGCGTTCCCGCCCGCCGCACAGCACAGTGGCGCCCTTGGCCCGCGCGTCCTCGACGTGTGCGGAGACGCGGCGCAGCTGGTCGGGCGAGGCGAGCGAGCCCATGTCCGGCTCGTAGTCGTAGGTGGCGCCCAGCTTGAGGGCACCCGCGGCGGCGACGAACCGACGGGAGAACTCGTCGTAGATCTTCTCGTGCACGTACATCCGCTCGATGTGCATGCACGCCTGGCCGGCGTTGGCGAAGACCGCGAAGATCGCCGACGGGATGGCCTCGTCGAGGTCGACGTCGTCGAGCACGATCATCGGGTTCTTGCCGCCGAGCTCGAGGCTGCAGCCGATGAGGTTGCGCCCGGCCCGCTCGCCGACGGTGACGCCCGTGGCGGACGAGCCGGTGAACATGACGAAGTCCGACTCGTCGATGAGCGCGGGGCCCACGTCCGGCCCCTGCCCGCAGACCACCTGGAACAGTCCCTCCGGCGCGCCGGCGCGCCGCAGCAGCTCGACGCCGTAGAGGGCGGCCAGCGCGGTCTTGTTGTCCGGCTTGAGGACGACGCCGTTGCCGGCGATGAGGGCGGGGATCGCGTCCGAGAGGGCCATCGCGAACGGGAAGTTCCACGGAGCGATCACGCCGATGACGCCCTTGGGCCGGTGCAGCTCCACGGAGTTGCTCACCACGGGGACGGGTCCGCCGCGGCGGCGGGAGCGGAGCAGCTTGGGCGCGGACTTGAGGTAGTGGCTGATCACCATCGGGACGTCGCAGGACTCCTCGAAGGCCATCCGCCGGTTCTTGCCGGTGCCGCTCTGGATGAGGTCGACGAGCAGCTCGTTGTTCTCGAGGATCAGCTCGTGCAGCCGCCGGAACACGGCGAGGCGCTCCTCGAGGGAGCGCTGCGCCCACTGCCGCTGCGCCTCCCGGGCGGTGGCGAAGGCCGCGACCACGTCGCTCGGGGTGGACTGCGGGAGCGCACCGATGGCCGCGCCCGTGAACACCTCGCTCATGGTGAACGGTTCGCGACTGCCGTCGGCCACCACCAGCGCTGTGAGGCGCTCGATCAGCTCGTCGGTGATGCGCGCGGGCAGGGTGCTGTCGATCTGCGTGGGCGAAGCCATACCGAACTGTAACCCAAACCCTAGAACTTGTTCTAGATTCGAGGAATGGTCAACGATCTCAATCTGGGCATCAACCTCGGCTACTGGACCCGTGGGCCGGAGGACCACACCGCGGCCGTGGTCGCCGCCGACGAGCTCGGCTACGACTACGTCTTCACCGCCGAGGCCTACGGCTCCGACGCCTTCTCGACGCTCGCCTGGTACGGGGCCCGCACGAAGCGGATCAAGCTCGGCACCGCCGTCGCGCAGATCCCCGCGCGCACGCCCACCGCGACCGCCATGCACGCCCTGACGATCGACGGCCTGTCCGGCGGCCGCATGGTGCTCGGCCTCGGCGCCTCGGGCCCGCAGGTCGCCGAGGGGTGGTACGGGAGCCCGTTCCCCAAGCCGCTCGCCCGCACCCGCGAGTACGTCGACATCGTGCGCCAGGTGATCGCCCGCGAGGAGCCCGTGACCAGCGCGGGCCCGCACTACCCGCTGCCGCTGCCGGGCGGCACCGGACTGGGCAAGCCACTCAAGTCCATCGCCCTGCCGGTGCGGCCGCGGATCCCGATCTTCCTCGGCGCGGAGGGACCGAAGAACGTCGCGCTGTCGACCGAGATCGCCGACGGCTGGCTGCCGCTGTTCGCCGATCCGCAGCAGGTCGAGTCGGTCTTCGGCGAGTCCCTGGCCGGCCGATCCGCGGACTTCGAGATCGCCGCGACCGTCTCGGTGATCGTCTCCGACGACCTCGATGCCGCGCTCACCCAGGCGAAGGTCCCGCTCGCGTTCTACATCGGAGGCATGGGCCACAAGTCGACCAACTTCCACCTCGACCTCATCGGGCGGCTCGGTTTCGCCGACGCCGCGGTCGCGGTGCAGGAGAAGTTCCTCGCGGGCGACCGCGTGGGCGCCATCGCCGCCGTCCCCGACGAGCTCGCCGATTCCATCGCCCTGCTCGGGCCGATCGACCGGATCGCCGAGCGCCTGGCACTCTGGCGGGATTCCCCGGTGACGACGGTGCTGTTCAGCGGAGTCCGGGACGAGCCCACGCTGCGGGCGCTGGCCGAGGCCGCCCGGGGCTGAGCGTCAGCGCCGGCCGAAGGTGAAGGCGAGATCCCACGGATCCGCGTCCCACCGGCTGATCGCCTCGATCATCACGGTCGGGGCGGTCGCCACGGTCTCTGGACTCGACGGTGCGCTGATCGTGGCGGTCCGGTCCCAGTCGTCGATGTAGGGCGCCCAGAGATCGGAGTCCCGCGGCGGCGGCGCCGTCTCGACGACGGTGACGAAGACGCCGGGCTCGGCGCCCGCCGGGAGCACCGCGAAGAGGCAGAAGGGCTCGCGCTTCGCGTCGCGCGCGCCGCGTTCGACCACGAGGTACTCGTCGGTGGCGGCGCAGTGCTCGACCGCCCGGGTCAGCACCTCGCGGAAGTCCTCGAAGGTCGAGCGGGAGGGCCGCTTCTCCGGGGCGAGGGCGATGGACTGCGCCTCCATCGTGAGGCTCCCGTCGTCCGCCCGGAGCGGGACGCGGGGCCGCACGAGGAGCGCACCGTCGGCCTCGGACAGCCGCGCCGCCTCGCGGTACCGGCCCTCCTTCCGCGAGACACGGCCGACACGGCCCGTCGCCTGGACCTCGCGGAGCCAGGCGTCGTCGGGCACCGACCAGAGGCGGGTGGCACCGTCGTCCGACCAGGTCCGGACGAGGCCCCCGACGCAGGGGCTGATCTCGACGAACCCTTCGGAATCCTCCGACTGCGCATGCGATCCGGGCATCGTCCGCCCCTACAGGTACGCCGCGGTGCTTCCGCCGACCGGCAGCTCGGGCATGCCGAGCTTGCGGTGGTCCCAGGAGCGCACGCGGCCGCCGCGCAGGCGCACGGCGACGCGCTTCTTCATCATCTCGTCGATCGCGGGTTTGAGCTCCTCGGAGTACGGACCGAAGTAGCGCTCGTAGACCTGCTCGCAGACCGCGCGCACCGTGGCCTCGTCCTCGACGATCTCGGCGGTGCCCTCGATGGTGACACCGCGCAACTGGTCGTAGGACTGCCCGGCCTCGACCGACGCGCTCATGAGCGGGTTGCGGCGCAGGTTCACGACCTTCTGCGACTTGGCCTTCGTCTCGATCCACAGGTCGCCGTCGATCACGGCGTACCACATGGCGACGAGGTGCGGCACCCCGCCGGCACCCAGGGTGGCGATGGTGGCGGTGCGGCTGCGCTCGAGGAAGTCGCCGATCTCCGCCTCGGTCATCTGGATCGTGCCGCGCTGATTCGTTCCCATGGGGTCAGCGTGCCAGGTTCAGGCGGTCGACGGCATCCTCGAACTCGCCGACCAGCTCGGCCATGATCTCGGCGACGGGCCGCACCGCGTTCATCCGGCCCACGATCTGGCCGACCGGCATCGCGACGACCGAGGGATCGCCCGAGGCGTGGATCCGGCTGTGCGCCTCCCCCACCAGCAGGTTCTGCAGGGGCATGGGCAGGGCCGACGGTGCACCGGGCTGCTCCCAAGCCTCCGTCCACCGGGTCTTGAGCAGGCGGGCAGGCTTGCCGGAGAAGATCCGCGTGCGCACGGTGTCGGCGCTCGTCGCGGCGACCAGGGCGTCCTGCATGGTCTGCGATTTCGTGTGCGTCTCGAGGTACTCGGTGGTGGTGAGCCAGTACGAGCCCATCCACACGCCCTCGGCGCCGAGGGTCAGGGCCGCGGCGATCTGCCGGCCGGAGCCGATGCCGCCCGCGGCGACGACGGTCGCGTCGTCGCCCACCTCGTCGACGATCTCGGGGAGCAGCACCATGGAGCCGATCTCGCCGGTGTGACCGCCCGCCTCGTAGCCCTGCGCGATGACGATGTCGACGCCGTTGTCGACGTGGGCGCGGGCGTGCTTGGCGCGGCCGGCGAGCGCGGCGACCTTGACGCCGTGCTCGTGCGCGGCGTCGATGACGTCCTTCGGCGGCGAGCCGAGGGCGTTGGCGATCAACGCGATCCGATGCTTGAGTGCGACGTCGACGTGCGAGCGGGCCACCGAGTGCAGCCAGCCGAGCACGCCCGCGCCGGCGGCACCGTCGGGCAGCTCGGGCACCCCGAGCTCGCGCAGCGTTCGCTCGACGAAGGCGCGGTGCTCCGCGGGGATGAGCTCGGTGAGGTCGCCCGCGCTGCCCTCGGTGGGCACCTTGTTGGGCATGACGATGTCCACGCCGTAGGGCCGCCCGTCGGTATTGGCGTCCATCCAGTCGAGGACGGCGTCGAGCTCCGCGGGATCGTTGAACCGGACGCAGCCGAGGACGCCGAGGCCGCCGGCCCGGGAGACCGCCGCGGCCACGTGCTCCGACGGGGTGAAGGCGATGACCGGGTACTGGATGCCCAGGTCCTCGCACAGGGGTGTGCGCATGAATCCTCCTGAAGACTTCTTTCCTCCAAACTAGAACCTGTTACTGTCCGGGGAGGCGGATTCCCGCAATTGCCGATCCTCGTCTCGGCGAGGGTCCTCGACCCAGGAGCCTCAGTCATGACAGACGCCCCGCACGCCCTCGTCGAGCAGCGCGGCCACACGCTGCTCATCACCATGAACCGGCCCGAGCGCAAGAACGCGCTCACCGGCGAGATGCTGCAGATCCTCAGCGACGCCTGGGACCGCATCGACGCCGACCCCGAGATCCGCAGCGCCGTGCTCACCGGTGCGGGCGGCGCCTTCTGCGCCGGCGCGGACCTGAAGAACATGGCGAAGTCGAACCCCGGCGAGGCGATGAAGGAGGGCAGCGCCTTCGATCCGGCCCGGATCCCCGGCCTTATCAAGGGCCGCCGCCCGGGCAAGCCGCTCATCGCCGCGGTCGAGGGCGCCGCCATCGCCGGCGGTACGGAGATCCTGCAGGGCACCGACATCCGCGTCGCGGGCGAGAGCGCGAAGTTCGGCGTCTCCGAGGCGAAGTGGAGCCTCTACCCGATGGGCGGCTCCGCCGTCCGGCTGCCGCGCCAGATCCCGTACACGGTCGCGGCGGACCTGCTGCTCACCGGCAGGCACATCACCGCTGCGGAGGCCAAGGAGTACGGGCTGATCGGCCACGTCGTGCCCGACGGGGACGCACTGGCCAAGGCCCTCGAGCTCGCAGAGCTCATCAACGCCAACGGCCCCCTCGCCGTGCAGGCGATGCTGCGCACCATGCGCGCCACCGAGGGCATGCACGAGGAGGAGGCCTTCAAGGTCGACGCGAAGGAGGGCCTGCCCGTCTTCCTCTCCCGCGACGCCAAGGAGGGCCCGCGCGCCTTCGCCGAGAAGCGCGCCCCGGTCTTCGAAGGCCGCTGACCCTGCAATTGAACACCGTTTCTGTTCGCCCCGACCTGCGGTTTCTCCGAACAGAAACGGTGTTCAATCGGATGACTAGGCGTACTGGGCGCGGAGGGCCTTCTTGTCCGGCTTGCCGAGCGGGCTGACGGGGATCGACTCGACGAGGTCGACGGTCTTGGGTGTGTAGACGGCGCCCTTGCGGTCGCGGACCAGATCCCGGAGCTCCTCGACGTCGACGGTCGCGCCGGCGCGGGGCACCACGACGGCCTTCACGGCCTCGCCCCACTTCTCGTCGGGCACACCGATCACCGCGACGGACGCGACCGACGGGTGCGTCGAGATCACGTCCTCGACCTCGCGCGGGAAGACGTTGAAACCGCCGGTGACCACCATGTCCTTCTTCCGGTCGACGATGTAGAGGTAGCCCTCGTCGTCGAACCGGCCCACGTCGCCGGTGTGCAGCCAGCCGTGCTCGGTGGCCTCGGCCGTCTGCTCCGGCTTGTTCAGGTAGCCCTGCATCACCAGCGGGCCGCGCACGCAGATCTCCCCCGGCGCACCGGGTTCGACGGGGCGCCCGGCATCGTCGAGCAGGGCGACGTTCACCCACGGGACGGGCTTGCCGCAGCTCGCCAGCCGCTCCGGCTTCGACGGGTCGTGGTCGCCGCGGCGCAGCACGGAGATGGTCATGGGGCACTCGGCCTGGCCGTAGAACTGGAAGAACACGGGCCCGATCCGCTCGATCGCCTCGGTCAGCCGGGTCGGCGAGATCGCGGACGCGCCGTAGAAGACGGTCTCCAGGCTGGAGAGGTCGTAGTCGCCGAACTTCGGGTGATCGAGCAGCGCGTAGATCATGGTGGGCACCAGCATCGTCGCGGTGATCCGGTACTTCTCGATCGCCGCGAGCACGGCCTCCGGCTCGAACCGGGGCAGCACGACCATCGAGCCGCCGGTCATCGACGTCGGGTTCCAGAAGGCGCCGCCGGCGTGGCTCAGCGGCGCGCACACGAGGAACCGGATCTCCTCCGGCCATTCCCATTCCGTGCGCTGGATGCGCAGCAGCGCCGCGCCGCCGGAGTAGCTGAGCATGACGCCCTTACTCTTGCCGGTGGTGCCGCCGGTGTACGCGAGGCTCGCGGTCGACGACGGGTCGGCGGTGTGCGCAGCGAGCGGTCCGGGCTCGAATCCGGCCGCGACGGCGGTGAGGTCGACGCCCGCCTCCGTGGGCCCCAGGGAGAGCAGTGTTTTCAGCCCCGGCACCCGATCCCGCAGGTCCGCGGCGCGCTGCTCGTACAGGCGCGGGTCGTAGATGAGGGTCTCGATCCCCGCGTCGTCCATGACGTAGACGTGATCGTCGAGCGAGCCCATCGGGTGCAGCGCGGCGAAGCGGACGCCGGTGATCAGGTTGGTGGACTGGGCGATCAGCACCTCGTGCCGGTTGCCGGAGAGCATCGCGACGGGGCTGCCCACGCCGAGCCCGACGGCGGCGTACGCCTGCGCGTAGCGACTGACCTCGTCGCGCACCTGCGCGTAGGTCAGCACGGAGTCACCGTCGGCTCCGGTGACGTGCACGGCGACGCGGTCGGGGTAGGCGGCGAGGGAGCCGAGCAGGATGTCGCCGGCCAGTGGCTCGCGGTGCAGATCGTCCATGGAACACCTCGTGGATCGTTTGCGGGAATACCGGCGCGGAACGCGGTAGGAACGTTTTCCACGGTAAGGGCTGATCGCCGTTTCCGGGATACCCTTGCGCCAAAAAGTTAGAACATGTTTCACTCGTGAGGTGACCGCAGAAACGCAGACCCTCTCGGCGCCGATGCACCTGTCCTTCGACTACACCCGGTCGCTCGGACCGGTCCTGGGCGCGTTCATGACGAACCTCCGCGAGCGCCGCATCGTCGGCACCCGCGACGCGGCCGGGCGGGTGCACGTGCCCCCGCTGGAGTTCGATCCCGACACCACGGCCGCCCTCAGCGAGATCGTTCCGGTCTCCGACACCGGCACGGTGACCAGCTGGAGCTGGAACGCACACCCCGTCGACGGGCAGCCCTTCGACCGGCCCTTCGCGTACGCCCTCATCAAGCTCGACGGTGCCGATACCTCGCTCCTGCACGCCGTCGACGTCGCGGGCCCCGAGGACATCTCGACCGGCATGCGGGTGCACGCCCGCTGGGCCGCCGAGACGACCGGCGCGATCGGCGACATCACGCACTTCGTCCCCGGCGAGGGCGACGGCGTCCCTGCGGTCGCCACACCGTCGGGCGACCCGATCGAGGTCCTCATCACCCCGGTCGCGCTGCGGCTCGAGCACTCCGCCTCCGTCCCGGAGACCCGATACCTGCAGGCCCTGGCCGAGGGACGGCTGTTGGGCCAGCGGTGCGGGACGTGCGGCAACGTCTACGTCCCGCCGCGCAACGCGTGCCCGATCGACGGCATCCCCACCACCGAGGAGGTCGACCTGCCGGACACCGGCGTGGTCACCACCTTCTGCGTGGTCAACGTGCCCTTCCAGGGGCAGCGGATCAAGCCGCCGTACGTCGCCGCCTACGTGCTGATCGACGGCGCCGACATCCCGTTCCTCCACCTCGTGCTCGGCTGCGACCCGTCCGAGGTGCGGATGGGCATGCGGGTGCGGGCCGTGTGGAAGCCGCGCGAGGAGTGGACCGAGAGTCCCGGCAACATCTCGCATTTCGAACCGACCGGTGAGCCGGACGCCCCCTACTCCAGTTACGAGAAGCACCTGTGAGCACACGCACCTGCACCGATCCGGACGGCTCCGTCGCCGTCGTCGGCTACGCCGCCACCCCGTGGCTGCGGGCCGCGCAGACCACCACCAACGGCGTGGAGATGCTGATCCCGCTGTTCGCCGACGTCTTCGCCCAGACCGGCCTCACCAAGTCCGACATCGGATTCTGGTGCTCCGGGTCGTCGGACTACCTGGCGGGACGGGCCTTCTCGTTCATCGCCGCGATCGACTCCATCGGCGCCGTGCCGCCGATCAACGAGTCGCACGTGGAGATGGACGCCGCGTGGGCGCTGTACGAGGCCTGGGTGAAGATCCGCACCGGCGAGATCGACACCGCCCTCGTCTACGGCTTCGGCAAGTCCTCCGCCGGCGTGCTGCGCCGCACGCTGACCATGCAGCTCGACCCGTACACCGTCGCGCCGCTGTGGCCCGATTCGGTGTCCGTCGCCGCGCTGCAGGCCCGTGCGGGCATCGACTCCGGCGCGTGGACCGAGGCCGACATGGCCGCGGTCGCCGCGCGCAGCCTCACCGACGCGACGGCGAACCCCGCGGCGCAGGTGTCGCGCACCGTCGACGCGGAGACGCTCCTGGGCGAGCCGCTGTGGGCGGATCCCCTGCGCCGGCACGACATCGCGCCCGTCACCGACGGTGCCGCCGTCGCTATCCTCGCCTCCGCCGAGCGCGCCCGCGAGATCCGGGAGAATCCCGCGTTCATCACCGGCCTCGAGCACCGGATCGACTCGCCCGCACTGGGCTCGCGCGACCTCACCCTGTCGCCGTCGACCACCGCCGCGGCCCGCGCCGCCGGAGCGGACGGCGTGCAGCTCGCCGAGCTCCATGCGCCCTTCACCCACCAGGAACTGATCCTGCGCAGGGCGATCGGTCTCGACGACGACGTACGGATCAACCCGTCCGGCGGTGCGCTCGTGGGGAATCCCATGTTCTCCGCGGGTCTCGCCCGGATCGGCGAGGCCGCCCGCGCCGTGTGGAACGGCGACGCGGAACGCGTCCTGGCGCACGCCACCGGCGGACACGCCCTGCAGCAGAACCTGATCGCCGTGATGGAGGCCAAGTGATGGGCAAGCCCACCGCAGTACTCGGAACGGGCCAGACCCGCCACCGCGCCAAGCGCACCGACGTCTCGATGGCCGGCATGATCCGCGAGGCCGTCGACGCAGCGCTGCTCGATTCCGGCACCACCATGGCCGACATCGACGCCATCGTGATCGGCAAGGCGCCCGACATGTTCGAGGGCGTCATGATGCCCGAGCTGTTCCTCGCCGACGCGCTGGGCGCCGTCGGCAAGCCGCTGCTGCGCGTGCACACCGCGGGCTCGGTCGGCGGGTCGACCGCCGCCGTCGCCGCCGCCCTGATCAAGTCGGGCGTGCACAAGCGGGTACTCACGGTGGCGTGGGAGAAGCAGTCGGAGTCGAACGCCATGTGGGCGCTGTCGATCCCGGTCCCGTTCACGGTGCCCGTGGGCGCCGGCGCCGGCGGCTACTTCGCCCCGCACGTCCGCTCCTACATCCGGCGCTCCGGCGCGCCCGACCACGTCGGCGCGATGGTGGCGGTCAAGGACCGGCGCAACGGCGCCCGGAATCCGCTGGCGCACCTGCACCAGCCCGACATCACCCTCGAATCCGTGCAGGCGTCCCAGATGCTCTGGGACCCCATCCGCTTCGACGAGACGTGCCCGTCGTCCGACGGCGCCTGCGCCATCGTGCTCGGCGACGAGGAGGCCGCCGCGGCATCGGAGGCGGCCACCGGCAACCGCGTCGGGTGGGTACTCGCGACCGCGATGCGCACCGAACCCCTCGCCTACGCGGGCCGCGAGCACGTCAGTCCTCGCGCAGGTCAGGACGCCGCAGCCGCGCTGTGGCGCGACGCCGGCATCACCGACCCGCTGCGCGAGGTGGACGCCGCCGAGATCTACGTGCCCTTCTCCTGGTTCGAGCCGATGTGGCTGGAGAACCTCGGGTTCGTCCCCGAGGGGCAGGGCTGGAAGCTCACGGAATCCGGCGGCACCGAGATCGGCGGGGAACTGCCCGTGAATCCGTCCGGCGGCGTGCTCTCCTCCAACCCGATCGGCGCGTCCGGCATGATCCGGTTCGCGGAGGCCGCGAAGCAGGTCATGGGGCGGGCCGGGGACTACCAGGTCGACGGTGCCCGCAAGGCCCTCGGCCACGCCTACGGAGGCGGTTCGCAGTACTTCTCCATGTGGCTGGTGGGCGCGGACAAGCCCGCCTGACACCCGGCAGTGTTCCCCAGACCGCTGGATGGGCGCGGACAAGCCTGCGTAGGCACCGCACATCACCGCCCCGACCGGAGCCGCGTCCCAGCGAGGATCGCCGCGGTGACGACGGCCGCGGCGAATCCGGCCGGCCCCGCGATCCCGCCGAAGCGGTCGAGCGCGGCGCCCGCGCCGATGGGTCCCGCCACCGCGCCCACGTTGAGCGCAGCGGTGGCGTACGAGCCGGCCATCGTGGGTGCAGTCTCCGAAGCGGACCCGATCGAGAGAGCGATCAGAGTCCCGCCGACGGCGAATGCGAGGAGGCCCGACAGGGGCACGATCGCCAGCAAGAGGAGCGGGTCCCGTCCGCCGGAAGCGAGCATCACCCACGCGCCCACCAGGAGCGGTGCTCCCACAGCGAGGAGCATCCGGGGTCGGGAGTCCGCGACCCGACCGACGATCGCGACGCCGGCGCACGCACCCGCCCCGAAGAGCATCAGCACCAGCGGGATCCACGCCGCCGACAGTACTTCCTCCACCGGGACCGCGAGGTAGGTCAGGACGCCGAAGGTGCCCGCGTTCACCAGCGCCGTGAGGACGAGCATCGTCGCCGTCCGGCCGTCGCACAGCGCGACGAGTTCCGTTCGGAGTGAGCGACGCCCGCTGTCGACGGGATCGAGGGGAGCCGCACCGAGGATCGCGAGGAAGGGCGGCACGCACAGCACGGCGACCGCCCAGAACAGCGCGCGCCACCCCGCCGCGGCGCCCACGACGGCGCCTGCCGGAACGCCCACGACCATGGCGACGGTGGTCCCCGCGAGCAGCATCGACAGCGCCCGCGCCCGACGGTCGGGGCCGACCGCCGCGGCCGCCACGGTGAACGCGACGGCGAGGAAGCCCGCATTGGCGAAGGCGGCCACCACGCGGGTCCCGAGCAGCACCGGAAGGGAAGCGGTCAACGCGCCGACGACGTGCGCCGCCGCGAACAGTGCGAGGAAGCCGAGCAGGGCCGAGCGGGGCGGCCACCGTCGGGCGAGGGCGGCGGTGACCGGGGCACCGACGACCATCCCGCCCGCGAACGCGGAGACGAGGCTTCCCGCGGCGGACGGGGCGACGGCGAGGTCGTCGGCGAGGGCCGGCAGCACGCCGGCGAGCATGAATTCGGAGGTGCCCATCGCGAGGACGGCGAGGGCGAGGAACAGGACGAGTCGAGGCACGGAGCACTCCTGGGACGACGGAAACGTGGGATCGTCTCCGGTCGCCGCGGCCGACTCGGGCCCGCGGATCAGCGCACGACGGCGCGGTTCTGCACGGGGTCGGCGGCGGGACCGGCGACCCCTTCCTCATGCGATTCGGGTGTGCTCACCCGACCACGCTAACCGCCACGACCGTCCCGGGGCCACCGGGTTTCCGGCCCGCACCACGACGAGGCCCCCGGGAGAATCCCGGGGGCCTCGTCAGTGAGTTCGCCGCCTACTCGTAGGCGACCTTCCAGTGCTTGATGCCGTTGAGCCAGCCCGACCGCAGGCGCTGCGGGGGCTCCAGCTCGCGCAGGTTCGGCATGACGTCGGCGATGGCCTTGAACATGAGGTCCATCTCGAGGCGGGCGAGGTTCGCGCCCACGCAGTGGTGGGTACCCGAGCCGCCGAAGCCGACGTGCGGGTTCGGGTCGCGCAGGATGTTGAAGGTGTAGGGATCCTCGAAGGCGTCCTCGTCGAAGTTGGCCGAGGCGTAGAACAGCGCGACGCGCTGGCCCTTCTTGATCGTCTGCTCGCCGAGCTGGACGTCCTCGAGCGCGGTCCGCTGGAACACCGAGACGGGCGTCGCCCAGCGCACGATCTCGTCGGGCGCGGTGCGCGGCCGCTGCTCCTTGTAGATCTCCCACTGGTCGGGATGGTCGACGAAGGCCTTCATGCCGTGGCTGATGGCGTTGCGGGTGGTCTCGTTGCCTGCGACCGCGAGCAGTAGCACGAAGAACGCGAACTCATCACTGCCGAGCCCGTCGCCGTCGATGTCCGCCTGCACCAGAGTGGTCACGATGTCGTCCATCGGACACTTCCGGCGCTCCTCCGCGAGGTTCCACGAGTAGCCGGTGAACTCGGTCATGGCGGTGAGGTAGTCGCCCTCGAACTCGGGGTCGTCGTAGGCCATCATCGAGTTGGACCAGTCGAAGAGCTTCTTGCGGTCCTCCTGCGGCACGCCCAGCAGCTCGGCGATCGCCTGCAGCGGGAGCTCGCTGGCGACCTGCTCGACGAAGTCACCGCCGCCGGCCTTGCGGGCCTCGTGCACGATCTGCTCGGCCCGCTCCGCCAGCGCGTCGTGCAGGGACTGCACCGCCTTCGGCGTGAAACCGCGCGAGATGATGCGCCGCGTCTTGGTGTGCTGCGGCGGATCCATGTTGAGCAGCAGCATCCGCTGCATATCGATCTGCTCGCGCTCGATCTCCGGACCGAACCGGACGATCGCGCCGTTCTCCCAGTTCGAGTACTGCTTCGGGTTCCGCGAGATGGCCTTGATGTCCTCCAGCTTGGACACCACCCAGAAGCCACCGTCGTCGAACCCGGTGGTGCCGGGCGGGATGTCCTGCCACCAGACCGGTGCCGATCGCCGCAGCTCGGCGAACTCGGCCTCGGGCCGCCGCTCCGACCACAGGTCGGGGCTGGTGAAATCGAACCCCGCGGGGAAGTGCACGCTCACGCCGCCTCCTCAAGCGTCTCCACCCGGACTCTGGCCAGGCGTATCTGAAACATGTTCTACTCATTGAAGCACAGACCGTCCGCTCGTGAGCTAGATTGCGGAGGACGCTGGTTGCACAGCAGTTACACAGGGACGAACCAGTCGCGGCGCCACCGCATGAGGCTCGACAGAGCCGGAGATCGGCGCCACAATCGAGAACGTGCTCTACCCAATCGGGGCGAGCCGAGAATGTGAGGAACGATCGATATGGGCATCCCCGTCATCGTCGACGCCGTCCGCAGCCCCATCGGCAAGCGGGGCGGCTGGCTGAGCGGACTGCACCCCGCCGAACTCCTCGGCGGCACCGTCACCGCACTCCTCGAGCACGCCGGCGTCGATCCGGCACAGGTCGAGCAGATCATCGGCGGCAACGTCACCCAGGCCGGCGAGCAGGCCGGCAACATCACGCGCACGGCCTGGCTCAACGCCGGCCTGCCCGAGTTGACCGGCGCCACCACGATCGACGCGCAGTGCGGCTCCGCGCAGCAGGCCACGGGCCTGATCGCGGGCCTCATCGCGACCGACGCGATCGAGGTCGGCGTCTCGTGCGGCGTCGAATCCATGAGCCGCATCCCGCTGGGCGCGAATCGGCCGGAGGGCCTCGGCACCTCCCGACCCCCGTCGTGGACCATCGACATGCCCAACCAGTTCCTCGCCGCAGAGCGGATCGCCGAGCGCCGCGGCCTCACCCGCGAGGACATCGACGCCTTCGGCCTCGCCTCCCAGCGCAAGGCCCTGCAGGCCTGGCAGGAGGGTCGGTTCGACCGCGAGGTCGTCTCGCTCAAGGCGCCCGCCATGGCCGACGGTGCGCCCACCGGCGAGACGATCGAGGTCTCCCGCGACCAGGGCCCGCGCGAGAGCACGGCGGAGGGGCTCGCCAAGCTCAAGCCCATGCTCGACGGGGGCCGGCACACCGCGGGAACCTCCTCCCAGGTCTCCGACGGTGCCGCCGCCGTCCTGCTCATGGACTCCGACCGCGCCGCCGCGCTCGGCCTGAAGCCGCGCGCCCGGATCGTCTCGCAGGCCCTCGTCGGCGGAGAGCCGTACTACCACCTCGACGGCCCGATCCGCGCCACCGAGCGCGTGCTCGAGCGCTCCGGCCGCTCGCTGAGCGACATCGACCTGTTCGAGGTCAACGAGGCCTTCGCCTCCGTCGTGCTGTCCTGGCAGCAGGTCATCGGCCCCGACCCGGACAAGGTCAACGTCAACGGCGGCGCCATCGCGCTCGGACATCCGGTCGGCTCCACCGGCGCCCGCCTCATCACCACCGCGCTGCACGAGCTGGAGCGCCGCGACGCGTCGACGGCCCTCATCGCGATGTGCTGCGGCGGCGCGATGGCCACCGGCACCATCATCGAGCGGATCTGAGCCGATGCGCGTAGCAGTCACCGGCGCGGCCGGATTCGTCGGCGGGAACCTCCTGCAGCAGCTCGTCGAGCAGGGGCACGAGGTGGTCGCGATCGACCGCACCAGCTCGCCGCACGCCCCGGAGGGCGTGCGCTGGGTGCAGGCCAGCGTGCTCGAGCCCGCCGAGATGCGCGCGGCGCTCGAGGGCGTGGAGGTGGTCTACCACCTGGTCGCCATGATCACCCTGCGAATGCAGGACGAGGCCGCGTGGCGACTGAACACGGAGGGCGTGCGCGTTGTCGCTCGCGCGGCGCTGGACGCGGGCGTGCGGAAGATGGTGCACCTGAGCTCCATCCACGCCTTCGACCAGGATCTCGTCGACGTCATCGACGAGACGGCGCCGCGGTCCGAGCGCCCCGAGATCCCCGTCTACGACCGGTCCAAGTGGGCGGGCGAGCAGGAGCTCCGCAAGGTCATCGACGACGGCCTGGACGCCACCGTCTGCAACCCCACCGGTGTGTGGGGGCCCGCCGATCACGGTGCCGCGCTCTCGCGCCTGAACCGCCTCGCGCACACCGCGGCCCGCGGCCGGATGCCCGCCTTCGTCTCCAAGGCCGGCTTCGACCTGGTCGACGTGCGCGACGTGGCGACGGGCGTGATGCTCGCGGCCGAGAAGGGCCGCACGGGCGAGAACTACCTCCTGGGCGGCGAATTCGCGCCGATCATCGATGCGATGCGGCTCTCGGCGCAGGCCGCCGGCAAGTCCGGGCCGAGGGTCGCGGTGCCCATCGGGGCGCTCGCCGCCATCATGCCCGTCCTGGAGCCCATCAATGCCCGGCTCGGGTCGGACGTGCTGTCCAAGGCGGCCCTCGGCCCGCTCTTCGCGTCGCCGCTGGTCGATATCAGCAAGGCCCGCAACGAACTCGGCTACGCGCCGCGCGCGATGGCGACCACCGCCGCCGAACTGGTGCGGTTCTTCGCGGAGTCCGGCCGGCTCGACTGACCCAACAGACTCGGCACACCCCCTCGCCGAGACGCGGCCGGCCGCGCGGAGATCCCCTCCCGCGCGGCCGGCATCGTCGTTTCCGGGGATCAGGCCCCGTACACGGGCTCCGGCGCCGGCCCCTCGGCGATCAATTCGCGCACGACGGTACCCAGCTCCGACGGCGCCCAACGGGCGCCCTTGTCGCGCTGCGGGCCGTGCCGCCAGGCCTGCGCGACGGACACCTTGCCGCCCTCGACCTCGAACACCCGGCCCGTGACATCGGCGGACTCGACGCTGCCGAGCCACACCACCAGCGGCGAGATGTTCTCGGGCGCCATCGCGTCGAAACCGCCCTCGGGCGCGGCCATGTCGTCGGCGAAGTTCACCTCGGTCATGCGGGTGCGCGCGGCGGGCGCGATCGCGTTGACGGTGATGCCGTAGCGCCCCATCTCGGCGGCGGCCTGGATCGTCATCTCGGCGATGCCCGCCTTGGCGGCGGCGTAGTTGCCCTGGCCCACACTGCCGAGCAGGCCGGCGCCGGAACTGGTGTTGATCACCCGGGCGTCGGGCTGCCGCCCCGCCTTGGACTCGTCGCGCCAGTAGCCCGCCGCGTGGCGCAGCATCGCGAAGTGCCCCTTGAGGTGCACCCGGGTCACCGCGTCCCACTCCGCCTCGGACATGTTCACCAGCATCCGGTCGCGGAGGAAGCCCGCGTTGTTCACCAGCACGTCCAGCCGGCCGAACTCGTCGATCGCGCTGCGCACCAGCGCCTGCGCGCCGTCCCAGTCCGCGACGTCGGAAGCGTTCGCGATCGCGCGGCCGCCCGCGGCACGGATCTCGTCCACGACCTGCTGGGCGGGGCCCGACGAGGCGTCCGCGCCGTCGAGCCCGACGCCGTAGTCGTTGACCACCACGGCCGCGCCCTCCGCGGCGTAGGCGAGCGCGTGTGCGCGGCCGATGCCACGGCCCGCGCCGGTGACGATGACGACGCGACCGTCGACGATTCCTGTCATTGTTCTTCTCCTCGTTCGTGGTTCGGATCTACCGCGCGTCGCGCTCGGCGTTCGCCGCGGCCAGGAAAGCGGGGCGCTCGCCGCCGCCGTGGACGAGCAGTGTCGCGCCGGTGACGTAGGACGCGAGCGCCGAAGCCAGGAAGGCGGCGCACGCCCCCACCTCCTCGGGGTCGGCGAGCCGGCCCAGGGGCACGGTTGCGCCGATCGCCGCGATCCCGGCGTCGTCGCCGTAGTGCTGCTCGGCCGCCTCGGTGCGCACCATGCCCACGTCGAGCGCGTTCACCCGCACGGCGGGTGCCCACTCCACCGCGAGGCTCGCGGTGAGGGAGTCGAGACCGGCCTTCGCCGCCCCATAGGCGGCGGTGCCGGGCGACGGGCGCGTGGCGCTGACGCTCGAGACGTTGACGATCGCCCCGCTGCCGGCCTCCTGCATCACCGCGTTCGCTCGCTGCGCGACCAGCAACGGGGACAGCAGATTGAGCCCGACGACCTTCTCGTGGAACCGGGGCGACGCCGTGGCCGCGTCCGAGAAGGGCGCTCCCCCGGCGTTGTTGACGAGCACGTCGAGCCGGCCGTGCCGCTCGACGATGCCCGCGATCAGGGCGTCGACCTGCTCGGGCTCGCGGACGTCGGCCGCCACGAATTCGGCTGCGGCACCGTCGGCCTCGACCGGACTCTCGGGTTCCCTGCGGGCGCACACCACCACCCTGGCGCCCTGCCGGAGGAAGACGCGGGCGATGCCCGCGCCGATCCCCCGGACGCCGCCGGTGACCAGCACCACCGCGCCGTCGAGTCCGAGATCGCGCCCCGCAGGTGCGTTCGCCACAAGATTCACCACTTCCCATTCCGGCCGACCGGGCTTCGGTGGTAGCGTACCAAGCAATTGCTAGGTTTAGATCACGTTCTACCTGTCTACCTCGAAGGAGTCGGTGTGCCTTCACCGATCACGACCATCGTCGACGAGCCCGGGATCCACACGATCACCATCGACGCACCCCCCGTCAACGCCCTCACCGTGCAGGGCTGGTTCGACCTCGCGAACGCCATCACCGAGGCCGGGCGCGACCCGGCGTGTCACGTCGTGGTGGTCCGCGCGGAGGGCCGCGGCTTCAACGCCGGCGTCGATATCAAGGAGATCGACGCGGCGCAGGCCGCCGGCGACGGCTACGGCGCCCTCATCGGTGCGAACCAGGGCTGCGCCGCGGCCTTCTCCGCGGTCTACGACTGCGCGGTGCCCGTGATCATCGCGGTGAACGGCTTCTGCCTCGGCGGCGGCATCGGCCTCGTCGGCAACGCGGACGTCGTGGTCGCCTCCGACGATGCGACCTTCGGCCTGCCCGAGGTGGACCGCGGTGCGCTCGGCGCCGCGACGCACCTCGCCCGGCTCGTGCCGCAGCACCTGATGCGCACCTTGTACTTCACCGCCGGGACGATCACCGCCCAGCAGCTGCATCATTTCGGCTCGGTGTACCGCGTGGTGCCCCGCGCCGAGCTCGACGGCGCCGCCCTCGAGGTGGCACGGGCCATCGCCGCCAAGGACACCCGCGTGATCCGCAAGGCGAAGGAGGCGATCAACGGGATCGACCCGGTGAACGTCCACACCAGCTACCGGTTCGAGCAGGGCTTCACCTTCGAACTCAATCTCGCGGGCTACTCGGACGAGCACCGCCGCGAGTTCGTCTCCACCGGCCGCACGGTCGGCGAGGCGAACGACGACGCAGCACAGGAGAACGCATGACCGACAAGACCATGACCGCCGAGCAGGTGGTCGCCGAACTCGAGGACGGCATGACGCTGGGCATCGGCGGCTGGGGCTCGCGGCGCAAGCCGATGGCCCTGGTGCGCGCGATCCTGCGGTCCGACCTCAAGGACCTGACCGTGGTGTCCTACGGCGGGCCCGACGTGGGTCTGCTCGCGGCGGCGGGGAAGATCCGGAAGCTGGTGTTCGGCTTCGTCACCCTCGATACGGTGCCCATCGACCCGAACTTCGCGCGCGTCCGCCAGTCCGGCGCGATCGAGGTCGCCGAGTGGGACGAGGGCATGTTCGCCGCCGGCCTCAAGGCGGCGGTGCAGCGCCTGCCCTTCCTGCCGATCCGCGCCGGCCTCGGCTCGTCGGTCATGGACGTCAATCCGGACCTGCGCACCATCGTCTCCCCCTACGCCGACGGCGAAGAACTGGTGGCGGTTCCGGCACTGCGGCTCGACGCCGCACTCGTGCACATGAACCGCGCCGACGCCCGGGGGAACGCCCAGTACCTGGGCCCCGACCCGTATTTCGACGACGACTTCGCGCTCGCCGCCGACCGTTGCTACGTCTCGTGCGAGCGGATCGTGACCACCGAGGAGCTGGTGGCCGGCGGGCCCGTGCAGTCGCTGATCATCAATCGCAGCGCCGTGGCCGGCGTGGTGGAGACGCCGAACGGCGCGCACTTCACCACCGCCGCCCCCGATTACGGGCGGGACGAGAAGTTCCAGCGGCACTACGCCGCCAGCGCCAAGGATCCCGCCGCATGGACCGCGTTCGAGCAGCGCTTCCTCTCCGGCGACGAGGCGCACTACCAGGCTGAAGTGGCCGCGTGGGCGGCGGAGGAGACGACCAAATGACCGACATCACCCGCGCCGAGGTGTGCGTGACCGCGATAGCCGACCTGTTCCGCGGCGACGGCGAGATCACCGCCAGCCCGATGGGCCTGATCCCTTCTCTGGGCGGGCGCCTCGCGCGCCTGACCTTCGCCCCCGACCTGCTGCTCTCCGACGGCGAGGCCTACCTCGTCGCCGACGCGGCGAATCCGTCCGCCGGCATCGAGGGCTGGCAGCCCTTCAAGAAGGTGCTCGACGTGGTGGTCCCGAACGGTAAGCGCCACGTCATCATGGGTGCCAGCCAGATCGACCGGTACGGCAATCAGAACATCTCCGCGATCGGCGAGCACCGGGCACCGTCGCGCCAGTTGCTGGGCGTGCGCGGCGGACCCGGCAACACCGTGAACAACCGGACCTCGTACTGGATTCCGAAGCACTCGACGCGCGTCTTCGTGGACGCCGTCGACGTCGTCAGCGGCGTGGGCTACGACCGGGCGCGCGCGGCCGGGCCGTCCGCATCGCGGTTCCACGACATCCACCGCGTGGTCACCGACCTCGCCGTCCTCGGCTTCGGTGACGACGGTGCGATGACGCTGCTGTCGGTGCACCCGGGCGTCACGGAGGACCAGGTGCGCGAGGCCACGGGCTTCGCGCTGGCCGGCTCCGACGTGCCGGAGACCCGGGTACCCACCGCCGAGGAGCTCGACCTGATCCGCACCGTGGTGGACCCGAAGAACCTGCGCAGCAAGGAGGTCCCCGCATGACGCTGCGGACCCCGTTCACCGAGCTGGTCGGCGTCGAGCACCCCGTCGTCCAGACCGGCATGGGCTGGGTCTCCGGGGCCCACCTGACCGCGGCTACCGCGAACGCCGGCGGGCTGGGGATCCTCGCCTCCGCGACGATGACCTACCCCGAGCTCGAGTCCGCGATCCTCAAGACCAAGGAACGCACCGACAAGCCCTTCGGCGTCAACCTGCGCGCGGACGCAGAGGACGCGCAGCAGCGCGTGGATCTCCTCATCCGCGAGGGGGTCAGGGTGGCCTCGTTCGCGCTCGCGCCGAAGCGGGACATGATCGCGAAGCTCAAGGACGCCGGGCTCGTCGTGATCCCGTCGGTGGGCGCGGCGCGGCATGCCGAGAAGGTGGCCTCGTGGGGCGCGGACGCCGTGGTCGTGCAGGGCGGCGAGGGCGGCGGCCACACCGGTGGCGTCGCCACCACGCTGCTCCTGCCGTCGGTCCTCGATGCCGTGGACATCCCGGTGGTCGCCGCCGGCGGCTTCTTCGACGGCCGCGGCCTCGCCGCGGCGCTCGCGTACGGTGCGTCCGGCGTCGCCATGGGCACCCGCTTCCTGCTCACCCGGGACAGCCGGGTCCCCGAGTCCGTGAAGGCCGAGTACCTGCAGCGCGGGCTCGGCGACACCGTGGTCACCACCAAGGTCGACGGGATGCCGCACCGGGTCCTGCGCACCGCGCTGGTGGACGCGCTCGAGCGCTCGCACGGCGTGGCGACGCTCGCGCACGCCGCCCGCAACACCGTCCGCTTCCAGGCACTGACCGGCGTCTCCTGGAAGGGCCTCATCGGCGAGGGGCTCGCGATGAAGAAGAGCGGCGACCGCTCGTGGAGCCAGCTCATGATGTCGGCGAACACACCGATGCTGTTGCGCGCAGGCCTCGTCGAGGGCAACACCGACGCCGGGGTTCTCGCCTCGGGCCAAGTGGCCGGGATCATCGACGACCTCCCGACGGTGGCCGACCTCATCGAGCGCATCGTCGCCGACGCGGAGTCGCGGCTCGACGAGCTCGCGCGACTGCGCGCCTGATCCCGCCCCGGCCGCAGCGACGCGGCCGGGGAACGGAACCCGGGCCGGCGGCGGATTCTGCGGAGGACCCCCGCCGCCGGCCCGGTCTCGACATCAGGCGAAGCGCATGACCTCGCTGTAGACGGTCTTGGAGTCGTCGAAGGTCCGCGACGAGACCTTGAGGGTCGCGTACGCGACCGCGTCGACGCTGCCGATGCAGCCCTCGATGCTCACCCGCTTCTCCCCGAACCGCACGCCGAACGTCTCCCCGGCCTTCGGCTTGTCGATCTCCTTGGTGCCCACCGGCAGGTAGACGATCGCGCCCGGCGCGGTCTTGATGACCTGGTTCTGGGTCAGGCCCAGCGACCCGCCGACACCGACGAGGGCCGCGCCCGCCGCCGGGATACTGCCCGCGAGTGCGCCCGCGGCGCCGATGGTCTGATTGCTCCCGATCCACGACTCGAAGCCGCCGTCCTTGACGCCGCACGCGACGACGTACCCGACCTCGACGGACGCGGCATCGGAACTGCCCGCCTGGATCGTGCCCTCCGCCTTGCCGTCCACGTACGCGAGCCGCGACTTGTTGTCGCCCGCGAGCGGCGGGAACAGCTTCGCCTTCAGATCCTTCAGGGCGATCTTCGCGCGCAGCCCCTCCGGCGAGCTCAGGCTCTGGGTCGCGCCCTTCACCGGCCCGGACGGGTTCTGCGGGGTGATCTGGGCTGCGGCCTGGCCGGCGACGGCCGCCGACATCATCGCGGTCACCGTGACGGCCCCCGCTGCGACGACGCTGAAACGTCTCACTCTTCGACTCCTTCGTGTCCACTCGTTCGAGATGACTCACCGAAGCACGCCGTCGAACTATTCACCAACACGAATCTTCACTATCGCCGCCGCTTGCGACAGAAGTCGGCGGCCCGCGGCCGTTCTGCAACAATCTTCACGCGCTCGACACCGGAACCGCCATCTCGCCATGAACGGCCTGTCCTGTGCGAATCGGGCAGCCTTTCGAGAACACCCGTTCACTTGGCGTCAGGGTCGCTTCTCCGCCGGAATCCATCCGAGCAACCTCGGGCGACCACCCCGTCGAACCATGACATCGCGTAGCAAAGGGGAACATGGGTATAGTCACTTTGCTATCTCGCACTGATCGAGGAGGTTGCCCAGTGCAGATCCTGTACCTCACGCCGACACCCGGGGACCGAGTTCGGCGAGGCGGTGACTCCCTTCGCGCACTCGGGCATCAGGTCACGGAATCGGCGCTGGCATCGCCGCTCCCCGCACCCGCCCTCGCGGCCACGGATGCCGTCATCGTCGCCGCGGACGGCGCGGCGGGGACCGACGCGTGCCGCGATGTCCGGCGCGCGACGGGCGTCCCCCTACTCGTCCTCGCCTCCCGGCACGACGAGGTCGACACCGTCGCCGACCTCGCCGTCGGCGCGGACGACGTGGTCGCGCTGCCGATCACCGGCCGGGAGATCGACGCGCGGCTCCGAGCGATCCTGCGCCGTTCGCGGACGGCCGGCGCCGTCTGCTCACTCAGTTGCGATACGCACGAGGGGTCCGGTTCGGAGATCGTGGTCGAGCCCAGCGGGCTCCGCATCGACGTCCGCCGGCAGACCGTCAGCCGGGACGGGCAGCCGATCCCGCTCACCGCCACCGATTTCCGACTGCTGATCGCGCTCGCCGAGCGGCGCGGCGTGCCCCAGTCGCGCGAATCGCTCCTGACGCTCGCGTGGGGGCACGGCTTCCACGGCAAGTCGCGGATCGTGGACAATGCGGTCCAACGCCTGCGCGGGAAGATCGACACCCCGAGGTGGTGCCATGTGCACAGCGTGCGCGGGTTCGGCTACGTGCTCCGCTAGATCCGTTCGATGATGGTGACGTTGGCGGTGCCACCGCCCTCGCACATCGTCTGCAGGCCGTACCGGCCGCCGCGGCGCTCGAGCTCGTGCAACAGCGTGGTCATCAGCTTCGCCCCGGTCGCGCCCAGCGGGTGCCCCAGAGCGATCCCACCGCCGTTGACGTTCACCTTGTCGTGCGGGATGCCCAGCTCGTCCATCCAGGCCAGCGGCACGGAGGCGAAGGCCTCGTTGCACTCGAAGAGGTCGATGTCGGCGACGGTCAGCCCCGTCTTCTGCAGTGCGTACTGCGTGGCGGGGATCGGGCCCGTGAGCATCCACACCGGGTCCGCGGCGCGCACCGAGATGTGGTGGATCCGCGCCCGGGGCCGCAGGCCGTGGCGCTGGACGAAGTCGGCGGAGGCCACCATGACGGCGGCCGCGCCGTCGGCGATCTGGCTGGCGACGGCGGCCGTGATCGCCGATCCCTCCGCGAGCGGGGCGAGACCGGCCATCTTCTCCAGCGTGGTCCCCCGACGGGGCGTCTCATCGATGGCGAAGTCCCCGACGGGGGCGATCTCCGCCTCGAACCGGCCCGCGTCGGTAGCGGCGATGGCACGCTCGTGGCTGGCGAGCGCGAACTCCTCCATCCGGGTGCGGGAGACGCCCCACTTCGTGGCGATCATGTCGGCGCTGGTGAACTGCGAGACCTCGACGTCGCCGTAACGCTCGCGCCAGCCGACCGAGCCGGAGAACGGGTCGTCGAACCCGTACTCGCGGCCCGCGAGCATCGCCGCACTGATCGGGATCGCGCTCATGTTCTGCACGCCCGCGGCGACGACCGCGTCGGCGGTGCCGGAGAGGATGGCCTGGGCCGCGAAGTGGACCGATTGCTGGCTCGAGCCGCACTGCCGGTCGACGGTGACCCCGGGGACGTGCTCCGGCAAGCCGGCGGCGAGCCAGGACGTGCGGGCGATGTTGCCGGACTGCGGGCCGATGGTGTCGCAGCAGCCCATGATCACGTCGTCGACGAGCTGCGGGTCGACGCCGGAGCGCAGCACGGAGGCGCGCAGCACGTGCGCGCCGAGGTCGGCGGAGTGCACCGTCGACAGGGAACCGCCGCGCTTGCCGGACGGGGTGCGCACCGCGTCCAGGATGTAGGCGCCGGGGGCGAGATCGGTCATGACTGCTCCTTGTCAGGGCTGGCGATCCCGTGCTCCAGGATCGTGAGGTACTGGTCGGCGACCGTGCCCACGGGCAGCTGCCCGCCGGGCCGGTACCAGCGGACCGCGACCCAGACGGTGTCGCGGAGGAAGCGGTAGGTGACGTCGACGTCGAGATCCGCTCGGAAGTCACCGGATTCGATGCCACGCGTGATGATGCCGCGCCACATGGAGCGGAACTCCTGCAGGAAGTCGGCGATGTAGGCGAAGCGCTCCTGCTGCGCGAGGCCGCGCGCCTCGGCCTGGTAGATCGCCACGGCGTCGGGACTCGCGTCGATCGCCGCGAAGGAGGCGATGACGCAGCCGCGCAGCTGTTCCCGCGGGGCCAGGGTGGTCGCCAGCACGGCGCGGTACTCGCCGAAGAGGCGGTCGAGGAAGTCCCGGAGGATCTCGTCGAGCATCGACTCCTTGGAGTCGAAGTGGTGGTACAGGCTCCCCGAGAGGATGCCCGCGGCGTCGGCGATGTCGCGCACGGTCGTCGCGCGGTAGCCGTTCTCCGCGAACAGCTTCGCGCTCAGGGACAGGACCTCCGCGCGGCGCGCGGACGGGTCCGGCTTAGGCATGCTGACTGCTCACCGAGACCACCTCGAGGGGCATGGAGGGAGGACACGGACTACGCATGCTGACTGCTCACCGAGACCACCTCGCCGGTCATATAAGAACTGTAATCGGAGGCGAGGAAGACGATCACGTTCGCGACCTCCCAGGGCTCGGCGGCGCGCCCGAAGACCTCGCGGCGCGAGAGCTCGTCGAGCAGCTCGTCGGAGGTGACCTTCGCGAGGAAGGCGTGCATGGCGATGCTGGGCGAGACGGCGTTGATCCGGACGCCGTGCGGCGCCGCATCGACCGCGGAGCAGCGGGTCAGCGCCATGACGCCCGCCTTCGCGGCGGCGTAGTGCGCCTGCTCGGCCTGCGCGCGCCAGCCGATCACGGAGGCGTTGTTGACGATGACCCCGCCCCCGCCCTGCGCGATGAACCGGTTGATGGCGGCGCGGGTGGCGCGGAAGGTCCCCGTGAGGGTCACGTCGAGCACGCGGGACCACTGCTCGTCGGTCATGTCCTGCACGGCGACGCTGCCGCCGAGGCCGGCGTTGTTGACCAGCACGTCGATCCGGCCGTAGCGGTCGGCGGCACCGTCGAGCAGGGCTTGCACCTGCTCCTCGACGGTGACGTCGCAGGTGATCGCGTGCACCCGGTCGCCGAACTCGGCGGCGAGCTCGTCGCGCTTCTCGCCCAGTCGCCGCTCGTGCCAGTCGGAGATGACGACGCGGGCGCCCTCCTCGAGGCAGCGCCGCGCGGTCGCGGAGCCGATGCCGGTGCCGGCGGCCGCGGTGACGACGACGACCTTGTCCTCGACGAGGTTGCGTCCCTGGGGGTACGGGGGTGCGGGGATGGCGCTCACGGGCGGGCCTCTCTCGGCAGGCCGAGCACGCGCTCGGCGATGATGTTGCGCTGGATCTCGTTGGAGCCGCCGTAGATCGTGTCGGCTCGGGTGAACAGGTAGAGGCGCTGCCAGTCGTCGAGCTCGGGGTCGGCTAGCAGTCCGGCGGCGCCGCGCACCGTCATCGCGATCTCGCCGAGCCGGCGGTGCCAGTTGGCCCACAGCAGTTTCGCGACCTCGGCGGTGCCGGTCTCGGCGGAGCCGAGCGTGCGGAGGGCGTGCGCCCGCATCACGTCGAGCTCGATCCACGCGCGACGCAGGGCGTCGGCGACCTCGGGGCGGTCGGCCGCGCCGGTGTCGAGGGCGAGGTCGGTGAGGGTCTGCAGCTCGCGGCGGAAGCCGATCTGCTGGCCCAGGGTGGCGACGCCGCGCTCGAAGGCGAGCGTCCCCATGGCGACCCGCCAGCCCTCGCCGGGCTCGCCGACCACGTTGGCGGCGGCGGTGCGGGCACCGTCGAAGAAGACCTCGTTGAACTCCGAGGTGCCGGTGAGCTGGACGATCGGCCGGACCTCGACGCCCGGCTGGTCCATCGGGACGAGCAGGTAGGACAGGCCCTTGTGGCGGGCGGAGCCGGGCTCGGTGCGGGCGACCACGAAGCACCAGTCGGCGACGTGCGCGAGGGAGGTCCAGACCTTCTGTCCGGAGATGACCCATTCGTCGCCCTCGAGGCGCGCCGTGGTGCTGACGTTCGCCAGGTCGGAGCCGGCGCCGGGCTCGGAGTAGCCCTGGCACCACAGCGCGCGGACGTCGCGGATGGCGGGCAGGAAGCGCGCCTTCTGCTCGTCGGAGCCGAAGGCGATGAGCGTGGGCCCCAGGAGCTCCTGGCCGAGGTGCGAGACCTTGGCGGGCGCGCCGGCGCGGGCGTACTCCTCGTGGAAGATCACCTGCTGCGCGATGCTGGCCCCGCCGCCGCCGTTCTCGGCCGGCCAGCCGATGCAGTTCAGCCCGGCGGCGGCCAGGTGCCGTTCCCAGGCGACGCGCTCGTCGAAGAACTCGTGCTCGCGGCCCGGGCCGCCCGCGCCGCGGAGTCCGGCGAACTCGCCGGACAGATTGGTCGCGAGCCAGTCGCGGATCCGCGCCCGGAATTCCGCGTCCGTCTCGCCGCTCGCCGTGGCCACGGCACTCCCTTCGCCATCCACCAAGCAATTGCTTGGTGGAATCAGGTTACACAGACTCGACTCGCACTGTAACGTGTTCTACCAAGCACTTGCTAGGCAGAAGGGTTTGCGCATGTCACGCACCATCGCAGCGGCGCTGCGCGACGCCGCAGAGCGGTTCGGCAAGCACACCGCCGTGGTCGACGGCGACCTGCGGATCAGCTACGCGGATCTGCACGGTCGCGCCCGCGACGTCGCCCGGGCGTTCCTCGCGGAGGGGATCCGACGGGGCGACCGCGTCGCCGTCTGCGCGCCGAACGGACACGAGTGGATCGAGGCGGCGCTCGGCGCCGCGTACATCGGCGCCGTCCTGGTCCCCGTCAACACCCGCTACACGGGTCCGGAGATCGTCGACCTGCTGGTGCGCACGCGGGCACGGGGCCTCGTCGTGGCGGGCCCGTTCCTCGGAGTGGACCGGCTCGAGCTCGTCATCGCGACCGCCGGCGGCCTCCCCGGCGACATCGCCGCCGTCCTCCGCCTGCCGGAGTGGGACGGTGTCGCGGCACGGGGTGCACGGATCGCCGACACCGAGCTCGACGGTGCCGCCGCCGCGGTCACACCCGACGACCCGTCGGACATCTTCTTCACCTCCGGCACCTCCGGCCGCAGCAAGGGCGCGATGAGCACCCACGCGCAGACCCTGGCGAACGCCGCGAACTGGGCGGAACTGGTGGGCGTCACGGAGGCGGACCGCTACCTCATCGCGAGCCCGTTCTTCCACATCTTCGGCTACAAGGCCGGGGTGCTCGCCGCGCTCCAGTTCGGCGCGACCATCTACCCGGCGCAGACCTTCGACGTCACGGCGGCCTTCGATCTCATCCAGCGGGAACGGATCTCGATCCTGCCCGGCGTGCCCACCGTGCACCAGATGCTGCTCGACCACCCGGATCGCGCGCAATACGACCTGTCGAGCCTGCGCGCCGCCACCACCGGCGCGGCCACGATCCCCGTCGTCCTGATCGAGCGCATGCGCGCCGAACTGTACGAGCGCGTGCTCACCGCCTACGGCCTCTCGGAGGCCCCCGTCGTGACGATGTGCCGGGCGGACGACGGCCCGGAGGTGATCGCCAGGACCTCCGGCCGGGCGGTGCGCGACATGGAGGTGCGGATCGCGGACGACGGGGAGATCCTGGTGCGCGGCCCCAACGTGATCGCCGAGTACTTCGAGGATCCCGAGGCGACGGCCAAGGCCTTCGACGCCGACGGCTGGTTCCACACCGGCGACGCCGGATCGATGGACGATGCGGGGAACCTGCGGATCACCGACCGCATCAAGGACATGTTCACCAACGGCGGGTTCAACGTCTACCCGGCGGAGATCGAGCAGGTGATCGCCCGGATCCCGGGCGTCGCCGAGAGCGCCGTGGTCGGCGTCCCCGAGCCGCGCCTCGGCGAGGTCGGCAAGGCCTTCGTCGTGCTCACCGCCGGACGTGAGCTGACCGAGGACGCCGTGATCGAGCACTGCCGGGAGTTCCTGGCCAACTTCAAAGTCCCCCGCAGCGTGGAGTTCGTGAGCGAACTACCGCGCAACGCGACCGGAAAGGTGCTCAAGCGCGTCCTGCGCGGCGAGCCCGCCCCTGCAGCAGGAGAGAAGCGATGACCAACAGCACGCCCGGCCCCGACGCGAACACCGAGGCGGAGGTGGTGACCTATGAGGTGCGCGGCCCCGTCGCCGTGGTCACCCTGAACCGTCCCGAGTACCGCAACGCACAGAACTCGGCCATGACCTACGCGCTCGACGCCGCCTTCGTGCGCGCGGTGGAGGACCCGGCGGTCAAGGTGATCGTGCTGGCGGGCAACGGGAAGCACTTCTCGGCCGGGCATGACATCGGCACGCCGGGCCGCGACGTCGACCAGCACTTCGAGAACAAGGCCGTGCTCTGGTGGGATCACGTGGGTCGCGAGGGCGGCGACCAGCGCTTCGCGCGCGAGTCCGAGGTGTACCTCGGCATGTGCCGGCGCTGGCGGGAGATCCCGAAGCCCGTGATCGCCTCGGTGCAGGGCGCCTGCATCGCGGGCGCGCTGATGCTGGCGTGGAGCTGCGACCTCATCGTCGCCTCCGACGACGCCTTCTTCTCGGACCCGGTGGTGCGCATGGGCATCCCCGGCGTCGAGTACTTCGCGCACCCGTGGGTCATGGGTCCGCGGGCCGCCAAGGAGTTCCTGTTCACGGGTGACCGCTTCTCGGCGCAGCAGGCCAAGGAGTGGGGCATGGTCAACCGCGTCGTGCCCCGCAGCGAGCTCGAGGAGGAGACGCTCGCGCTCGCCGAGCGGATCGCGGACATGCCGAGTTTCGGCCTGGCACTGACGAAGAAGGCCGTCAACCAGTGCGAGGACCTCATGGGCATGCGGGCCGGCATGGACTCGGTGTTCGGCCTGCACCACTTCGCGCACGCGCACAACGCCGAGGTCTCCGGCGGCGACTCCCTCGGCGGGCAGAGCGCCAAATCGATGGCGTCCGGGGCGCGCAGCGCGACCGGCGACTCCGCGCGGAAGGCCGAGTAGTGGACCTCGAGTTCGACGACGCCGACGTCGCGTTCCGCGACGAGGTGCGCGCCTGGCTCGCCGCGAACGTGCCGGCCGAGCCCCTCCCCTCCTTCGACACCACCGAGGGCTTCGCCGCGCATCGCGCGTGGGAGGCGAAGCTCGCCGACGCCGGGCTGGCCGCGGTCTCCTGGCCGGCCGAGTTCGGCGGGCGCGACGCGACGATGCTGCAGTGGGTGATCTTCGAGGAGGAGTACTACGCCGCGGGTGCACCGCTGCGGGTGAACCAGAACGGCCTGTTCATGCTGGCGCCCACCCTCTTCAGCCACGGCACCGACGAGCAGCGCGCCCGGATCCTTCCGGCGATGGCCCGCTCGGAGCGGGTGTGGGCGCAGGCCTGGTCGGAGCCGGAGGCGGGCAGCGACATCGCCTCGCTCCGCTCGACCGCGACCCGAGTCGACGGGGGCTGGAAGCTCTCGGGCCAGAAGACGTGGAGCTCCCGCGCCGCCTTCGCCGACGGCGCCTTCGGCCTGTTCCGCAGCGAGCCCGGGTCGGAGCGCCACCGCGGTCTGACCTACCTGATGTTCGACCTGCGTGCGCCGGGGGTGACCGTGCGTCCGATTCCCCAGCTCGACGGCGAGCCCGGCTTCGCGGAGATCTTCCTCGACGAGGTCTTCGTGCCCGACGCCGACGTGATCGGCGAGCCCGGCCAGGGCTGGCGCGTCGCGATGACGACGGCCAACAACGAGCGCGGTCTCTCATTGCGCAGCCCGGGTCGCTTCCTCTCGGCCGCCGACGCCCTCGTCGACCTGTGGGAGCGCGAGGACGGCGACACCTCCAGCGCCGACGCGCAGCGCGTCGCCGACGCCTGGATCGGGGCGCGCGCGTACCAGCTGTACACCTTCGGCACCGTGACCCGCCTTCAGGACGGCGGCGAGCTCGGCCCGGAATCGAGTGTGAACAAGCTGTTCTGGAGCCATCTGGACGTGGCGCTCCACGAGACCGCCCTCGACCTGCTCGGCCCGCGCGGCGAACTCACCGGCGAATCCGCTCCCGACGAGGGTCGCTGGCCGGCCGGCTATCTGTTCTCGCTGGCGGGCCCCATCTACGGCGGCACCGACCAGATCCAGCGCAACACCATCGCCGAGCGTCTCCTCGGCCTACCTCGGGGAGCCCGATGAGATTCGCACCGTCGCAGGAGAACGCGGCCTTCACGGAGTCGCTCGACGATCTGCTCTCGCGGGCCGGCGTGGTGGTCGCTGCCCGCGCGTGGGCCGACGGCGACAACGGCCCCGGCCGGAAGGTCTGGGCGGCGCTCGCCGACCTCGGCGTGACCGGCCTCGCGATCCCGGAGGAGCACGGCGGCGTCGGCGGCGACCCCGTGGACCTCGCCGTCGCCTTCCAGGCCTTGGGCTATCACGGCGTGCCCGGACCGATCGTCGAGTCCATCGCCGTGCTGCCCGCGCTGCTCAGCGACCCCGGGCACCTCCGTGCCCTCGCGGACGGCGCGATCGGCACCGTCGCCCTCGCGCCGCGCACCCCGTTCCTGCTCGACGCCGACGTCGCGGACCTCCGCTTCGTCGTGGGCGCCGACGGCGCGATCGCGACGGTGGAGGCACCGTCGACCGCCCCTCTGGGCTCGGTCGACCGGACCCGGCGCCTCTTCCCCCCGCAATTGAACGACGTTCTGGAGGGAGAAACCCCAGGTCGCAATCTCCAGAACGTCGTTCAATCGGGCGAGGTGGCGGGGGCGTTCGCGGTGGCGGCGCAGCTGCTCGGCGCCGGGCGGCGGCTGCTGGACGACACCGTCGAGTACGCGAAGGCCCGCGCCCAGTACGGCAAGGCGATCGGCGAGTACCAGGCGATCAAGCACCTCCTCGCCGACGTGGCGACGCGGCTCGAGCTGGCGGCGCCACTCCTGAGCGGAGCGGCCGTGGCGCTGTCGGGCAACGCCTCCCGCGGCGTCGATCTCGATCCCGCGCGCGACGTCGCGGCGGCGCGGGTGGCGGCGGCGGACGCCGCCTACCTGGCCGCGCGGACCGCGCTCCAGGTGCACGGCGCGATCGGCTACACCGCGGAGTACGACCTCGGCCTGTGGATCACCAAGGTCCGGGCCCTGCAGTCGGCGTGGGGAACCCAGGCCGAGCACCGCGCGACGGTGCTCGACGCGGTCCGGAAGGCGGCGCGATGAGCTCGGAACTGGACGATCTGGCGGCCGCGGTCCGCAGCGTCATCGACCGGCGGTGGTCGCCGGCCGCGCTGCGCGCCGCGATCGATTCCGCCGAGGGCTACGACCGCGGCCTGTGGTCGGTGCTGTGCGAGCAGGTCGGCGTCGCCGCGCTGGCGGTCCCCGAGGCGCACGACGGCGTCGGCGCGGGGGTGCGCGCGCTGCAGACGGTGGCGGAGGAACTGGGGCGACACCTGGTCCCGTCGCCCTTCCTGGGCTCCGCTGTGCTCGCGACGGCGCTGCTGGCCGACACCGACGAGGCCGAGCTGTTGACCGGTCTCGCGAGCGGCGAGCGGATCGCCGCCGTCGCCTTCGCCGGCGACGACTTCGCCGCACGCCCGATCACCGCGACCGACGGGCGACTCACCGGGACCGCGCGATTCGTCCTCGACGGTGACTGCGCCGACGATCTGCTCGTCGTCGCGGGCGACGAGCTGTACCTCGTCGACGGCTCCGCGACGACCCGCAGGCACACCCCGTCGATGGACCCGACCCGGCGGTTCGCGGAGGTGGCCCTCGACGGTCCACCCGCCCGCCTCCTCCGGGACGGCGCGCGCGCCGCACTGGTCCGCGCGCTCGACGTCGCGTGCGCGGTCCTCGCGGCCGAGCAGGCCGGCGCGGCGGCGCAGGCCCTCGCGATCACCGTCGAGTACGCGGGCTCCCGAGTGCAGTTCGGTCGGCCGATCGGCTCCTTCCAGGCCCTCAAGCACCGGATGGCGGACATGTTCGTCCTCGTCGAGTCGGCCCGGTCCGCGGCCCTCGCGGCGGGCGAGGCCCTCGACCGCGGCGACGAGGACGCGGCCCTTGCGGTCGCGACGGCGAAGGCCTACTGCTCCGAGGCGTTCAGCGCCGTCGCGGCCGAGATGATCCAGCTGCACGGCGGGATCGGCATCACCTGGGAGCACGATGCGCACCTGTACTTCAAGCGCGCGCACTCCTCGTCGCAGCTGTTCGGCGATCCGGCGCACCACCTGGCCCGCCGGGAGCTGGCGCATTCCTGAAACATGTTCTTGCCGGACCTCCGGACGCAAGGTACTTTCGTAGACGAACTACTTGCGAAAGGAAACGCGGATGTCGGACACCACGCGCACGGACGGCGACACCTGGACCATCACGACCAGCGTGGGCTTCACGGCCCTGCTGGTCGCCGCGGCGCGGGCCGTGGAGACCGAGCGCGCCGACGCGCTCGCGCGCGACCCGTTCGCGCGGGTCTTCCTCGAGGCCGCGGGCGATCCCCGGGCCATCGCGTTGGCCGACGCCGGTGACGACGCGGGCAATCCGATGGCCGCGACTCGCCACCTCGGCGTGCGCACCCGCTACTTCGACGACTTCGTGGCGGCCGCGGTCGCGGCGGGCGAGCGGCAGATCGTCATCCTCGCGGCGGGACTGGACTCCCGCGCCTACCGGCTCGACCTGCCCGCCGACACCGTCGTCTACGAGCTCGACCAGCCGGAGGTCCTGGCGTTCAAGGAGTCGACGCTCGCCGAGCGCGGCGCGGCGCCCGCGGCCGGGCTCCGGCACGTGCCCGTCGACCTGCGCGACGACTGGCCTGCCGCGCTGCAGTCCTCCGGGTTCGACGGTGCCGAACCGACGGCGTGGCTCGTGGAGGGCCTGCTCCCCTACCTCCCCGCCGCAGCGCAGGTACTGCTCTTCGAGCGGATCGTGGAACTCTCCGCGCCGGGAAGCCGGGTCGCCGTGGAGGGCCAGAACGGACCGCTCGACCTCGACGGCTTCCGCGCGATCACGGAGAAGTACTCGCAGAAGGGGAATCCCCTCGGCGACTTCGACGTGACGTCGCTGTTCGTCGCCGACGAGGACCGTTCCGATCCGGCCGAATTCCTCACCGCGCAGGGCTGGACCGTCACCCGGGCGGGGAACCCGGTGGAACTGGGCCGCAGCTACGGCGTGCAGGACACCGTCCCCGCGGACGCGTCGCTCATGGCCGATACGATCGGCTACTTCACCGCGGCGCTGCCCGCCGACTGAGTCACCGTGCGGCGGAGTGGTACTCCGAGTTCGGCCGCATGTCGACCGCCGAGGCGAGCCGGTTGGTCATGTTGAAGAAGGCCGCGGTGTTGGCGATGTCGTAGACGTCGCGGTCGGTGAACCCGGCGTCGCGGAGCCGCTGCCGGTCGGGCTCGTCGATCTTCGACGGGGCCTCCGTGAGCTTCTCCGCGAACTCGAGCATGGCCCGTTGCTTCGCCGGCAGCTCCGCGGCGCGGAAGTTCATCACCAGCATCTCGCCGAGGACCGGGTCGCCCGACAGCTCCCGCACGGCCGCGCCGTGCGCGGTGAGGCAGTAGAAGCACTTGTTCACCGAGGACACGACGACGGCGATCATCTCGCGCTCGAGCTTGCTCAGGCCCGAATCGCCGAGCATGAGGTCGTTGTAGGTGTCGCTGAAGGCGCGCAGTTTGGCCTCGTCGAAGGTCAGCGACTGCAGGACGTTCGGCACCATGCCGAGCTTCTCGCGGCAGATCTCGAAGTACTTCCGCGTGCCCTCGCTCAGCTCGCCCGCGGGCAGGTCGAGCGCGGTGATCCGCTCCGTCATGTCATCTCCTCGTACGTCCGCCACTACCCTCTCTGACTACCAGGTGGCCGGCGCCGGCCCCGCCCGTTCGACGAGATCGGTACCGCCGCACCTATCCTGGGGTCCATGGCCTTCCACGCTCTGGAGCACGTCGCGGCCGCGAAGGGCGCGCGCCTGCGAGCCGTGACCGCGGAGACGCAGGGCAGTGACTACGAGGCCTGCACGGCCGATATCGACGGGGCCCTGTGGCGCGTCCGCACAGCGCGGATCACGCCCACGAAGCCGGGGGCGTTCGTGGCGGTGTGGCGGCGCGGGCCGGACGGCGAGACCGAACCCTTCGACGCCGGCGATCCGACCGCGGGCCTGCTCGTCCTCGTCCCCGACGGTCCGCGCTTCGGCGCCTTCGCGTTCCCGGGCGAGGTGCTCTGCGCGCTCGGCGTGTACTCCTCCTCGAGCTCAGCGGGCAAGCGCGGCTTCCGGCTCTATCCCGCATGGTCCACCGGGCTCAACCCACAAGCCGAACGTACCCGCGCAGCGCAGGCGCCGTACTTCGAGCAGGTCGACTGACCTGCGCTCACGTGCGCGCGGGCTCAGATCCAGTCGTCGCCGACGGGCCAGGTGAGGAACGAGTCCAGCGACAGGGTGCGCGGGAGGGCCTCGCCGGGATCGGTCACCGTCTGCGTGTAGCGGCCCTTGTAGAAGAGCAGCGGCCGCCCGGCGTTCGGCGCGCTGAGCTCGAGCACCCGGCCGATCACGATGTGGTGGTCGCCGCCGTCGTGCACCGTCTCGACGGCGCAGTCGATCCAGCTGAGCGCACCGTCGAGCAGCGGCGAACCGGTGCGCGAGGGCTTCCACGCGACCGCCCCGAACTTGTCCGGGTGCCGAGAGCCGAAGACCGAGCTGACGTCCTGCTGGCCCTCGCCGAGCACGTTGACGGCGAACCGCCCGGTGCGCTCGATGGTGCGCCACGCGCCCGAGGTCTTCATGGGGCAGAACAGGACCAGGGGCGGGTCGAGGGACAGCGCCGAAAAGGACTGGCAGGCGAAGCCCACCGGCCCCTCGTCGTCCGCGGCGGTGATCACCGTGACGCCGGTGCAGAAGTGCCCCATCGCGGTGCGGTAGTCGAGCGGTTCGATCACGGGGGCGGTCATCACTGCTCCTTGAAGCCGATGGAGAAGTCGTGGCCCCAGAGGCTGACCGCGGTCGACTCCCGTGCGATCCAGTCGTCGTTCTCGACTTCGAGCCCCTCGCAGCCGAACTCGATGTCGAAGCCGCCCGGCGTCTTCATGTAGAAGGACAGCATCTTGTCGTTGATGTGCCGGCCGAGGGTGGCGGACATCTTGACCTTCTTGCGGTTCGCGCGATCCAGCGCCAGGCCGACGTCGTCGGAGTTCTCCACCTCCACCATGAGGTGGACGATCCCCGTCGGGTTGGGCAGGGGCAGGAAGGCGAGCGCGTGGTGGCGCGGGTTGCAGCCGTAGAAGCGCAGCCACGCCGGGTCGCCGTCCGCGGGGCGCCCCACCATCTGCGGGGGCAGCCGCATGGAGTCGCGGAGCCGGAAGCCGAGCACGCCCTGGTAGAACTCCTGCGCCGCAGCGTCGTCCGTGCAGGTGAGCACGACGTGGCCGAGCCCCTGTTCGCCGGTGACGAACCGGTGGCCGTACGGGCTGACGAAGCGTCGGCCGAGGTATTGCGCACCGTGGAAGGCCTCGAGCGTGTTGCCCGCCGGATCCTGGAAGCGGATCAGGCCCTCGACGCGGCGCTCCGTCTTCTCGTCCTTGGTGCCCTCCTCGAAGGCGACGCCCGCGGCGCTGAGGGTGTCGCGGAGCTCCTGGAGCCCGAGGGCGTCGGTGACCTCCCAGCCGGAGACCAGCAGCCGGTCCTTCTCGCCGGGCACGATCACCAGGCGGGCCGCGAAGTCGTCCATGCGCAGGTAGAGCGAATCGGGGTCGTTGCCCGTTCCCTCCATCATCCCGAGCACCTTGAGCCCGTACTCGCGCCAGGCCGCCATGTCGGTGGCCTCGATGCGCATGTACCCGAGGGCCTTGATCGCCATCTACCTGTTTCTCCTTGTCAGCCGGCCAGGAAATCGGCCGTGAGCCGGTTGAACTCGTCGAACTTCTCGAGCTGCGCCCAGTGGCCGCACTGCCCGAAGACGTGCAGCTGGGCGCGCGGGATCTGCTTGAGCGCGAGCAGGGCACCGTCGAGCGGATTGACCCGGTCCTCGCGGCCCCAGATCATGAGCACGGGCTGGCGCAGCTTGTAGGCGTCGCGCCAGAGCATGCCCTTCTCGTAGTCCGCGGACGCGAAGGATTTGCCCATGGCCTTGAACGCGGCGATCGCCTCGGGGTCGAGCGCGAGCTCGAAGCGCTCCTCGACGAGCTCGGGCGTGATCATCTTCTGGTCGAAGACCATGATCCGCAGGAAGTCCTCGAGCCGCTCCTTGCTGGGAGCGGCGTAGAACTTCTGCAGGGTGCGCAGGCCCTCCGTGGGGTCCGGCGCGAAGGTGTTCACGCTGAGGCCGCCCGGGCCCATGAGCACGAGCCGGCCCGCCCGCTCCGGGAAGTCGAGAGCGAACCGCACCGAGGTGCCGCCGCCGAGCGAATTGCCCACCAGGTGTACGCGTCCCGTGATGCCCAGCGTGTCCAACAGGCCCGCGAGCGCCGTCGCGCTGTGCACGAAGTACTGCGGGTGCTCGGTCGGCTTGTCGGACCGGCCGAAGCCCGGCTGGTCGACGGCGAGCACGTGGAAGCGCTGCGCCAACACCGGGATGTTGCGCCCGAAGTTGCTCCACGAGGAGACGCCGGGGCCGCTGCCGTGCAGCAGCACGACGGTGCCGTTGGCGCGGTTCTCCTCGCCGGCCTCGTGATAGTGCAGCGTGAGGCCGGCCGCCGTGGTGGCGAACTTCCCCTCCTTGAGGACGTCCACGTCCGTGTCCGGCATGCCTAAACCATCCCGTCCATGACGGGCAGGCCGAACTCGCCGGTGCCGAACATCTTGTAGGCGCGCTCGGGATCGTTCGCGGCGTGCACCCGGCCGGCGTGGGCGTCGCGCCAGAACCGCTGGATCGGCGTGCCCTCGGCCAGCGCGCGGCCGCCCGAGTTCTCGAACATGCGGTCCACGGCGAAGATCGCCCGCTCGGTGCCGCGCACCTGGTCGCGACGGACCTTGAGGCGCAGGTTGAACGGGATCTTCTCGCCGGCCTTGACCAGCGCGTACTCCTCGTTGATGTTGGAGATCAGCTGGAGCCACGCCGCGTCGATCTCGCTGCCCGCCTCCGCCACGCGGACCATGGCGAACGGATCCTCCTTCGCGGACTCGCCCGCGTAGGCGGCGCGCACACGCTTGCGCTGATGCTCGACGTGGGCGTCGTAGGCGCCCTGCGCCATGCCGATGATCGGGGCGGTGATCGTGGACGGGTGCACCGAGCCGAAGGGCAGTTTGTAGAGCGGGCTGGTGTTGACCTCCTGGCCGGGCCCCTTGCACTTGCTGACCAGCTGGAAACTGAGGGCGCGGTGCGCCGGGACGAAGACGTCGTCCACCACGATGTCGTTGCTGCCGGTGCCGCGGAGGCCGACGGTGCGCCACACGTCGTTGATCGTGTAGTCACTGATCGGCACGAGGTAGGTCAGGAAGTCGACCGGCTTGCCGTCCTTGAACGCGGGGCCGCCGAGCAGCGCCCAGGTGCCGTGGTCGCAGCCGGAGGAGAAGCTCCACTTGCCCGAGAGGCGGTAGCCGCCCTCGACGATCTCCGACTTGCCCATCGGGGCGTACGACGAGGAGATCAGCGTGTCCTGGTCCTCGCCCCACACCTCCTGCTGCGCGCGGTCGTCGAAGAGGGCCACGTTCCACGGGTGGATGCCGAGGATCGAGGAGACCCAGCCGGTGGAACCGCAGGCGCTCGCCAGCATCTTGACCGCGGTGTAGAACGCCACCGGATCGGCCTCGAAACCGCCGTAGCGCTTCGGCTGCAGCAGGCGGAAGAAGCCGCTCTGCTGCAGCGCCTTGATGGACTCGGCCGGGATCCGGCGCGCGTCCTCCGTCTCCTGCGCCCGGTCCCGGAGGGTGGGCAGCAGCTCCGCCACCTCAGCCAGCACCGCGTCGACGCTCTGATCGCTCATCTTTCCTCGCCTCCTGAAGACCCTCTGGCGAACTCCGAAGCCCGCCGTTGGAATCGATACTAGAACACGTTCTCATTTTCTGACGCGAAACGCTACATCAAAGGTTCGGATCCACCTATCTTGCTGTTGTAACCGGTTTCGAGACCGTCCGAGGAGAGCCATGCCCGAGAGCCGCC
>NZ_JAIULG010000040.1 GCF_020169415.1 Tsukamurella sp. M9C
GGGCGGGCTTCGGGATCGGCGTCATCGGGCCTCCACGGGGATCGGTCGCGCCGCGCGGGGCGGCGGCGCTGTGTGGCGCGGATCACGCTAGGTAGCCAAATCGATTTGGACAAGGGAGCGGGCGAGAATTCTTCGCGGGGCTAGCGTGGGGGTCATGAGCAGCCGCCCGCGGATCGCCGACGTCGCCCGCCGCGCGGGCGTCTCGGTCACCACGGTCTCGCACACCTTCAGCGGCAACGGCGTCGTCGCCGCGGAGACCCGCGAGCGCGTGCGCGCCGCGGCGCACGAGCTCGGCTACCGACCCGACGTGCTCGCGCAGGGCCTGCGCCGCAACCGGCTCAGCGTGCTCGCGCTCGTCGTCCGCCCGCTTGACCGGATCGACCCGGGCGACCTCCACGGCGTCGACTACTTCCTCCGGCTCGCCGGCGCCGCCGCGATGGCCGCGCTCGACGCGGGCTACTGCCTCATGCTGGTCGGCGACCCCGCGCGGGACGACGCCCCGTCGGCCGCCCTCGCCGCCGAGGGGATCCTGCTGACCGAACCGACCCGCGACGACCCGCTGATCGACCTGTGCGAGCGCATCGGGACGCCGTGCGTGACCGTCGGACTGCCGCCGCGCGCCGACGGGACCTGGGACGACGGTGCGCCCGGGCACGTGGGGATCGAGACCGAGCGGATCACGCGCGACGTGCTCGAGCACCTCGCGGCCGCCGGCAGCCGGGCGATCGCCTTCCTCGCGGCCGACGAGCAGGACGAGTGGTCCTTGCGCTCGATCGAGGTGTACCGCGCCTGGTGCGCGGACCGGGGGATGCCCGCCACCGTGATCGTGCACGCCGACGCGCTCGGCGCTCTGGCGGGCGTCGACGCGGTCGACCGCTGGTTCCCGGAGGGCTCCGTGCCGGGCGTCGACGGTGTGCCCGACGCGGTGTACTGCCTCGCCGCCGCGCCCGCCGTCGGGGCGGCCGACCGGCTGCGCGCACTCGGCCACGAGGTGCCGGGCGCGGTGCGGATCGCGGCGGGCTCCGACGCCGAGGAGGCACGCGCCGCGGACATCACCGCCGTCGACCTGCAGCCCGAGGAGCTTGCCCGGCGGGCGGTCACGACGCTGGTCGCGGCGCTGCGCGGCACGGACGCCCCCGGTCCGTCCGGCGGCGTCGGGCGACTCGTGCCCCGCGGCTCGACGGCGCGCTGAGGCGCTACCGCCGCGGGATCCACAGCCTCGGGATCTACAGGCGCAGGATCGGCAGGTAGCGGGCGATCTCGCCCGCGCGGGAGCCGCTGGCGGCCAGGTCGGCGGCCTCCGTCGCCTCGTCGACGGTGACGAGGCCCGTCGCGAGCCGCAGCCAGACGCGGGGCGCGCACTCCACGACGTTCGGGGGCGTCCCGCGGGTGTGCCGCAGGCCCTCGATGCACTGCACGGCGACGAAGGGCGGCACCCGTACCTCGACGGATCCGCCCGGCGCGTCCTGGGCCAGGGTGCGGGCCGTCGACCGGACCGCGGCGGCGATCGCGGCGCGCGGGGGAGCGGGCGCGTCCTCGTCGACGATCCAGTCCCGGACGGCCAGTACGGCGGCCCGCATCTCCGCCGGATCGATCGCCTTTGCCACGCGAACCCCCTGTCTCCGGGAAGAAACCTACTCGGCGATTCGTTTCCGCTGGCGGATCGGTCCTACAATCGGATCAGGCCACGCCCCCAGCCCCAGGAGTCAGCCGTGCAGCAGCTTCCGCTCAGCGTCGTCAACAACGCCCCGCTCGATGACGGTGAGGAGCAGGAGCCCCGGGAGGAGTGCGGCGTCTTCGGCGTCTGGGCCACCGGGGAGGATGTGGCGAAGCTCTCCTACTACGGCCTCTACGCCCTGCAGCACCGCGGCCAGGAGGCCGCCGGCATCGCCGTCGGCGACGGCCAGCAGGTCCTGGTCTTCAAGGACCTCGGTCTGGTCAGCCAGGTCTTCGACGAGCAGACGCTGAGCTCGATGCCCGGCCACGTGGCCATCGGCCACTGCCGCTACTCGACCACCGGCTCCACCACCTGGGAGAACAGCCAGCCGATCTTCCGCACCACCAGCGCGGGCAACGGCGTGGCGCTGGGCCACAACGGCAACCTGGTGAACACCGCGGAGCTCGCGGAGCGCGCCGTCGAGCTCGGCGTCGCCGGCGGGCGCCCGCGCAGCGCGGCCACGTCCGACTCCGACATCCTCACGGCGCTGCTCGCGCACGCCGCGGCCGACCGCACCCTGGAGCAGGCCGCGATGGAGCTGCTGCCCACGGTGAAGGGCGCCTTCTGCCTCACCTTCATGGACGAGCACACGCTGTACGCGGCGCGCGACCCGCACGGCGTGCGCCCGCTGAGCCTGGGCCGCCTCGATCGCGGCTGGGTCGTCGCCTCCGAGACCGCGGCCTTCGACATCGTCGGCGCCTCCTTCGTGCGCGACATCGAGCCGGGCGAGCTGCTCGCCATCGACGAGGACGGCGTGCGCTCCACCCGGTTCGCCGAGCCCACTCCGAAGACCTGCATCTTCGAGTACGTCTACCTGGCACGCCCCGACTCGGTGATCCACGGCCGGTCCGTGCACTCGACCCGCGTCGACATCGGCCGCCGCCTGGCCCGCGAGCACCCCGCCGACGGCGACCTGGTGATCCCGGTGCCGGAGTCGGGCACCCCCGCGGCCGTCGGCTACGCGCAGGCGTCGGGCATCCCGTACGGCCAGGGCCTGATGAAGAACGCCTACGTGGGCCGCACCTTCATCCAGCCCAGCCAGACCATCCGCCAGCTGGGCATCCGGCTCAAGCTCAACCCGCTGCGCGAGGTGATCCGCGGCAAGCGGCTCGTCGTGGTCGACGACTCGATCGTCCGCGGCAACACCCAGCGCGCGCTGATCCGGATGCTCCGCGAGGCCGGCGCCGCCGAGATCCACGTGCGCATCGCCTCGTCGCCGGTGAAGTGGCCCTGCTTCTACGGCATCGACTTCGCGTCCCCGGCCGAGCTCATCGCCAACGGCGGCGGCGCCGATTCCATGGAGGCCATGGTCGAGTCGGTGCGCGCCGCGATCGGCGCCGACTCGCTGGGCTACATCTCCCTCGACGAGATGACGGCCGCCACCGAGCACGCCGGCGAATCGATGTGCCGTGCCTGCTTCGACGGCGTCTACCCGATCCCGCTGCCCGAGTCGACCTCGATGGGCAAGGCGGTCCTGGAGAACATGCTCAAGGCGGGCACGCAGGGCGACCCGCTGCAGGCCGACAACGACAACGCCTCGGCGCTGCGTCGCCCCTGAGCACGCTCGTCCCGGCGGGGTCGTCGACTCCGCCGGGCGCCCGAGGGCTCCCGGTCCGGTAGCCTATGGATCCGTGACGGATTCCAACACCCACCCGCCTCAGGGTGCCTCGTACGCCGCTGCCGGAGTCGACATCGAGGCCGGTGACCGGGCCGTCGAGCTCTTCAAGCCGCACGCCAAGCGCGCGACCCGCCCCGAGGTCCTCGGCGGCCTCGGCGGATTCGCCGGCCTGTTCGCGCTCAAGAAGTACCGCGAGCCCGTGCTCGCCGCGTCGACCGACGGCGTCGGCACCAAGATCGCGGTGGCCCAGGCCATGGGCAAGCACGACACCGTCGGCATCGACCTCGTCGCCATGGTGGTCGACGACCTCGTCGTGACGGGCGCCGAGCCGCTGTTCCTGCAGGACTACATCGCCGTCGGCAAGGTGGTCCCCGAGACCGTCGCCGAGCTGGTCGGCGGCATCGCCGAGGGCTGCGTCCGCGCCGGCTGCGCCCTGCTGGGCGGCGAGACCGCCGAGCACCCGGGCCTCATGGCGGAGGGCGAGTACGACCTCTCCGCGACCGGCGTCGGCGTCGTCGAGGCCGACGAGGTGCTCGGCCCGGACAACGTGCGCGCCGGCGACGTGGTGATCGCCATGAAGAGCTCCGGCCTGCACAGCAACGGCTACAGCCTGGCGCGCAAGGTGCTGCTCGACTGGGGCCACATGGACCTCGGCGGCTACGTCGAGGAGTTCGGCCGCACGCTGGGCGAGGAGCTGCTCGAGCCCACCGCCATCTACGCCCTCGACTGCCTGCGCCTCGCGCAGGAGACGCAGGTGCGCACCTTCTGCCACGTCACCGGAGGCGGGCTCGCCGCCAACCTCGGCCGCGTGATCCCCGAGGGCCTCGTCGCCGAACTGGACCGCAACACGTGGAGCCCGTCGGCCGTCTTCGCGCTCATCGCCCAGCGCGGCCGCGTGGAGCAGGCCGAGATGGAGAAGACCTTCAACATGGGCGTCGGCATGGTCGCGATCGTCGCGCCCGAGGACGTGGACCGCGCGCTGGCCGTGCTCACGGCACGCCACATCGACAGCTGGGTCCTGGGGACGATCAAGAAGTCCGACGGTGCGGGAGATCGGGCCGTACTGAGCGGCTCGCACCCGAAGTTCTAGGAACGCCGTAGGCACCGTGACCCACGGTCACGGTGCCCAACGGCTCCGGTACGAAACGAGAAGGCGCGACGCGTCAGGCGCGGCGCCACTCCTCTTCGCGATACGGCTCCCCCGCGACGTCGCTCCACTCGGGGTGCGAGGCGATCACGTCCGCCTCGTCGCTCTCACCCGTCGTCAGCTCGTCCTGCAGCCTTTTCAGGTCAGTGCTGGGCGAGCTGTACTTGAGCTCGCGTGCAACCTTCGTCTGCTTCGCCTTTGCCCGGCCGCGGCCCATGGGGGACCCCCTTGCGCAATGAAGGGGCGGCCAGCTACCGGATTGCCCGGCGGGTGGCGGCCCCTTTCTCCGTTTAGTAATTCTTCCTGACGCCCAGTTTAGCGTGCTCGCGCCGATGGTGCTGCCGCCTGGGTGTCAGTCGGCGCGTTTGAGGGCCTTCGCGGCGTCCCGTTCGACCTTCGGGGGCAGGTCACCGGCCATGAGGAGGGCCCGCAGCCGGTCCGGCCGCGTCGCGCGGAACAGGTCCCGCACGGTCGCTCCGTGCTCCGGGACCTCCGCGACGACGATCGGGTCGCCCGCCGCCACGGGGCCGGGCGTGACGACGCGGAAGTAGGCGCCCGAATCGCCGCGGGCCATGAACCGCGCCAGCCAGTCGTCCTCGCCGGACCACAGCGCGAACGTGCGGCACGGGGTCCGGGGGATCGTCACCTCGAGCTCGAGCGTCGCCCCGACCCGCAGCCGGGTGCCGACCACGAGGTCGGTGGTGTCGCCGTCGAGGCGCAGGTTCTCCCCGAACCAGCCGGGCGGGAGGTCGCGGTCGAGCTCGTCGGCCCAGCGCCGCGCCTCGTGCTCGGAGTAGGCGTAGACGGCCTGCTCCTCGCCGCCGTGGTGCCGGGTGTCGCAGACGTGGTCGGTGACCGGGCCCAGCGGGCCCACGTCGACGGGGCCGTCGGCCGGCCGTTTGTCGATGGCGGTGCGCTGCTCCGGCTTGCGCGGGTCGAGCCGTCGTTCCTCGCCGACGACGCAGACCGCGACGACCCTGGTCGGCGTCACCGGCCGCGCAGCCGGTCGACCGCGGACCGTCCGGCCTGCTGCCCGGCGTCCGCGGAGGGCGTGACGTCGGTGTCGATCGCGGCGGCGGCGCCGCCGGCGTCGAGCTTCGCGTCGTCGGGGATCGAGCGCTTGATCAGGGCGAGGGCGATGGGCCCGTAATCGGCGTGCTCGACGACGGTGCCGAGCCGCCCGACGGTGCGCCCGTCCAGCGTCACGGGGTCGCCCGTCGCGGGCCGCGCGTCGGCGGAGCCGTCGAGGTGCAGCAGCACGAGGCGGCGCGGGGGCCGGCCCAGGTTGTGCACGCGCGCGACGGTCTCCTGCCCGCGGTAGCAGCCCTTGTCGAGGTGCACCGCGGTGCCGATCCAGTCCACCTCGTGCGGGATGGTCTTCTCGTCGGTGTCGACGCCCTGCCGGGCGCGGGCGGCGGCGACCCGTCGGGCCTCGTAGGCCCAGGTGCCGGCGGGGCGCGCCCCGGCGGCGACGAGGGCGGCGAAGTCCGCGCCCAGCCGCTCGCGCGGCACGATGAGGTTCACCTCGCCGGGATCGGTGCGGCGGACGCCCTCCACCTGCGCTGCGACGGTCTCGGCCTCGGGTCCGATCACGGTGAGCACCGCGAGGTCGTCCCGCGCCTGCACCTGCACGTCGGCCCGGAAGACCATGCGCTGCAGGTACGTCGCGAGGTCCGGGCTGAGCGGGGCCTCCTTCGGCGCGAGCGCAGCGGGCTCGGTGTCGAGGTAGGTCGTGCCGTCGACGTCGATGAGGTGGAAGTGGTCGAGCACGCGACCGCTGCCGTCCAGGTTGAGGTTCTGGGTCGCGGTGCGATCCGGCAGGTGCGTCAGGTGCTGGCTGGTGATCGAGTGCAGCCAGGACAGGCGCTCGGGGCCGGTCAGGGTGATCACGCGGCGGTGCGAGCGGTCGATCACCGCGGCGCCGCGTTCGGCCGCGCGTTGCTCCCCGAACGGATCCCCGAAATGCCAGGTCACGCCGGTGTCCGGCGTGTCCTCGGGGTTCATGATGCCGGACGTGGAATGTTCTTCAGTCGACACTCCTCAAGCCTACCCCGCTGGCCGCGCGGCGCTTCGGGGCGTCGAATACTGTTGCCGCCATGGCATCCGTGGTGGTCACCCTGGACGGTTCCGTGCGCGCTCCCGACGCGCCCCTGCTGTACGCCGACGACCTCGGCGCGGTCCGCGGCGACGGCTGCTTCGAGACGGTCCTGGTCCGTGACGGCGCCCCGCTCAAGGGCCGCGCCCATCTCGACCGGCTGGGCCGTTCGGCCGCCGCGCTCGGCCTCCCGGCGCCCAACGACGGCGCCTGGTGGGCTGCGATGCAGCGCGCCGCGATGCTCTACGGCGAGGAGGCGGGGAGCGCCGAGGGCGCGTTGCGGCTCGTCTACACGCGGGGCCGCGAGTCCGCGCCCGGCACGCCCACCGCCTACGTCTCGGTCTCGCCGCTGCCCGACCGGGCGCGGCGCGCGCGGACCGAGGGGATCTCGGCCATCACGCTCGGCCGGGGCTATTCGACGGGGCTCGGCACCGACGCGCCGTGGCTCCTGCTCGGCGCGAAGACCCTCTCCTACGCCGTGAACATGGCCGCCGCGCGGTACGCGGAGAAGCAGGGCGCCGACGACGTGATCTTCACCTCCAGTGAGGGCCGCGTCCTCGAGGCGCCCCGCGCCACCGTCGTGGTCGCCCGCGGCCGCACCCTCGTCACCCCGCCCGCCGAGCAGGGCATCCTGCCCGGCACCACCGCCCGCGCCCTGTTCGACGCCGCGGAGGACAAGGGCGTCGCCACCGCGGTGGAGCCGCTCTTCCCCGTGGACCTGGTCATGAACGACGGGGTGTGGCTGGTCTCGTCCATCACGCTGTGCGCGCGCGTGCACACTCTGGACGGCCGCGCCCTGCCCGACGCGCCCATGGACGCGACGGTCCGCTCCCTCATCGAGGCGGGAATCGCGAACACCCCCTAGCGTTTCCGGACAATCCGGGCACGGCCTGCGGCGGCGCCGCGACGGGCATAGCGTCGCGGGATGAGTACGCGCGAGGACACCGGCACCGAGGGCGATCAGCTCGGCACCAGTCTCAAACCCCGGCACATCACGATGATCTCGATCGCGGGCGTCATCGGCGCGGGCCTGTTCGTGGGTTCGGCGAACGCGATCAAGCTGGCGGGGCCGGCGGTGCTGATCTCCTACAGCCTCGCCGGGCTGCTCGTGATCCTGGTGATGCGGATGCTCGGCGAGATGGCGACCGCGCACCCGGACACGGGCTCCTTCTCGACCTACGCCGAGCGGGCGCTGGGCCGCTGGGCGGGCTGCAGCATCGGGTGGCTGTACTGGCTGTTCTGGGTGCTGGTGATCCCCGTCGAGGCGACCGCCGCCGCGGTGATCCTGTCGAAGACGGTCGGCGGCCCGCAGTGGTCGTGGGCACTGCTGGTGGTGGTGCTCCTCACCGTGACGAACCTGTTCTCCGTCGGCAACTACGGCGAGTTCGAGTTCTGGTTCGCGCTGATCAAGGTTCTCGCGATCGCGGCCTTCCTGGTGCTGGGCGCGCTCGCGATCTTCGGGCTGCTGCCGGGCTCGGGGGTCTCCGGCGTGAGCCATCTCTGGGACACCGGCGGGTTCATGCCGAACGGGGCCGGGGCGGTGATCGCGGCGATGCTCACGACCATGTTCACGTTCATGGGCTCGGAGATCGTGACGATCGCCGCCGCCGAATCGCCCGAGCCGGCCAAGGGCATCACCAAGGCCGTGAACTCGGTGGTCTGGCGGATCTGCCTGTTCTACATCGGCTCGATCTTCGTGGTGGTGGCCCTCGTCCCGTGGAACACCCTCGACTCGGCGACGGGGTCGTACCAGGCGGTCCTGCAGGCCATGAACATCCCGGCCGCCGCGGGGATCATGGACGTCGTGGTCCTCGTAGCCGTCGCGTCGTGCCTCAACAGCGCGCTCTACACCGCCTCGCGGATGCTGTACTCGCTCGCCAGCCGCGGCGACGCTCCCCGGGCCGCGGGCCGGACCACGAAGCGGGGCGTCCCCGCGGTCGCGGTCCTGGCGTCGATGATCCTCGGCTTCCTCGCGGTGATCGGCAACTACGTGCTGCCCGAGAAGCTGTTCGGCTACCTCCTGGCCACGACGGGCGCGGTGGCCCTGTTCGTCTACCTGGTCATCGCGATCAGCCAGATCGCCCTGCGCCGCCGGGAGAGCACCCCGTCGCCGCTGCGCATGTGGTTCTTCCCGTGGGCGACGTACGCGGTGATCGCCTTCATCGTCTTCGTCATCGTCGCGATGATCGTCGACCCGGACCAGCGCAGCGCGGTCGGCCTGTCGACGGCGCTGGCCGTGATCGTGGTCGCCGCCAGCGTCGCGCATCAGAAGCGCATGGAACGACGGTCCGCCGTCACCTCGCGCTGAGCGCGGAGGGGCGTCGGCGAATCCGCCGTGCGCCCCGCGGGCGGGGCGCGCCGGGCCTACGGTGGACACAACGGGTTGGCCAGGGCGCGCGGACGTGGGCTGTGTCTCAACACTTGGGATCGGAGGCGATCTCTACTACCATCGGTAGTAATTACTACTGAACGTAGTAGAAGGGTCGGCGACGATGCCGGCCCGACCCCTCGGCCCAGGGAGTACGCATGACCGCGTTGGACATCGCCCGCTGGCAGTTCGGCATGACCACGGTGATGCATTTCATCCTGGTGCCGCTCACGATCGGCCTCGCGCCGATGGTCGCCACCATGCAGACCCTCTGGCTGGTGACGGGGAAGCAGGCTTGGCTCAAGGCCACGAACTTCTTCGGCAAGCTCTTCCTCATCAACTTCGCACTGGGCGTGGCCACCGGCATCGTCCAGGAGTTCCAGTTCGGCATGGCCTGGAGCGAGTACAGCAAGTTCGTCGGCGACGTCTTCGGCGCACCGCTCGCGCTCGAGGGCCTCGTCGCCTTCTTCATGGAGTCGACCTTCCTCGGCCTGTGGATCTTCGGCTGGACGCGGCTGCCGAAACTCGTGCACCTGGGCTGCATCTGGATGGTCGCGCTCGGCGTGAACGCCTCCGCCTTCTTCATCATCGCCGCGAACTCCTGGATGCAGCACCCCGTGGGCGCCACCTTCAACCCGGAGAAGAACCGCGCCGAGCTCACGAGCATCTGGGAGGTGCTCACCAACTCGACCACCCTCGCGGCGTTCCCGCACACCGTCTTCGGCGCGTGGCTCACCGCCGGCACCTTCGTCGCCGCGATCGGCGGCTGGTGGATGGTGCGGGGCATGCGCAAGGGCGACCCCGACGCGATCGAGCTGGCGCAGTCGATGCGTCCCGTCACCCGCTTCGGTCTCGGCGTCATGATCGTCTCGGCCGTGGGCCTGGGCATCACCGGCGACGCGCAGGCCAAGCTCATGTTCGAGCAGCAACCCATGAAGATGGCCTCGGCGGAATCGCTCTGCCACACCGAGACCGGCGCCAGCTTCTCCCTGCTCACCATCGGCACGCACAACAACTGCGAGTCGGTGACGCACGTGCTGCAGGTGCCGTACGTGACCTCCTTCCTCGCCAACGGCGACCCCAACTCGACGCTCAAGGGCGTCACCGAGCTGCAGGCCGAGGCCGTCGAGAAGTTCGGCCCGGGCGACTACCGCCCCAACCTCTTCGTCTCGTACTGGGCCTTCCGCGCGATGATGGGCTGGTCGATCGGCTCGGGCGTGCTGGCGCTGGCCGGCCTGTGGGTAACCCGCCGCGGCCGCGTCCCGAACCAGAAGTGGTTCAGCCGGATCTGCCTCATCGCGCTGCCCACGCCCTTCCTCGCCAACACCTCCGGCTGGGTGTTCACCGAGATGGGCCGGCAGCCCTGGGTGGTGGTGCCCAACCCGAACGGCGACCCGACGATCCGGCTCACCGTGGGGCAGGCCGTCTCCGGCCACTCCGTGACGATGATGGCCTTCTCACTCGTCACCTTCGCCGCCGTGTACGGCACGCTCTACCTGCTGTGGTTCTTCCTGCTCCGGCGGTACGTGATCAAGGGCCCGAACCTGCACAGTCCGCTGGACCCGCCGCACGACGACGATGATCCGCCCGCCGACACCGACGCCCCCGAGGGCGCGGAGCCGGGCCGGAAGGCATCGTCGGACCACCTCTCCTTCGCGTACTAGGAGGCCGCCATGACTCTCCCCGACTACTGGTTCCTCGCCATCGGCTTCCTGTTCACCGGCTACTTCGTGCTGGAGGGCTTCGACTTCGGTGTCGGCATGCTCATGCCGATCCTGGGCCGCAAGCGCTCCCACGCCGACGCCGAGGAGCGCCGCCGCGTGCTGCTCAATACCATCGGCCCCGTCTGGGACGGCAACGAGGTGTGGCTCATCACCGCGGGCGCGGCGATGTTCGCCGCCTTCCCCGTCTGGTACGCCGAGGTCTTCTCCGGCTTCTACCTCGTGCTGCTCGCGATCCTGGTGGGGCTCATCACCCGGGTCTGCGCGATCGAGTGGCGCGGCAAGATCGACGAGCCGCGGTGGCGCGGCTGGGCGGACGTCGGCATCGGCCTCGGCTCCTGGATCCCCGCCTTCGCGTGGGGCCTGGTCTTCGCGAACATCGTGCACGGCGTCGACCTCGACGAGCGCGGCGGCATGACCAGCGAGGTCTGGGACCTGCTCAACCCGTACGGGCTGCTCGGCGGGATCGCGACCCTCGGCCTGTTCCTCCTGCACGGCGCGATCTTCGTCGCGCTCAAGTCCGACGGTGACGTCCGGGTGGACGCCCGGAGCCTCGCCGTGCGGATGTGGCTGCCCGTCACCGCGATCGGCGCCGTCTTCGCGGTGTGGACGCAGCTCGAGCACGGCAAGCCGTGGACCTGGGCGATGGTGGTCCTGGCCGCCGCCGGCCTGCTGGCCGCGGGGCCGCTCGTCCGCGCCGGGCGGGAGCTCGCGGCGTTCCTCGCGACCTCGCTGACCGTCATCGGCGTGAGCGTCCTGCTCTTCGGCTCGCTGTTCCCGAACGTGCTCAACGCGACGGACCCGGCCCGCACGATCACCATCGAGGCCGCCGCGTCCTCGCACTACACCCTGGTCGTGATGTCCTGGTGCACCGTCGTGCTGCTGCCGCTGGTGATGATCTACCAGGCGTGGACCTACTGGGTGTTCCGCCAGCGGATCTCCGTCGCGCAGATCCCGCCGTCGATCGGCCTCAGCCCCCGTGCCTGACACCCGGGCCCCCGTCGACCCGCGGCTGCTCCGGTACGCGCGCAGCTCGCGCGGGTTGATGGTGACCGTGATCGCCTGCGGCGTCGTGGAGACCGCCGCGGTGATCGCGCTGGCCTACGCGCTCGCGACGGCGCTGGCGCGCCTGGTGACCGGCAACGCGGACGTGACGCAGCCCGTCGTGCTGGCGGTGGCCGCCGTGACGGTACGGGTCGCGGTGAGCCACCTGCGATCCCGCATCGAGCGACGCTCCGCCGACCGGGTGGTCTCCGAACTGCGGTCCGCCGCACTGGACGCCGTCGGTCCGGGCCGGACCCCCGTCGACCGGGAGGAGCTGCGCACCGCGCTCACCCGCGGCCTCGACGACCTTCCGCCCTACCTCACCGGCTACGTCCCCGCCCTCGCGCTGAGCGCCATCGCGACGCCGGTCCTCATCCTCGCGATGTTCCTCGCGGACTGGGTCTCCGGCGCCATCGCGCTCGGCACCCTCCCGCTGCTGCCGATCTTCATGGTGCTCATCGGCCTGCTCACCCGCGACCGCACGCGGCGCCGCCTGGACGCGATGTCGCGGCTCTCCGCGCGGCTGCTCGACCTCGTGGCCGGCCTGCCCACGCTGCGGGCCCTGGGCCGCGAGCGCGGACCCGAGCGCACGGTCCGCGACCTCGGCGCGCGCAACGAGACCGAGACGATGGGCGCGCTGCGGATCGCGTTCCTCTCGTCCTTCGCGCTCGAACTGCTCGCCACCCTGTGCGTCGCCCTCGTCGCGGTGAGCATCGGCCTGCGGCTCGTCTACGGCGAGATGACCCTGTTCGCCGGTGTTTTCGCGCTGATCCTCGCGCCCGAGGTGTACCGGCCGCTGCGCGCGGTCGGCGCCGGCTTCCACGCCGCCGAGCAGGGGCTCGAGGCCACCGGCCGGGTCTTCGCCCTGCTCGACGCCCCCGCGCCCGCCGCGGTGCGCGGCACCGCGCGCCCGGGCGTGCTCGTCGCCCGCGGCGTCACGGTCGACGGGCGGGACGGGGCGGCACCGTCGGGCTTCGACGGTGCCTTCGCCCCCGGCCGGCTCACCGTGCTCACCGGGCCCAACGGCTCGGGCAAGTCCACGCTGCTCACCGTCCTGGCGGGCCTCGCGGCGCCGGACGCGGGCGAGGTCACCGTCGACGGTGCGCCGCTCGCCGGGGGCCCGGAGTGGTGGGCGCACGTGGCGTGGTGCCCGCAGCACCCGTACCTGGAGCCCGGCACCCTGGAACACAACTTCACGCTGCTGGGCGCCCCCGCAACGGATTCCGTGCCCGAGGTGCTCGCCGCGACCGGCCTCGAGGAGGTGATCGCGGAGCGCGGCTGGGAGCGGCCCGTCGGCACCGGCGGGGCCGGGCTGTCCGCCGGGCAACGGCAGCGGCTCGCGCTGGCCCGCACCCTCGCGCTCGGCCGGGACGTGCTGCTCTTCGACGAGCCCACCGCGCACCTCGACGAGGAGCTCGCCGCGCGCGTCCTCGCCGAGCTGCGCGCCCGCGCGGACGCCGGCGCGACCGTCGTGGTCGCGGCGCACGACCCGCAGGTGCTCGCCGCCGCCGACGAGGTGCTGGAGGTGACGCGTGCATGACCTGCTGATCTGCCTGCGGGCCATGCGGACCCGTCCGCTCGCCGTGCTCGGCGCGGTGGGCGCGGGCGTGCTCACGGCCGCCAGCGCCCTCGCGCTGGCGGGGCTCTCCGCGTGGCTCATCACCAAGGCGTGGACGATGCCGCCCGTGCTGGCGCTCTCGCTCGCCGTGACCTCCGTGCGCGGGCTCGGCATCACCCGCGGGCTGATGCGTTACGTCGAGCGGCTCGCGTCGCACCGGCTCGCGCTGCGCGGGCTCACCGAGCTGCGGGCCGCGCTGTACCTGCGGCTCGCCGGGGCCGCGCCGGCGGAGTCCGTGCGGCTCTCCGGCGGCGAGCTGCTCGCCCGCACCGGCGCCGACGTCGACGCGGTCGGCGATGCGCTGGTGCGCACCGTGATCCCCGCCGCGGTCGCGGCGACGGTCTCGGTCGCGGCCACCGCCTGGATGTGGTTCCTCGATCCCCGCGCCGGGATCGCGCTCGCGGTCTGCCTGCTGGCGGCGGGGCTCGTCGCGCCGTGGCTGACCGCGCGCGCCACCCGCGACCGCGCGGCCGCGGAGGCCGCGGGCAGCGAGGCCTTCGGCGCCGCGGCCTCGGCCGTGCTCGACCACGCGGGGGAGCTCGCCGTCGCGGGCCGGCTGGACGAGGTGCGGGCCCGCGCCGCCCGCGCCGAGGACGCCCGACGGTCCGCCGTCGACCGCGCGGCCCGCACCGGCGCGCTGGCGGACGCGGCGATCCCGCTCGCCGTCGGCGTCGCCGTGGTCGCCGCGCTGCTCGTCGCCGTCGCCCGGATCGACTCGGCGGCCGCGACCACCCTCGGCATCCTCATCCTGCTGCCGCTCAGCGCCTTCGAGGCCGTCTCCGTGCTGCCCGACGCGGCGCGGCAGTACGTGCGCTCCGCCGACGCTGCGGGCCGGCTCGCGCCCCTGCTGACCCTGCCCTCGGTGCCGGCCGGCACCGTCCCGGTCGCCCCGCACCCGCGGCTGGAGCTGGGCGCGCTGGCGCTCGACCCCGGCGACCGCCTGGCGGTGCGCGGCGCCTCCGGGGCGGGCAAGACGACCCTGCTGCTCGCCCTCGCGGGTCTCGACGACCGCGGCGGCGAGGTCCTCGTCGACGGGACGCCCGCGCGCGACTGCGCGGACCTGCCCGCGTCGGTGGGCTTCTTCGGCGAGGCCGCCCACGTCTTCGCGACGACGGTGGCGGAGAACTGCCGCGTGGCGCGCGGCGACGCCACCGACGCCGAGATCGACGCGGCCCTGCGCCGGGTCGGGTTGGGGGAGTGGATCGACGGCCTGCCGGACGGCGTGCGGACCCCGCTGGAGCACGGCGCCGACTCGCTCTCCGGCGGCCAGCGCCGCCGGCTGCTCCTGGCGCGGGCGCTGCTCAGCCCCGCGGGCGTCGTCCTGCTGGACGAGCCGACCGAGCACCTGGACGCCGCCGACGCGGAGCGGCTCCTCGCCGAGATCCTCGACCCCGCCGGGCTGTTCCCCGGGCGCACCGTCGTCGTGGCGGGGCACGCGGAGCCGCCCGCGGGCGTGCGTCAGTGGGAGATGGACCGGCTCAGGTCCGCGTAGCGCTCGGCCTCCGCGTGCTGGGCCTCCGTCGCGCGCAGGATCGCGTGCAGCGCATCCTTCCCGAGGTAGAGGCGCGTCGGCGGGTCGGGCATCGCCGCGACAGCGACGAGCGCCCGCGCCAGGAGCGCGGGGTCGCCGCCCTGGTTGTGGTTGAGCCGGTCGAGCGCGGCGAGGGTGCCGGCGACGGCGGCGTAGTCGTCGATGGCGGTCGCGGGGCGGCGGCTCGACGAGGCGTCGAGGAAGTCGGTGCGCACCCCGCCCGGGCAGATCGCGACGGCGTGCAGCCCGAGCGGCGCTATCTCTGCGGCGAGGGCCTCGGTGAGCAGGAGGACCGCGGCCTTGGACGCGCTGTAGATCCCCTGCGCGGGGCCGGTGACGCTCGCGGAGATCGACGCCAGGTTGAGGATCCGTCCCGACCGGCGCGCCCGCATGCCCGGGAGCACCGCCTGCGTGACCGCGAGGACGCCGAAGACGTTGACGTCGAAGTTCGCCCGCACGTCGTCGAGCGCGACCTCCTCGACCGCGCCGAGCAGCGAGTAGCCGGCGTTGTTGACCAGCACGTCGATGCGGCCGAGCTCCTGCTCGACCCGCGCGACGGCGCGGCGCACGTCCGCCTCGTCGGTGATCCGCATCGGCAGGGCCAGGACGTTCGGGTCGTCGAGTTCGGCCGCGAGCTTCTCGGGGCTGCGGGTGGTGGCGGCGACGCGGGCGCCGCTCGCGAGCGCTGCCTTCACCACCTCGAGGCCGATGCCCTTGGACGCTCCGGTCACCAGCCACACGGGGGAGTCGCTCATGACCCCATGGTGCTCCGCCGCGCTCAGTCGCGCAGGATTCCCGCGATCGCCGCGTCGACCGCGGCCTCGGCGAGCGGCCACTGCTGATCGCCCGGCAGGTGGTGCAGCGGCCCGCGCAGGGCCATCTCGGCGAAGCCGTGGACCATCGACCAGCAGGACCAGGTGGCGGACCGTCGGGCCTCCGGGCGCAGCAGGTCCGCGTGCACCAGGAGGTCCAGGGCCTCCGACAGCGCGACGTACGGCGGGATCCCGTTGAGCGACTCCGGGTCCGGTGCCTCGTCGCCGAAGAAGCACACCGAGAACCAGCCCGGCTCGGCGAGCGCGAAGGCGATGTAGCCGAGGCCGACGGCCCGCAGGCGCTCGACGGGGCCCTGGCCAGGGCTGACGGGCATCGCGTCGGCCATCCGCTGCTCGATCGCGGCGCTCACGGCCCGCAGGAGCGCGAGGCGGTCGGGGAAGTGGCGGTACGCGGCGTTGGGGCTGACCCCGACCCGGCGGGTGACCTCACGGATGGTCAGCGCCGACGGTCCGCCGGCGCGCGTCACCTCGAGGCCCGCGTCGACCAGCGCCTGCGCCAGGTCACCGTGGTGGTACGCCATGCTCTTGTGTCCCCCGTCCCTCAAGTGTACGGTGTGAACATAACAGATGTGGACGCTGTGAACATGCCAGGAGGCGCGATGACCACCAGCACGACGCCCGAGCCGGTCCTGCACCCGGAGTTCAGCAGCCCCGGGGCCGTCGCCACGTCGTGGGCGGAGGTCGCCGCGGCGCTCGACGGTGCCGAGATGTTCCGGCTCAGCACCGTCCGCGCCGACGGGAGGCCGCACGTGTGCCCGCTGCCCGCGATGTGGCTCGACGGCGCGCTGTACTTCGTGACCGGCTGGGAGGAGCAGAAGGCGCGGAACCTCGTGCACGATCAGCGCTGCGTCCTCACCACCGGGACCGACGCGTACCGCCACGGGCTCGACGTCGTCGTCGAGGGCCGCGCCGAGCGCTGCACCGATCGCGCCGTGCTCGAGACCCTCGCGCGGATGTGGCGCGACCGGCTGGACTGGCCCTACGACGTCGACGACGACGGCTTCCGCCACCACGCCGACGGGCTCGCGCCCAACCCGGACGCCGCCTCGCTCCCCGTCTTCGGCGTGCGCCCCGACAAGGTCCTGTCGTTCTCCCGCGGCGATCACTTCGCTCAGACCCGCTTCCGGCCCTGAGCCCCGCCATGTCCGTCCCGAGACTCCCACCCCGAGAGAGGAACCCGTCATGAACGCCATTCCCACCGTCGTCGACCGCGAGACCTGGCAGAAGGAGCTCGACGCACTCCGCATCCGCGAGAAGGCCGCCACCCGCGAGCTCGACGCCATCGCCGCGCAGCGGCGCGCCCTGCCCGCCGTGGAGCTGCCCGAGTACCGGCTGATCGCCGAGGACGGATCGTCGGTGACCCTCGCCGACGTCTTCGACGGCCACTCGCAGCTGCTCACGTACCACCACATGTGGACCGACGGGAACGAGTGGCAGTGCCCGGGGTGCACCGGGTACACCTCGCAATTCACGCGGCTCGACTCGCTCGCGAACTGGGACGCGCGCTTCGTGATCGTCACCAACGGCCCGATCGACGAGGTGCTGGCGTACAAGCAGCGCGTCGGCAACACCATGACCTGGTACTCGAGCGCCGGGAGCACCTTCGGGGCCGACGTGGGCGCGGGGCCCGGCGAGGGCTTCGGGCTCAACACCTTCGTCCGCGACGGCGACACCGTCTACCGGGTCTGGGGCACCGAGGGCCGCGGCTCGGAGCAGCTGAGCTACCTGTTCGGCATCCTCGACGCGCTGCCCTACGGCCGGCAGGAGAAGTGGCAGGACGCCCCCGAGGGATGGCCGCAGAAGGAGACTTACTCGGGATGGGCGTCCTCGCAGCAGATCGCCGGCTGGTACGGCGCCTGACCAGCATGTTCGCCCTCCGGATAATTCCGTTGCCGACGCCCAGGAGCGGGCGTAGCGTCGAAGACGTCAACGGAAAGGAGGTGATCCAAGAAATGGTGAATTTCAGGATCAAGGAGGTGGCTGACCGCTAGGCGGCCACCCACCTGGAATACGGCAGGCCCCGGGAGCGCGTGATGTTCACGCACCCGGGGCCTGTTTCCGTTCCGGGGCCGGCGCGGCTCAGCCCGCGGCGAGGTCCCGCCGCGCGGCGAGGGCCGGCGTCGCCGCGCCGAGCACGACGGCGAGCGCCCCGAGGACGACGGTGGCGGTCAGGTCCGGCGCGTCGATCGGCAGGGTCCCCACCGCGTGCAGCGGGGACAGGTCCCGCGCCCAGCCGGGCAGCCGCAGCGTCTCCGCGAGCAGTCCGACGACGCCCGCCCAGGCGAGCGCGACCCACCCGAGGAGGACGGGGCGCACGGTTGCCGCCCGGGAGGCGAGCCCGACGAGGACGATGACGGCCACGGGGATCAGGTAGCCGGCGCCCGCCGCGAGGGCCGAGCCCACCTCCGCTCCGCGCCCGGTCGCGAGCGCCGTCGCGACGCCCAGGACCGCGGCGCCGCCGAGCAGGACAGCGCCCGCGCCCGCGAGCGCGACCGCGCCCCAGGAGGGCCACCAGGTCCGGAGCGGGACGCGCGTCGCGGCGACGAGGCCGAGCCGGCCCTCCGATTCCTCCGCCGAGAGGGTGCCGGCGGTGCTGAGCCCCGCGGCGCCCGCGCTGAGCGCGATGAACAGGAGCGCGAGGCTGCTCACGAGGTCGGTCGCAGACCGCACCCCCATCGCCTCCAGCAGAGCGGGATTCGCGTCGATGAGGCGGGTCACCTCGTGCGAGAGGGCGCCGAACACCGCCGCCCAGACGGCGGCGAACGCCGCCCAACCGACCAGCGTTCCGGCCGCGAGCCGGGCGGCCAAGCCCAGCGGCGAGGCGAGCCGCGCTCGCGCCCGCGGCGGACCGAGCCGCGGCGCCACCACGCCGGCGCCCAGGTCGCGGCGCCGCGCGATCGCCACCGCGCCGGCCGTCGTCAGCGCCGTCATCGCGGCGAGGGCCACCAGCGGCCACAGCTGCGGCGCGGCTCCGAACGGGCGGATCTCGGCGGGCCAGCCGAGTGGGCTCAGCCAGGTGGCGTCGAGGCCGCGGCCGTCGACCGTCGCGCGGACCAGGAAGGTCGCGAGCAGGAAGCCCAGCGCGAGGGCCCACGCGGTGCGGGCGGTCTGCGCGAGCTGTCCGGCGACGAGGCCGACGCCCGCGTACGCCGCCATCAGCAGCCCGATCCCGGCGCCGTAGCCGGCGCTTCCGGTGGCGAGCGTTGAAAGGACGCCCGCGGCCGTGCACGCGCCGCCGATCACGATCGCCGCGGAGGCCAGGGGCGCGAGCGGGGCGATGCGCGTCGCGGTGATGAGTTCCGTGAGGCCGGACTCCTCCTCGCGGCGCGTGTGCCGGATCGCCAGGCCGATGCCGCACGCCGCCACCAGCAGTTGGCCGAACAGGCCGACCTCCAGCGCGGTGATGCCGCCGGCGGTGTCCAGGTCGTAGCCGCGGCCGTTGAAGGCCGCGCCCGCCGCGGAGTCGCCGATGGAGGCGGCGTACCCGGCGCGGGCCTCCGCGGTGCCGTAGAGGCCGGCGATGCTCACGGCCGTCACCGCGACCAGGCCCGCGATCGCCGCCGGCGCGGCGAGCAGGCCCACCCGCCCGGAGCGCAGGCGCAGCCTGATCACGGTGACGAGGCCGTTCATCGGTTGCTCCCCGCGGTCTCGGCGCTGCCCGCCTCAGCGCCGTCCGCCTCGTCGCGGTAGTGACCGAGGAAGAGCTGCTCCAGGCTGGGAGGGTGCACCGCGAGCTCGGTGGGCCCGGCGGCCGCGACCGCGGCGACGGCGCCGGCCAGCCCGGCGTGCGAGGCCGTGAGCCGCGTGCGGATCCCCGCGGCGGTGCCGGCGGTCTGGAGGTCGGCGACGCCGGGCAGGCCCTCGAGGCCCGTGGGCGGCGCGGGGGTGACGGCGTCGATCGCGGTGCGGGTGCCGGCGCGCAACTCCCGGAGCGTGCCGGTGGAGACGGTGACGCCCGCGCGGACGATGGTCACGCGGTGGCACAGCGCATCGACCTCGGCGAGGATGTGGCTGCTCAGCAGGACCGTCCGGCCCTCGGTGTTGCGCTCGCGGACCGCGTCCTGGAAGTGCGCCTCCATCAGCGGGTCGAGCCCCGAGGTGGGCTCGTCCAGGACGTACAGGTCCGCGTCGCAGGCGAGGGCGGCGATGAGCGCGACCTTCTGCCGGTTGCCCTTGGAGTAGGTGCGGGCCTTCTTGCGCGGGTCCAGTTCGAAGCGCTCGATCAGCTCGTCGCGGCGACGCGGGTCGAGGTGTCCCTGTAGGCCACCGAGCACGTCGATGCACTCGCCGCCGCTCAGGCCCGGCCACAGCGAGACGTCGCCGGGCACGTAGGTGAGGCGGTCGTGGACCGCCGACGCGTCCGCGCGCGGATCGAGACCGAAGACCCGGGCCTCGCCGCCGTCGAGCCGCAACTGCCCGAGCAGCGCGCGGATGGTGGTCGACTTGCCCGCGCCGTTCGGGCCGAGGAAGCCGTGCACCTCGCCCTCCTCGACGGTGAGGTCCAGTCCGTCCAGCGCGACGGACCGGCCGAAGTTCTTGCGGAGGCCTGATGCGGAAACTGACAGTGACTTGCTCATGACAGTGACTGTACGACTTTCGTCCGCCCTTGGGAAGATGATTCTGCGAGTGACTGTCAGAATGGACGGTGATCGAAGGAAGGGGTCCTGATGCCGGAGCCGATGAACACCGCGGTGCGCGATGCCGCCGGGCACGCGGACGGCCCGGCGCCGCAGCCGACTCTCCGCGAGCGCAAGAAGATGGCCGCGATGGTCCACATCCAGCGGTTGGCGCTGCGGATGATCGACGAGCGGGGTTTCGACTGGGTCACGGTCGAGAAGATCGCGGCCGAGGCGGAGGTCTCCCCGAGCACCGTCTACCGGTACTTCGGCACGAAGGAGGGGCTCATCCTCACCGACGCCTTCGACTCGCGATCGCTCGCGACGATGGGACATCTTCTTGCGCAAGGGGTCCCACCCTGGGAGGCGGTGACGAAGGCGGTCATCGACATGTCGGTCGAGACGAAGGACGAGCTCGACGAGACGGCCCCGATCCGCGCGCGGCTCTGGTTCGAGATCCCCTCGGTGCGCGCTGCGGCGTTCCTCATGATCGACGAGGCGACCGAGCATCTCGCGGAATCCGTGGTCGCCGGAGGGCGGTACGACCGCTATGAAGCGCGGGTGATCGCGAACGCGATCCTGTGGTCCCTCGTCGCCGCACTGCGGAACTGGCACGAGGCCGGCGGTGGGGACGACTGGCACGCGCACATCACGGGCGCGATCGACACCCTGCGTCGGTTGGGGGTTCCGCCCGCGCCGGGAGCTGCGGCGCCGAATGATCCTGAGGGGATCGCGCCGGGGAACTAGCCCGCGTAGCGGTTGAGCTTGGCGCTCAGGCGGGGGATGAGCTCGCCGTCGGCGTCGATGCGCTCCTCGACGTAGGCGAGCGCGCCACCCTGCTCGACGAGGCCGTACAGCCGCTTGGCGGCGCCGGCGAGCGGCGACGACTTGGAGCGGATCACGACGTCGGCCTCGAGCTCCCACGCGGTCTGGGAGACGGGCTTGCCGTAGTAGAGCTCGACGATGCCGCTGGCGTGGGTGACGACGAACTCGATCTCGTCGTCCTCGCCGATGCGCCAGAAGCCGGCCTCGCGCAGGTCGGGCTCCGAGAACTCGCCCTTGTCGTCCAGCTTCCAGGACCGCGCCTCCCACGAGAGGAAGTTCTGGCCGTCGTGGCTGACGACGATCTGCTGCCCGAAGTGGTAGTCGCCGGCCGCGTCGTGGCCCTCGCCCTCGCCGCGCCAGATGCCGACGAGGGGGAGCAGGCCGAGCAGGCCGGAATGCAGGTCCGGGCCCTGCCGCAGGTTCGCCGTGTCGTCGGCGAGCGGCAGCCCGGGGAGGTTCGAGATGTTGCGCGACGAGGTGGTCTCGGCGCGCTCGACGGCGGCGTCCAGCGCCTCCTGACCGGTACCGGCGGAGACGGAAGCGTCGGGGGTGGCCTCGTCGGTCACGGCGGGCTTACTGCCCGTCGGTGAGGACGCGGTACATCACGAAGATCGCGAACGCGAAGATCGCGACCGACGCCACCGCCATGAGGATCTCGAAGAAGATGACCATGGCCTCGATACTAACCCCCGGCGTGCGGCCGCTCGCAACCGCACGAGTCGCGGTGGTGGAAGGCTGTGGGCAATCTCTCGACCCGCCGCGGACCGTCGAATCCCTCGATCCGTTCGACGAGGAGGTCGACGCACCGCCGTCCGATGGCCTCGACGTCCTGGGCCGCGGCGGTGAGGCCGGGGGAGAACAGGTCGGACCACTCGAAGTCGTCGTAGGCCACGAGCGCGACGTCGTCGGGAACGCGCAGGTCCAGATCGCGCAGAGCCCGCATCGCGCCGACCGTCATCTCGTTGTTGAGCACGACGAGGGCGGTGGGCCGCGGCGCCCGCGCGCGGAACATGGCCAGGGTCTGGACGCGGGCCTCGTCGGCGCGCGAGTCGCCGCAGCGCACGTGTCGGGGCGCGGCGCGCAGCCCCGCGGCGTCCATGGCGCGGACGAAGCCCTCGGTCCGCTCCTCCGTGGATTGGATGCCGGGCCGGCCGGTCAGGACGCCGATGCGCCGGTGGCCGAGTTCGGCGAGGTGGGTGGTGAGCCGGACGACGGGTTCGGCGCCCTCGGACGCGACCTGGTCGACGTCGGCGGGGGAGAGTCGGTCGATGAGCACCAGGGGCGTCCCCGCCGCTTGGACGGTCGGGATGGTCCGCTCCTCGGATCCCGGCGACGGCGCCATGATCAGCCCGTCCACACGGCGATCGAGCAGCGAGCCGACGAGGCGGTGCTCGATCTCGGTGTCGTCGTGGGAGTCGCCCATCATCAGCGTGTAGCCGAGCTCGCTGGCGCGCGACTCGATCGCGCGCATGAGGGGGCCGAAGTACGGGTTGCGTCCGGCGGCGATGCTCAGCGCGAGGACGCCCGACCGCGACGTCGCGAGCGCGGCCGCCAGGGCGTTCCGCCGATAGCCCGTGGAGGCGATCGCGGCGAGCACCGCGTCGCGGGTGCGGGGGTCCACGCGCCGGGTCTCGTTGATGACGTGGGAGACGGTGCTGATCGACACGCCGGCGGCGGCGGCGACGTCGGCCATGTTTCCCATCGGCCCAGTCTGCCCGCCCGCGATTCGGTGGCGCAAGCGTTTGCGCAAACCCTTGCGCGGGTTTCAGCTGCGGGTATAGCGTCGCAACCACTCGTCAGTCGTGTGATCCGCAACACAGTCGAATGGAGTCCTCATGTCGAATCGGAAGAGCCTGCGCATCGCGGCGGTGTGCTGCGCCCTCACGGTCAGCCTCACCTCGGTGGCCGCCTGCAACCGCGACGGCGGTTCGTCGGGCGACGTCAAGGTCGGCCTGATCACCAAGACCGATACGAACCCGTTCTTCGTGAAGATCCGCGAGGCCGCCAAGAAGCAGGCCGACGCGAAGGGCGCGAGCCTCGTCGCGCTCGCCGGCAAGTTCGACGGGGACAACGAGGGCCAGGTCGCCGCGATCGAGAACCTGGTCAGCCAGGGTGTCAAGGGCATCCTCATCACCCCGAACTCGTCGACGGGCATCCTCGCGGCGATCAAGAAGGCCCGCGACGCGGGCGTCGTCGTCATCGCCCTCGACACCGCGACCGACCCCGAGAGCGCCGTGGACGCCACCTTCGCCACCGACAACAAGGAGGCCGGCCGCCTGCAGGGCGCGTGGGTCAAGGGTGCGCTCGCGGGTCAGCCGGCGAAGCTGCTCATGCTCGACGGCACCCCGGGCAGCACCGTCTCCGAGTTCCGGCACCAGGGCTTCCTGCAGGGCATCGGGCTGGCGGAGAACGCGCCCGAGGTGGCGGGCAAGGAGACCACCAACGGCGACCAGACCAAGGCGCAGACGGCGATGGAGAACCTGCTGCAGCGCGTCCCGGACGCCAACGCGCTCTACACGATCAACGAGCCCGCGGCGGCCGGCGGGTACGAGGCGGCGAAGAAGGCGGGCAAGGCGGCGCAACTGGCGATCGGCTCGATCGACGGCAGCTGCACGGGCGTGGACAACGTGAAGAAGGGCGTCATCGGCGCCACCGTGCTGCAGTTCCCGGCGAAGATGGCCGAGCAGGGCGTGGACGCGGTGGTCGCCTTCGCCAAGGACGGCACCAAGCCGACCGGCTTCACCAACACGGGATCCCAACTGGTGACCGACAAGCCGGTCGCCGGCGTCGAGTCGAAGGACACCGCGTGGGGCGCGCAGAACTGCTGGGGACAGGCGTGAGCCTGGCCCGGCCGTCCCTGGCGGGCGTCCTGCGGGAGCCTCTCGCGGGGCCGCTCGCCGCCCTCGTCGTCGCCTGCGTGGTCTTCTTCATCCTCACCCCGCAGTTCGCGACGGGCTACAACATCTCGCTGATCCTGCAGCAGTCCATGGTGATCGGGATCCTCGCCGTCGCGCAGTCGCTCATCATCCTCACCGCGGGCATCGACCTGTCGATCGGCGCGACGTGCGTGCTCGGCACCGTCGTCCTGGCGAAGGTGGCGGGCACCGACCCGGTCCTGGCGATGGTGGCCGCCCTCGGCGTCTGCCTCCTGATCGGCGCGGTCAACGGGGCGCTCGTGACCCTGCTCAAGCTGCCGCCGTTCATCGTCACGCTCGGCATGTTCACCATCGTGGCGGCGGCGACCCAGCTGTACGCGGGCTCGCAGACGTACCGCGTGGCCGACGGTCCGCTCACCTTCCTGGGCAAGGGCTTCGACGTCGCGGGCTTCCCGCTCACCCTGGGCCTGCTCGTACTCCTGGTGGTGTACGCCGCCGCCTGGTACGTGCTCAACCGCACCGCCACGGGGCGGCACGTCTACGCGGTGGGCGGCAACCCCGTCTCCGCGTCGCTCGCCGGCATCAAGACCTCCAAGACGGTCTTCGGCGTGTACCTGGTGTCCGGGCTCATCGCCGTGATCGCGGCGTGGGCGGCGCTCGGCCGCATTCCCACGGCGGACCCGAACGCCTTCCAGACCGCCAATCTCGACACCATCACGGCGGTCGTGATCGGCGGCACCAGCCTGTTCGGCGGCCGCGGCTCGGTGCTGGGCACGCTGGTCGGCGCGCTCATCGTCGGCGTGCTGCGCAACGGGCTCACGCTGGTGGGGATCGACAACCTGTACCAGAACATCGCGACCGGCGTCCTCGTCATCGCCGCCGTCACGCTGGACCAGATCTCGCGCAGGAGGCAGCAGTGACCACCGCCGACCGCACGCCGGTGCTGCAGGCCCGCGGCCTGGTGAAGAACTACGGGCAGGTCCGGGCCATCGCCGGCGCGGACTTCGAGCTGCGGGCGGGCGAGGTGCTGGCCGTGATCGGCGACAACGGCGCCGGCAAGTCCAGCCTCATCAAGGCCCTGTCGGGGGCGCTCGTCCCGAGCGAGGGCGAGATCCTGCTCGACGGTGCGCCGGTCCACTTCCGCAGCACTCTGGACGCCCGCAACGCCGGCATCGAGACCGTGTACCAGGACCTCGCCGTGATCCCCGCGCTGGACATCGCCGCGAACGTCTACCTGGGGCGGGAGATCCGTAAGCCGGGCGTCCTCGGCTCGGTGTTCCGCCAGCTCGACCGGCGGGCCATGCGGGACGCCGCGGCGGGGTACCTCGCGGACCTGCAGATCGGCATCACGTCGCCGACGCAGGCCGTGGAGACCCTCTCCGGCGGGCAGCGGCAGGGCGTCGCGGTGGTGCGGGCGGCCGCCTTCGGCAAGAAGGTGATCATCATGGACGAGCCCACCGCCGCCCTCGGCGTCCGCGAGTCGGGCCAGGTCATCGACCTCATCCGGCAGATCCGCGATCGGGGCACGCCGGTGATCCTGATCAGCCACGACATGCCGCACGTCTTCGAGGTGGCCGACCGCATCCACGTGCACCGCCTCGGCCGCCGCGCCGCCGTCGTGGATCCGAAGCAGCGCAGCATGTCCGAGGTGGTGGCGCTGATGACGGGCGCGCTGGCGCCGACCGACGAGGAGGCGGCCGGTGGGCCGTAGCGGGCCCCGGGGCCTCTTCGTGGGGCTCGCCACCGTCGACGTCATCTCCCGCGTCGACGAATCGCCGCCCCGCAACGGGAAGGTCACCGCGGTCCGGCAGGACGTCTCCGGGGGCGGCCCCGCCCTGAACGCCGCGGCGGTCTTCGCCGCCCTCGGCGGGCGAGCCGTGCTCGCCGCGCCGGTCGGCGACACCGCCCTCGGCCGCCTCGTGTGCGAGGACCTCTACGCGTGCGGGGTCGAGCTCCTCGACCTCGCCCCACCGGGTTTCGCGCCGCCCGTCTCGTCGGTCACGGTCCACGCCCCGTCGGGCGACCGGCAGGTGGTCTCCTTCGACGGTTCCGGGTACCCCGACGCCGTGCCGCCGATCCACGCCGAGGGCTTCGACGTGGTGCTGCTCGACGGGCACGGCCTCGCCGCCGCGCGGTCCGCGATGCGCAGCGCCGTAGCCGCGGGCGTCACGACGATCCTCGACGCCGGCCGCTGGCGCCCCGTCTTCGCCGACCTGCTGCCGCTCGCCGCACACGCCGTCTGCTCCGCGGACTTCGTTCTGCCCGGGGACGTCCCGACGCCGCCCGTCCTCGCCGTGACCGACGGTGCCGGGCCGATCCGGTACCGCGACCACGGGGCCGAGGGCACCGTCGACGTTCCGGCGATGGCGGTGGTCGATACGCTCGGGGCGGGCGACGTGCTGCACGGCGCGTACGCCTTCGCGATCGCGCGGGGCGAGGCAGTCGCTGACGCACTGCGCTTCGCGGCGGCTCACGCCTCCGCGAAGTGCCGATACCCGGGGGTGAGGGCGTGGCTGGCGACGCTGTGACGGACGAGCTGCTCGCTCGCGCACGGGAACTGATCGCGCGGCCGGGGCGCGCTCTGCTCGGCATCGCCGGGGCGCCCGCGTCCGGCAAGTCGACGCTGGCGGAGCAGCTGGTGGCCGCGCTCGGCGACGACGCGGTGCTGGTCCCCATGGACGGCTTCCACCTCGACGACGCGGTCCTGCGCCGGCACGACAGCTGGGGGCGCAAGGGCGCCATCGACACCTTCGACGATGCCGGCTTCGCCGAGCTGCTGCACCGCCTGCGCGCGGCCGACGGCACCGTCTACGCCCCGCGGTTCGACCGCGCACTCGAGGCCTCGATCGGCGGCGCCATCGAGGTGACGCCGGACGTCCCGCTCGTGGTGACCGAGGGCAACTACCTGCTCGCCGAGACCGGCGCGTGGCCCCGCGCCCGGGCCGCGCTCGACGAGGTGTGGTTCCTGCGTATCGATCCCGCCTTGCGTCGTCAGCGACTCATCGAGCGGCACATGCGTTTCGGCCGCGGCCCCGAAGAGGCCCGGGCACGCGCCGACGGCACCGACGAGACCAACGCCCGGCTCATCGAATCCACGGCGCCGCGCGCGGACCGCATCGTCGACGGGGCCTAGCTGCGAGGTCAGCCCTCCATGCCGGTCTCGCGGAGGGTGAGGTTGATCCGCCCCGTCTCCAGGCCGCAGCCGGGCGGCGCCGTCCCGGGCTGCACGGCGGTGACGCCGTGGAAGGCCAGCCGGGACGGGCCGCCGAAGACCACGAGATCGCCGGATTCGAGCGTCACGTCCGCGTAGGGGCGGTTCCGGTTCTCCGTGTTGCCGAGCCGGAAGGTGCAGCTGTCGCCGATCGACAGGGAGACCACCGGCGCGCGGGAGACCTCGTCCTTGTCCTGGTGCATGCCCATGCGGGCTCGTTCGTCGTAGAAGTTCACCAGCGCGGTGTCGGGCGTGTACCGCTCGACCTCGCCGGCGTCGTGCCCGGTGTCGGCGAGCGCGCTCCGGCCGGCCCGCACCAGCCAGTCCGGGAAGGGGAGGACGCGAGCGCCGTTCACATCGGTGGCCTCCCGCGAGTAGCGGTAGGGCTGCCAGTGCCAGCCCAGGCACACCGTGCGCACCGACATCGGGTGCCCGCGCACCGTCGCCGCGCGGATCGGCACCGGCCCGGTCGACCACTCCCGGAACCGGCGGACGATCCATTCCTGCTGCGCGAGGTCGAGCCAGCCGCGGATCAGGTACGCGCCCGGCGCGAGGTCGACCACGGCTCGGTCGGGCGGGAACAGCATGTCGGAGCCCATGTCACGCCGCGTCGTGGAAGACCAGGGCCAGCGTGTGCCGCTCGCCGGAGCGGACCGTCGAGACCCCGTGCCGCACGGGCGCCGCGGACCAGCCCCGCGCGGAGCGGACCGGGCGATCGCGGGTGGTGAACACGAAGCAGTGCCCGCGCGGCAGCGTGAAGGACGTGCCGCGGGACTGGGCGCGGGGCCGCTGCTCGAGCAGCAGGAACTCGCCGCCCTCGTGGTCCACACCGGGATCGTTGAGCGCGATCACCACCTGCAGCGGGAAGACCAGGTCGCCGTACAGGTCCCGGTGCAGCGCGTTCCAGTCGCCGGCGCCGTACTTCAGGAGGATCGCCGTCGACTTCCGCTGGCCCGCCTCGTGGCACATCGCGAGCCACTCGTCGAGGTCGTCGGGCCACGGCGCCTCGCGGCCCAGCCGCTCCCACCATCGTCGCGCGATCGGCAGCAGGTGCGGATACAGCGCGTGTTTGAGCTCGTCGATCGGCTCCGGATACGGCCGGGCGAAGTAGCGGTACTCCCCGGCGCCGAACCGGTACCGCTCCATGTCGATCGTGCTGCGGAACAGCTCTTCCCGCCCGTACAGCTCCCGCAGTTCGACGGTGCGCTCGTCGGACAGGAGGCGGGGCAGGAGCGCCCCGCCCACCGCGTCGAGCTCGGCGGAGACGGCGCCCCAGTCGGCGGAGTCGAGCCCCGGGGCGGCGCTCATGCGGCCGACTCCAGCTCCAGCAGGGCGGCTTTCGCCTCCACGCCGCCGACGTACTGCCCGATGCCGCCGTCGGACTTCACGACGCGGTGGCACGGGACCACCACGGGCAGGGGGTTCGTGGCGCAGGCGGTGCCGACGGCGCGGACCGCCGCCGGGCTGCCGACGAGCTCGGCCACCTGCTTGTAGCTCAGCGTCGTCCCGTAGTCGATGTCGGGCAGCCGGCTCTGCACCAGCTGCCGGAAGCCGTGCGAGAGGGCGTGATCGAGCGGCAGGTCGAACGCGGTCCGCCGGCCGGCGAAGTACTCTTCGAGCTCGCGGGCCGTCGCGTCGAGCCGTCGTGGCGCACGCAGCACCCGCGGGCTCACCTTCTGCGCCAGCGTCTCCAGGACGGCGTCGTGGTCCTCGCGGGCGTAGGCGACCCGGACCAGGCCGCGCTCGGTCGCCGCGAGCAGCAGCCCGCCGACGGGGGAGTCGACGACGGTGTAGGCGATGTCGAGCAGGCCGTCCGCCTCGGCGCTCGCCGCGAGGCGGGCGCGGAGCCGGGCGAGGGCGTCGGTATCGGCCGGCGCCGAGAGGGTGTCGGTGATCTTCTCGCTCATGAGAGTTCCTCCCTGGTGCGAGTGGTTCGGAGTTTCTTGAGGCCGTCGGCGGCCGCGCGGCGCGCGGCGTCGACGGTGCCGCCGAGGATCTCGGCGATCTCGGCGTAGGGCAGGTCCGCCGCGTAGCGGTACGCGACGGCCTGCCGCTGCTTGTCCGGCAGGGCCGCGACGGCGACCCAGAGGTCACCGTCGGGCGGGGCGGAGACGACGGGGCGCTCCGGGACGGTGTCGACGGGGACGGCGCGCCGCTGCGCCGCCCGGACCTGGTCGATGGCCTTGCGGTGCGCGATGGTCACGAGCCAGGCCTCGACGTTGGCCGATTCCGGCAGGTCCGGGTAGGCGCGCAGCGCGGAGAGGAAGGTCTCCGACCACGCGTCCTCGGCGTCGTGCGGGCCGAGGATCGCGCGGCAGACGCGCAGCACCGTGGCGGCGTGCTCGTCGACGACGCGCTCGAACGGTGGTTTCACGCCGCCCCCGGGGTGTGGGCCCCCATGCCCGGGAGCCAGGGCTCGCCGTCGGCGGCGGCCTCGACGTCGAGCAGGATCCGCTTGCGGCGCAGGCCGCCCGCGTACCCCGTCAGCGTGCCGTTCGACCCGAGCACGCGGTGGCACGGGACCAGGACGCACAGCGGGTTCGCGCCGACGGCCTGCCCCACGCCCCACGCCGACGTGACGAAGCCGAGCCGCTCCGCGAGGGCGCCGTACGTCGTGGTGGTGCCGTACGGGATCTCCCGCAGGGCGGCCCAGACGGCCTCCTGGACGTCGCTGCCGTGGGTGGCGAGCGGCAAGTCGAAGTCGCGGCGGTCCCCGGCGAGGTAAGCGCGGATCCGATGCGCCGCCTCGTCGAGCAGGACATCGGTGGCGACGCGCTCCCCGAACGACGACTCCGCCGGCCGGCGGATGTGGTGGCGGAAGTACACGCCGGTCACGGCGCGTCCCTCGGCGACGAGCGTCAGCTCGCCGAGGGTGGTCTCCGCCACGATGTGCCTGGTGCTCATGATCTCTCCTCGTCTCGATCCTGCTCTGTAGACGCCGCGGGCGGGCGGAACGTGAGATCCGGATCTCCAGGAGAATCGAGGGGCTACCCGGTGTAGCCGGGGCGGGCGAGCAGCTCCCGCAGGCCGGCGTCGATGAAGGCCGTGTCGACCGGGTTGGCGCCGCCGCCCGCGAAGTGGCCCCACACGCCGGGGATCACCCGCACCTCGCCGTGCTCGATGAACTGCGAGGCCCACGCCTCGTCCTCCGGCGGGAAGTACAGGTCCTTCTCCGCGGGCATCGCCAGGAGGGGGCACTTGATCGAGCGCAACGCGGCCTCGTGGTCGCCGTCGAATCCGGGGGTGTTGCCGACGTTCCCGGCGTGCCACGTGCCGATCATGGCGATCAGGTTGTTGGGGTCGCGGCCGTCGCGGAAGAACTGCTCCCAGAAGCCGTAGAGGAAGTCGTCGAGCGAGGTGAAGCCCAGCTCGCGCCAGGTCTCGTTCCAGTAGAAGGCCTGGGAGAAGCCCCATCCCGAGTAGATCCGGGCGAAGGCGCGCAGGCCCTTGATCGGCGGGCGCGCGGGCTCGTAGTCGCCGTCGGCCCACGCGGCGTCGGCCCGGAGCGCCTCGCGCAGGGATTCGAGGAACACCTGGTTGTGCGGTGCGGTGCGGCTGGAACCGCAGAACGGGGCCGCGCGCTGCACCATCTCGGGGTGGCTCACCGCCCACTGATAGGTCTGGCCCGCGCCCATCGACCAGCCGGTGACCAACGCGATCGTCGAGATGCCCCACTTCTCGGTGAGCAGGCGGTGCTGCGCCTCGACCTGGTCGTAGAAGGTGACGAGCGGGAAGCGGGCGTGGTCGTACGGCGAGGCGGCGTTCGACGGGGAGGTCGAGAGGCCGTTGCCCAGCATGTTGGGAATGACGATGAAGTACTCGTCCGGGTTCAGGGTCTTGTCGGTGCCCACGAGCCACTCGTTGTCGGTGTGCCAGCCCGAGTACCAGGTGGGGTAGACGATCACGTTCGACTTGTCGGCGTTGAGTGTGCCGAAGGTCTTGTACGCGAGGCGGGCGCCGCGCAGGGTGTGGCCGGACTGCAGCGTGACGTCGCCGAGCTCGAAGTACTCGGCGTCGGAGGGAGCGGGCACGGTGGGACTCCTCGGGTAGCGGATTCGCGACGTAGTACCGAATCGGTACTGATCCCCGACGCTACCCGTCCGATTTCCGCCGGGTAGCGGAAAACGGAAAGGGCGCGCACCCGGAATCCGGATGCGCGCCCCTCACCTGTCCGGCCTACTTGGCGACGGTGATGTCCTGGTTGTAGACGCCGTTCGACTCGGGCGAGACCTGGATGTCGCCGTTGCCCACGGAGGACAGCGCGCGCAGCGTCCAGGTGCCCGGCGCCGCGAAGAAGCGGTAGTCGCCGGTGCCCGAGGCCACGACCTCGGCGGTGAACTCGCCGGTGCCGTCGAGCAGGCGCACGAACGCGCCCGCGACGGGGTTACCGGCACCGTCGAGGACCTGACCGGTCAGGACGGTCTCCTTCTCGACGTCGACGCCTGCGGGCAGGACCTGGCCCTGCTTCGGTGCTCCACACATGATGGTCTTCCTTACTTCTCGATCGGGGCGCCCACGAGGGAGCCGTACTCGACCCACGAGCCGTCGTAGTTCTTGACGTTCTTCTTGCCGAGGAGCTCCTGCAGCACGAACCACGTGTGCGAGCTGCGCTCGCCGATGCGGCAGTACGCGATGGTCTCCTTGGACTCGTCGAAGCCCTTCTCCGCGTACAGCGTCGCGAGGTCCTCGTCCGACTTGAAGGTGCCGTCCTCGTTCGCGGTGGTCGACCACGGGATGTTGATCGCACCGGGGACGTGGCCGCGCTGCTGCGCCTGCTCCTGCGGGAGGTGCGCCGGCGCGGAGATCTTGCCGGAGAACTCGTCGGGCGAACGCACGTCGACGAGGTTCTTCTTGCCGATCGAGTCGATCACCTCGTCGCGGAAGGCGCGCAGCGACAGGTCGACGGGCTTGGCCTGGTAGCTCGTGGCCGGGCGGGACACCGCATCGGTCGACAGCGGGCGGGCGTCGAGCTCCCACTTCTTGCGGCCACCGTCGAGCAGCTTCACGTCCTGGTGGCCGTACAGCTTGAAGTACCAGTAGGCGTAGGCGGCGAACCAGTTGTTGTTGCCGCCGTACAGCACCACGGTGTCGTCGTTGCCGATGCCGCGCTCGGAGAGCAGCTTCGAGAAGCCCTCCTGGTCGAGGAAGTCGCGACGGATCGGATCCTGCAGGTCCTTGCGCCAGTCGAGGCGGACGGCGCCCTGGATGTGGTTGTCGTCGTAGATCGACGTGTCCTCGTCGACCTCGACGAAGACGACACCCGGGGTGTCGAGGTTCTGCTCAGCCCAGTCTGCGGAGACCAGGACGTCGGAGCGAGCCATGAGGATCCCTTTCGTTGATTCCTAATGGACGTGAAGTGACAGCGAAATCGCTACTTCGAGGGGTGCGCGGATGCGCTGGGAGGGCATGGGGATGCACCGAGGATCGGGCACCCGGCCCGGGGAGAGGCGGGACTAGCCCAGACAGCAACAACCGGCCATACGGCACAGATCGACCGCCAGACGGCGGGTGAGCAGCAGCTCACAGCGGTTGCGCATGAGACCGAGAATACCCAACCCGCGCGATTCCGTCACGGGAGGGTCACGGGGCCCTCAGCGGCGCGCGGGCCTCAGGCCAGCGGCCGGTAGAAGGCGCCGGGGGTGACGGTGACCCCGTCGGCCTCGCCGAGCAGCACCACGTCGGCGTTCTCCGCCCGCGCGCCGGTGGGCGCGACGCCGAAGGGCAGCGCCATCCGCGGCAGCACCCGGGTGAAGGCGGCCAGGACCGTCCGGTCCTCGCCCGGTAGCAGGTCGGCCGACGCGTGATCCTCGGGACCCGAGTAGATCCCGGTGGCGCGCACGGAGATCGCGTCGCCCTCGTTGGTGAAGTCCGCGGCGACCGAGATCAGGACGGTGCGCTTCGGCTCGGCGGGGGTGGGCAGGGGGACGGTGCCGGTGAGGACGATGCCCTTCGACGCCTTCACGTAGCCGTCGGCGGGGCTGCCCGCGCCGGCGCGCTTCGGGGCGGGCGTGTGCACCTGCAGGTCGACGATGTCCATGTACCGGCCCACCGTTTTCTGGTCCAGCCGCACGCGCGCCTCCACGTGCCCCGCGGCGATCGGGGTGTCCGGCGCGAACGTCGGCAGCAGGCCGCCCGGGATCCGGACGTCGGCCATCTCGGCCTCGAGCCGGGCGGAGCGATCGTGCACCGTCGCCGGGACGGCGATCGTCAGCTTCGGGTGCTCCCCGCCCGAGGTCAGGTAGGGGAACCCGCCGATCGTCACCTCGGGGTCGTCGGACAGGCCCGCGGCCGCCCGCAGCTCGCGCGACAGGCGGTACTCGGCCGTCGCCGCGGATCCGAGTTCGGCGAGCAGCGCGACCGTGAGGAGCGTCGCTAGGGCGATCAGAACCCGCCTGATCCACGCCCGTCCCTGCCCCTGCGCCACGCTCGCACCCTCTCGTCGACACCGACGCCGTCACGCGCGGCGTTCTGACCACCGCTATTCTGACATTCGACATTTTCTTCGAGACCGCCGCGCACTGTGGGGAGGGCATGTGGATCTGATCCTGCTCACGTCCGACCGGGAGCCGGACACGGTGCTGCCGTCGCTGTCGCTGCTGCCGCACACGGTGCGCACGCTGCCCGCCGACGTCTCGTCGCTGCTGGAGGTCGGACCGGCGGAGGTCGCCCTCGTGGACGCCCGCACCGACCTGGTGACGGCGCGCGGCCTCTGCCGGCTGCTCGGCAGCACGGGCGCGGGCCGGATGGCCGTGGTCGCGGTGCTCACCGAGGGCGGGCTCGTCGCGGCCAGCGCCGACTGGGGCCTCGACGACTTCCTCCTCCCCACGATCGGGCCCGCCGAGATCGACGCCCGGCTGCGGCTCGTCGCCGCGCGGCGCGACGCCGGCGGCGAGGACGAGGTGGCCGACAAGGTCACCCTCGGCGAGCTGGTCATCGACGAGGGCACCTACACGGCCCGCCTGCGCGGCAAGCCGCTCGACCTCACCTACAAGGAGTTCGAGCTGCTCAAGTTCCTGGCGCAGAACGTGGGCCGCGTCTTCACCCGCGCCCAGCTGCTGCAGGAGGTGTGGGGCTACGACTTCTTCGGCGGCACCCGCACCGTCGACGTGCACGTCCGGCGCCTGCGCGCCAAGCTCGGCGCCGAGCACGAGGGCATGATCGGCACGGTCCGTAACGTGGGCTACAAGGCGGTGCGGCCCGTGCGCGGCAAGGGCGAGCGCCCCGTCGAGGACATGGAACCGACGGACGAGGATCTCGAGGAGATGTAGATGGTCGACGTGGTGCGCGGTCCGATCGCCGATGCGGAGGCGGTGCTCGGGATCGCCGGCGCCGCGGAGGCCGCCGATGGCATCGGCCCGCTCTCGGAGCAGTTCCGCCTCGGCATCGCGGGCGACGGCCCGCACGTGCTCGCGCGGGGCGCGGGCGGCGCACCGTCGGGCTACGCGGGGGTCGTGGTGCCGCCGGCCGGCGGGCCCGGCGCGGCGGAGGTGGTCGTCGCACCGTCGGAGCGCCGACGGGGCCTGGGCCGCGCCCTGGTGACCGGGGCTCTCGACCTCGTGGGCGACGGCGGCACGGTGTGGGCGCACGGGGACCTCCCTGCCGCCCGCGCGCTCGCCGCGAGCCTCGGCCTGACCGCGGTGCGCACCCTGTTGAACCTGCGTCGCCCGCTCGCCGGGCTGGACCCGGTTCCGGCCCCGTCCGCGGGGGTGACCGTCCGGACCTACGCGGGCCCGGCCGACGACGCCGCGATCCTCGCGGTGAACAACGCCGCCTTCTCCTGGCACCCCGAACAGGGCGGCTGGACGGGCGAGCAGATCGACGAGCGGACCGGCGCCGACTGGTTCGACCCGGCGGGTCTGTTCCTGGCCGTCGACGAGCAGGACCGCCTGCTGGGCTTCCACTGGACGAAGGTCGCCGATCCGGCCGCGGGCCTTGGCGAGGTGTACATCGTGGCGGTCGCCCCCGCAGGTCAGGGACGCGGGCTGGGGCGGTTGCTGACCGCCGCCGGGCTGGAGTACCTGGCCGGTCGCGGCCTCGCGGAGGTGGAGCTGTACGTGGAGGGCGACAACGAGGCGGCCCTGCGGACCTATACCCGGCTGGGTTTTGAGGAAAGCGAAAGACACGTCGCGTACGCACTACGGTAATCCACTCGACCGGGCGAGTTTCCCGTCCGTTCACCCGGGACACCCGATTCGGACACCCGGCCTCCCTATGTTGCTGGATGACACCCGCAAAGTGCCGGGGTGATCAGTCCTGACTCGACCCGGAGGAATCTCGGTGAACTTCAAGCGTGGATCCGTATCGGCCCTGGCCATGGTGGCCGCCCTGTCCCTGACCCTGTCCGCCTGTGGCGGCGAGGAGTCGAGCGAGGCCGCGGGCAGCTCGTCCGCCGGCGGCTCCGGCGTGCAGTGCGACGGCAAGCTGCAGCTCAAGGGCAGCGGCTCGACGGCGCAGGCCAACGCCATGACCGTCTTCAAGAACACCTTCGCCCAGGACTGCTCCGGCGCGAACGTCGACTACAGCGGCAACGGCTCGGGCCAGGGCATCACCGAGTTCACCTCGGGCCTGACCAACTTCGGCGGCTCCGACTCGCCGCTCAACGCCGACCAGGCCAAGAAGGCCGAGGAGAAGTGCGGCGCTCCCGCCCTGAACCTCCCTCTCGTCTTCGGCCCGATCGCCGTCGCCTACAAGCTGCCCGGCGACGTCGCCGTGAACCTCTCGGCCCCGACCCTGGCGAAGATCTTCAGCGGCGTCGTCACCAAGTGGAACGCCCCCGAGATCGCCGACGAGAACAAGGGCACCGCGCTGCCCGACCTGCCGATCACCGTCGTCTTCCGCTCCGACGAGTCGGGCACCACCGAGAACTTCCAGAAGTACCTCGGCTCCGCCGCGCCGGCCGAGTGGTCCGCCGACAAGAAGGGCAAGGCCTTCAAGGGCGGCACCGGCCAGGGCGCGAGCGGCAACGCCGCCGTTGCCGCGACCGTGAACAAGGCCGAGGGCACCATCACCTACGCCGAGTGGAGCTTCGCCAAGGCGCAGAAGCTGCAGGTCGCCAACATCATCACCTCGGCCGGTCCCGAGGCCGTGAAGCTCTCGAGCGAGTCGGTCGCCAAGACCATCGAGTCGGCCAAGTTCAAGACCCCGGGCAGCAAGGACCTGGTCATCGACACCGAGGGCTTCTACAAGCCGTCGGCGGCCGGCGCCTACCCGATCGTGCTCGCGACCTACGAGATCGTGTGCTCCAAGTACGCGGACGCCGAGGTCGGCAAGGGCCTGAAGACCTTCCTCAAGGTCGCCGCCAGCAAGCCGGCGCAGGACCAGCTCGCGGGCCAGGGCTACGCCCCGATCCCCGAGTCCTTCCGCACCACGCTCACCGAGTCGATCGACTCGATCCAGTAAGACACTGCTGAACCACCGGGCGTCGTGCGGGCGGCCAGGCACAATGGCACTCGCACGACGTCCGGCTCAGCCGGAAGGACGATTTTCGCGTGGCCGAACAACGGGGAAACATGGCGACTGAGGATTCGACGGACCGCGACGCCGACGGCGCCGTAGCGGCCACCGACGGGGCTCCCACCCGCACCACCTTCGCCGGCGGTCACGACCGCATGGAGAAGATCTTCAAGTGGGCGGCGTACGCCTCGGGCGTCCTGCTCGTCGTGGTGATCGCGCTGATCTTCCTGCAGCTCGTGGTGCAGGCGGTCCCGGCGCTCACCAAGAACAACGTCAACTTCCTCACCAGCTCCGAGTGGCAGACGACCCCGTCGAACATGCGGTTCGGCATCCTCGAGCTGCTGAAGATCACGGTCCTCTCGTCGGTGATGGCGCTGATCATCGCGGTCCCGGTGGCCGTGGGCATCGCGACCTTCCTCGTGCAGTACGTGCCGCAGCGGCTCTCGCGGCCGCTCAGCGCCGTGATCGACCTGCTGGCCGCGGTCCCGTCGATCATCTACGGCCTGTGGGGCATCTTCGTGCTGGCGCCCTTCCTGGTGCCGCTCCAGAAGTGGCTCAACGAGAACCTCGGCTGGTTCTTCCTGTTCAAGACCGGCAACGTCGAGCTGTCGCTCGGCTCGACGGTCTTCACCGCCGGCATCGTGCTCGCGATCATGATCCTGCCGATCATCACGTCGATCACGCGCGAGTCGCTGCGGCAGACCCCCGTCGCGCACCAGGAGGCCGCGCTGGCCCTGGGCGCCACCAAGTGGGAGGTCATCCGCCTCACGGTGTTCCCCTACGGCCGGTCCGGCATCGTCGCGGGTTCCATGCTGGCCCTCGGCCGCGCCCTGGGCGAGACCATCGCGGTGCTCATCATCCTGTTCGCCGCCACCAAGACCTCCATCTGGTCGCTGTTCGACAGCGGCTACACCTTCGCTTCGAAGATCGCTTCCGCCGCCGCTGAGTTCGACAACGTCGATCAGCGCGGCGCCTACATCGCCGCCGGCCTCGTGCTGTTCGTGCTCACCTTCGTGGTGAACGCGGTCGCCCGCTGGATCGGCGGGGGACGGGTGAACGGATGACCGCCACCGAGCTCGACGACGTCGCCAAGAGCGGCACCGTCTTCCACCGCACGTCGACGGCGCGCCGGATCAAGAACAACGCCGCCGCGATCATCTTCGGCGCGTGCTTCCTGCTGGCCCTCGCGCCGCTGATCTCGCTGCTGTACATGGTGATCGCCAACGGCGTCCCGGCGATCATCCATCCCGAGTGGTGGACCAAGTCGATGGTCCGCGTGGCCCCCGACTCCTACGCCGGCGGCATCCGGCACGCCCTCTACGGCACGCTCGTGCAGGCCGGCATCGCGGCGCTGTTCTCCGTGCCGATCGGCGTGATGGTCGGCATCTTCCTCGTCGAGTACGCCGAGGGCACCCGCCTGGGCAGGGTCACCACCTTCATGGTCGACGTGCTCGCCGGCATCCCGTCGATCGTCGCGACGCTGTTCATCTTCGGCATCTGGATCACCACGTTCGGCATGCCCCAGTCCGCCTTCGCGGTGAGCCTCGCGCTGATCCTGCTCATGGTCCCCGTCGTCGTGCGCTCCACCGAGGAGATGCTCAAACTCGTGCCCAACGAGCTGCGCGAGGCCTCCTACGCGCTCGGCGTGCCCAAGTGGAAGACGATCGTGCGGATCGTGCTGCCGACGGCCGCGTCCGGCATGGTGTCCGGCGTCTTCCTGGCGATCGCCCGCGTGGTCGGCGAGACCGCGCCCGTGCTGCTGCTCGTGGGCATCAGCGACCGGATGAACTACGACCTGTTCAACGGCAACATGTCGTCGCTGCCGCTGTTCATCTACGACCAGTACCGCAACAACCCCGGCGCCGTCGGCGAGTACCGGGCGTGGGGCGCCGCCCTCACCCTGGTGATCCTCGTGGGCATCGCGAGCGGCCTGGCCGCCCTCATGTCCCGGCTGCTCGCCCCCAAGACGAAGTAACAAGGAGAACCGACATGGCGAAGCGCCTGGACATCAAGGACCTCAACATCTACTACGGCGCCTTCCACGCGGTGCAGGACGTCTCGCTGACGGTGCCGCCGAACTCGGTCACGGCGTTCATCGGACCGTCCGGCTGCGGCAAGTCGACGGTGCTCCGGTCGATCAACCGCATGCACGAGGTGACCCCGGGCGCGCGCGTCGACGGGCACATCACGCTCGACGGCACCGACATCTACGGCACCGGCGTGGACCCGGTTGGCGTGCGCAAGACCATCGGCATGGTCTTCCAGCGGCCCAACCCGTTCCCCACCATGTCGATCCGCGACAACGTGGTGGCCGGCCTCAAGCTGCAGGGCATCCGCAGCAAGTCGAAGCTCGACGAGGTCGCCGAGCAGTCGCTGCGCGGCGCGAACCTCTGGGGCGAGGTCAAGGACCGCCTGAACAAGCCCGGCGGCGGCCTCTCCGGCGGCCAGCAGCAGCGCCTGTGCATCGCCCGCGCGATCGCCGTCAGCCCCGACGTGCTGCTCATGGACGAGCCCTGCTCGGCCCTCGACCCGATCTCGACCCTCGCCATCGAGGACCTGATCGGCGAGCTCAAGCAGAAGTACACGATCGTCATCGTCACCCACAACATGCAGCAGGCGGCCCGCGTCTCCGATCAGACCGCCTTCTTCAACCTCGAGGCCACCGGCAAGCCCGGCAAGCTCATCGAGATCAACCCGACGGAGAAGATGTTCTCCAACCCGGACGAGCGGGCCACCGAGGATTACATCTCGGGCCGCTTCGGCTGACGGGTCACACCGATACGGCGTCGTCGGATATCGGCCGTATCCTATGGGGATGACATCGCAGCCCCGGACCGGCGACCGGTACAGCACCGTGCTGCCCGGCGACCGCGTGGTGGCCCGCGCGCGCGAGCGGTTCCTGTTCGTGGACGCGCCGGCCGTCGGCGGGCCCGCCGCGGTCGCGGAACTGCGCGCGGCGCTCGAGGTCGACGGTGACGTCGCCCCCGTCCTGAGCGCCATCACCGGCCCGGCCTTCGCCGTCGTCGAGCTGAGGAACGGCACGGCGCGGGCGATGCTGCGCGGCATCGCGGGGGCGGACGTCGAGCTCGCGATCACCGTCGCGATCTTCCCGTCCGCCGCGGCGGCGACGCCCGGTCACGTGCTGCACGCCGGCGGCGACTTCGCGGAGCGCGTCGCGCCCCTGGCCCCGGGCTCGGTGGTCACGGTCACCGTCGGGCCGCCGCCCCCGCCCGCCCCGGTGTGCGTGCCCGGCGCGCTCCACTTCGACGACGGTGCCGTGCCCGGCGCAGGCGTCGTGATCTGGTCGGACGAGTCCGTGCAGCCCGAGGCGGAGGGCGAGATCGCGACGGACGTCTTCCCCGCCGACGCGCCCACCAACGAGGAGCCGACCGGGGTGAGCCCGCTCTTCGCGGCCACCGACTACGAGGTGGACGTCGGCGACGTGAGCGCTGCCGTGGCGGCCGGGCCCACGGTCGAGGGCCGGCGCTGCGCCTTCGGGCACCTCAACGCGCCCGTCGCCGCGTACTGCACCCGCTGCGGCGCCCTCGTCGATCGACGGGCTCCGTTGGAAAGCGGCCCGCGGCCGCCGCTGGGGCTGCTCGTCGCCGACGACGGCACCGCCTTCGTCGTGGAGAACGACATGGTGATCGGGCGCGACCCCGCAGCGTTCGTCGCGCAGCGCGCCGGTCGTTCGCTCGACGGTTCCGGGCGGCTCGCGCCCGTCGTCCTGCCGGACCGCAGCGGCGCACTGTCGCGCGCCCACCTGGAGATCCGCATCGACGGCTGGCAGGTGCTCGCCGTCGACGTGGGCTCGGCGAACGGCACGTGGGTGCGGCCGCCGGGCGCGGCGCAGCCCCTGCGTCTCCCGCCGGGGCAGCCCGTGCCGCTCGGCGTGGGCTCCGACATCCATCTCGGGGGCAGGATCCTGCAGCTGCAGGACGGCGTGGGTTCCTGAGCGCGGGCCCGGCCTGACCTCGGACAGCGGAACGGCCGCCCCGGAGGGCGGCCGTGCGTGCGCGTGCTACTTCGAGATGTCGGCGGTGGGCTCGGGGCTGCCGGTGGCCTGGAAGATCACGCGGCGGCCGATCTCCACGGCGTGGTCGGCGAAGCGCTCGTAGTAGCGGCCCAGCAGCGTCACGTCGACGGCGGCGGCGACGCCGTGCTTCCACTCGCGGTCCATGAGCACGGTGAACAGGTGGCGGTGCAGGTCGTCCATCGCGTCGTCCTGCTCCTCGATCTCCGCGGCCTGCTTCGGGTCCTGGGTGACCAGGACCTCGCGGGCGGAGTTCGCGAGCTCGACCGCGAGGCGGCCCATCTCGGCGAAGTAGCCGTTGACCTCCTCGGGGAGGGTCTTGTTCGGGAAGCGGCGGCGGGTCACCTTGGCGACGTGCAGGGCGAGCGCGCCCATCCGGTCGACGTCGGCCACGATCTGGAAGCCGGAGACCACGACGCGCAGGTCGCTGGCGACCGGCGCCTGCAGCGCGAGGAGGGAGAAGGCCTCCTCCTCGGCGCGGCGGCTCAGCCGCACGATCTCGTCGTGCTCGGTGATGACCTCTTCGGCGAGGGCGAGGTCGGCCTGGAGCAGCGAGTTGGTGGCCTTCTCCATGGCGATGCCCGACTTGTCGCAGATGTCGCCGAGGATGTCGTTGAAAGCAGCCATCTGCTGGATGTACGCGTTACGCATGTGCGCAGTATATCGGCCTTTTCATACACGACCGCAGCGTTGGATGAACGACGGGTGAACGACGGTTAACCGCCGCTCGTCTCCACCTCGGCGCCCGGCATCGCCGCGGCGTCCGACTCCCACGGATCGTCCAGCCAGCCCTCGGGGAGGACCACCTTGCCGGGCGTGCCCTGCCGGCCGCGCGGTCCCTCGGCGTCCTTGGGGAAGGGCACGTCCTGGGGCAGTGTGTCCAGCAGTGCGCGCAGGTCGGCGAGGGTCTTGACCGTGGCGAGCCGCGTACGCAGCTCGCCGCCGGCGGGGAAGCCGCGCAGGTACCAGGCGACGTGCTTGCGGATCTCCCGCATGCCCTTGTCCTCGCCGTGGTGCGCGGCCAGCAGCTCGCCGTGCCGGTACATGATGTCGGTGACCTCGCCCAGGTGCGGCGGGACCGGCATCGGGGTGCCGTTGATCGCGGCGGAGAGCTCGGAGAACAGCCACGGCCGGCCCAGGCAGCCGCGGCCCACGACGACGCCGTCGCAGCCGGTGCGCTCCATCATGGTCACGGCGTCCTCCGCCGCGAAGATGTCGCCGTTGCCCAACACCGGGATGGTGTCGCCGAAGTGGTGGTGCACGTGCTCCTTGAGGCGGGCGATCTCGTCCCAGTCGGCCTGGCCCGAGTAGCGCTGCGCGGCGGTGCGGGCATGCAGCGCGACGGCGACCGCGCCCTGCTCGGCGGCGATCCGGCCGGCGTCGAGGTGGGTGTGGTGCTCGTCGTCGATGCCGATGCGGAACTTCACCGTCACCGGGATCTCGGGGGAGCCCGCGGGGGAGCCGTCGGCGATGCCGCGCACCGCGGCGTCGACGATGCTCGCGAACAGGTTCCGCTTGTAGGGCAGCGCGGAGCCGCCGCCGCGGCGGGTGACCTTGGGGACGGGGCAGCCGAAGTTCATGTCGAGGTGATCGGCCAGGCCCTCCTCGGCGATCATCCGGGCGGCCTCGTAGGTCCACTTCGCGTCGACGGTGTACAGCTGCAGGCTGCGCGGGTCCTCGTCGGGGGCGAACGTGGTCATGTGCATCGTCACCGGATGCCGCTCGGCGAGGGCGCGGGCCGTGACCATCTCGCACACGTACAGCCCCGCGACGGTGCCGGTGCGCGCGCGCTCCAGCTCCCGGCACAGGCTGCGGAAGGCGACGTTGGTGACGCCGGCCATCGGTGCGAGCACGACGGGGGAGTCGAGCTCGAACCGCCCGATGCGCAGCTTGGGCTGCGTCGTGGTGGCTGTGGTCATCAGTGCTCTCCCGTGGTCGTTCATTCCATGATCGCTGGCGGCGGCCGGTTCCGGCAAACCGCGGCGGCCTCGAACGAGAAGAAACCCGCCGGGCCTCGGCGAGGCGCGACGGGTTCCGGTGTGCGTCGGTACTAGACGGCCAGTCCGGCCTTCTCGCGCTTCGCGGCCTCACGGGCCAGCGAGCGGTCGCGCATCTCCTCGAACTTGACGGCGGCGGCTTCGAGCTCGTCGAGGAAGGCGGCGAGTTCCTCGCGGGTGCGCTCGCCTTCGGCGGTGAAGTCTTCGCGCTCGAAGATCTTCCACT
>NZ_JAIULG010000041.1 GCF_020169415.1 Tsukamurella sp. M9C
GATCGCCAGGGCGCCGCCGGGGCCGGCGGGACCGGCGGGGACGGAGGCGCCGGGCGGCATCGGCCGGGACGGTGCGCCGGGCGTGCTCGGGCCGCTGGGCGGCGGGGTCGCGCACCGGGTCACCGTGGTCGCGAGCGGCGCGCCGTCGGGCCCGCGCTGCGCACCCGACGCCGACGCCGACGCCGGCCCGGAAGGCTTCGCGGAGGGCTTGGCGGGGGTCGTCGTCGCGGGTCCGGGCCTGGCGGAGGTCGCGGCCGCCGCGGGCTTCCCGGGCCCGGCGGACGGCACCATCGATCCGGACGGGCCCGGCGCCACCGATCCGGACGGCGCCGGCGCACCGTCGGGCGTCCCGCAGCCAACGATCACCACGGTGCCGGGCGGAAGCGGCTTGGGCAGCGTGGACGGCGGCGCGACGGGGGCCGCCATGTCGGGGATGCCGCCGACGGGGATCGCCCGGTCGCGGTAGGCCTTCGACCAGGCCACGACGTTGTCGACGTAGGAGTTCGACTGGTTGTAGGCGAACACCGCGATGCGCTGCGCGGCCTCGTCCTGAAGCCCCGTCGCGCTGGAGCAGAGGTAGCGGGCGGCGCCGTAGGCGGCGTCGCGGACGTTGTTGACGTCGGCGTTCCCGTCGCCGGAGTTGTCGCCGCCGAACAGCGCCCAGGTGGTGGTGAGGAACTGCATCGGGCCGAGCGCGCGGGCGAAGCCGGCGCCGTCGCGGATCACGGCGTTGCCCGCGAGCGAGCCGTCGAGCACGGGACCCTGGATCGGGGTGAGGGTGTTGCCCGCGGCGTCGACGTTGCCGCCGTCCGCATGCCCCGACTCGATGCGGCCGATCGCCGCGACCAGGTTCCACTCGATCCCGCAGCCGGGCGCCTCGAGGGCCATCCGGTCGGCGGCGCCGCGGTAGGCGGCGAAGGCGGCGCCGGGGATGCCGAGCGGCCCGGGTGCGACCTTGACGGCCTCGGGGCGCGGCGGGATCGGCACGTGCCGCGCCGCAGGCGCGGCCGGGGCATCCGACGGTGCCGGCGGGCGCAGCTCGGCGAGGCCGATCGCGGCCTGGGCGACCAGCTCGGGCCCGGGAGACCGGTGGACGGCCGGGGCCTGGGACGCGGTGGTGTCGGCTCCCGCGACGCCGAGCAGCAGCGCGGCGGCGCCTGCCGCGGCGGTGGCCCCGAGGATGCGCACGGTCGTCCCTCCCGGTTACTGACGAGTCAGTTTCGTGGCGCACGTTACTGCGCCACAGCACCGTTGCGGGTGGGACTTCAGTGAATAACAGACCTGTTCTTCAGGAAAGGGCCGCGATCGCGTCGGCCAGCAGCTCCGGGGCGTCGTCCACGGAGTGCACGCGCCACGGCGACACCCAGTCCGCCGCCGCCAGCTCGGTGTAGACCGCGCCGGTGCGGGCCTGCAGGTCGCCGTCCCGCTCGTAGGCGTCGCGCTCGCGGGCGGCGTCGCTCGCCTCGCGCGACCGTGCGCGCTCGGCCGCGACGGTCACCGGCACGTCGAGGTACACCTGCAGGTCCGGCACCGGCAGCCCGAACCGGCCGAACTCGAGCTCGCGCACCCAGCCGGCCACGGCACCGTCGGCGCCCTCGCCCAGGCGGGCCGCGCTGTACGCGGCCGAGGAGGCGGCGTACCGGTCCAGCAGCACCACGTCGTGCGCGGCGAGGGCGGCCCGGATGTCGGGCGCCGCGGCCTGCCGGTCGAAGGCGAACAGCAGGCCCATGCCGTACACCGACTCGGCGACGTCGCCGTTGCCGCCGCGCAGCGCCTCGGCGGCGAGGTCCGCGAACTGCGTGCCGTAGCGGGGGAAGGCGAGCGCGGTCACCGTCCGGCCCGACGCCTGCAGCCGCGCCGTGACGGCCCGGGTGAGCGTGTTCTTGCCGGCCCCGTCGAGGCCTTCGATCGCGACGAGTCGTCCCATGGAGAGGATCGTAAGGTGTCGTAAGAGCAGGAACGCCGACAGCAGTGACAATATGGACAGCATGAAACCCCGGATCCTGGTGATCGACGACGATCCCGCCCTGGCGGAGATGCTCACCATCGTCCTGCGCAACGAGGGCTTCGACTCGACGGTGGTCGGCGACGGCACGCAGGCGCTGAGCGCGGCCCGCGAGTTCCGCCCCGACCTGGTGCTGCTCGACCTCATGCTCCCCGGCATGAACGGCATCGACGTGTGCCGCGTGCTGCGCGCCGATTCGTCGGTGCCGATCGTGATGCTCACGGCGAAGGCGGACACCGTCGACGTGGTGCTGGGCCTCGAGTCGGGCGCCGACGACTACGTGATCAAGCCCTTCAAGCCGAAGGAGCTCGTCGCGCGCGTGCGGGCCCGGCTGCGCCGCACCGACGACGAGCCCAGCGAGCTGCTCTCGATCGGCAACGTCATCATCGACGTCCCGGCGCACAAGGTGACCCGCGACGGCGCCGTTGTCTCGCTCACGCCCACCGAGTTCGACCTGCTGGTGACCATGGCCCGCAAGCCGCGCCAGGTGTTCACGCGCGACGTCCTGCTCGAGCAGGTGTGGGGCTACCGGCACCCGGCGGACACCCGGCTGGTGAACGTCCACATCCAGCGCCTGCGCGCGAAGATCGAGAAGGATCCGGAGAACCCGGAGATCGTGCTCACGCTGCGCGGCGTCGGCTACAAGGCGGGGCCGGCGTGAGCGGGCCGATCGGCTCGTGATCGACCGGGCCGGGGCGGCCCGGCAGGTGGACTGGGTGCGCGGCGCGGTGCGCACGTTCCTGGCCGACCCCACGATCGCCCTGCGCGACGGTGCGCGGTTCGCCGGCGCCGGCTTGTCGTACGCGGGCCGGGTGTGGCGCCGTTCGCTGCAGCTGCGGGTGGTCACGCAGACCCTCGTGCTCAGCCTCACCGTGCTGTTGCTGCTGGGTTTCGTGCTGACCTCCCAGATCGCGAACCAGCTGATCGACGCGAAGCTGACAGCGGGCAAGGAGGAGACCGCCCGGGTCAAGCAGAACGTGGAACTCTCGCTCAGTCGCGCGGAGACCCGCACCGAGGGCGTGGAGTCGGTGCTGCGCAGCGTCCGCGCGAGCCTGGTGAGCCAGGGCCTCGACGTGGGCCCGACGGCCGCGCGGTCGGGCAACTACGACCCCGTGCTGATCGTGCCGCACGGCGCGGGCCGCCCGCCGATCGTGATCGGCAGCGAGAGCGAGGTACCGCAGTCGCTGCAGACCTTCGTCCGCGGCGGCCAGACCGCGTTCCAGCACGCGACCGTCACCGACAGCACCGGCCGGTACGGGAAGGTGCTGGTGATCGGCACCCCCGTGCAGTCGACGATCGCGGGTCTCGAGCTGTACCTGGTGTTCCCGCTCACCCAGGAGGAGAACACCCTCAACCTGATGCAGGGCACGCTGTACACGGGCGGCGCGGTGCTGCTCATCCTGCTCGCGGCGGTCAGCCTGCTCGTCGCGCGACAGGTCGTGCTGCCCGTGCGGTCCGCGGCGCGGATCGCGGTGCGCTTCGCCGAGGGCCGGCTCAAGGAGCGGATGCCGGTGCGCGGCGAGGACGACATCGCGCGCCTCGCGATGAGCTTCAACGACATGGCCGAGTCGCTGTCCAAACAGATCGGGCAGCTCGAGGAGTTCGGCAACCTCCAGCGCCAGTTCACCTCCGACGTCTCCCACGAGCTGCGCACCCCGCTCACCACCGTGCGGATGGCGGCCGACATGATCGCCGACTCCGTCGACGACCTCGACCCCGGAATGCGCCGCACCACCGAGCTGATGCAGAAGGAGCTGGACCGCTTCGAGACCCTGCTCGCCGAGCTGCTGGAGATCTCCCGGCACGACGCCGGCGTCGCGGAGCTGCACTCCGAGCAGATCGACATCGAGGTGCCGATCGCCTCCGCGATGGCCACCGTCCGGCACCTGGCCGAGCAGTCCGAGACCGAGTTGATCCTCGACATGCCCGACGACCCCGTCATCGTCGAGGCCGACACCCGGCGGGTCGAGCGGGTGCTGCGCAACCTGCTCGCCAACGCCATCGACCACAGCGAGGGCAAGCCCGTGATCCTCACCATGCGCGCCGACGACGACGCCGTGGCGGTCACCGTCCGCGACTACGGTGTGGGCCTGCGGCCCGGCGAGGAGAAGCTGGTCTTCAACCGCTTCTGGCGCTCTGACCCCTCGCGGGTTCGGCGCTCCGGCGGCACGGGGCTGGGCCTGGCGATCAGCATCGAGGACGCCCGGCTGCATAGCGGCCGGCTCGAGGCCTGGGGCGAGCCCGGCAGCGGCTCCTGCTTCCGGCTCACCCTGCCCCGCACGCGCGGGGGCCGGGTCACCGTCAGCCCCCTGCCCCTGAAGTCGATGACGCGGCGCGGCCCGGACGGGGGCTCCGACGATGTCTAGGACACTGCGCACGCCCGCCGGGAAGGCCCTGGTGATCCTGCTGGCCGCGTTGGTCGCGCTCACCGGGTGCGCCAACATCCCCGAGTCGACGAATCCGCGCGTCGTCGGCGACCTGGGCGGCGAGACCGCGGCGCCCGACCGGGGCCTGGCGCCGCGCCGCGACTCGCAGCCCGAGGTCATCGTCCGCGACTTCCTCAAGGCGAACGCGGTGGCCGACGGGAACTACGCCGCCTCCCGCAAGTTCCTCACGCCCAACGCGAGCTGGGACGTGCCGCAGCAGGCCGTCGTGGTGAAGGACATCGACGTGCTGCCGACGGAGCGCAGCACGAACTTCATGAAGGCGACGATCCGCGCGCAGGCCACGGGCTTCCTCGGCGCCGACGGCACGTTCGAGCCGGCATCGCAGTCGATCACGCAGAACGTCCAGCTCCTCCAGGTCGACGGCCAGTGGCGGCTGCAGGGGATCAGTTCGGTGGGCAACACCCCGATGCTGTTGATCGACACCGAGCAGTTCCGCGTCGTCTACCGCCGCTACCTGCTGTACTTCCCGGATCCGACGGGGCGCACCCTGGTGCCGGACGCCCGATGGCTGGCCGGGCCGCGCTCCAAGCTCGCCTCGGACCTGCTGTTGCTCCTGGTCCGCGGCCCGCGGGCGGCCCTCAAGGACGCCGTCTACAACCCGTTCGGGGCGAACGCCGGCATCCGCGGCGCCGTGACCGACGCGCAGGGCAACCAGCGCGACCCGGGCGTCGGCTTCGCGGGCGTGCGGGTGGACCTGACGGGCCTGCCGCGCGTCGAGCCCGACGTGGCCCGGCTCGTCGCCGGGCAGATCGTGTGGAGTCTCGCCGGCGCCGACGTGCAGGGCCCGTACGTGATCACCGTCGACGGCTCCCCGCTCGACGACAAGCACCAGTCCGGCTGGAACCCCAACGACGTCGCGTCGATCAGCCCGAACGCCTCCTCGGATCTCGCGGTCGGCCTGCACGGGGTGCTCGACGGCCGGTTCGTCAAGATCACCGGCGGCCAGGGCGCGGGCGGTCAGGTCACCCCCGTCGCGGGGCCGCTCGGGGCATCGACGTCGATCCGCTCGGTCGGGCTCTCGGGCACGGGGCGGCAGGTGGCGGCGGTGCTCGACGCCGGCGGCCGGGGCGGCCCCGGGACCGCGCTCACCCTCGCGCCCTACGGTGGCGTGCCCACGCAGGTGCTCACCGCCGGCTCCATGACCCGGCCCTCGTGGACGCCCGACGACGCCGCGGTCTGGACGGTGCTCGACGGGACGCGGGTGGTCCGGGTCCGGCAGGACCAGACCACGGGGGAGGTCTCGACCACCGACATCGACGCGAGCGAGGTGGCGGCGGCCGCGCCGGGCCCGATCACCGAGCTGCGCCTCTCGCGCGACGGTGTGCGGGCGGCCCTCGTCGTGGGCGGGAAGGTGCTGGTGGGTGTCGTGCAGGCGGCGCCCAACGGGCAGACCAAGCTCGCCCGTCTCACGTCGGTGGTCACCGACCGGGAGCTGGTCGCCTCGTCGGTCGACTGGCAGACCGGCGACGTGATCTTCATCGGCCGCAACACCTCCGATTCGCCGGTGCTGTCCGTGCGGTACGACTCGGGCGAGGTCACCGCGGTGCCGAGCCGCAACCTCTCGCCGCCCGTCTACAACGTCGCGGTGTCGACGTCCGCGGTGTACGCGACGGACTCGTCGGGGGTGTGGGAGATCGGCATCGGTCCGGACAGCGACGAGCAATACTGGAGCCAGGTGGATCGCCTGGCGGGGGGCCGGGCGAACCCGGTGCTGCCCGGGTAGAGCGCACCTGGAACGGGGGAGCCGTGCGCATCGTGCGGGGCGTCGTCTGCGGGGTGGCCGGCGGCGTCGACGACCTGGTCGAGCTGGCGGTGCCCCGTACCTGCGGCGGCTGCGGGTTTCCGAGGGTGCGCTGGTGCGGCCGCTGCGAGGCGGCCCTGCACGACGTCCCGGCGCTGATCCGCACCACAGTCGATCCGGGGGTGCCCGTCTGGACGCTGGGCCGGTACGACGGTGCGCGGCGCCGCGCCGTCCTGCAGCTCAAGGAGCGCGGTCGCGGCGATCTCGCCGTCCCGCTGGGCCGCGCCCTCGCGCACGCGCTGCTGCGCCTGCGGGCCTGGGGCGAGTTGGGCGATGACCCGGTCCTGGTGCCCGCGCCCACGACGGCGTGGGCCGCTCGACGCCGCGGCGGCGACGTGGTGACCGCGGTGTGCCGCGCCGGCGCCCGCACCGCGGCTCCCGTGTACGCGGTGACGGTCTCGCCGGTCCTGCGCACGGTGGGCGCCGCGGAGTCGGTGGGGCTGGGCGCTTCCGCGCGGGTCGCCAACGTGCGCGGCACCGTCCGTGTCCGGGCGCTACCCGAGGACGGCACCGTCGTGCTGGTGGACGACGTGGTGACCACGGGGGCCACCCTGGCGGAGTCCGTCGCCGCCCTGGCTCGACGGGGCGTGCCCGTCGCCGCCGCGATCACCCTCGCCGCGGCGTGACGCGTCGGTGAACTCGCGGTGACCAAATCCTGGCGGGATCCGGAAAGCCGGGCTATCTTCGGGGGTACCTTTCCCGGTTCGAGAAAGAGGAGGTGATGGCACACCTTCCCAGGCGTCGGGCAGTCCGCCCGCCGTTCGAATCTGAGCCTGCTCCCACGCGCGCTGACCGAAGTGACGGACTGGTGATCCGTACGAGCGCAAGGGATTCGGGCCTGCATGAAAGGTTCCACATGACCCTTCTGTCCCCGCGCGACACGAATCGCGCCCACGCGACCCCCAACGTCGAGGTCGACCCCTTCCGCGAACCCGGCCACGTGGCCGACGAGCGCGACAAGGAGTACCTCACTCCCAACGCCCCCGTGGCCATCGACGGCCGCAACGTGGAGGTGCCCGAGCACTTCCGCGTCTACCTGGGAGACAAGCTGGCGCGGCTCGAGAAGTTCCGCTCCACCATCACCCTGTTCGAGGTCAGCCTCTTCCACGAACCCAATCCACGCCAGTCCAAGGCCTGCCAGCGCCTGGAGCTGACGGTCCGCGGCAAGGGCGGCGTCGCCCGTGCCGAGGCGGCCTCGGAGAACTTCTACGCCGCCTTCGAGACGGCCCTCTCCCGCCTGCAGAGTCGCCTGCGGAAGGCCTCGGACCGCAAGAAGGTGCACTACGGGAACCGCACCCCGGTCTCCGTGGCGGAGGCGACGGCACCGTCGGCCCTGCCCGACGCGCCGTCCGCGAGCGAGGCGGACGACGATCCGTACGCCGCCCTCGTCGAGGACCACCTGCCCGGCCAGGTGGTCCGGATCAAGGACCATCCGGGCACGCCGATGACGGTGGACGACGCCCTGTCGCAGATGGAACTGGTCGGCCACGACTTCTTCCTGTTCTTCGACAAGGAGGCCGAGAAGCCCTCCGTCGTGTACCGGCGGAAGGCGTTCGACTACGGCCTTCTCCGCCTGACCTGACGTTTCGCCTACCATGGATCCCGGTCGCGGACGACGCGGCCGGGATTCGTGTGTGCGCGCGCTCACTTGACTCGTTAACGGATTGAGGTTGCTCAGTGGTTCTCTCCAAGGTGCTGCGGTTCGGCGAAGGCCGGATGGTCAAGCGGCTCGACGGCCTGGCCTCCTACGTGGAGAGCCTGAACGACGAGTACGAGGCGCTCTCCGACGAGAAGCTCCAGGCCAAGACCGAGCTCTTCAAGAAGCGCCTGGAGAAGGGCGAGTCCCTCGACGAGATCCTCCCCGAGGCGTTCGCCACCGCCCGCGAGGCGGCGTGGCGCGTGCTCGGGCAGAAGCCGTACCACGTGCAGATCATGGGCGCGGGCGCCCTGCACGAAGGCGACATCGCCGAGATGAAGACCGGTGAGGGCAAGACCCTGACCTCGGTCATGGCGGCCTACGCCAATGCGCTCACCGGCAAGGGCGTGCACCTGGTCACCACCAACGACTACCTCGCCAAGCGCGACGCGGACTGGATGGGCCGCGTGCACCGCTTCCTCGGGCTCGAGGTGGACTGCATCCTCTCCGGGCAGGACCCGGACCGCCGCCGCACGGCCTACAGCGCCGACATCACGTACGGCACCAACAACGAGTTCGGCTTCGACTACCTGCGCGACAACATGGCGCACAGCGAAGACGAGCTGGTGCAGCGCGGCCACAACTACGCCATCGTCGACGAGGTGGACTCGATCCTCATCGACGAGGCCCGCACGCCGCTCATCATCTCCGGCCCCGCCGACGCCTCCTCGAAGTGGTACACCGAGTTCGCGCGCATCGTCCCGCTGATGGAGAAGGACGTCCACTACGAGGTGGACATCCGCAAGAAGACCATCGGCGTCAACGAGGCCGGCGTCGAGCTGGTCGAGGATCAACTGGGCATCGAGAACCTCTACGACGCGACCAACTCGCTGCTCGTCAGCTACCTGAACAACGCGATCAAGGCCAAGGAGCTCTACGAGCGCGACAAGGACTACATCGTCCGCTCGGGCGAGGTCCTCATCGTCGACGAGTTCACCGGCCGCGTGCTCGCGGGGCGCCGCTTCAACGAGGGCATGCACCAGGCCCTGGAGGCGAAGGAGAACGTCGAGATCCAGGCCGAGAACCAGACCCTCGCGACGATCACGCTGCAGAACTACTTCCGCCTCTACGACAAGCTCTCCGGCATGACCGGTACGGCCGAGACCGAGGCCGCCGAGCTGCACCAGATCTACAAGCTGGGCGTCATCCCGATCCCGACGAACCGGCCGATGATCCGCAAGGACCAGACGGACCTCATCTACAAGACGGAGGAGGCGAAGTTCGCCGCCATCGTCGAGGACATCGAGGAGCGCCACGAGGCCGGCCAGCCGGTCCTCATCGGCACCACCTCGGTCGAGCGGTCCGAGTACCTCTCGCGCCAGCTCGAGCGCAAGAAGATCCCGCACACCGTGCTCAACGCCAAGTTCCACGAGCAGGAGGCGGCGATCATCGCCAAGGCGGGCACGCCGGGCGCCGTCACCGTCGCCACCAACATGGCCGGCCGCGGCACCGACGTCGTGCTCGGCGGCAACCCCGACATCATCGCCGACCTGAAGCTGCGCGAGCGCGGCCTCGATCCGGTGACCACGCCGGAGGAGTACGAGGCGGCGTGGGACGAGACCATCGAGCAGGTCAAGAAGGAGTCGAAGGAGGCCGGCGACGACGTGCGCGACGCCGGCGGCCTCTACGTGCTCGGCACCGAGCGGCACGAGTCGCGGCGCATCGACAACCAGCTGCGCGGCCGCTCCGGCCGCCAGGGCGACCCGGGCGAGTCCCGCTTCTACCTCTCGCTGGGCGACGAGCTGATGCGGCGCTTCAACGGCGCGCAGATCGAGGCGTGGATGAACCGCGTCAACCTGCCCGACGACGTGCCGATCGACAACAAGTTCGTCTCCCGCGCCATCCGCAGCGCGCAGACCCAGGTCGAGCAGCAGAATTTCGAGATCCGCAAGAACGTCCTCAAGTACGACGACGTGCAGAACGAGCAGCGCAAGGTCATCTACGACGAGCGCCGCAAGATCCTGCGCGGCGAGGACCTCTTCGACCAGGTCAACCACATGACCGACGACGTGGTCTCGGCGTACGTCGACGCCGCCACGTCCACGGGCTACGTGGAGGACTGGGACCTCGACGAGCTGTGGACCGCCATGCGGACGCTGTACCCGATCGACCTCGACTGGAAGCAGGTCGTCGGCGAGGACGAGAACGGCGACCGCGACGAGATCACCAGCGGCGAGCTCAAGAACGTCCTGCTCAAGGACATCCACGCGGCGTACGACAAGCACCAGGAGTCGATCGAGAAGGCCGCGGGCGAGGGCACGATGCGCCAGGTCGAGCGGTCCGTGCTGCTGTCGGTCCTGGACCAGAAGTGGCGCGAGCACCTCTACGAGATGGACTACCTCAAGGAGGGCATCGGCCTGCGTCAGATCGCCCAGCGCGACCCCGTTGTCGAGTACCAGCGCGAGGGCTACGACATGTTCAACGGCATGCTCGAGGGCCTCAAGGAGGAGTCGGTCTCCACGCTGTTCAAGGTCCAGGTGCAGGAGCCCGAGGAGGGCGCCGCGCCCGCTGACAGCGCCGCGCCGGCGCAGGTGAGCAGCCCCGTCGCCGACGTGGACCCGGAGAAGATCACCCTCTCCGGCCCGTCCGAGCAGGGCGAGCTCACCGAGATCTCGCAGAACGCCGACGAGCCGCAGGGCTCCCGGTCGGAGCGTCGCGCCGCCAAGCGCGAGGCCGACAAGGCCGCCCAGAAGGCCGCGGCCGCGCGGGGCAAGCACCGCCGGTAAGCCACCGAACGACGAAGGAGGGCGGCACTGCCGCCCTCCTTCGTCGTCGAGTTCGTCGTCGAGCGGCTACTTGCCGCCCTTCTTCGCGTACTCGGGGACGCGGTCCTGGCCGGTGTGCTCGCCGATGACCTCCATCAGGCGGTCGGTGGCGCGGCGGATCGACTCCTGATCGTCGAGACTCGCGTCGCTCAGGTCCAGCGGCGGCAGTACGTCGACGGTGACGCGGCTCTTCCAGAAGTTCTTCCGGGTCCGGTTGTCGGTGCGGCCCAGCGCGATCGGGATGAGCGGCGTGCCGGTGGCGAGAGCCACCCGCACCGCTCCGGTCTTGCCCTTGTACAGCCGGCCGTCGGGGGATCGGGTGCCCTCCGGGTGGATGCCCCAGGCGCCGCCGTCCTCGACGATCTTCGTCGCCGCCTCGAGCGCGGGCGCCGAGACCGAGCCGCCGCGCCGGTCCACGGGGATCTGCCCCATGCCGGAGAAGAAGATCTTCTTGAACCGGCCCTTGATCCCGGGCTCGGTGAAGTAGTCCGCCTTCGCGAGGAAGCTGACGGGCCGCCGCGCGCTCTGCACCACGTAGAACGAGTCCGAGATCGCGAGGTGATTCGCGGCCAGGATCACCGGACCGGTGCGGGGAATGTTCTCCAGCCCCGTGTATTCGGGGCGTCCCCAGGCCCACAGCGCGGGGCCGATCAGGAAGTGGCGGGCCACCCGGTAACGGAACGCGGCACGCAGCGAGCTCAGCGACATGTCCCTTGTGTACCGCCCCGCCGCGCCGGGCGGTCGTGATTCGCGCAAACACAGGAGTAACCCGCGTCACGCCGCCGTGGTGAACGCGACCCACCGCCACCGTCCGGCCGCGGCCTCGACCCGGCCCGCCGCGGCGAGCACCCGCTCCCCGCGGGTGTAGGTCAGGAAGATCTCGGACCCCACCTCGGGCCCGCGCGGGCGGCGGGCGCGCTGTGCCAGCGCGCGCGGGGTGCCCACGTGCACGTCGCCCCACCCGGAGACCGTGCCGGCCGGCCCCGTCTCCGCGAGCGTCCGCAGCACGTCGACCACGGTGCCCGAGGCGATCGCAGCGAGGTGCTTCGCCGGGCGCCGCCGGTCCAGTACCTCGAAGACGGGCCGGAGCGTGGAGAGCACGAAGCGGTGCGCGTCGGGGTGCACTGCGGCCACGGGCCCGGGCAGGGCGATCGGCTCCGGCGGGGCGGGATCCGACGGTGCCGGCAGCGGCGGCGCGGCCCGCGCGGCCTTCACGCGCACGAGCGGCCGCGCGGGAGGTTCGGCGTCCGGCGCGCGCAGCACGACGAAGCCGGGTTCCGGTGTGCGCGGCGTGCGGGACCGTGCCCCGTCGGCCGCGAGAATGATCGCCCCCATACTGATTAGACGCATCAGGAAGCCGTTCGGATCCCGTGTACTCGAACCGGCGGCGAGCGGTCGATCCCGTATGCTGACGCCGAAGATCGGTCACCGGGGGAGGTGCAGTGAAGGGCAGGCTCGGCCAGTCCGACGCGGAGTTCTACGCGTTGGAGAATTCCACCACTCCCACGCACGTGGGGTCGCTCGTCATCGTGCGCCGACCCGAGGAGCGGCTGGAGTACGAGCGCTTTCTCGACACCTTCGAGGAGCGCCTCGCGGAGGTGCCCCGGTACCGGCAGAAGGTCCGCGCGGTGCCGCTCGGCATCGCCCGCCCGGTGTGGGTCGAGGACCGCGACTTCGACATCACGTACCACGTGCGGGTCTCCGCGCTGCCCCAGCCGGGCAGCGACGATCAGCTGCACGACCTGGTCGCGCGCCTCAACTCCCGGCCGCTGGACCGTGAGCGCCCGCTGTGGGAGGTCTACCTCATCGAGGGGCTGGCGGACGACCGGCTCGCGGTGTTCACGAAGACCCACCTCGCGCTCGTCGACGGCCGCGCCAACGTCGACCTGATGCAGCTGCTGCTCACCGACACCCCGCACACGCCGGAGCCGCCCGAGGACCTGTGGATGGGCCAGCACGAGCCCAGCGACGGCGAGCTCGTGATGGGCGCCGTCATCGACATGCTTTCGCGTCCCGCGCGGACCGCGTCAATGATCCAGGGCCTGGTCGGCGAGGTCGCCGAGTCGATCACCGGCCTGCAGGAGGACGCCGCCAACGTCATCGAGCGCGCCTCCAGCCTGGTGCGCGCCCGCACCGCCGTCACCCCGGTGCGCTCGCTCAACGTGCCGATCTCGCGGAGCCGCCGGTTCGCCGTCGCGCGGATGGACCTCGACGAGTTCCGCCGGCTGCGGGCGGCCTACGGCTGCACCGTCAACGACCTGCTGCTGTCGGTGATCGCGGGCGGCCTGCGCACCTGGCTGATCTCGCGCGGCGAGCCGATCAGCGCCGGCACCGAGGTGCGGGTGCTCGAGCCGATCGCCGTCGACGACGTGGGTCTCGGCGTCGGCGAACAGGTGCGCGCGTACATCGTGCGGCTCCCCGTCGCGGAGAGCAACGCGGTGGTCCGGCTGCGCCAGATCGCGCACGGCGCCGCGGCCCAGGTGGACCGGAACCGCCAGGTCGCGGCGCGGGCCCTGGCCGCCAGCGGCGGCTTCACGCCGCCCACGCTGCACGCGCTGGGCGCGCGGACCGCGATGAGCGTCTCGCCGAGGTCCTTCAACACCCTGGTCACCAACGCGCCGGGCCCGCAGGCCCCGGTGTACCTGTCCGGCATCGAGGTCCAGGAGGTGTTCCCGGTGCCGCCGCTCATCGCCAACCAGGTCGTGTCCATCGGCATCACGTCGTACAACGGCACGGTGTACATCGGGCTCAACGCCGACCGCGACGGCATGTGGGACGTGATCTCGATGACGGAGTTCCTGTACGAGGCCTTGGACGAGCTCGCCGCGTCCGCGAAGGGGGAGTAGATGACGGTCCGCGTGTACGTGCCCAGCACCTTGGCGGGGCTGCAGGTCCTGCAGCGCGACGGGGAGCTGTTCCCGTTGGGCGGCACCGTCTTCGGGGTGACGCCCGCGCTGCGCGAGGCCTACACCTCGGGCGATGACGAGGAGCTCGCCGAGGCCGCCATGCGCCAGGCGGCGCGCGCCTCGCTGCGGCTGCTCGCCGTCGATGAGCCGGAGCCGGCCGACGGTGCCGAGGCCGAGGCCGAGGGCGACGGCGCCGCGCCGGATCCCGTTCGGCGCGTGGTGATCACGGCCGACGTCCCGGCCGCGAAGGAGCGCCCCGACCTCGACGACGCCGTCCTCAAGGTGACCGAGCCCATCCGGCTGAAGAACGTTCTGGCGGTGCACGTCGACGTCTCCGAGGCGGAGGCGGCCGTGACCCGCGCCGCGCAGGTGGTCGACGCCGCGGACCTCGGCGACGAGGACGCGGAGCTCGCCGTCGGCGACGCGGAGGACCACGATCTGGCCTGGTACGCCACGCAGGAACTGCCCTTCCTGCTCGAACTGCTCTGAGCCCGCTGGCGGGCGGGGTTACGGTGGTGGCATGACGGTGCGCGGTACCCGGTTGGCGGCGGCCCTCCTCGTGGGGGCGGGCGTCGCGGCGTCCGCGCCCGTGGCGTCGGCGGCTCCGGTGCCCCTGACGGGCACGCAGTGGAACTTCGCGTCGAGCGGCTTCGCGCGGACCGCGCCGGTGAAGTACACCGGATCGCCCGCGCACTTCAGCATCGATGGCAAGCGGGCCGGCGGGAACGACGGCTGCAACGTCTTCGGCATGACCGCCGAGGTGAAGGGCGATCGGGCCACCTTCAGCGGCCTCTTCTCCACCTTGCGGATGTGCTACGTCGCCGGCGCGGGCGAGCAGTTCCGGCAGGCCTTCGACGGCCCGCGCACCGTGAAGGTCACGGGGAACCGGCTCACGATCTCCGACGGTCCGCGGGGCTACTGGAACTTCGTCGCCGCGGGCCCCGCGAAGCGGTAGCCGCGCCGCACCCGCATAGGACAACCTCACAGAAATTGTCCCAACAAGCTACGGCACCGTAGGCTCACCCCCATGAGCAACTCCTTCCGCGCTTTCCGTGATTGGCTCGAGGCCCCGGCCAAGAACGTCTCCGCCGAGCATCCCCGCACCAACCTGGTGCGCGGCGCGGTCGCGAGGCTCACCACGCCGCTGCTGCCGGACGACTACCTGCACCTGATCAACCCGCTGTGGTCGGCGCGCGAGCTGCGCGGCAAGATCGTCAAGGTCGAGCAGGAGACCGACGAGTCGGTCACGCTCACCATCGAGACCGGCTGGGGCTTCAACACCAAGTACGAGGCCGGCCAGTACGTGGGCATCGGCGTCCTCGTCGGCGGCAAGTGGACGTGGCGCTCCTACTCGCTCACCTCCGTCCCGGATATGGGCCACGGCCGCGCCCCGCGCGAGGTGTCGATCACCGTCAAGGCGATGAACGAGGGCTTCCTCTCGAACCACCTCGTCACCGGCGTGCAGGAGGGCACCATCGTGCGCCTGCAGGCACCGTCGGGCGACTTCACGCTCCCGAACCCCCTGCCGCCCAAGGTCCTGTTCCTCACCGCGGGCAGCGGCATCACGCCCGTCATGGCGATGCTCCGCACGCTGGAGCGGCGCGGCATCCCCGCGTCCACCGACATCGTGGCCGTGCACTCCTCGCCGAACGCCGACTCCGCCCTGTTCCGCGACGAGCTCGAGGCCTTCGACGCCGACCACGACAACGTCAGCGTGCAGCTGCGCTATACCCGCGACGCCGGCCGCCTGACGCCGGCGAACCTCGGCGAGGCCGTCCCGGACTGGCAGGAGCGCCAGACGTGGATCTGCGGGCCGGGCGTCTTCCTCAACGACATGGAGAAGGCATGGAAGGACCGCGGCATCGAGTCGCGCCTGCATCAGGAGCGGTTCACCGTCGAGCGCGCGGACGTCTCCGCGAGCGGCGGCGAGGTCACCTTCCTCAAGGCCGGCAAGACCACCGACGTCGACGGTGCCACCACCCTCCTCGAGGCGGGTGAGGCCGCCGGCGTGCAGATGCCCTTCGGCTGCCGCATGGGCATCTGCCAGACCTGCGTGGTGCAGCTCGCCGACGGCCAGGTCCGCGACCTGCGCAGCGGCGACCTGCACACCGAGGGCGAGCGCATTCAGACGTGCATCTCCGTCGCGGTAGGGGACTGCACGCTCGACGTGTGATCACGCGATCTTGTGTGGATCTATTGACACAAGATCGAACAAGGGGCAGTCTTGTGTCGATTGATCGACACAAGGGGGTTTGTGGTGGTGGAGGAATGGGCGGTGCGCGCCGGTGTGACCGCGGTGGGCGCGGTCGTGATGTATCTGCTGACGTGGTTGCCCCGGTCGCTCTGGCGTCCCGCTGAGCCTGACCCGACGCGCGCCGCGGATCGTTTCATGCGGCGCGCGGCGACGCTGGTCGCGGCCGCGGTTCTGGTCTGCGGCCTGATCGCCGTGATCGGCGCCGCGCTCGCGGTGCCGTCTGCGGCGGTTGTGCTGATCGCGGTCTGTGTCCTCCTCCCGGTCGCCCTGGTGGTCGCGGAGGTCTTCTCGTTCAGCTCCGGCGTCGTGCGCGGTTCCGTGCTCCGGCCCCGCCGGATCCGCGAACTGGTGCCGCTGCCGCTCCTCGTGGCGGCCTGCTTCGCGGTCCTCGCGGTGCTCGTGCTCTCGGCGATCGTCTGGTATCTCGCGGTTCAGGAGCCGGGGAGCCCTCGGGCGAACCATTGGGGCCTGGCGTGCCGGACGCCGGCCGGGGAGAACTGGCCGCAGGGCTTCTCGACGACGCCCCTTTTGCGTAGCGGTGGCTGGTCCGCGGCGATGGCGACCGCGATCCTCCCCGGCCTGTTCGGGTCGGTCGTGGTGATGGCCCATTGTCATCGTCGACCGTCGCTGGTAGCGGACCCGGCGGCCGACGCCGGCCTGCGCAGATGCATCGCCACTCGATCCGTGTCGATCACCGCGGCCATCGCAGCGTTCGCGCTCGTAGGCGTGGCGGACCTGCTCCACGGCGCGGCGTCGCGCTTCGGCCGCGGCGGGCAGCAGGCGGCCGTCGAAGGCGCGATGCGCGCGCCGCAACCGCCGCCGGGCATCGCCGGCTGCGTCGTCTCGGAACAGGTGACGCAGGCCTGGTCGATGGCGCGTGGTGTCGGCGGCGTACTGAGCGGCGTCGCGTTGGTGATCCTCGTGATGTCGATCGCCTGCTACGCCTACCCTGGCCAGGCATCCGGCCGGATCCGCGCCGCGCAGCCGGCGGTGGTCGGTTGATGGGCACGCTCTTCCTCATGCCGCTCATCGTGCTCGCGGTGCTGGTGCCGGCGATCGTCGTCGCCATGCGGGATCGCGCGCTGTCCGCCGGCGATCCGTTCTCGCGTGCGTCCGCTGCGGTCCAGTGGAGTGATCGGGCGCCGCTGCTCGCCGCGATCGTCCTCGTCGTCGTCTTCTGGCTGAGTCCCACGACGGACGGGCCGGGTCTGACGGCCGGCTCGGTTCTGGTGCTTCTGGCCGTCGACGTGATCGGCCAACGGGTTCGAGCGCGCGGAGTGCACGCCCGCACCGCGCTCGCGGGTCCGCGCCGGATCCCGGATATGGTTCCGCGGGCGTTGCTGGCGGTATCCGGGCTCGTGCTGGTTCTGGCAGTGGCCGCGTTGATCGTCGTCGCCGGATCGGTCACGCCCGGCCCGACTCCGTGCGATCGGCTCAGGGACGAGGCCTTCCCGGGGATGACGGCGCAGGCGCGGTCGGGCGACGGGAATCCGATGTCGCCCACTGTCGCGTGGGCGTGGCTGGTGGTCATCGTCGGTGCCGCCGTGCTCGTGGCGCTCGCGATCGCGGCGGCCGACCGGCGGCCGCCCGCTGCGCCGGATCCGGCCGTCGACCACGAACTGCGGATCAGGGCGATGACGCGGGCCGTGGCTGTGCTGGGATTCGCTGCGGCGAGTGCGCTGGCGAGCGCCACGGCTGCGCTCGTGCGTCTGTATCCCGCTCGATTCGAGAAGTGTTCCGCGTCCGACGGATTCCGATGGGACCCGTCGGTCTGGCCGGGCCTGGCCGCTACGGCGTCGGCCGCTGTCGTCGTCGGCGTGCTCGTCTTCTCTGCCTACCGGTTCGTGGCGCCCTCCCGGCGGTGGCGCCCGTGACCGCAGGGATCACCGTCGATCCGGACAGCCCTGTTCCCGCGTTCGAGCAGATCCGGCAGCAGGTCACAGCTCTCGTGGCCGCGGGGGAACTGCAACCCGGTGATCGGCTTCCGACGGTGCGCCAGCTGGCATCCGACCTGCGGCTCACGCCCGGCACCGTCTCGCGCGCCTATCAGGAACTGGAACGGGGTGGGTGGGTGGTCACTGGCCGCGGTGCCGGCACGCGCATCGCCGACCCCACCCCGCTCGGTCCGGATCCCGCCGGAATCGAAGCTGCGCGGCAGGCGATCGACCGGCTCTCGGCGGGGCTCCTCCGTGCGGGACTGCCGGGTGAGACGGTCCGCGAACTGCTGCTCGAGGCTGCGGACCGGCTCGGTCCCCGGTGAACGTCCGGTCGGGCGTCCGTCTCCGATTGACACCTACGCGGCCGTAACTTACGGTTGCGTAGGTTAGAGATTCGAGACCGACCACGAAGGGCGGCCGCATGGCGATCACCGACATCCCCGAGTACGCGCACCTCACGGAGGCCGACGTCGAGACGCTCGGCGCCGAGCTGGACGCGATCCGGCGCGACATCGAGGCGGTCCGCGGCGAGACGGACGTGCAGTACCTGCAGCGCACCATCGCCGCCCAGCGCGGGCTCGAGGTGGCCGGCCGGCTGATGCTGCTCGGCGCGCACAAGCGCGGCTTCTGGTGGGGTTCAGCGGTGTCGCTGGGTCTGGCGAAGATCATCGAGAACATGGAGCTCGGGCACAACATCATGCACGGGCAGTGGGATTGGATGAACGATCCCGAGGTCCACTCCACGACGTGGGAGTGGGACAACGCCGGCACGTCGCGCCTGTGGAAGCACACCCACAACTACGTGCACCACAAGTACACCAACGTCCTCGACATGGACGACGACGTGGGCTACAAGACGCTGCGCGTCACGCGGGACCAGCCGTGGACCCCGTTCAACTCGGGGAACCTGGTCTACAACACGATCCTCATGCTGCTCTTCGAGTACGGCGTGGCGATTCAGCACCTCGAGCTGGGCCGCGCGGCCACCAAGTGGAAGAAGTCCTGGTTCGACCGCGAGGGCTTCAAGGCCGACGCCTCCGACGTGGGCCGCAAGATCGGCCGCCAGGTGCTCAAGGACTACGTCGCGGCTCCGCTGGTCGGCGTGCCCTTCGGCGGCGCGCGCGGCTGGCGCAAGGCGCTCACCGCCACGATCACCGCCAACGTGATCCGCAACGTGTGGACCAACGCGGTCATCTTCTGCGGGCACTTCCCCGACGGTGCCGAGAAGTTCACCAAGCAGGACGTCGACAACGAGACCCAGGCCGAGTGGTACCTCCGCCAGATGCTGGGCAGCGCCAACCTCTCCGGCGGCCCCGTCATCGATTTCCTCTCCGGCAACCTGAGCTACCAGATCGAGCACCACCTGTTCCCCGACCTGCCGTCGAACCGGCTGTCGGAGATCGGCGTTCGTGTGCGCGCGCTGTGCGAGAAGTACGACCTGCCGTACACGATCGGCCCGCTGCACGTGCAGTACTACAAGTCATGGCGGACCATCGCCAAGCTCTCGCTCCCGGACAAGTACCTCCGCGACACCGCGGACGACGCCCCGGAGACGGCCTCGGAGGCGATGTTCGCCGGCACCGAGTTCGCCGAGCCGCGCATCGACGAGCGCACCGGCCGCCGGTTCGGGCTCAAGGCCGCCCGCGCCGCCGTCCACGCCCGACGGGGCCGTCGGCGCCCCTGACTCCTCGGCTGACGATGCGCCGTGGCTGCGCGGAGCGTGACAGTCTGTTCGGGTGACCGACGAGACGCCGTGCCTGAGCCTGCTCACCTGGAACGCGTGGTGGGCGCACCGCGGCACCGCTCGTGGGCGGCGGGTGGCGAGCGTGATCGCAGACGGCGACGCGGACGTCGTCGTCCTCACTGAGGCCGAGGCGGATGTCCTTCCGGCGGGCGGGCATCTGGTCACCTCCTCGCTCGACTGGGGCTACCGAGTGGCGCGTCCCGGCCGCCGGAAAGTGTTGTTGTGGTCGCGGAATCCGTGGTCGGACGTCGGTGATGCAGGCTCGCCGGCGCTTCCTCCGGGGCGATGGGTGGCGGCGACGACCGACTCGCCGCTGGGGCCGATCCGCATCGCCGGTGTCTGTATCCCCTGGTCCGGTGCCCACGTGAGTACGGGCCGGAAGGATCGCGCAACCTGGGAGGATCACGCTGGGTACCTGGCTGCTTTGCCGCCGGTCCTCGATCGGCAGCCTCGGCCGCTCGTGATCGCAGGTGACTTCAACCAGCGAATTCCCCGCGGACGCCAGCCGAAGGCTGTCGCCGCTTCCCTGACGGCCGCGTTCGAGGGGCTGAGGATCCCCACCGCCGGGGTCGATACGCATCTGATCGACCACGTCGCGCACTCCGCTGGACTCGCCGTCGCCGAGCTCTCGCTGATTCCGTCCAGCGATGCAGAGGGGAATCTGAGCGATCACCTGGGGGTTCGAGTCACCCTCACCGAGGACGCCGGCTGAGGCTACTGACGGAGACGTCGCCCGCCCGGCGTGGTCGGGCGCGCCGTCGAACCCGCGACTGTGTGACATGCGCCCCAGGTGGAACAAGATCGATGACTTTGTTCCATCTCGCTGCTATAGTGGAATCGTTCTGTTCTAGGCCGCTGCATGCGGTCCGACCGATTGGGGATCGCCTCGTGGCTATCACTGACATCGCGGAGTACGCGCACCTGACCGACGCCGACATCGAGGCGCTCGGTGCTGAGCTGGATGCGCTGCGCCGCGAGATCGAGGAGAGCCGCGGCGAGGAGGATGCCAAGTACATCCGCCGCGTGATCAAGAGCCAGCGCATCGCGGAGACCGCGGGCCGCGTCTTCGGCCTCGGCGCCGGCATGAAGGGCTGGAAGGGCAAGGCCGCCTGGGCCGCCTCCGCCGCGTGCCTGTCGTACGCCAAGGTCATCGAGAACAACGAGCTCGGCCACAACATCATGCACGGCCAGTGGGACTGGATGAACGATCCGGAGATCCACTCCACCAACTGGGAGTGGGACAGCGCCTCGGACGGCAAGTTCTGGCGCCACACCCACAACTACATGCACCACAAGTACACCAACGTCACCGACATGGACGACGACATCGGCTACGGCATCCTGCGCGTCACGCGCGATCAGCCGTGGGAGCCGTACATGCTCTTCAACCCGATCTACAACTTCACGCTGATGATCGGCTTCCAGTACGGCAAGGCCGTGCAGCACCTCGAGCTGATGAACGCCATGAAGGCGGCGCTCAACGGCGGCGAGCAGTACGAGAACTACGACTGGGAGGAGTTCCGCAGCCGGCTCAAGGTGGTCCTCACCAAGATCACCAAGCAGACCGCGAAGGACTACGTCCTCTTCCCCGCGATGGCCGTGCCCTTCACCGGCGCCCGCGGCTACAAGAAGGCCGCCTCGGCCAACTACGTGGCCAACACCGTGCGCGACGTGTGGGACCACATGACCATCTTCTGCGGCCACTTCCCGGACGACGCCGAGAAGTTCACCATCGAGGACATCGACAACGAGACGCTCCCCGAGTGGTACCTGCGCCAGATGCTGGGCACCGCGAACTTCGAGGGCAGCGACGCGCTGCACTTCATCACCGGTCACCTGGGCCGCCAGATCGAGCACCACCTGTACCCGGATCTGCCCTCGAACCGCTACAACTACATCAACTCGCGGCTCGTCGAGATCTGCGAGAAGTACGACCTGCCCTACAACACGGGCCCGATGTGGAAGCAGTACGCGGAGTCCTGGCGCACCATCATCAAACTCTCGCTGCCGGACCGGTTCCTCAAGGACACCGTCGACGACGCGCCCGAGACCCACTCGAACAAGCGCTTCTACGACGAGAACGGCAAGACCACCGTGGTCAAGGGCGAGATCGATGCAGACGGCAACCGTCGCGGCCTGGTCTCGCACGTCGAGGAGCTGGCGGCCGCGAAGTGACGCGGACCCCCGGACTGCGCGTAGCCTGAACACGTGGCAATCACTGATGTCGGCGAATACGCCCATCTCGACGACGCCGACATCGAGCGGCTCGCGCAGGAACTGGACGCGATCCGCGCCGAGGTCGAGTCGTCGCGCGGCGATCGGGACGCGCGGTACATCCGTGGCGTGATCCGCGCCCAGCGCGTTCTCGAGGCGGCGGGCAGGCTCACGATCCTCGGCTCCAAGAGTCGCTGGTTCTGGGCCGCCGGCGCGGGCATGCTCGGGGTCGCGAAGATCATCGAGAACATGGAGCTCGGGCACAACGTCATGCACGGGCAGTGGGATTGGATGAACGATCCCGAGATCCACTCCACCACGTGGGAGTGGGACATGGCCTGCGTGGGGTCTCACTGGAAGCACTCGCACAACTTCCTGCACCACAAGTACACCAACGTCGTGGGCAAGGACCTCGACGTGGGCTACGGCGTGCTGCGCGTGACCCGGGACGAGCAGTGGGAGGCCAAGCGCTCCGCGCAGTTCCTCAACAACCTGTTCCTCGGGCTCACCTTCGAGTGGGGCATCGCCCTGCACGACATCGAGCTGGCGGAGGCGATCGCCGGCAACAAGCCGTGGCCGCAGACCCGCAAGCAGCTCCGCGAGCTGGGGATCAAGGCCTCGCGGCAGCTGGGCAAGGACTTCCTGCTCTACCCGGCGATCAGCAAGGCCGTCGGCGGCTCCTTCGGCCGCACGCTGTCGGCGAACCTCACCGCCAACGTGGTCCGCAACATCTGGACCTACGTGGTCATCTTCTGCGGGCACTTCCCCGACGGAGCGGAGAAGTTCACCACCGAGTCGATCGTCGACGAGACGCCCGGCGAGTGGTACCTGCGGCAGATGCTGGGCAGCGCGAACATCTCCGGCGGCCCCGCCATGGATTTCATGACGGGCAACCTGAGCTACCAGATCGAGCACCACATGTTCCCGGACCTGCCGTCGAACCGGCTGTCCGAGATCGCTGTGAAGGTGCGCGCGATCTGCGAGAAGTACGACATCCCGTACACCGAGGGGCCGCTGCTGCGGCAGTACTACCTCTCGCAGCGCACCATCGCCAAGCTCTCGCTGCCGGACCGGTGGCTGCGCGCCACCGCCGACGATGCCCCCGAAACCGCCTCCGAGCTGCGCTTCGCCGCGGTCCGGGAGCGCCTCGCGCAGGCTCAGGAGAGCGCCCACGAGCGGTTCGTGCACGCGCAGGAGAACGCGCAGGAGCGCCTGGCGCACGCGCAGGAGAACGCCCACGAGCGGCTCGTCCACGCCCGCGAGGCCGCGCACGCGGCCCAGGAGGAGGTCGAGCGCGTGGGCCTGCGGTCCGCGATCGCCGAGGCCGCGCGGCACAAGGTCGAGCAGAAGCGGCTCGAGGTCGAGGCGAAGCGGGCGCGTCGCGCGCGTCGTCGCCGCTCGGGTGTGGCGTAGACTTCCTACTTTGGGCAGCCTAAGAAGGTTGCCGCGCCGTCCGTTTCGGGAGTGTTGTTGATGAAGCCCTTGCGCGTCGCGATCGTGGGTTCCGGCCCGTCGGGATTCTTCGCCGCCGGGAACCTGTTGGAGCAGGATGACGTCGAGGTGCAGGTCGACGTCTTCGACCGGCTCCCCACGCCCTTCGGCCTGGTCCGCTACGGCGTCGCGCCCGATCATCCCGCGATCAAGTCGGTCACCAAGATCTTCGACCGCACCGCGCAGCACGAGAACTTCCGCTACTTCGGCAACGTCGAGGTGGCCACCGACATCCAGGCCGCCGAGCTGGCGCAGTGGTACGACGCCGTGATCTACGCGATCGGCGCGTCGGGCGGCCGCCGCCTCGAGGTCGACGGTGCCTGGCTGCCCGGCAACCACCCGTCGAGCGACTTCGTGGGCTGGTACAACGGCCACCCCGACCGCCGCGACCTCGACGTCGACCTGGGCGTCGAGCGGGCCGTCGTGATCGGCAACGGGAACGTCGCGCTCGACGCGGCGCGCATCCTCGTCACCGATACGGACAAGCTCTCCGGCACCGACATGGCCGAGCACGCCCTCGAGGCGCTGCACGGCTCCTCGGTGCGCGAGGTCGTCGTCCTGGGCCGGCGCGGCGCCGAGCAGGCCGCGTTCACCCCCTCCGAGGTCGCCGAGCTGGGCAAGCTGCCCGGCGTCGACGTCATCGTCGACCCCGCCGACGTTCCCGCCGAGGACAAGGAGCGCGACAAGGCCCGCCCGCCGGTCGAGCGCAACAACCTCAAGCAGCTGCGGAAGCTGGCCGCCCAGGAGCCGACCGGCGCGGACCGGCGGATCGTGCTGAAGTTCCTGCGCTCCGTGGTCGGCATCGGCGGCGAGGGGCGCGTGCGCACCGTCTCCGTGGCCACCAACGAACTCGTCGCGGGCGACGACGGCTGCGTCGAAGCGCAGCCCACCGGCGCCGTCGCCGAGCACGAAGCCGGCCTGGTCATCCACGCCGTCGGCTACCACGGCACGCCCATCCCCGGCATCCCGTTCGACACGGAGCGGGGCGTCTTCCGCAACGCCGACAGCCGGATCGTCGGCTACGACGGTGCGCCCCTGCCGGGCCACTACGTGGTCGGCTGGATCAAGCGCGGACCGTCGGGCGTGATCCCCACCAACCGCGACTGCGCGCGCGACACCGTCTCGGTGCTGCTCGCCGACGTCGCGGCGGGCAAGCTCGAGCGCAGCGAGTTCGACGGCGCCCAGGTCGAGAAGTTCATCGTCGACCGCGCGCCGAACCTCGTGGAGTACGACGGCTGGATGGCCATCGACGCGCACGAGACCGCCCTCGCCGAGGAGGACGCGCGCCCCCGGGTGAAGCTGACCAGCGTCGACGCCATGATCGACGCGGCGCAGGCCGCCGCGGAGTGATCGCCCGCGCGGACTTCGCCGACCCGGCGCTCGCCGCGTTCCTCGCCGCGCACCACGCGGACATGGCGCCGACCGCGCCGCCGGAGAGCCAGCACGCGCTCGGCCTCGACGAGCTGCGGGCGCCCCACGTCCGGTTGTGGACCTGCCACGACGACGGCGCACTCGTGGGGACGGTCGCGCTGGCCGCACTCGAGCCCGGGCACGAGGAACTCAAGTCGATGCGCACCGCGCCGCACGTGCGCGGGCGGGGGATCGGGCGCCGGCTCCTGGCCTTCGCCCTCGACGACGCCCGGTCCCGCGGCGTGCGGCGGATCTCGCTGGAGACGGGCAGCCAGGACTTCTTCGCCCCCGCGCGGACCCTGTACGCGGCGCACGGCTTCGTCCCCTGCGGACCGTTCGGCGGCTACGTCGACGACCCGAACAGCGCCTACCTCACCCGAGTGCTGGGAGTACCGTCGGAATCGTGCGAGGCACGGCGGTGTTGAAGCGATTGGCGGGAGCACTGGTCTCCCGGCGGAAGGAGCTGCGCATGACTGACAACGGCACCATCACCACGGTCCCCGGCCGCGAGACCGCGGTCCTGGCGGGCGGATGTTTCTGGGGCATGCAGGATCTGATCCGCAAGCAGCCCGGCATCGAGAGCACCCGCGTGGGCTACACGGGCGGCGCGAACGAGCACGCGACCTACCGCAACCACCCGGGCCACGCGGAGGCCGTCGAGATCGTCTTCGACCCCGCGAAGACCAGCTACCGGGACGTGCTCGAGTTCTTCTTCCAGATCCACGACCCGTCCACCGTCGACCGGCAGGGCAACGACGTGGGCTCGAGCTACCGCTCGGCGATCTTCCCGCTCAGCGACGAGCAGGAGCGCGTCGCCCGCGACACCATCGCCGACGTCGACGCCTCCGGCCTGTGGCCGGGCAAGGCCGTGACCACGATCGAGGCGGTGGGCCCGTTCTGGCAGGCCGAGCCGGAGCACCAGGACTACCTGGAGAAGTACCCGGACGGCTACACCTGCCACTTCCCGCGCCCGGGCTGGAAGCTGCCCAAGCGCGCCTCCGCGTAGCGGGTCGACGGCTCGGCGAGCGAGGCAGGGAAGGCCGAGAGGTCGGGGAGTGCCTGTGTACGGCGCGCGAAGCGCTGTGCGTTCCGCCGGTACGCGGGGTCGGCCAGGATCTTCGTGGTGGCCGAAGCGATCTCCTCGGCCGACGCCGTTGCCGGATCGAGCGCGATACCGGCACCGAGGCGCTCGACCTGTGCCGAGTTGCCGGGGTGATCCCCGAACAGGGGGAGCAGCACCGCCGGTACGCCTGCCTGCAGCGATTCGCGAACCCCGTTGAAACCGCCGTGCGAGATGAAGACGTCGCACGTCGAGAGGATCGTCTGCTGATCGACGAAGTCGGTGACGACCACGTTGGCGGGCGGATTCGGGACCGGATGCGATCCGACCGCCACCACGGCGCGCACGTCGAGTGCGCCCAGTGCCTGCACGATGCGGTCCAGGAGCACGCCGCCGATGCCGATCCGCGGCGCGACCGAGCCGAGGCTCGCCAGCACCAGCGGTCCGTCGGCGGGTAGATCCGCGATCGCGGCGTCGAGCGGCGCGTGTGTGCGGGGTCCGGGCCGGAAGCAGTGCACGTGCTCGACGGGCCGCCCGGGCGGGTAGAAGTCGAGTGGGGTCTGTGCGATCCGTGGCGCGCTCGGCGGCTCGGCGACCTCGGGCAGGTCGTGCGCGCGGCGGACCTCGTTGAGGACCGCGAGCAGCTCCGGCGCGCGTTCGTCGAGCATCGGCGCCACGTCGAGGACGGCCTCGCGGCAGCCGAGCTTCTCCGCGACGAGGTGACCGCCGAACTCGGTGTTGTCGCGCAGGATCAGGTCGGGCACGGTGTCGCCGAGCGCGTCGAGGAGCGCCGTCGCCGCGCGGTGCGCGAGGACGCCGATGAAGGCGCGTGCCGAGAGGAGGACCGAGGACGTCGGCAGCGACCCGCCGATCGGTGGCAGCGACGCGGGCGGGGCGTAGCCGGTCACGGTGAAGTCGTCGGCGCGCAGCGCCGGGTCGGTCACGATCTCGCGGAGCTCGGGCACGCCGCGGAGCGGGAGCGCCTCGAATCCGTACTCCGTCACCAGATCCACGCCGGCGTCGGGGACGGCGATCGTCACCCTGTGGCCGGAATCCCGGAGTGCCGACGCCGCGGGCAGGACGAACGGGACCAGGTGCGAGTAACCGGCTACACCGGTGATCAAGATGTTCACGTAACTAACGATATAGGAGTCGGGCCCCGCCGCGCTCAGGCCCAGTCGGGGGTGGCGGTCAGGTCGGCCAGCAGGCCGCGGACCGCCATCGCCCGACGGTGCGCCGTCCCCTCCAGCCGGTCCAGCGCGCACTCGGGGTCGGCGGGCGGCCCCTGGTGGGTGCAGCCGCGCGGGCAGTCCTCCACGGCTTCGGCGAGGTCGGGGAACGCGGCGACCACGTCGTCGATGGAGATGTGCGCGAGGCCGAAGCTGCGGATGCCGGGGGTGTCGACGACCCAGCCGCCGTCGGGCAGCCACAGTGCGACCGACTGGGTGGACGTGTGCCGCCCCTTGCCGACCCCCGAGACCACGCCGACCGCCCGATTGGCATCGGGGACGAGGCGGTTGACCAGCGTCGACTTGCCGACGCCGCTGTGCCCGATGAGCGCGGTGACGCGGCCGGTGAGGAGGTCGTGCGCGGCGTCCAGCGGATCGTCGCGGCCGGCGGCGATCACCGTGAGGTCGAGGTCGGCGAAGGCGGCGGTGAACTCCTCCGCGTCGGCGAGGTCGCCCTTGGTCAGGCACAGGACCGGGGTGAGGCCGCCCGCGTAGGCGGCGATGAGGGTGCGCTCGACGAAGCCGGTCCGCGGCGGCGGGTCGGCCAGGGCCGTGACGATGAGGAGCTGGTGCGCGTTCGCGACCACGATCCGCTCGTAGGGGTCGGTGTCGTCGGCCGTGCGGCGCAGCACCGTCGACCGCTCGTCGACCCGGACGATGCGTGCGAGCGTGTCCTTGCGGCCCGTCAGGTCGCCGACGACGCCCACGGAGTCGCCCACCACGATGGGGGAGCGGCCCAGTTCGCGGGCCCGCATGGCGACGATGATCCGTTCGGGGTCGCCGCCGAGGGCGCAGCCCCACCGCCCGCGGTCGACGGAGACCACCATCGCCGTCTCGGCGTCGCTGTGGTCGGGCCGGTTCTTGGTGCGCGGCCGACTGCTCTTGCCCGGGCGCACCCGGACATCGGTCTCGTCGTACTCGCGCTTACCCAAGGCTCACGATTCGCCGCCGAGCAGCGTGTGCCAGAGGGCCGGGAAGTCGGGCATCGTCTTGGACGTGGCCGCGATGTCCTCCACCTGCACACCCTCGGTGACCAGGCCGAGGATCGCGCCCGCGGTCGACATCCGGTGGTCGGCGTAGCTGTGCCAGACGCCGCCGTGCAGCGTCGCGGGCTCGATGTGCAGGCCGTCCTCGGTCTCGGTGCAGCGCCCGCCGAGGTTCGTGATCTCGGTGGTCAGGGCCGCCAGGCGATCGGTCTCGTGGCCGCGCAGGTGCGCGATGCCGCGCAGGTGCGACGGCGAGTCCGCCAGGGCGGCCAGCGCCGCAACCGTGGGCGTGAGCTCGCCGATGTCGCGCAGGTCCCAGTCGACGCCGTGCAGCGCACCGGTGCCGCGGGCCGTCAGCGCACCGTCGGCGTGCGTGACCTCGGCGCCCATCGCGGCGAGGATATCGGCGAACTGGACGCCCGGCTGGGTGGACTGCGGGTTCCAGTGCGGGACGGTCACGGCGCCGCCGGTGACCGCGGCCGCCGCGAGGAAGACGGTGGCGTTCGAGAGGTCCGGTTCGACGGTCCAGTCGTGCCCGCGGAGCCCGCCCGGCGCGACGCGCCAGGTGTTCGGCTCGGAGGTGTCCACGTCGGCGCCGGCGGCGCGCAGCATGTCGACGGTCATCTCGATGTGCGGCATCGACGGCACGGGCTTCCCGTCGTGGTGCACGACGACGCCCTCGGCGAAGCTCGGGCCGCTCAGCAGCAGGCCGGAGACGAACTGCGAGCTCGCGGAGGCGTCGATGGTGACGGCACCGCCGCGGATCGGGCCGTCGCCGTGCACGGTGAAGGGCAGCCCGTCCCCGTCGATGCGGGCGCCGAGCCCGCGCAGCGCGTCGAGGACGGTGCCCAGGGGCCGGGTCCGGGCCTGCGGGTCACCGTCGAATTCGACGGTGCCGCGCGCCCCGGCGGCGAGCGGCGGGAGGAAGCGCATGACGGTGCCGGCGAGGCCGCAGTCGACCGTGCCGCCGTGCAATTCACCGCCGGTGACCGCAACTGTGGTGTCGGTAACGAAGTCGACGCGCGCGCCGAGCGCGGTCAGCGCCCCCGCCATGAGGTCGGTGTCGCGGCTGCGGAGGGTGTTCGTCAGCGTCGACCGCGACGGGGCCTGCGCGGCAAGGACGTACGCGCGATTGGTGATCGATTTCGAGCCGGGGAGGGCGACGGTGCCCGTCACCGGACCTGCGGCGAAGGGCGCGGGCCAAAGCTCCAACTGCTCCACGCGCACATCCTTGCACATGAGGGTGGCCTCACCGCGTGCTACCTTGCTGGGCGGAACAGGTCAGGTCATCACCGCCGGGAGATCTCGATGAAGCGCACTCGTACGTTCGTGGGCAGGACCGTCGTGTCCGTCGCCGCCGTCGCCACCCTTGCGGGTGTCCTCGCACCGGCCGCGTCGGCCGATCCCAAGCCCGGCGATCCGAAGCCGGCCGCCGCGCCGACCAACAAGGCGGGCGAGCTGATCATCGGCTCCGGCAACCTCCCCGACGGCATGAGCTTCGGCGGTGCGGTGCTGTCCGGTGCCGCCGCCGGCTGGAACGGCGCGTGGGCGTCGCTGAACCGTGCGGCCGTCACGCCGGCCGAGTGCAAGGTGCTGTACGCGGGCCTGCCCATCCCCAAGGGCACCGACACCGCGCAGACCAACGGCTCCACCCGCGGCGTGAACTGGTCGATGGTGGTCTCGAAGTTCGCCATGGACGTCGCCCCGCTGCGCGCCGCGCTGCCCAAGTGCGGCACCTTCAAGGCCGTCCGCGACGGCGCCACCACCGAGGTCAGCGTGCGCTCGATCGCGGTCACCGGCGCGCCCGACGGCCTGGGCCTGGAGTTCACCACCAAGACCAAGCGCGGCAACCAGGTCGAGTACCTGCAGTCGCGGCAGTACACCGCTGTCGTCAACGGCGTCACCATGTCGCTGCGCGGCGGCCGCCAGTCCCGCGAGCCCGCGCCCTTCGTCGGCGCCGACGACCAGCTGGCCGTCGACCTGCTGGGCGTGCAGGTCGCCATCCTGAAGAACCCGCCGAAGCCCGCGGTCGCCGCCCCGGCGCCCGCCGCGAGCGGTTCCGCCAAGCCGGCCGCCCCGGCCGCGTCCGCGAAGCCGGGCGCACCGTCGGCGAAGCCCGCCGCCCCGGCCGCGAAGCCGGCTGCTGCGTCGTCTTCGGCGGCGAAGCCTGCGCGCTGATCCCTGAACTAAGGTTCAGGTAGTCTCGACGGGGTGGAGACCACCCGGGAGTTCAGCGTCGGCCAACTGTCCGCGCGCAGCGGCGTCGCGGTGTCCGCGCTGCACTTCTACGAGCGTGAGGGCCTGATCTCCGCGCGGCGTACCTCCGGCAACCAACGGAGGTACCCGCGGGAGATGCTGCGCCGCGTCGCGTTCATCCGGATCAGCCACCGCGTGGGCATCCCCCTCGCCACGATCCGCGACGCCCTCGCCGAGCTGCCCGACGGCCGCACGCCGACGAAGGCGGACTGGGAGCGGCTGTCGCGGCATTGGCACGACGACCTCTCGCACCGGATCGACGAGCTCACCCGGTTGCGCGACAACCTCACCGACTGCATCGGCTGCGGCTGCCTGTCGATGGCCTCCTGCGCCCTCGCGAACCCCCACGACGCCCTCGCCACCACCGGCGCCGGCCCGCGCCGCGTCTTCGACGAGTTCCAGGCCTGACGCGGCCCGAACCTGTCGGTGCACCGTCGTACCCTGGGGGCATGTGCGGACGCTACGCGGTGACCACCGATCCGGCGCTGTTGGCGGCGGAGATCGACGCGGAGGACGAGACGGAAGGCACGGAGCTCGACGTGCCGGGCTTCAACGTCGCGCCCACGACGAACATCGTCACCGTCGTCTCCCGGCATTCGCGGGAGGCTCCGGACGATCCCGCCACGCGGCGGCTGCGGGCCATGCGGTGGGGGCTGCTCCCGCACTGGCAGAAGACGTTGAGCGGCCCGCCGCTGTTCAACGCGCGGGCGGAGTCCGTCGACGAGAAGCCGGCCTTCCGCACCGCGATCAAGTCCAAGCGCTGCCTGATCCCGATGGACGGCTGGTACGAGTGGCAGCTGCTCGAGGATCCGGAGCTGGTGAAGAAGCCGCGCAAGCAGCCCACGTACCTCACCCCGGTCGACGGGACGCGCATGTACGTCGCCGGGCTGTGGTCCGTGTGGCGGCCCGCCGGCGCGGGGCTGGACGTGCCGCCCACGCTGTCGGCGACGGTGCTGACCACCGACGCGGTCGGCCCGCTGCGCGCCGTGCACGACCGGATGCCGCTGGTCCTCACCCCCGACGCCTTCGACGAGTGGCTGTACCCCGACGGCCCGGTCGACCCGGCGCTGCTCCGCCCGCCCGCCCTCGAGGTGGCCGAGCGGATCGAGATCCGCCCGGTGTCCGCCCTGGTCAACGCGGTCGCCAATACCGGCCCCGAGCTGATCGAGCGCGTCGAGCCGGGCAGTGAACCGGGCCAGCTGAGCCTGCTGTAGCGGCCGCGTCAGGTCAGCTGCTGGGTGAGCGGGCCGGTGCCGAACAGCATCACGTTCTCGACCAGGGCCTCTTCGAGCACCGGTCCCTCGACGGCGTCGCCGAGGTACACGATCTGACTGGTCCCGACGATCCGGGTCTCGCCGTCCACGACGGCGCCGCTCTCGACGGTGAAGAAGTCCGCGCCGCCGCGCTGTACGTGATCGGTGATCCGCGCGCCGATGTCGATGCGTTCGCCGATGAGGGGATGCCCTTCGTAGCGGTAGGACTGCCCGGCGTGCAGGATCCGGGACATGTTCGGGCTGCTGATCGATGCGGCGACGAGTGCGGCCACCGCGTGGAGCATCGGTGCGGCGAGCAGTGTGGCGGGAACCGGGGTGTCCCTGGGCGGCACGCCGAGGCTCTCCCACGGCGTGTGCCAGCACCGCGTCGCGCGCCCGAACGCTCGCACGCCTTCGGTGGTGACCTCGAAGGCGCTGGGGTACCACACATCCCATCGATCATGAGAGTGTGCTCCATTGTTTCTATCAGTCACCCACTGTTTGTAGCGGAAACTGCGACGCAGGTTCAACGCGAACCGCGCGCCGCGGGGTGATCCGTGTCCAAGGACACAGGGCGCTCGCTGCCGTCGACGCCGATGGCGTCCCGCCTCGAATCCTCGCGGCGGCTCAGAGCAATCGCACGATGAGGCCGGTCACGGACGCGAAGAACGCGCCGAGTCCGTACGCATGGAAGAGTGCCCCGCGGCCGACCGGGCCGGCATCGAACCGGGCTGCCCAATGCTCCGTCCTGACCCATCCGACCAGCGTGATCAGGGAGTACGCGAGGATGCTCAGCGGCAGCAGAGCGGACATCTGCTGGACGGTGGTGGCGACGCCCGCGAGCACGCCCGCGGCGAAGCCGGCCCATCCGCTCCAGCCGGGAAAGCGGGCGCGGACGAGGCTGAGGAAGGGGGCCGCGATCGCCGTCACCGCGAAGACGGCCACCGCGCTCGTCGTAGGGGAGAAGAAGCCGCCGCCGGAACTCACATTTGCCTCCTCGTATGCACAGTGTGTACTCGACTGATTATACGGATCACTAACGGCAATTGCGGTGACGAAGGTCCCGCAGGGCGGCGCGACGGGCGGTCCTCGGTCCGGCCGAAGGACCGCCCCGTCGACCTACTTGATGGTGCGGATCAGCTTCTTGTTGAGGAACTCCTCGATGCCCAGCGGGCCCATCTCGCGGCCGAAGCCGGAGCGCTTGACGCCGCCGAAGGGAAGCTCGGCGCCCTCGGCGAGCACGCCGTTGACGAAGACCATGCCGGCCTGGATGCCGTCGGCGATGCGGGCCGCCTGCTCCGGGTCGGTGGTGAAGACGTAGGAGCCGAGGCCGAACGGGGTGTCGTTCGCGAGCGCCAGCGCCTCGCCCTCGCCCGCCACGCGGTAGACGGTGGCGACGGGCCCGAACAGCTCCTGCCGGAACGCCGGGTTGTCCTCGGTGACGTTCGTGAGCACGGCGGGCGGGAAGAAGGCGCCGTCGCGGCGCCCCTCGATGGCGAGGTTCGCCCCGGCCTCCACGGCCTGATTGACCTGCTGCTCCAGCCCGATCGCCGCTCGCTCGGAGGACAGCGGCGCGATCCCGTCGCCCGCGGCGAGCAGCTTGCCGGTGAACTTCGCGAGGAAGTCGTCGTAGAGGTCCGCGTGCACGATGAACCGCTTCGCCGCGTTGCAGGACTGGCCGGTGTTGTCGAGGCGGCCGGCGACGGCGGCGTCGACGGTCGCGTCCAGGTCGTCCGTCGAGAGCACGATGAACGGGTCCGAGCCGCCCAGCTCCAGCACGCACTTCTTGAGGTTGCGGCCGGCGACCTCCGCGACCGCGGCGCCGGCGCGCTCCGAGCCGGTCAGCGAGACCGCGGCGACCCGCGGGTCGGCGATGATGTCGGCCGCCTGCTCGTTGCTGACGCGGATGTTGACGTACGCGCCCGAGGGCAGGCCCGCCTCGTCGAAGATCAGCTGCATCGCCTCGGCCGATTCGGGGCACTGCGGCGCGTGCTTGAGCAGGATCGTGTTGCCCGCGGCCAGGTTCGGGCCGGCGAATCGCGCCACCTGGTAGTAGGGGAAGTTCCACGGCATGATCCCGAACAGCACGCCGATGGGGGAGCGGCGGATCACCGCGGTGCCGTCACCCTCGAGAAGATCCAGCGGCTGGTCGGCGAGGAACTTCTCCGCGTTGTCGGCGTAGTAGGTGTAGATCGCGGCGGAGAAGTCGACCTCGCCGAGCGCGTCCTCGAGCGGCTTGCCCATCTCCCGCTGGATGATCCCGGCGAGCATCTCGCGGCGCTCGGTGTGCAGCTCCGCGACGCGGCGCACCAGGGCGGCCCGCTCGGAGACCGTCGACTGCTGCGGCCACGTCCGCGCGGCGCGCGACGCCGCGTCGATCGCCGCCTCGACCTCGGCGGGCTCCGCGGTGGGGTACGTCTGCAGCACCTCGCCGGTGGCGGGGTCGGTCACGGCGTACTGGATGTCGGGCATCGTCGGATCTCCTTGTGGGGGACGGGAACGGTTCGCCTCCCACGATAGGCACCTTCGACGGCGCCCGCGCCCGGACCGCGACTACTGCCAGGCGAAGAGCTGAACCTGGTAGCCGTCGGGGTCGAGGACGCCCGCGTAGCGCTGCCCCCACGGCGCGTCGAACGGGTCCATGGCGCTCGGGCTGCCCGCGGCGACGAGCTCGGCGTGCACCTCGTCGACCACGGCCGGGGAGGCGCACTTCACGCACAGCGTCGCATTCTGTCCCGGCTGCTTGACCCAGTCGGGCTCCATCGAGCGGACCACCGCGACGGAGTCCCACATCAGCCGCATCCCGCCGGGCAGCTCCGCCTCCACGTGCGGCTGGTCCTCGGCGCCGTCGGGGATGTCGAGCCCGAGCCTCCGGTAGAAGGCGAGGGATGCGGGTAGGTCCTCGGTAACCATCCCGATGGCGTCGAAACGCAGTCGCTCTGTCATGCCGCCACGATATGTCGCGCCGCGGCCCGCGTCTTGAACGTTTCGGACATACTCGAACGGTGTACAGCGAGTGGCCGTCGTCGGTCCCCGGGGCGATCCGGTGGACCTCGGTGGGCGGCGCCGGGCCGGCGCTGATCCTGCCGGACGGGTGCATGGACGTCATCGTCGTCGACGGTGCGCCGATCGTTGCGGGCCCGGACGCCGTCGCCGCCCGCACGACCGGGTTCGACGGTGCGCGGCTCGACGGCCTGCGCTTCCCCTCCGGGATGCTGCCGCAGCTGTTGGGGATCGCCGCCGACGAGCTCACCGGGCGGCGCGTCGACCTCGCGGACATCCTGTCGCCCAGGCGGATTCCGCGCACCGTCGACCCGGAGGCGATCGCGGCCGCGCTCCTCGACGGGGTCGAGTTGGACCGGCGGATCGGCGCGGTCGCGGTCCGGCTGCGGGCGGGCCGCACCGTCGGGGATGTCGCGGCGGAGACGGGGCTCGGCGAGCGGTCTCTGCACCGCCTGGCCCGGCGGTCCTTCGGCTACGGCCCCAAGACCCTCGCGCGGATCCAGCGCTTCCAGCGGGCCGTCGGGCCGATCCGCGCGGGCCGCGCGCTGGCCGAGGTGGCGGCCGCGTCGGGCTACGCCGACCAGGCCCACCTGACCCGGGAGGTCCGCGCGCTCACGGGCTGCACGCCGCGGGCGTTGGTGGCTCCTGACCGTGTGCACCGTTGACCACCTCACGAGTAGTCGACGGTGCACATATGCCGGCCCATAGCCGCTGTCGGCCGCGGAGCGTCTACCAGTTGATGCCGGGGATCCGATTGAGCGTCTTGCGCGCGATTCGGCGCAGGCCCTGATCGCCGGAGATGCCGAACAGGGGGCTCACGGCGGCGGTGGAGATGTCCTTCGACAGGTCCTTGGTCGCCGCGCCGGCCGCGGCGAGCCGGCCCCGCGGCGTGTCCACCTCGGCCACATCGACTTCGACGACCTTGGCCGCCCCCTCCGTGTCGCCCTCGGGCTCCGGGAAGAGGAGGTAGCCCTGGTGCTGTGCGGCGGCGGCGATGCGCGGGGAGAGGAACTGGCCGAACTGGGCCAGCGTGCCGAGCGGGGTGTCGATGCGGCGGGGCCGCTCGACGATGGCGCGCACCACGATCTGGCCGGCCTTCTCCACCGACAGCGCCATCGCGTTGTCGTAGGCGTCGGTCGGCTCGATCATGCGCGTGCGGGTGAGCGGCATGTGGATGTTGGTGAAGGTCACGTGGTCCGACATCGTCTCGGCCGCCGTGATGTCGCTGAACGCCTCCAGCGCGGATTTCGAGGCGATGTACGCCGCGAACCGCGGGCCGCGCACCTGCACGCCGATGGAGGAGACGTTGACCACGTGCCCCGATTTGCGGGCGACCATGTGCGGCAACAGCTCCAGGATCAGGTAGACGGCGCCGAAGTAGTTGACCGCCATTGTGCGCTGGTAGTCGTGCGCGCGGTCCACGGAATCGACGGTGGCCCGCCGGATGGACCGGCCGGCGCTGTTGACGAGCACGTCCACGTGGCCGTGCTCGGCGAGGATCTGGGCGACGGTGGTGCGCACGGCCTCCGGATCGGTGACGTCGCACTGGTACGCCCGGACGATGCCCTTGGGTACGCCGGGCATCCCGGGCTCGGCCTCGATCCGCAGCACCGCGTCGGCGAGGTCCTCGGGCTTGCGCGCGACGATGAAGACGTTGGCGCCCTTGAGGACCGCCTGCTTCGCCGCCTCGCGGCCGATGCCGGAGGAGCCGCCGGTGAGCAGGATGTGCTTGCCCACGAGCGGGCCGCGCGGGTCGTCACGGCGGTTGCGCGACGGGTCCAGGTGCTCCGCCCAGTAGCGGAACAGCCGCGGCCCGTAGGACTTCAGGCGCGGCAGGGCCACACCGTACCGGCTCAGCGCGCGGTGCGTCGCCTCCGAGTCGAAGCGGGTGTTGTAGAACGGGTGGTCCAGGATCATCGGCGGCAGCCCCAACTGGCGCGCGATCGTGTCGCGGAGCGCCCGCACCTCGCCCCGGCGGCCGATCCGCGCCGCGAACTCGCCCAGCGGCGCGCTGGGGACCGGCAGCGTCTTCGGGCCGGAGAAGGCGGGGGCGATCGCGTCGTAGATCGTGGCCATGCTCTGGCCCTTGGGGTCCGCCAGGTGGTAGACGGTGCCGGGCGCCGGCGGCGCGGTGACCAGCGCGGCGATGCCCGCGGCGACGAAGTCCACGGGCACGATGTTCGTGTACCCGAGGTTGGCGAAGGGCACGTGCAGGTGGTGCGGGATGGTGCCGATGAGCCGCAGGAACGGGAAGAAGTAGTACGGCCCGTCGATCTTGTCGATCGCGCCCGTCATCGAATCGCCCACCACGATGGACGGCCGATAGATCTGCCACGGCACCGCCGACTCGCGGACCAGGCGCTCGGCCTCGTACTTGGTGCGGTGGTACGGAGTGGGGAAGAACTGCGCGACGTCGAAGTCGGCCTCCGAGAACCACCCCTCGTGGTTGCCGGCGACGGCCAGCGAGGAGACGTGGTGCATCGTGGCGCCGAGCCGGCCTGCCAGCTCCAGGACGTTCCGTGTGCCCCCGACGTTGGTCAGCTCCTGCAGCTCCTCGGGGGCCTCCATGTCGTAGACGGCCGCGAGGTGGATCACGTGGTCGACGTGCTCGGGCAGGTCGCCCGGCGTGATGCCCAGGCCCGGCTCCACGACGTCGCCCGCGACCGGCACCACCTGGGGGGCGAGCTCGTGGCCCAGGTCGGCGATGAGCCGCTCGAACCGGGGGAGGGAGGCGTCGCGCACCAGCAGATAGATGGTGGCGTCCCGGTCCGCGGCGGCGAGCCGCGCCACGACGGCACGGCCGATGAAGCCCGTCCCGCCCGTGACGAAGTAGCTGGCCATACCACGAACCTACTTTCCGCTGCGTCCGCCGCCAAACCCGGGCGGGCCGCTAGTCACCCCTGATTATCACGGCGCGGCGAGCGGCGCCACCGTCGCCGCCGTCGCGGCGACCAGGTCCGACGGTGCCAACTCGACCTCCAGGCCCCGTCGGCCCGCGGAGCAGAAGACGGTCTCGAAGCCGAGCGCGGACTCGTCGATCGCGGTCGGCAGGCGCTTGCGCTGCCCCAGCGGGGAGACGCCGCCGAGCACGTAGCCCGTCACGCGCCGCACGTCCGCGGGGTCGGCCATCGCCGGGCGGTGCAGCCCGAGCGCCGCGCCCGCGGCCTTGAGGCTGAGCTTGCCCGACGTGGGCACGATCGCCACGGCGAGCTGCTTCCCGTCGCCGATGACCAGCGTCTTGAACACCCGCGCCGGGTCGTGCCCCAGCGCCTCCGCGGCCTCGCCGCCGAAGGACTCCGCCCGCGGGTCGTGCGCGTACTCGTGGATCCGGAACTCGATCCCCGCGGCTTGCAGCGCCGCGATCGCCGGCGTCGCCGCGGCGTTCTTCTTCCCCATGCGTTCAGTCAAGCAGGTTCCCCTCGGGTTCAGCGCGATGCGCGGATCAGCGGCGCGACCCGATTTCGCTCGAGCAGCACCCAATACCGACTCGGGTATGCGAGAACCGCATGACCCGATTCCCCTGCGGGGCTTCTACCTGGTGTTTCGAGGGTATGCGTCGCCCGCATACCCTCGCGGGAAGGTCACCCGCCCCGCCGGTCCGGCGACGGCCCGGATCGCGGCGCCCTCGCGACACGGCCCGCGGCCCTCAGCGCGACCTGGGAACAAGCCGACGCATCGCGCTGTTGCAGAGGTCGTGAGTACAGGTAGCGGCGCAGCGGTCCTCGAGCGACCGGTAGCCTTCGACGGTATGACGGACGGGGACATCACGCACGTAGCGGATCTGGACTCGGCCCCCGACGAGGTGACCGAGACGCCGGAGCAGCTCACGGCACGGTTCGAGGCCGAGGCGCTGCCGCTGCTCGACCAGCTGTACGGCGCCGCGCTGCGGATGACCCGCAACCCCGCCGACGCGGAGGACCTGGTCCAGGAGACCTACGTGAAGGCGTACAGCGCCTTCCGCAGCTTCAAGAAGGGCACCAACCTCAAGGCCTGGCTGTACCGGATCCTCACCAACACCTACATCAACGGCTACCGCAAGAAGCAGCGGCAGCCCGCGCAGTACCCCACCGACGAGATCACCGACTGGCAGCTCGCGGCCACGGCGGAGCACAGCTCCACCGGCCTGCGCTCCGCGGAGATCGAGGCACTGGACGCACTGCCGGACGACGAGATCAAGCAGGCTCTCGCGAAGCTCCCCGAGGAGTTCCGCATGGCGGTGTACTACGCCGACGTGGAGGGATTCCCCTACAAGGAGATCGCCGAGATCATGGGTACCCCCATCGGCACGGTCATGTCGCGGCTGCATCGCGGCCGGCGGCAGCTCCGCGCCGAGCTCGAGGGCGTCGCGCGCGAGCGCGGCTTCCTCCGGGGGCAGGATTCCGACGGTGCCGAGGGCGCCGCCGCTCAGGAGGTCGAGAAGTGACGTACTCGTCGGACGGCAACCCGGACCTGGAGCTCGACTGCTCCGCCGTGATGGCGGACATCTGGCTGCTCCTGGACAACGAGTGCGACTCGGCTGCCAAGGAGCGCCTCAAGGCCCACATCGACGGCTGTTCGCAGTGCCTGTCGCATTACGGCATCGAGCAGCAGATCAAGTCGCTGGTGAACCGCAAGTGCGGCGGCGATCGTGCGCCCGAGGGGCTGCGGGAGCGGCTGACGATCAGCATCCGGCACACCGAGGTGCGCTTCCGCCCCGAGTAGCCGGTGCGGTGCAGTGCGAACATGACGAGGGCCCGTCGACGTGATGTCGACGGGCCCTCGTGCGCAAGTCACGTGAAACCTGAAGGTCAGGAGTTCGGGCGCTTGCCGTGGTTCGCGGCGTTCTTCTTCCGCGCGCGCTTCTTACGTCCACGCTTTCCCATGGCGGTCTCCTTCCTGTCCTGAAGCTTCTTCGCAGTACCGGCTATTGTTTCACGACGGCACCGACGACGACAAAAAGGCGGTCCCATGGCCTCCCTCGCCGACCTCCTGGCGATCCACACGGACCTCCCGGGGCGCGCCGCTCGGCACCTCCAGCGGATCGCCGGCGAGTGGCAGCTGCTCGCCGACCTCTCGTTCGCCGACCTGCGTCTCTGGGTCCGCAACGACCCCGAGGGCGACACCACCGATCCCGCGTACATCTGCATCGCGCAGTGCCGGCCCAACACCACGCCCACCGTGTACGACTCCGACGGCGTCGGCGTCGTCGTGCCGCCCTGGGAGGCGCCCACCCTGCACGCCGCGTTCGAGGGCGCCGACGTGGTCAAGGGCGTCACCCCGGCCTGGACCGGGCCCGCACGCGTGCGCCGCGAGGCCGTCCCGGTGCCGTCGAACGGCGAGGTGATCGCCGTGCTGACCCGCGACTTCAACGTCACGCACCCGCGCACGCCGAGCCCGCTCGAGGTGGCCTACAAGGAGTGCGCGGACGATCTGTGCACGATGGTCGCCGAGGGCGCCTTCCCCGAGCCGGAGGACCTGCCCACGGGCGAGGCCGAGCCCCGCGCGGGCGACGGCTTCATCCGCCTCGACGCCCAGGGGCGCGTGGTGTTCGCCAGCCCGAACGCGCAGTCGGCGTACCGCCGGATGGGTGCTCCCACCGACCTCGAGGGCAGCATCCTGTCCGAGGTGACCGCCGAGCTGGTGGGCGACACCTTCGAGTCCGAGGACCTCACGATCGCGCTCGACGGTGCGCTCGAGCGCGGCGAGGGCTCCCGGATCGAGCTCACCAAGGGCGGCGTCACCGTCGTGCTCCGCGTGCTCGGCCTGCATCCGGGCGGGCGTCCCGGGGGTGCAGCGGTGCTGCTGCGCGACGTCACCGAGCTCAAGCGCCGCGACCGCGCCCTCATCTCCAAGGACGCGACGATCCGCGAGATCCATCACCGGGTGAAGAACAACCTGCAGTCGGTCTCCGCGCTGCTGCGGCTGCAGGCCCGGCGCACGCGCAACGACGAGGCCAAGCGCGCGCTCAACGAGTCGGTCCGCCGGGTCGCGTCGATCGCGCTGGTCCACGAGACCCTGTCGATGAGCGTCGACGAGCACGTCGACATCGACGAGGTGATCGACCGGCTGATCCCGATCATGGCCGACGTGGCCCCGGCGGGCGGTTCAGCGGCGGTCACCGTCGTCCGACGGGGCGACGTGGGCCTGCTCGACGCGGACCGGGCGATGCCGCTGGTCATGGTCGTCACCGAACTGATCCAGAACGCGGTTGAGCACGCCTACGAGCCGGGGGAGTCGGGCACCATCGAACTGCTGGCGCACCGGTCCACCCGGATGCTCGAGGTCACCGTCCGGGACGACGGCGCAGGCCTGCCCCCCGGGTTCAGCCTCGAGGGCTCGGACCGCCTGGGGCTGCAGATCGTGCAGACGCTCGTGAAGTCGGAGCTGGCCGGCGAGCTGAGCCTGACCTCGCGCGACGGTGGCACCGACGCGGTGGTGCGGGTTCCGCTGCAGCCCGTCTAGGCCCGCGCACGACGAAGGCCCGGTGGAGGATCCACCGGGCCTTCGACGAAAGCGGAACGTGTTACACAGCGGTGCGCGTGCGGGTGCGCGCGTTGCGGCGCTTCAGCGCGCGACGCTCGTCCTCGCTCATGCCGCCCCACACGCCGGCGTCCTGACCCGACTCGAGGGCCCAGGACAGGCACTCGGCGGTCACGGGGCAGCGGTTGCAGACCAGCTTGGCGTCCGCGATCTGCGCGATGGCCGGACCACTGTTGCCCACGGGGAAGAACAGCTCGGGATCCTCGTCGCGACAGATGGCCTTGTGGCGCCAATCCATGTCAGTACACTCCTTCAGGCGCGCTCGCGCGCCACTCATCGCAGGCGCCGATCCGGCACCGAATTTCCAGGCTGTTAACGCGGAGGGAACCGAACTGTTTCCGCGCTGTTACGTCATGAATATTTCCACGTTCCCAGCAGGAGTCAATAGATTCCGACTCAGAGGTGGGGGATCTCACAGCGGGGGCGGTGAGAACCCTCTTCCGAGGGGTGTACTACACTGCTGCCGGTTCAGCGGCGTGCCCGCAAATATATCCGCACACGCTGCAGGTTTGCAATAGGTTTCTGCGCGGTCGTGACGAATCGCTCACTTCGCCCATCCGATCGGGTCACGCCGAGTCGGCGGGAATCGGCCCGGCGGAGGGGCCCCAGCGGGCGGCGGGGATCAGCGCACGCGAGGCAGCGGCGGCAGGTCGGCCAGCACGCGGATCCGCTCCGGCGAGTACCAGAACCGCACCTCCGTGCGGTCGCCGAGGTGGTCGCCGTCGACCTGCGCGGGCACCGGGACCGCGCTGCTCACGCGCAGCTCGGGCAGGTCGTCGTGCCGGACGAGGTGGCGCACCGTCGGGCCCTTGGTGCGGCGGGCCGAGAGCATCTGCCGCACCAGCATGAGGTTCGGGATCGTGCGCATGGAGCGCGACGCGAACACGCCCAGCCCGGTGCCGTAATCCGTCCCCGGGTTGGTGAACACCGCGCGATTGTTGAGGAAGGTCCACGGGCTTGCGTTCGAGACGAAGGCGAAGTGCACCCCGTCGATGTCCTGCCACGTTCCCGGCTCCTCGCCGGGCAGGTGGACGGTGAGCTGCGGCTCGCGCCGCGCGGCGGAGAAGAAGGTGCGGACGGCGGTGCGCACGTACCGCGACGGGGTGGCGGCCTTGCCCTTGTCGCGCAGCGCCTCCATGTTGGCGATCACCTCGGCGTCCACGCCGACGCCGGCGTTGAAGAGGAAGTAGCGCTCGTCGGCGCAGCCGAGGCCGATGGTGCGGAAACTGCGGCGCGCCAACAGGTCCGTGAGGTGCACGGTGGCCTGCAGCGGGTCGCGGGGGACCGCGAGTGAGCGCGCGAAGACGTTCGCGCTGCCGCCGGGGATCACGGCGACGGCGGGCAGGGTGTCGGGG
>NZ_JAIULG010000042.1 GCF_020169415.1 Tsukamurella sp. M9C
GCGGGGGCTCGTACGGCGGGCGGGAGCAGCGGTCCGACGGTGGCTGGACCCCCAAGCGGGCGCTCAGGCCCACGCGGCGTGCGAACAAGCTCTCGCTCGCCGTGGGCGACCGGGTCTCGCACGACTCATTCGGGCTCGGCACCGTCACCGCGGTCACGGGCGCGGGTCCGATGGAGCGCGCGACCTTCGACTTCGGCTCGTCGGGCACAGTCACCCTGATGACCTTCGGCGGCCTGCCGATGGAGAAGCTCTAGCCCGAACGGCGCGAGCGCCCCGAACAACGCGAAAGGCGCCCCGGTGATCCGGGGCGCCTTTCAGCGTGTGGGGAGTCTTAGACGCGGACGCCGCGCTCGGCGAGCCAGCTCTGCGGGTCCAGCTTCGCGCCGCCGGCGCCGTGCACCTCGAAGTGCAGGTGCGGGCCGGTGGAGTAGCCGTTGTTGCCGACCCAGCTGATGAGGTCGCCCGCCTTGACCGTTTGGCCGGCCTGGACGTTGACGTTGTACATGTGGCCGTAGACCAGCACGGTGCCGTCGGTGAGGCGGATCTTGATCCAGATGCCGAAGCCCGAGGCGGGGCCGGCGTCGGTGACCACGCCGTCGGCGGCCGCGAACAGCGGGGTGCCGAGCGGGGCGGCGAGGTCGAGGCCGCCGTGCATGGCGCCCCAGCGGGTGCCGAAGTTCGAGGTGAGGGTGGCGCCGTTCACGGGTGCGGTCACCTTCGGGCGCATCGAGTCGATGATGCGCTTGTCGTCCGCGTCCTTGCGGGCCTTGCCGCCGGCGAGACCGGCGGTGAACTGCTCGGTGTCCTGCGCGGCGGGCAGGGGCGCCTGACGGCCGGCGTTGGCCTCGGGGCCCGCGGCGGGCGGCACGATCGGCTGCTGCGAGGTCGACGGGCCCTCGCTACCTGCGGCGTTGACCACGGCGGCGCCGGCGACGCTGGCACCCGCGGCGAGCGCGAGCAGGGCGGCGCGGCCCTTGAGGGCGTGCGGAGCGGTGGGGACGCGGTGCTTGCCGCCCTTGCGGACCGGCGTGGGGAGCAGCTCGGGGGCGGCCTCCGGCGAGCCGAGGAGTGCGGTGTCCTCGATCTCGTCGAGCTCGGGCGCGTCGAGCTCGGTGTCCCCGGTGAACAGCACCTCGGGGATCATGAGGTCCTGCGTGACCTCGGAGCTGGAGGGGCGGTAGACCAGGCCGGTGTCGTCCGGCGCGTCGGCCCAGGTCTCGGAATAGGCCTCGTCGAGACGGGCCTCGAGCTCATCCAGCGGGATGATCGCGGTGATCGACTCATCATCGAGGACCTGCGTGCCGCCTTGCCAGCGCACGTGGTTCTCGCGACTCCGTGTCATATCTCGCCTACTCCAACCGTAAAACCGCACTTCGGACCACGTGGTGATCCGACGATGTCCTCATCGTGACCGCTTCGTGATCCGCGTCCCGTCGACGATAACGAAATGATTGCGGCGAGACAACCTCTAGGGGGGCGGTTCGGTCGAATGTGCGCTTGGTCACAATGAGATCACAAAGCCTCAGGTCACTATGTGTCATTGCTGGTCCAGCAGGATCCGGCCGCCGTCCGCGTCGTAATCGTAGAGTTCGCCGTACCGACCCCAGTCGACGGCCAGCCGGAGCTGGCGTTCCGCGTCGTCCGGGCCGAAGCCCCGCCGCAGCAGATCCAGGAAGAAGCCGCTGCGCAGCGCACCGGCGGGCGCCGTCCGCAGCGCCCGCAGCACCGTCCGCACCAGCGGGGCCCGCTCGGCGGCCTGCCGCGCGAAGACCTCCTTGGCCTCCGTGAGCGGCACCGAGGCGAACGTGCGACCGATGTCGGTGAGCACGATGTCGTTGCCGCTCACCTCGGCGAAGCCGAGCAGGGCCGCGGCGTCGACCAGCGGCATGATGTCGTCGAGCTCGAAGTTGAGGTCCGCCGCGAGGTCGGGGAGGTCGGCGTGGTCGCCGTGCGCGGCGACGAGCTCGAGCAGGCCGGCGATGCCGTCGACGGTGGCGTCGGGGAGCGGCCGGCTCACGGGCGTCGCCTCGACGGGGTCGGGCTCGTGCTCGATCTCCGCGTCGCGGCCCGTCAGCGCCCCGTACAGCCGGTCGACGATCGCCTCGAACTCCGGCGCCGTGCGGGTGCGCGGGCGCGGCAGGTCGATCCGGGTCTCGTGGACGATGCGGCCGGGCTTGGAGCCGAGCACCACGACGCGGTCGGCGAGGAGCACCGCCTCCTCGATGTTGTGCGTGACGATGCAGACGCTCCGGGTGGGGAAGCCGTCGCCGCCCCACAGCTCCACCAGCTCGCCGCGCAGGTTCTCGGCGGTCAGCACGTCGAGGGCGGAGAAGGGCTCGTCCATGAGCAGGAGGTCCGGCTGCCGCACCAGCGCCCGGGCGAAGCCGACCCGCTGCCGCATCCCGCCCGACAGCTCCCGCGGGTACGCGGACTCGAAGCCGTCGAGGCCGATGGTGTCGATCGCCTCCAGCGCCCGGGTGCGGCGCTCGGCGCGCGGCACGTTCCGGGCCGTCAGGCCCAGCTCGACGTTGTCCTGGACGGTCAGCCAGGGCATGAGTGCGAAGGACTGGAAGACCATGGCGGTGGCCGGGTTGGGCCCGGACAGCGGCGCACCGTCGGATTCGACGGTGCCGGACGTCGCGGGGATCAGCCCCGCCATGATGCGCAGCAGCGTGGACTTGCCCGAGCCGGACCGGCCGAGTAGCGCGACGATCTCGCCGTGCTCGATGGTGAGGTCGATGCCGTCGAGCACGGTCAGGGTGTCGCCGTGGGCGCCCTCGAAGCTCTTGGTGAGGCCCTGCAGCCGGATCAGCGGGGTGGCGAGCGTGGTGGTCATGGAACGGCTCCTAGTAATAAGGGGTGACTAGAGGGAGTAGCGGCGCTCGGCGGTGCGGTAGAGGCGGCGCCAGAGGGCGGCGTTGGTGCCCACGACGAACAGGCACATCACGACGATCCCGAGGAGGAGATGGGAGGTGTGGTCGGGTCCCGTGGCCGCGGTGGCCTGCGCGATGTAGTCGCCGAGCCCGTAGGCGTGGTGGGTCTCGCCGTCGTAGGAGACGACTTCCGCGACGATCGAGGCGTTCCAGGCGCCGCCGGCGGCGGTGATCCCGCCGGTGACGTATCCGGCGAAGACGCCGGGCAGCAGCACGTACCGCCACGTCAGCAGCCGGGGCAGCCGCATGTCGTCGGCCGCCTCCAGCAGGTCGCCGGGGATCGCGCTGGCCGCGGCGATCACGTTGAACAGGATGTACCACTGCGTGCCGAGCGCCATGAGCACGACGCCGCCCAGGTCGAGCGGTATGTTCCACGCCACCAGGACCGCGGTGACCAGGGGGAACAGGAAGTTCGCGGGGAAGCTCGCGCACACCTGGACGACGGGCTGCAGCGCGCGGGTCAGGCGCGGGCTGCGGCCGATGATCACGCCGATCGGCACCCAGACGACGGTCGCGAACACCATGACGACCGCGACCCGCGCCATCGTGGCCAGGCCCAGCAGCAGCACGTGCCCCACCTCGGCGAGTCCGGCGTCGCGGAGGATCACCTCGAGCGCCCGCCACAGGCCGTACGCCAGGACCGCCAGGACGACGGTGCCGAACGCCAGGTCGCCGAGGCGGGTGCGGCGCGGGTCCGCGGGCGCCGCGGTCCCGGTCCGGCCGAACACGGCGAAGGCCCGGTCCAGCCCCGTGATCACCGGGGCGGCGGCGCGGCGCACCCCGTCCGTGACGTGCGAGCGGTGCAGGAGGGTGAGCACCGCCGAACGCGGGACGCGCCCGGTGGCGGAGTCCTCGAGCCGGAACCGCTCGGCCCAGGCCGTCAGGGGGCTCCAGAACAGCAGGTTCACCCCGACGATGACCACGATCATCGCCGCGATCGCCCACCCGACGCGGGCGAGGTCACCGTCGGACGAGGCGGTGGCGACGTAGGCGCCGATGCCGGGGAGGGCGTACTCGTCGCCCGCCACGGAGACGGCCTCCGAGGCGGTGAGGAAGAACCAGCCGCCGCCGAAGCTCATCATGGCGTTCCAGACCAGCGGGATCATGCCGCCGGGCACGTCGAGCCGCCAGAACCGTTGCCAGCGCGACAGTCCCAGGTCGCGGGCGGCCTCGCCGAGCTCGCGCGGCTGGCTGATCAGGCTCTGGTAGAAGGCGAAGGTCATGTTCCAGGCCTGCGAGGTGAAGATCGCGAAGACCGCGGCGCACTCCAGGCCGAGCGTCGACCCGGGGAACAGCGCGAGGAAGACGGTGACGGTCACTGACAGGAAGCCCAGGATCGGCACGGACTGCAGTACGTCGAGCAGCGGCAGTAGTACCGCGCGGGCCCGCCGCGACCGCGCGGCGAGCAGGGCGTAGCCGAAGGTGAAGACGATCGACGCCGCGAGCGCCAGGAACATCCGCAGCAGGGAACGCAGCGCGTAGTAGGGCAGGTTCGCCGGGTCCGTGTCGACACGGGCGGTGCTGTGCGCCAGGTCGATCGGCGCGCCCATGCCCTGGCCGACGCGGATCGTCAGCCAGATCAGCGCGGCCGCGCCGGCGACGACGAGCACGTCGGCGACGATCGAGCGGCGACCGTCGCGCTCGGTCCGCCGGCCGCCGAGCGGGGGAGCGGTCAGCGTGCTCACAGGTCCTCCTCCTCGCGCTCGGGCAGGGCGTCCCAGCGCACCGCCGTCACCGACGGCTCCATGCTGAGCTGGCTGATCGCGGTCTCCAGCGCGCGGTCGTCGCGGCCGTCGGCGGCGAGGGTGGCACGCACCTCCACCTTGCCGTCGGCGGTGTCGACGCTGCTGATCGACTGCAGGTGGAAGACGGTGCGGCTCAGGGCCTGTACCAGCATCACGCGGACGTGCGCCTCGTTCTCGTCGCGCGTCACGGCGACGAACTCGTAGCGGCTCGGCGCCTCCTTGCCGTTGTCGGGCGCGCGGTCGACGGCGTGCCCGACCGAGCGCAGCGCGGTGTTCACCCCGATCACGACGACGGTGCCGATCGCGGCGGGGACGTACATCCCCGCGCCCGACAGCGCACCGACGGCGGCGGAGCACCACAGCGTGGCGGCGGTGTTCAGCCCGCGCACGGTGAGGCCGTCGCGCAGGATCACGCCGCCGCCGAGGAAGCCGATGCCGGAGACGATCTGCGCCGCGACCCGGGTGGGGTCGCCGCCTTCGAATCCGTAGGCGGACAGGACGACGAAGAGCGCGGAGCCGACGGAGACCAGCGCATTGGTGCGCAGGCCGGCCATGCGGGCGCGGTACTGGCGCTCGAGTCCGATCAGGGTGCCGAAGCCGACGCCCGCGACGATGCGCAGCAGGATGTCGAGCTGGTCGATGTTCGTGGTGGCGTGCATGGTGATTCCCCTCGTCCGGGCACGCGCCACTGCGCCGCGGCCCAGGGGAGCGCGGCGGAGTGGGGTGTGGAGGTGTCAGTGGGACGGAGGCGACGCGAGGGCGCCGACGGTGCGTCGTCGGCGGGGCGGGCCTCCGGCCCGGATCATGGTGCGCTCAGCGGCTTCCCGCGGTGATGCGGGAAGCGCCGAGCGATCGACTACGACTGTCGTCGGGCATTGCATCACCTCCGTCGGTTCGACTTCCGCGCGCCGGGAGGGAGGGTGGAGAAAGTGCGCCCCTCCACGTCAGACCTTCAGCACTTCGCGGCGTGAACCCGTGAACGGGAGCCAATCGGGGAGCACCCTTAAGCCGGATGCGCCTGTCCTGACCCGGGGCGTCTCTCGACGTTCGGGGTCGCTGGCCTGTTTCCGCGAAGGAGCCTCAGCGAACGATTGGCGCCTTGCGGAACAAGCATGACACGGGGTCGTTAGCGCTGCAAGCCGAGTAGTGTGGCCCGCCATGGAGGTACCGACGACCCGCCGGTCCGGCGCGGCAGGGCTCGAGGCGGGGACGGCGCGCGAGCGCGCGAAGGCGGCGCGCCGCCGCGAGCTGCTCGCCGCGGCGGCGGCGCTCATGGCCGAGCGCGGCTTCGCCGGCGTGCGCCTCGAGGACATCGGCGCGGCAGCGGGCGTCTCCGGCCCGGCCATGTACCGCCACTTCGCGGGCAAGCAGGACGTGCTCGCCGCCCTCCTGGTGGAGATCTCCGAGTACCTGTACGACGGTGGCCGCCGGGTCGCGGAGGAGCGCGCCGACGATCCGCGGCAGGCGCTGCGCGACCTCGTCGACTTCCACGTCGACTTCGCCGCCTCCGAGCCGGATCTCATCCGCGTGCAGTACCGCGACATGTGGTCGCTCGCGCCGGAGTCGGCGCGCCGGGTGCGCCGGCTGCAGAGGCAGTACGTGGAGCTGTGGGCCGACGCGCTCACCGCGCTCGGCGGCGATCCGGTGGACAACCGCGCCGTCGTGCACGCCGTCTTCGGCCTGATCAACGCCGCCCCGAGCCTGCCGGCCCTGCCGCAGCCCCGGCTGCGCGCGCTGCTGCGCGACAAGGCGCTCGCCGCTCTGGGCGTCTAGCCCGACCAACCCGCGCAATCCGCCGCGCGGAAGCTACCCCCGGGTAAGACTGGACACGGTGGCCGGGCTCACATATTCTCATTTTCAGTTAATGGTGAATAACCCAAAGGAGCGGGCGTGACATTCCGCGAGGAACACGAGGCGAACGTCGCCGAGCTGCGTGAACGGCTCGACAGGGTGGCGCAGGGCGGCGGTGAGCGGGCACGCGCCCGGCACGAGGGCCGCGGCAAGCTGCTGGTGCGCGAGCGGATCCGGCGGCTGCTGGACACGGGCAGCCCGTTCCTCGAGGTGGCGCCCCTGGCGGCCGAGGACATGTACGACGGCAAGGCCCCCTCCGCGGGCGCCGTCGCCGGCATCGGCACCGTCTCCGGGCGGCAGGTGATGATCGTCGCCAACGACGCGACGGTCTCCGGCGGCACCTACTACCCGGTCACCGTGAAGAAGCACCTGCGCGCGCAGGAGATCGCGATGCAGAACCGGCTGCCCTGCGTGTACCTCGTGGACTCGGGCGGTGCCATGCTGCTCAACCAGGAGGAGGTCTTCCCCGACCGCGAGCACTTCGGCCGCATCTTCTACAACCAGGCGACCATGAGCGCCGCGGGCATCCCGCAGATCGCCGCCGTGCTCGGCAGCTCCACCGCGGGCGGCGCCTACGTGCCGGCCATGAGCGACGAGACGATCATCGTCCGCGACCAGGGCACGATCTTCCTCGCGGGTCCGCCGCTGGTGAAGGCCGCCACGGGCGAGGACGTCTCCGCCGAGGACCTGGGCGGCGGCCTCATGCACTCCACCAAGTCCGGCGTCACCGACCACCTGGTCGACTCCGACGACGAGGCGCTGGAGAAGGTCCGGCAGATCGTCGGGCGCCTCGGCCCCGTCGGCGAGCGGCAGTGGGAGGTGCGCCCGGCGCTGCCGCCCCGCCGCCCGCAGACGGACCTCTACGACGTGGTGCCGACCGATCCGAAGATCGGCTACGACGTCCGCAAGCTCATCGAGATCATCGTCGACGACGGCGAGTTCGACGAGTTCAAGGAGCTCTTCGGCACCACCATGGTGACCGCCTTCGCGCGGATCCACGGCCACCCGGTGGGCATCATCGGCAACAACGGCGTGATCTTCGCCGAGGCCGCGCAGAAGGGCGCGCACTTCATCGAGCTGTGCGACAAGCGTCGGATCCCGTTGCTGTTCCTGCAGAACATCACCGGGTTCATGGTGGGCCGCCAGTACGAGGAGGGCGGCATCGCCAAGCACGGCGCCAAGATGGTCACCGCCGTCGCTTGCGCCCGCGTCCCCAAGTTCACCGTGATCGTGGGCGGCTCCTTCGGCGCCGGCAACTACTCGATGTGCGGCCGCGCCTACTCGCCGCGTTTCCTGTGGATGTGGCCCAACGCCCGGATCTCCGTCATGGGCGGCCCGCAGGCCGCCGACACGCTCGGCTCCGTCCGCCGCGAGCAGGAGGGCATGGAGGAGTTCAAGCAGGGCGTGCGCGACCAGTTCGAGCGGCAGTCGCAGGCCTACTACTCCACGGCCCGGCTGTGGGACGACGGCGTGATCGACCCCGCCGACACCCGCACCGTCCTCGGCCTCGCGCTCGAGGCGGCGTCCCGGACGCCGCTGGCCGAGGTCTCCTACGGCGTCTTCCGGATGTGACGCATGTCCATGAGCGGAGGGCACGAAACAAGAGGAACCGACATGCGCACTGATGTGGCACGTGGCAAGAAAATCGAGAAGGTCCTGATCGCGAACCGCGGCGAGATCGCCTGCCGCGTCATCGATACGCTGCGCACGCTCGGCATCGCCAGCGTCGCGGTGTACTCCGACGCGGACGCCGACGCCCGGCACGTGCGGCTCGCCGACGAGGCCGTGCGCCTCGGCCCGGCGGCCGCCACCGAGAGCTACCTGCGCATCGACAAGGTGGTCGAGGCGGCTCGCGTCACCGGCGCCGACGCGGTGCACCCCGGCTACGGCTTCCTCTCCGAGAACGCCGCCTTCGCGCGGGCGCTCGCCGATGCCGGAATCGAATTCCTCGGCCCGCCCGTCGAATCCATCGAGACGATGGGCGACAAGATCACCGCGCGCGCCGCCGTGGTCGAGCGGGACGTGCCCGTGGTCCCCGGCATCAGCCGCCCGGGCCTGACGGACGCCGACCTCATCGGCGCGGCCGAGGGCATCGGCTTCCCCGTGCTCATCAAGCCCAGTGCGGGCGGCGGCGGCAAGGGCATGCACCGGGTCGAGAACCCGGCGGATCTGCCCGCCGCGGTCGCCGCCGCGCGCCGCGAGGCGGCCGCCGCCTTCGGCGACGACACGCTGTTCATGGAGCACTTCGTCGACACCCCGCGCCACATCGAGGTGCAGGTACTGGCGGACAAGCACGGCAACGTGATCCACCTCGGCGAGCGCGAGTGCTCGCTGCAGCGCCGCCACCAGAAGGTGATCGAGGAGGCCCCGTCGGCCCTGCTCGACGAGGCCACCCGCGCCGAGATCGGCCGCGCCGCGTGCGATGCCGCGCGCTCCGTCGGCTACACCGGCGTGGGCACCGTCGAGTTCATCGTCTCGGCCAAGCGCCCCGATCAGTTCTTCTTCATGGAGATGAACACCCGCCTGCAGGTCGAGCACCCCGTCACCGAGCTGGTGACCGGCGTCGACCTGGTGGAGCAGCAGATCCGCGTCGCCAACGGGGAGGCGCTGGCGCTGTCCCAGGACGACATCGTGCTGACCGGGCACGCCGTCGAGGCGCGCGTCTACGCGGAGGACCCGGCGGCCGGCTTCCTGCCCACGGGCGGCACCGTGACGGCGCTGCGGTATCCGCGCAGCGACCGCCGCGGCCCCGTCCGCGTGGACACCGGCATCGAGGCCGGCAGCGTCGTCGGCAGCGACTACGACCCCATGCTCGCCAAGGTGATCGTGCACGCCGACGACCGCGAGCAGGCCCTGCGCCGCCTCGACGAGGCCCTCGCCGGCACCCAGCTCACCGGCCTGCGCACCAACGTCGACTTCTGCCGGTTCGTCCTCGCCGACGCCGACGTGGTCTCGGGGGAGCTCGACACCGAGCTGCTGGATCGCCTGGCGCCCACCTACACCCGCCCCGAGCCGACGGTCCGCGCCTACGCCGCGGCGGCGCTCACCGCGGTCGCCGCATCCCGTGGCGAGGGCGCGTGGGGCACGGAGACCGGCTGGCGCATCGGGGGCGCGCAGCCCACCGTGGTCCGGTTCGCCGGCACCGAGGAGACCGGCGAGGTCCACGTCTCGGTACTCGGGGACGCGGTCACGGTGCGCGGGACCTTGGAGGGATCCACGCTCGACAGCTCCGGCACGGCGCGGATCGTCGGCGAGCGGCTGGTGGTGGACGGCTTCTCGACGCCGGTCACCGTCGCTCTCGACCGCGGAACCTATTGGGTCAGTGGCGAGGACGGCACGTACGAGCTGCCGCTCGCGAAGTCCACGTCGAAGGACCGCGACGGCGCCCACGGCGGCGACGTCGTGAGCCCCATGCCGGGCGCCGTCGTCGCGGTCCCGGTCGAGGACGGCCAGACGGTGACCAAGGGCGAGACCCTGGTGATCATCGAGGCGATGAAGATGGAGCAGCCGCTGACCGCGCCGCACGACGGCGTGGTGTCCATCGCGGTGCGCGCAGGAGACAAGGTGACCGCGGCCCAGGTGCTCGCGAGCGTCACGGCTACCGGAACGGAAGAGAATTGACATGGAACTGACCCAGGACTACGCCGACCTGCGGGACACGGTGCGCGACTTCGCGAACCAGGTGGTCGCGCCCGTCTCGGCCAAGCACGACGAGGAGCACTCCTTCCCGTACGAGGTCGTGAAGCAGATGGGCCAGATGGGCCTGTTCGGCCTGCCCTTCCCCGAGGAGTACGGCGGCATGGGCGGCGACTACTTCGCCCTCGCCCTCGCGCTGGAGGAGCTCGGCCGCGTCGACCAGTCGGTCGCCATGACGGTGGAGGCCGGCGTCGGCCTCGGCGCCATGCCGATCTACAAGTTCGGCACCGAGGAGCAGAAGCAGAAGTACCTGCCCTCCCTGGCCGCGGGTGAGAACCTCGCCGGCTTCGGGCTCACCGAGCCCGGCTGCGGCTCGGACGCCTCCGGCACCCAGACCACCGCCAAGCGCGACGGCGATCAGTGGGTCATCAACGGCTCCAAGCAGTTCATCACCAACTCCGGCACCGACATCACCAGCCTGGTGACGGTGACCGCCGTGACCGGCACCAAGCCCGACGGCCGCAAGCAGATCTCCACCATCATCGTGCCCAGCGGCACGCCCGGCTTCACCGTGGAGCCCGCGTACAACAAGGTGGGCTGGAACGCCTCCGACACGCACCCGCTGAGCTTCTCCGACGTGCGCGTGCCGACGGAGAACCTGCTGGGCGAGGAGGGCCGCGGCTACGCGAACTTCCTCTCCATCCTCGACGAGGGCCGCATCGCCATCGCCGCCGTCGCCACCGGCGCCGCGCAGGGCTGCGTCGACGAGTCGGTGAAGTACGCCAAGGAGCGCAACGCCTTCGGCAAGCCGATCGGCGAGTTCCAGTCGATCGCCTTCGCCATCGCGCGGATGGAGGCGCGGGCGCACACCTCGCGCGTCGCCTACTACGAGGCCGCGCGGCTCATGCTGGCCGGCAAGCCCTTCAAGAAGGAGGCCGCCATCGCCAAGATGATCTCCTCCGAGGCGGCGATGGACAACGCGCGCATGGCCACCCAGATCCACGGCGGCTACGGCTTCATGAACGAGTACCCCGTCGCGCGGCACTACCGCGACTCGAAGATCCTCGAGATCGGCGAGGGCACCACCGAGGTCCAGCTCATGCTGATCGCGCGTTCGCTGGGGCTGAATTCGTGAGCGAGCAGGAGCCCGTGCGGCGGGTCACTCAGCGCGGCCTGTGGTTCGACGAGTTCGAGGACGGCGTGCTCTACGAGCACCGGCCCGGCGTCACCGTCACCGAGGCCGACAACATGCTGTTCACCAAGCTGACCATGAACACCCAGGCGCTGCATCTGGACGCGCACTGGTCGGCGCAGCAGCCCGGCTTCGGCGGCCAGCGCCTGGTGAACTCGATGTACACGCTCTCCACCCTGGTGGGCCTGTCCGTCGCGCAGCTCACCCAGGGCACGCTCGTCGCGAACCTCGGCTTCTCCGAGATCGCCTTCCCCGCGCCGGTGTTCGCCGGCGACACCCTGTACGCGGAGACGCTGTGCACGGGCAAGCGGGAGTCGAAGTCGCGGCCGGGCGAGGGCATCGTCAACCTGCGGCACGTCGCGCGCAACCAGGACGGTGCCGTCGTCGCCGTGGCCGAGCGGTCCACGCTGGTGCGCCGGGCACCGTCGGGGGAGGGGGCGTAGATGTTCCACCACGATGACCTGAACGCGCCCGCCTGGCAGCCGCCCGGCCCCGCGATCCTGTTCTGCCCCGCCGACCGGCCCGAGCGGTACGCCAAGGCGGCCGAGCGCGCCGACGCGGTGATCATCGACCTGGAGGACGCCGTCACCGCCGACGATCGGCCCGCGGCTCGCGAGGCCCTGATCGCGGGCGATCTCGACCCGGCGACGACGATCGTGCGGGTGAACGCCTTCGGCACCTACGACTTCGCAGAAGACATCGAGGCGCTGCGCCGCACGGCCTATCGTGTGGTCATGCTCGCGAAGACCGAGTCGGCGCACCAGCTGGACAAGCTGGCGCAGGTCGACGGTCTGCAGGTGATCGCGCTCATCGAGACGCCCCTGGGCGCGGTGAACGTCAACGAGATCGCCGCCCATCCGCGGTGCATCGGCCTCATGTGGGGCGCGGAGGATCTGGTGGCCGCGATGGGCGGGCGGTCCAGCCGCTTCGCCGACGCGACCTACCGCGACGTCCCGCGGCACGTCCGCTCGGCGACCCGACTCGCGGCCGCCGCGCACGGCAAGTTCGCGCTCGACGCGGTGCACATCGACATCGCCGACACCGAGGGCCTCGCGGCGGAGGCCGAGGACGCCGTGGCGCTCGGCTTCGCCGCCACCGTCTGCATCCACCCCTCGCAGGCGGCCGTGATCCGCGCGGCCTACCGGCCCACGGACGACGAGATCGCCTGGGCCCGCGAGGTGCTCGAGGCCGAGGCCGGCAACAACGGCGTCTACCAGGTGCGGGGTCAGATGATCGACGCGCCGCTGCTCGCCCAGGCCCGCGCGATCGTCGCCCGGGCCGACTGAAGAATCAGTAGGAGTGAAGAGATGACCACCCCGTCCTACGATCGCGGCGAGGCCGAGCCCGCGCTGCTCACCGCCACGATCGGCGCCCAGCTCGAGATGACGACCGACCGGTTCGGCGAGCGCACCGCCCTCGTCGACGTGCCCTCGGGCCGCCGGTGGACCTACGACGAGCTGCTCGCCGACTCCCGCGCGTTCGCGGCGGGCTTGCTGCGGAACGGGATCCGCCGCGGCGACCGCGTGGGCGTGTGGGCGCCCAACACCCCGGAGTGGGTCGTCGTGCAGTTCGGTACGGCGCTGGCCGGCGTCATCCTGGTCAACCTCAACCCCGCCTACCGGCAGCGCGAGCTGGAGTACGCGCTGAACCAGTCCGGCATCGTCGCCGTGTTCACGATGACCCGCTTCAAGACCTCCGAGTACGCGGCGATGCTCGCGACCGCCCGGCCCGAGGCCCCCGAGTTCCGCGACGTGGTGGAGTTCGGCACCCCGGCGTGGGACGCCTACCTCGCCGCGCCCACCGAGGACGAGCTCGACGCCCTCGCCGATCTCGGCGACGAGCTGCGCGCCGACGACCCGATCAACATCCAGTACACCTCGGGCACCACGGGATTCCCCAAGGGCGCCACGCTGACCCACGGCAACATCCTCAACAACGGCTTCCTCGTGGGTGAGCTGCTGAACTACACCGAGCAGGACTCGATCTGCATCCCCGTGCCCTTCTACCACTGCTTCGGCATGGTGATGGGCAACCTCGCGGCCATCACCCACGGCGCCGCCATGGTGATCCCCGGGCCCGCCTTCGTGCCGGAGGACGCGCTCGCCGCCGTCGCCGCCGAGAAGTGCACCAGCCTCTACGGCGTGCCCACGATGTTCATCGCGGAGCTCGCCCTCGGGACCTTCGACACCTACGACCTGTCCAGCCTGCGCACCGGCATCATGGCCGGCTCGCCGTGCCCGGAGGAGGTCATGCGCAAGGTGGTCGACCGGATGGGGATGACCGAGGTCTCGATCTGTTACGGCATGACGGAGACCTCGCCGGTGTCCACGCAGACCCGCGTCGACGACGCGCTCGAGCTGCGCGTCGGCACCGTCGGGCGGGTGGGACCGCACTTGGAGATCCAGGTGATCGACCCGATCGACGGCACCGTGATGCCCCGCGGCGAGGTCGGGGAGCTGTGCACCCGTGGCTATTCCGTGATGAAGGGCTACTGGAACAACGCGGAGAAGACCGCCGAGGCCATCGACGCCGACGGGTGGATGCACACCGGCGACCTTGCGACCATGGACGAGGCCGGCTACGTGCGGGTCACCGGCCGGATCAAGGACATGGTGATCCGCGGGGGCGAGAACATCTACCCGCGCGAGATCGAGGAGTTCCTCTACACGCACCCGGACATCCTCGACGCGCAGGTGATCGGCGTGCCCGACGAGAAGTACGGCGAGGAGCTGATGGCCTGGATCCAGCTCCGGGAGGGAGTGGACTCCTTCACCGTCGACGATCTCAAGGCCTTCGCCGACGGGAAGATCGCCCGCCACAAGATCCCCCGCTACGTGCACGTGGTATCGGCTTTCCCTATGACGGTATCGGGAAAGATTCGCAAGGTGCAGATGCGAGAAGAGTCCGTGACGCTGCTCGGTCTGGAAGGCTGACGGGGTGCATTCGATCGATCGCTTCGCAGAGTCCGCCGGCGTCCCCACGGGGGACTACGACGCCGTGTACCAGTGGTCCGTGTCCGAGCCCGAGGCGTTCTGGGGCGCGGTGTGGGACTTCTTCGAGCTCGGTGAGCGGACCGGACCGGTGCTGGCGGCGCGGGAGATGCCCGGCGCCCGCTGGTTCCCGGAGGTGGAGCTGAACTACGTCGATCGGGTGCTGCGGTTCTCCTCGCTCCCGGGTGCCGCGATCGTGGGCCTGTCGGACGACGGTGCGCGGGTGGAGATCCCGTGGTCGGAGCTGCCCGCGCGGGTGTCCGCGATCGCGGAGCTGCTGCGTTCGCTCGGCGTGGGCGTGGGCGACACGGTCGCCGCGTACCTGCCGGACGAGCCCTTCGCGGTGCTGGCGTTCCTGGCGACGGCGTCGATCGGCGCCGTCTGGTCCGGCTGCGGGCAGGACTACGCGCCGGAGGGCGCGGCCGGCCGGATGGCTCAGCTGGCGCCGAAGGTGCTCTTCGCCCGCGACGGCTACGCCTTCGGGGACAAGCGGGTCGACAAGCGTGCGGACACCGCCGAACTCGCCGGGCTGCTGGGGGTCCCGGCGTCGCACGTGATCACGGAGCTGCCGGAGCCGACGGCTTCCACACCGCCGTTGAACCCGGTGCAGGTGCCGTTCGATCACCCGCTGTGGGTGCTGTTCTCGTCGGGCACGACGGGCAAGCCGAAGGGCATCGTGCAGGGCCACGGCGGCATCCTCGTCGAGCACGTGAAGGTGATCGGCCTGCACAACGAGATCGGCCCGGGCGACGTCTTCTTCTGGCACACCGCGCTGTCGTGGATGATGTGGAACTACCAGATCGCCGGCCTGCTGGTGGGCGCGACGATCGTCACCTTCTCTGGGCACCCCCTGGCCCCGACGGCCGACCGGTTGTGGCAGGTCTGCGAGGACGAGAAGGTCACCTTCTTCGGCACCAGCCCCGGCCAGCTGCAGGCCTCCCGCAAGGCGGGCCTGAACCCCGGCGCCGAGCACGCGCTGGTGCTCAAGACGATCGGCAGCACCGGCTCGCCGCTGGCGCCGGACCTGTTCACCTGGGTCGACGAGCACGTCGCCGCCGGACTGCCGGTGAGCTCCGTGTCGGGCGGTACGGACGTGTGCAGCGCCTTCTGCGGCGGCACCGCCTCGGTGCCCCACGTGCCCGGCGAGCTGACCGTCCGCTACCTGGGCTGCGCCCTGGAGGCGTGGGCGCCGGACCGGACGCCGCTGATCGACGAGGTCGGCGAGATGGTGATCACCGTGCCGATGCCGTCGATGCCGACGAACTTCTGGAACGACCCGGGCGACGCCAAGTACCGCGCGGCGTACTTCGAGCACGAGTGGACCGACGGCATCGCACCGAATGTGTGGCGGCACGGCGATTGGGTGGAGCTGACCGACCGCGGGTCGATCACCATTCACGGTCGCAGCGATGCGACCCTGAACCGCAACGGGATCCGGATGGGCTCGGCCGACATCTACGAGGTCGTCGAGGCCGTCCCGGAGGTCGCCGAGGCCATGGTCGTCGGCGTCGACGGGCCGGACGCGAAGTACTGGATGCCCATGTTCCTCACCCTCGTCCCGGGCAAGGAGATGACGGACGAGTTGGTTTCGCGAATCCGAGCGGATGTGCGGGCGAGGCTCTCGCCGCGGCACGTGCCCGACGAGGTGATCCTCGCCCCCGGCATCCCGCACACCAAGACGGGGAAGAAGCTGGAGATCCCCGTGACCGGCATGCTCGCCGGCCGCGACGTCAACGTCGACCCCAAGTCCGTCGACGACCCGGACCTGCTCGGCTGGTACGAGGAGCAGGGCCGCGCGCACGCCTGGTGATCACTTTTCGCCGGCGGCCTTGTTGATCAGGTACGCGGCGGAGATCGACTGGCGTGCGAGGTCGAGAGAGGTGGAGGTCGCCTGGATCGCCCACCGCCCGACGGTGACGTAACACGAGTACGGCTGAGTGGGGTGCGTGATGGAGTCGCAGCCCGCCTGGTCTCGGGAGAACCCCGGAACGTCGTACGCGGTGGCGGTCGGGTCGGCGCGGGTCTCGGAGAGGAAGGCTTTGGCGGCCGCGGGATCCCGGGCCCGCAGCACCGTCGTGCGAGCCGTGTTCCCGACGAGGTCGACGCCGTTCCGGGTCGCGGACGCGAGCCAGTCGGGGCGGCGGTTCATCAGATATCGGGTGCGCGGCGAGTAATAGCCGTCGCCGAGCTCGAACCCGCTCGAGAAGCCGAACGCGGTCCGGGTCCGGGAATCGTTCTGCGAGGCCAGCGTGCGCGACATGATCCCGTCCTTGTCCATCGGCACGGCCGGCACGGTGAGCCCCGAGAGTCGCACCGTCGGGACGTACGTCCGCGACCGTTCGACCTGGGCCGCGAGGCCCTTGATCGCGAGCTCCTCGCTGCCGGCGCCCCGGGTGGTGGCCCAGACCAGCGAGATGAGGTTGTTCACCGGCGCCGCGACCGCCGTCTTGGTCAGCCCGCCCGCCGTCGTGCTCGACACCACGACCGCGCCGGGGATCCGCGCAAGCGCGGCGGGCGGCGGAATGTCCGCCCGGAGCGTCGTCATGGCCTTCTCGGCGCTGTCGTCGGTGGTGAAGCGGAGGAGCGCCACCGCGAGCTGCGTCTTCGGGGCGGTGGAGGAGTCGCCGGCGGCGGTCGCGAACCCGGCGTCGAACCTGGTGTTGAGCTCCAGGTTCGCTGCAATCCGGGGAGGGATCCCGCCGGTCCGGATGCCGCGGGCGCTGTCCCGCTCGATGAGCTGCCCCACGCGGAGCAGCGGACCGGCCCCGGCCTCTGGCTCGTCCGATACCGCCACCGTCAGGTCCGACCGGATGTCCGACGGCGCCACCACCGCGTCGGCGATGATCATCCCCTCCTGCTGCCACGCGTCGGCCGCGGACTGCGCGGTGACAGCGCGCGGCGTCGTCGGGAAGTTCCCGGGGTCCACCTTCGACACGGTGGTCTCGGCGACCGGCGTGCCCGCGACCACCGTCGAACAGGCGGAGAGCAGCCCGACGACCAGCGCGACGGCGGCCGTCGCCGTTCCGCTACGTGCTTCCATGATCGCCCCCGAACCCGACGACACCGAGTATGTCGGGCCGAGGGGCCGGAGGCCCGGCGAGCGGCGGATCGTGTTCGAATCGCAACAGTACCGATGGAACGGGCCAGGTCAGGTAGGAACCGGGTCAGCGGAAGGCGGCGCGCAGGGCCTCCCAGGCGGGCTTGGCGCCGTAGTTCCGGTCGAGGAGGTTGGCGCTGCCGTAGCCGGAGAAGGTGTCCGGGTAGTCGGTGATCCACGAGCGACGATCGGTGAAGCCCCAGACCGTCATCCCGGTGCAGCGGCTCAGCTCGCGGCACAGGCCGGCCATCGTCGCGTACACGCGCGCCTGCCGCTGCAGGTCGGCCTCGGCGGCGCGCCCCGTGTCCGTGGGGATCCGGACGTCCAGCTCGGTGAACCGGATATCGAGGCCGAGGTCGGTGAAGCGCCGCAGGTTCTTCCGCATGTCGTCGGTGCTCGGCTGCTGATCCGCTCCGCCCAGCATGTGCGCCTGGAAGCCGACACCGTCGAGCAGCGGGCGCCGCTCGGTCCGCCCATCGACGGACACCTCCACGGTCTCGGCGCGCAGCCTCGTCGCCAGCGCCAGCAGCGCAGTCGACTTGTCGCTCACCGTCTCCGCGCTGTGCTCGTTGAGGTACAGCTTCATCGACGGCGCGGCCAGCCGCGCCGCGCGGAAGGCGTCCACGATGTACCGCTCGCTGGAAGTGGTGCGCCACCAGGCGTTGCGCTGCAGCCCGCCGCGCTGGTCGAAGGGCTCGTTGACGACGGTGACCGCGCTCGCGCGGCCCGCGTACCGCTGCACGACCCGCGTGACGAGGTCGGCCATGAACCGGTGCCGCTGCGGGTCGGAGAGGTTTCGCACGTACTCGGGGACGATGCCCCACGCCTGCTGGTCGAGCGGATCCCAGATCAGGGAGTGGATCTGGAAGTCCTGGCCGTGGCGCTGCGCGAGGTCCGCGACCGCGTCGGCCTCGCGGAAGTCGAACCGGCCCGCCTCCGGCGCCACGGTGTTCGTCATGGTGCCGATCTCCGTGGTCAGCGAACCGAATTCGCGCCCGGCGATCGCGTCGTAGCAGGGATCGCCCGCGGCGAAGATGGAGCGGTAGGCCGTGCCGATCGTCTTGCCCTGCGCCGCGACGAGGTCCCGGAGCGCCGGCGCGGGGAGGGGGCAGGCACCGTCGGACGACGGTGACGGTCGCGCGGGCTCCTGCGCGCTGCCGCAGCCCGTCACGGTGAGGGCGACGGCGAGCAGGCCGAGGAACAGCGTTCTGGGCGTCACTACCGCGAGCGTACCGAGGGCGAGGGCGTCCGGTCAGTTCTCGCCGGCGGCCTTGTTGATCAGGTACTCGGCGGAGATCGCCTGCTGAGCGAGCTGCAGGGTGGACTGGTGCACCTGGACGGTCCACCGGCCCAGGATGAGGTAGCACGTGTATTTGGTCTTGTCGGCGTTCGATTCCCGGCCGCAGAGGACGTTGTCGCGGGGGATGCCGGGCGTGTAGAAGACGTTCGCGGACGTGTCGACGCCGCCGCCCTTCCCCTTGTTCCGGACGAAGGCGACCGCGGCGTCGTGGTCGCGGGCGCGCATCACCACGGCGGACTTCGTCTCCGCGATGAGGTCGATCCCGTTCGCCTCGGCGCTGTTCAGCCACTCGGGCAGCAGGTTGACCATGTACCGCGTGCGCCGGGAGTAGTAGCCCTCGAAGTAGGCGACACGTGGCGAGAGACCGAAGACCGCGTTGTCGGTGGCCGGGCTTGCGAGCGTGCGCGACATGATCCCGTCCTTGTCCATGGGAACCGACGGCACCGCGGTGGGAGACAGGACCCCGTTCTGCCGGTACGACGTGGCCTTCGCGACCTGGGCGGTGAGGGCTTCGACCGCGAGTGCGCCGGCTTCGACGGCCGTCGGCCCGGCCGCCGCGGTGAGGGCGATGAGATTGCCCCGACGGGCGGCGACCGTCACCCGTTGCAGCCCAGCTCTGTCGCCGGCTGAGACCGGGACGGCGTCGGCGACGGCGTCGAGACCCGCCGGAGCAGTTGTCTTGTCGTCGCGCATGATGGCGAGCGCTTGTGTCGCGGATTCCGGTGAGTAGAACCGGAGGAGCCCGATGGAGAGGAACGCGGTCGGGTTGGTGGTGGAGTCAGCAGCGGTGGCGAGGAATCCCGTTTGGTAACCGAAGCCGCCGAGGGCGATCACCTTGTCCGTCGGAATGAGTGCCAGCGACTTCGAGCTTCCGTCGTCGCCGAAGCCGGCGACTAGGGTGATCGGGCCGGTGAGCATGGAAATGGCGGTTGCGCGCTTCGACAGGGTCGGCCGGATGTCGAACGGTGCCACCACGGAGTCCGCCATGATGAGCGCCTCCTGCTGCCACGCGTCCCCGGGCGTCACCGCGGCGACGGTTCGCGGCGTGGTGGGGAAGTTGCCGGTGTCGATCTTCGTCGCGGCGGGATCCGGTACCGCTTCGCCGCCGATCGTCGCGGTGCATCCCGTACTCGCCGCGAGCGACAGTGCGAGGACGGCAGCGAGTCGGCGCTTCACACGGGGGTCGGGAGGCCCGACGGGGTGCGATCTCTTCACTGCCCAAGTCTCCCAATGCTCGGTCATAGACGGACCAGGATCTGTGGATGCGAGGGGGCGGCACCGTCGGAAACGGTGCCGCCCCTGCACTATGTGACCGGTCAGAGGTGACCGGAGGTGCACTGCCAGACCAGGATCGAGCCGCCGCCGTTGCGGGCGAGGGCGCTCGACCGTGCGGCGCCGATGGAGCGGCCCGTGCCGCCCTGGAACCAGCCCGGCTTCTGGGCGACCGCACCGCAGCCGTTGGAGAAGGAGGCCAGCACCTTGCAGCTGGCGTAGCCGCACGAGCCGAGCGCGGCCCGCTCGGCGGCGCCGGGGCTGGCGTAGTCCCAGGACCGGCCCGTAGCACCGTTGCTGGCGACGGCGATGGCGCCGAAGTTGACCGCGGCGTTGGCGGCGGGAGTCGCGACGGCGACCTGGATGCCGCCCGCGATGCTCGCGGTGGCGACGGCGGCGACGAACGCCTTCGTGGTGAACGTCTTCATGGTGGTGCCTTTCTCGGGGTTCTGGGGGGGAGAGGGTGTTTCAGTGGGTCGTCAGCGGGGGAGGCTCTCGCCCGGTCCCGGGTTGCTGGGGGTCTCCTCGGGGGCGACGTCGGGCTTGGTGACGGACACCTTCTCGCCCCACTTCGAGAACGTGAGGGTGATGGTGCCCTCGGTCGAGGGCTTGACCTCGATGCGGACGAGCTGCTTGTCGCCGGAGCTCTGGACCCACAGCGTCGTGGGAACGGGGACGCTCTTCGCGGGATCGACCCGGGAGCCGGTGATCGTGGCGATCTCGGTCGCGGGCACCGTGCCGGTGATCTTGGTGGTCTCCTGGCCGTCGATCGTCTCGGTGCCGGCGACCTTCGCGCCGGTGACCTTGGACAGGATGTTGGGGATGCCCTTGCTCTCGTCGAAGAGGGCGGAGACGTCGTAGATCGACGCGCCGTCGCCGTAGTCCGCGTACTTGTCGCCGTAGAGCGAGGCGTACATGCGGCCGTCGATGAAGGTGAACTTGCCCTCGGCGTTGCCGGGCTGGATCATCGCGGTGCCCTGCGCCTGGGTGGACGGCTTGACCTGGAGGTCACCGTCGACCTTGCTGACGGGCAGGCCCTGCACCTTGCCGCCCACGGCGACGGTGAAGTGGGCGCTCGTGACCTTCTTGGCCGACGCGGCGGCGGAGGACAGCAGGGCGGGCGCGTCGGTGGTGGACGCGTTCGCGCCGGCGGTGGTCTCGGAGCCGCTGGTCGACGTGCCCTTGTCGGAGCAGCCGGTGAGCACGACGCTCAGCGCGACGGCTGCCGAGGCCGCGATGAGGGCGGGGCGGGAAGTGCGCTTCATGGGTGTGGTTCTCCTTCAGTAGGACTGAGGAGAGTTTCGATGGCCGGGCTTAACCGGCGCTTGCAACCGCCTGAAGCGGACTTCGGGGGTCCTTTGCCTGGGCCGATCCAAAAACTTACCGACGGGTAGGTTGCGATGACTGATAACCGCAGGTCAAGTGAGATACGTCATTGAACAAGGGTCGCCGCCCGAGCGGATTCGCGGAGGCATAGAGTCGACCCCGGACCCGTGAAGAATGCGGGTGGACCGAGTAACCAGACAGATGGTGAGCTGATGGATCTCTTCGAATACCAAGCGAAGGAACTGTTCGTCAAGCACGGCGTACCGACCTCGCCGGGCCGCGTGACGGACAACGTCGCCGATGCACGCGCGATTGCCGAAGAAGTCGGCAAGCCCGTGATGGTCAAGGCGCAGGTCAAGGTGGGCGGCCGCGGCAAGGCCGGCGGCGTCAAGTACGCAGCCACCCCGGACGACGCCGAGCGCTACGCGAACGACATCCTCGGCCTGGACATCAAGGGTCACGTCGTCAAGAAGCTGCTGGTGGCCGAGGCGAGCGACATCGCCGAGGAGTACTACATCTCCTTCCTGCTCGACCGCGCCAACCGCACCTACCTGGCCATGTGCTCGGTCGAGGGCGGCGTGGAGATCGAGGTCACCGCCGAGGAGAACCCGGACGCGCTGGCGAAGATCGCCGTGGACGCGACCAAGGGCGTCGACCTGGCCACCGCCCGCTCGATCGCCGAGGCCGGCAAGCTGCCCGCCGAGGTGCTCGACGCCGCGGCCGTGACCATCCAGAAACTGTGGGAGGTCTTCGTCGCCGAGGACGCCACCCTGGTCGAGGTCAACCCGCTCGTCCGCACCCCGGACGACCAGATCCTCGCGCTGGACGGCAAGGTCTCGCTCGACGAGAACGCCGACTTCCGCCACCCCGATCACGCGGCCTTCGCCGACGCCGGGTCCACCGACCCGCTCGAGCTCAAGGCCAAGGAGAACGACCTCAACTACGTCAAGCTCGACGGTCAGGTCGGCGTCATCGGCAACGGTGCGGGCCTGGTCATGTCGACCCTCGACGTGGTCGCCTACGCCGGTGAGAACCACGGCGGCGTCAAGCCCGCCAACTTCCTCGACATCGGCGGCGGCGCCTCCGCGGCCGTGATGGCCGCCGGCCTCGACGTCATCCTCGGTGACGAGCAGGTCAAGAGCGTCTTCGTCAACGTCTTCGGCGGCATCACCGCGTGCGACGCGGTCGCCAACGGCATCGTCGGCGCCCTCGAGACCCTCGGCGCCTCGGCCTCCAAGCCGCTCGTCGTGCGCCTCGACGGCAACAAGGTGGAGGAGGGCCGGGCGATCCTGGCCGCCGCGAACCACCCGCTGGTGACGCTCGCGCAGACCATGGACGAAGGCGCCGACAAGGCCGCCGAGCTGGCGAACAAGTAAGGGAGACAACAGAAAAATGGCTATCTTCCTGACCAAGGACAACAAGGTCATCGTCCAGGGCATCACCGGCGGCGAGGGCACCAAGCACACCGCGCTGATGCTCAAGGCCGGCACCAACGTCGTGGGCGGCGTGAACGCGCGCAAGGCGGGCACCACCGTCTCGCACACCGACAAGGATGGCAACGCCATCGAGCTGCCCGTCTTCGGCTCCGTGGCCGAGGCCATCGAGAAGACCGGCGCCGACACCTCGATCGCCTTCGTGCCGCCGGCGTTCTCCAAGGACGCCATCGTCGAGGCCATCGACGCCGAGATCCCGCTCCTGGTGGTCATCACCGAGGGCATCCCCGTGCAGGACTCGGCGTTCGCCTGGGCCTACAACGTGGAGAAGGGCCAGAAGACCCGCATCATCGGCCCGAACTGCCCCGGCATCATCACCCCGGGCGAGGCCCTCGTCGGCATCACCCCGGCCAACATCACCGGCACCGGCCCCGTCGGCCTCGTGTCGAAGTCGGGCACGCTGACCTACCAGATGATGTACGAGCTGCGCGATTTCGGCTTCTCCACCGCCATCGGCATCGGTGGCGACCCGGTGATCGGCACCACCCACATCGACGCCATCGAGGCGTTCGAGAAGGACCCGAACACCAAGCTCATCGTCATGATCGGCGAGATCGGCGGCGACGCCGAGGAGCGCGCCGCGGCGTACATCCAGGCCAACGTCACCAAGCCCGTCGTGGGCTACGTGGCCGGCTTCACCGCTCCCGAGGGCAAGACCATGGGCCACGCCGGCGCCATCGTCTCGGGCTCCTCGGGCACGGCCGCCGCGAAGAAGGAGGCCCTCGAGGCCGCCGGCGTCAAGGTGGGCAAGACGCCCTCCGAGACCGCCGCTCTCGCCCGCGAGATCCTGCAGTCGCTGTAACCGCAGCGCATTCGGTCCACGACCCCGTCTCCCGTCAGGGAGGCGGGGTCGTCCCGTTTCTCCGGCCCGACGGTGCCCGGCCTAGGCCGACGGTGCGCGCTCGACGCCCCGGAACACCAGGTACAGAACCAGCGCCGCGGCGGCGAGGCCCGCGCCGAGCAGGCATGCGCCCGTCCAGCCGGCGAGGGGCCACAGCGCGGCGGTCGCCGCGGAACCCAGGGTGCCGCCGAGGAAGAACGTGCCCATGAACACGGCGTTGATGCGGCCGCGCGCCTCGGGTCGGAGCGAGAAGACCACGGCCTGGGACGAATTCAGTGCCGCCTGCTGGCCGATACCCATGAGTGCCAGCCCCACGATGAGGGCGGGCAGGCCGATCGCGCCGCCCGCGGGAATCATGAGCAGCCACGCCGTCGCCTGCAGGCCCAGGCCGCCCGCGGTGAGCACCGCCCCGTGGCCGCGGTCCACGAACTTCCCGATCGTCGGGCCGGAGAGCGCGCCGACGGCGCCGAGCAGCCCGATCGCGCCAATGGCGGCGGGCGTCCAGCCGTAGCGCGAGCCGGCGAGCAGGAAGGTCACCGCGGCGCCCTGCACCATGAACGAGCCGAGCGCGAGGCCGATCAGCACAGCCCGCAGCCGCAGCACCGGCAGCTCGCGCACCAGCCCGGCCATCGAGACCAGGAGCGCGCGGTAGCCCGACGGGGTCAGGCCCGGCCGGCCCGGATCGTGGCGGGGGAGTGCCCGGGACAGGGCGGCGGTGACGACGACGAGCAGCGCCGCGAGCACGAGGTACGGCGTGCGCCAGCCCGCGAGGTCGGACAGCACGCCCGAGAGGAAGCGGCTCACGACGGTGCCCAGCACGAGCCCGCTCATCACGATGCCGACGGCGCGGGCCTGGTGCTCCGGCCCCGCGAGCTCGGCCGCGTAGGGAACGATCACCTGCGCGCCGACCGAGGTGATCGCGGCGACCGTCGCCGCGACCAGCAGCACCCCGCCCGACGGCGCGGCCCCGGCCGCCACCAACGCGGCCGCCGTGATCAGGAGCAGCGCGAGCGCGAGCGGGCGGCGGCGGACCGCGTCGGCCATCGGCACCAGCAGGACCAGCCCGACGGCGTAGCCGGCCTGCGCCGCGGTGACCAGCATCCCGGCCGCGGTCTCGGACATGCCGAGCCGCTCCTGAAGCAGTCCGAGGATCGGGTGCGCGAGGTAGTTGCCCGCCACCGACAGCCCCGTCGCCAGGGCCATGAGGCGCAGGAGGCCGGGGGCCGACGTCGCGGTGCGGGGAGCGGTGGTGGTCATGGCTTCCAGTCTCTGCTCCCGCTCATCATGAGTCCAACGTATGATTTCGATGGAATGATCTGTCTGGGAGATGGTCGATGGAGCTGCAGCAGCTGCGGTACGTGATCGCGGTGTCCGAGACGCTGAACTTCACGCGGGCCGCCGAACGCTGCCACGTCGTGCAGTCCGCGCTCAGCCACCGCGTCGCGGCGCTGGAGAAGGAACTCGGCGCGCGCCTGTTCGACCGCACCAACCGGTCCGTCCGGCTCACGGCCGCGGGGGAGGCCTTCCTGCCGCAGGCCCGGGCCGCGCTCGCGGCCACCGAACGCGCGGCCGACGAGGTGGCCGCCACCTTCGGCGGGGTCCGCGGCACCGTCACCGTCGGGATGATCCCCACCTTCACCGTCTTCGACGTGGTCGACGTCCTGCGTACCTACCGCGCCGCGTACCCCGACGCCACCGTCCGCCTGCGCAGCGGGGCGAGCGAGGTCCTCATCGAGGGCGTTCGCACCGGCACCGTCGACCTGGCGCTCCTCGGCGTGCCGGACGGCTTCTCGACGGCGGGCGTCGTCGCCCGCAGGCTCGCCGTCGACCATCTCGTCCTCGTCGTCCCCGAGGCCGAGCGGGTCGACGGTCCGCTCACCCTCTCCGCCACCGCGGACCGCCCGTACGCCGACTACCCCGCGGGCGGCGCCGGCCGCGCCGAATCCGATCAGGCCTTCGAGCGGGCGGGCGTGCGGCGCACCGTCGCCTTCGAGGTGGACCGGTCCGAGACCATGCTGGAGCTCATCGCGGCGGGCCTGTGCGTCGGGATGGCCGCGCGGGAGACGGTGCCCGACGGTGCCGGGCTCGCCGTCGTGCCGCTCGTCGACGGCCCCACCCGCTCCCAGCTGCTGGTCCATTCGAAGCTGCTCAGCCCCGCGGCCAGGGCCCTGTTGACTGTCATGGATCATCACACTCAATGAGTTGAATCCCGTTGACGTCGGACTCCGTGTATAGGGTGGTGGCGTACTGGCTCCGTGGGGAGCCGCGTCGACCTTCGGGGAGAAGAACATGACCTACTCAGGTGGAGGGTACGGGCAGCAGCCGGGCCAGGGGGGCTACGGGCAGCAGCCTGATTACTCGCAGCAGGGCTACGGCCAGCAGGGTTACGGGCAGCCGGGTCAGCCGGCTCAGCAGGGCGGCTACGGCCAGCCCGCGCAGCAGGGCGGCTACGGCCAGCCCGCGCAGCAGGGCTACGGCCAGCAGCCGGACTACTCGCAGCAGGGCTACGGCCAGCAGGGCTTCGGCCAGGGCTACCCGCAGCAGCAGGGCTACGGCCAGCAGTACGGCGGCTTCCCGCAGGCCCCGGCCGCGCCGTCGAAGCCGCTCGACCTGGCGCTCGTGCTGTCCATCGCCACCGCCGCGCTGGGCGTGATCACTTTCCTCCTCGGCTTCCTGACGTTCAGCGACTCCAGCACCGAGATCCTCGGCCGCACCTTCGACGGTGCCGTCAACGCCTTCACCGGCCCGCCGCTCACGGCGCTCACCCTCGCGCTCGCCGCGGGCGTCGCCGCCGGCCTCAGCCTGATCTCGAAGGGCAACACGGGCCGCACCCCGGCCGCCGCGCTCGCCGTCGCGGGCTTCATCTCGCTGCTCTTCGGTCTCTTCACCTGGGAGAACCTGGTCTACGGCTACTGGATCGCGCTGGTCTTCTCGCTGTTCACCGCGGCCGCCGCCGTCGTGCTGGTGCTCGTCGACGCGGGCATCGTGAAGAACCCGGCCGCCGTGGCCGCCGCTGCGGAGACCGCCACCGCTGACGCCGCCGCGTCCGCCACCGCCGCTCCGGCCGCCACCGACGCGCCGTCCGCGCCGTCGAACCCGGCGGCCCCCGCCGCCGCCCCGGTGCAGCAGGAGCAGCAGGCCGCCCAGTCGCAGTGGCCGTCCTACGGCGGCTACCAGGCGCCGGCCTCGTCGGGCTACCAGGCTCCGGCCTCGACGCCGTCGACCCCCGCGGCGCCGGCCACCACGGGCTTCCCGTCGGCACCGTCGAACCCGGGCGCCTCGGCGTCGCCCGACGAGGTGACCACGGCCTTCGGCCAGGCCTCCACGGCCAGCACGCAGGCCTTCGGCAGCCCGTCCACCCCGCAGTACGGTTCGCACTCGTCGGACGACGAGAACAAGCCGCAGGGGCAGTAGTCCCCGCCAGCGGCGCGCCTGAGACAACATCGGCCACTGCGATGTCACAGTGGTGAAGATGATCGACTCAGCGCGCGCCGCCGGGCCGGGCCAGAGCGAGACCCGGCCGCTGTTCGTGATGGCCTTCGGGCCGTCGCTCGTGACCCTCGCGTCCACCCTGCTGGTGGGCGTGGTGGTCCTGCTCACCACGTCGACGGGGCTCGGGGCGATCGCCCCGACCGTCGCCGGACTGTGGCTGGCCGTGCACCAGGTGCCGGTCACCATCAGCGACATCACCCTCGGCGTGCTGCCCTTGATCCCCACCGCCGCGCTGGTCGTGGGCGTCGCCCGGGCCGCGCGCCGCGCCGGCGGCGAGGGCCGCCCGCTCGCTGATCTGCGCTCGGTCCTGCTCTGCGCCATCGCCGGCCCCGCCCTCTTCACCGCCATCGCGCTGGCCGTCGTCAACGACGCCGCCGGGCGGTTCACCATCGGCACGCCTCCGCCGCTCACCGCCTTCGTCGCGACCGTCGCGGTCCACCTCGGGGCCGCCCTCATCGGCCTCGCGCCCGCGTACTGGCGCGACGTGGCCCGCTTCCTCCGGATCCCCTCCTGGGTCGACGACTGCGCCCGCCTCGCGGGCCGCGCCCTGCTCACCTTCGGCGCCGTGGGCCTGGCCATCGTCGTGGTGCGTCTCGTGATCCGCTGGGAGACGGTCTTCGAGCTCGTCCGCTCCGGCAACGACGCCGTCGGCATGGTGTCGCTGGTGCTGCTCTCGCTGCTGTACCTGCCCAACGCGGTGATCGCCGCCGCCGCCCTGCCGCTCGGCGCGACCGTGGACCTGGGTCCGATCTCGATGAGCGTCTTCTCGGCGGTCCCCGGCCGCGCGCCCGGCGTGCCGATCCTCGCGGTGCTGCCCCAGGGCCCGTCGCCCTGGTACCTGCTGCCGCTGCTCGCGGTACCGGCCTTCGTGGCGGTCCAGGTGGGCCGACGGTGCGCCGCCCGCTCCCTCGACCTCGGGCCGACGGTGACGGCCGTCGCCGCCACCGCCGCGCTCACCGCGACCGGTTTCGCGGCCGCGGCCTTCCTCGCCGGCGGCGAGCTCGGCGGCTTCGGCTACGCGGGCGCCGACCTGCTCCAGGTCTTCGGCTTCACCCTCGGCTGGATCGGCCTCGTCGGCGTGCTCGCCGCGCTGGTGCTGCAGCAGGCCGGCGAGTCCCGCGCCGTGCGCGCCGCGCGCCGGGCCGAGGAGGAGGCACCGTCGGGCTACACCACCTACGCCGACGAGGCGGACGTGATCGACGACGGCGTGACCGTGGAGATCGAGCCCGCCGAGCGCGGCGACCACGACGACGAGCAGCGCGAACCCGAGGACGAGGCGGCCGACACCGGCGACTTCGACGCCCTCGCCGAGCAGCCCACCGAGGAGGTGCGGCCGGTGTCCCGGCAGGCCGTCGGGCCCGCCGCCTCGAAGCGCGAGCGCGACATAGCAGACATCGAGGAACTGGACAGCTACACCTTCGGGCAGTAGCCCGACGGGGCGGCGCTAGGCTGTTGCCGAATCGTCCCTCTGCGAGGAGTGCATCCTGACCACGCCCAGCCCCACGGTCGTGCCGCCGTGCGCGCCCGCCCGGATCGTCGTGCTGGCGTCCGGCACCGGCTCGTTGCTCGAGGCGCTGCTCGCGGCGGCGGCGGAACCCGGCTATCCCGGGTCGGTGGTCGGGATCGTCGCGGACCGGACCTGCCGCGCGCTGGAGGTCGCCGCGGACGCCGGCATCGACTCCGCCGAGGTCCCCCTGAAGGCGTACGAGGACCGCGCGGCGTGGGACGAGGCGCTCACGGCCGCCGTCGCCGAGCTGGAGCCGCACCTCGTGGTCGCGGCCGGCTTCATGAAGATCCTCGGCCCCGCCTTCCTCGCCGCGTTCGGGGGCCGCGTCATCAACGCGCACCCCGCGCTGCTGCCCGCCTTCCCGGGCGCCCACGCCGTTCCCGCTGCCCTCGAGTACGGAGTCACGCTCACCGGCTCCACTGTGCATCTCGTGGACGCGGGGCTGGACACCGGACCGATCCTCGCGCAGGAGGCGGTCGCGGTGCAGCCGGGGGACACCGAGGAGACCCTGCACGAACGGATCAAGGTCGTTGAGCGCCGGCTTCTGACAGAGGTCGTCGCCGCAGTCGCCCGCCAGGGCTACAGCACGGATGGACGAAAGGTCACCATTCCATGAGCAGCAACATCCCGATCAAGCGCGCGCTCATCAGCGTGTACGACAAGTCGGGCCTGGTGGAGCTGGCCACCGGCCTGGCCCAGGCGGGCGTCGAGATCGTCTCGACCGGCTCGACCGCGCGCACCATCGCGGACGCGGGCGTCGCCGTGACCCGCGTCGAGGACGTCACCGGTTTCCCCGAGTGCCTCGACGGCCGCGTCAAGACCCTGCACCCGAAGATCCACGCCGGCATCCTCGCCGACACCCGCCTGCCCGAGCACCTCGAGCAGCTGCGCGAGCTGGACGTGAAGAAGTTCGAGCTGGTCGTCGTGAACCTCTACCCGTTCACCGACACCGTCGCCTCCGGCGCCTCCGAGGACGAGTGCATCGAGCAGATCGACATCGGCGGACCGTCGATGGTGCGCGCCGCCGCCAAGAACCACCCGTCGGTGACCGTGGTGGTCTCGCCCGACGACTACGGCGACGTGATCGACAGCGCCCGCCGGGGCTTCTCGCTGGAGCAGCGCAAGTCCTTCGCCGCGAAGGCCTTCCGGCACACCGCCGACTACGACGTGGCCGTCGCCTCGTACATGACCTCGGTCGTGGCCCCCGAGCCCGACCAGAAGTTCCCGTCGTGGATGGGCGGCACCTGGACCCGGGAGGCCGTGCTCCGCTACGGCGAGAACCCGCACCAGGGCGCGGCGCTGTACGTCGGCGGCGCGAAGTCCGGGCTGGCGCAGGCGCAGCAGCTGCACGGCAAGGAGATGAGCTACAACAACTACACCGACGGTGACGCCGCCTGGCGCGCCGCCTACGACTTCAACGAGCCGGCCGTCGCGATCATCAAGCACGCCAACCCGTGCGGCATCGCGATCGGCAAGGACGTCGCCCAGGCGCACCGCAAAGCGCACGCCTGCGACCCCGTCTCCGCCTACGGCGGCGTGATCGCCGCGAACCGCGAGGTCAGCCTGGAGATGGCCGAGCAGGTCTCGGAGATCTTCACCGAGGTCATCATCGCGCCCTCGTACGCCGACGGTGCGCTCGCGGTGCTGCAGCGCAAGAAGAACATCCGTGTGCTGCTCGCCGAGCCGCCGGTGCTGGGCACCGAGATCAGGCAGATCACCGGCGGCCTGCTGGTGCAGCAGTCCGACGCCATCGACGCCGCGGGCGATTCGCCGGACGAGTGGACGCTGGCCGCGGGCGAGCCCGCCGACGAGGCCACCCTCGCCGACCTCGAGTTCGCTTGGCGCGCCTGCCGCGCCGTGAAGTCGAACGCGATCCTGCTGGCCTCCCGCGGCGCGTCCGTGGGCGTGGGCATGGGGCAGGTCAACCGCGTCGACTCGGCGCAGCTCGCCGTGACCCGCGCGGGCGACCGCGTGCTGGGCTCGGTCGCCGCGTCCGACGCCTTCTTCCCGTTCCCCGACGGCCCGCAGATCCTCATCGACGCGGGCGTGAAGGCGATCGTGCAGCCGGGCGGCTCCATCCGCGACAAGGAGGTCGTCCAGGCGGCCGTCGAAGCGGGCGTGACGATGTACTTCACCGGGACACGCCACTTCTTCCACTGATCCGCGCGTAGCGAACGCCTCCGGGGTGAATCATTGACCCCCGGGGGCGTTCGCCGTTTCCGCCCCCTCGTCGTGCCCGCGGCGATCGCACGGAGGAGATGTCGATGCAGGTGCCAGCCGAATACCTACCGCTGCTCGAGGCCGCCGTCGGGCCGATGCCCGAGAACGCCGAGCTGCCCCTGCCGCCCATGGGGCTGTCCGTCGACGAGGAGCGCGAGCAGCGCAAGCGCGACCTCGCCGTGGCCTTCCGCGTCTTCGGCCGGCTGGGCTTCTCCGAGGGCGTGGCGGGGCACATCACGGCTCGCGACCCGGGTGACCCCGGCCTGTTCTGGGTGAATCCGTTCGGCATGAGTTTCAACCAGATCCGCGTCTCGGACCTGATCTGCGTGGACCACAACGGCGTCGTCGTGCACGGCCGGCGGCCCGTGAATCGGGCCGCGTTCGTGATCCACGCGCAGGTGCACGACGCGCGGCCCGACGCCGTGGCCGCCGCCCACGCGCACTCCGTCCACGGCAAGGCCTTCTCGTCGCTGGGCATCCCACTCGCGCCGCTCACGCAGGACGCCTGCGCCTTCTACGAGGACCACGGCATCTACGACGACTACGCCGGCGTGGTGAACGAGACCCTCGAGGGCAAGCGGGTCGCGGCGGCGATCGGCGATGCGAAGGCCGCGATCCTCAAGAACCACGGGCTCATCACCGTCGGCGGGTCGGTGTCCTCGGCCGCCTGGTGGTTCGTGACGATGGAGCGCTCCTGCCAGGCGCAGCTCCTCGCGATGGCGGCGGGGGAGCCGCAGGAGATCGATCCCGCGACGGCGCGGTTGACCCACTCGCAGGTCGGCGGCGACATCGCCGGCTGGTTCCAGTTCCGCCCGCTGTGGGAGCAGACCGTCGCCTCCTCGCCCGACGTCTTCGAGTAGACCGCCGCTCGGCGGGTCGAGAACGAGTTCGGGGGCGCGGGTGCTGCCGGACGACGCCGACCCGCAGCGCGTCGTCGCCGAGCATCAGGCAGTAGACGGCCAACTCCGCCGAACAGCCATGCGTTTCTCCTATGTCAAGCGGCGGTCGGGAGGGCGGTGTCGGGGGCTGCTTTCGCGTCGGTTCTGAGGGTGTTGAAGACGGTGCGGGCTAGTCGTCGTTTGAGGCAGCGGAGGGCTTCGCGTTTGGTGTCGCCGGCGGCGAGGCGCTTGCGGTAGTAGATCTGGCCGCGGCTGTCGGGCATGCGGATCTGGGTGATCGCGATCCGATGCAGGGCGCAGTTCAGTTGCCGGTTGCCGGTTCGGGTCATCCGGACGCGACCGTTGGTGCTGCCGGACCAGACGGAGATCGGGGCAACCCCGGTGTGCCGGGCGTAGGCGGCTTCGGTGCGGAACCGTTGAATCCCTGCGGTCTCGCCGACGATCTTGGCGGCGGTCAACGCTCCGCATCCGGGCAGTTCAAGGAGGGCGGGAGCGATTGCGGCAGAGGCCTTCTCGATGCGTCTGGCCAGGGTGTTGATCTGCTCGGTGAGGCGGTCGATGTCGGTGAGTTCGTCGAGGGTGAGCTCAGCGACCAACCCGGTTTGGGTGGTGAGCCACTCGCGGATCGCGGTCCGATGTTTGCGGCAGTCCAAGGTCTGCGGCTTCGGTTCCCGGCGGGGCTCGAGCTCGTGCAGATGCCACCGCAGCCGGTTGATCATCGCGGTGCGGATCTTGACCAGGTCCTCGCGGCGGTCGACCAGCAGCTTCAGCTCGCGGGACCGCTCATCATGGGACGCGACCGGCAGGTCCGGCTCCCGGAGCACCGCGCGGGCGACGGCGAGAGCATCGATCGGGTCGGACTTGCCCCGGGTTCGGGCGGAGGCGCGGACTTGGGCCATCAGCTTCGCCGGGACCCGCACCACGTGCTGCCCGGCGGACAGCAGGTCACGTTCGAGACGGGCGGACATCTGCCGACAGTCTTCGATTCCCCAGGTCAGATCGGTTCCGAACTCGGACCTCGCCCAACGGATCACCTTCTGATGCCCGACCGTGGTGGCCGCGACGACCTTCTCGCCGAGCCTGCGGCCGACGTCATCGACGGCGACGAAGGTGTGCGTGCGCTTGTGTACATCGGTTCCAACTACAACCATGGTGGTTGCCTCCCAATCCTGTGAGGTGGATGGTTGGACCGGCCGGCGGACACATCTCAGTGGGGGCGGTGCCACGCTCCTATCAAGTCACGCCGGTCGGTTCCAGCTCACCGAGCACCGGCAAAACGCATGGTGACCAGCCCTGAACGAGCGGGGCGGCAGGCGCGCATAGAGCCAGATGCCCGGTGAACTGAACCCAACCACCGCAGCGGCGTCAGCACCAGAGACTCCCCAGCTAAGAAAGTGTCTCGGGCCGGTGACACGACCGCGGCAGCTCCAGAATCACACTGAGCTGCACGCATGGGGTGTGACCAGCTGATTTCCGATCGAGTTATGCGAGCGACGCATAACTGGTGCGGGCGTGTGTCGTGCCCCGGCAGTGGAGGGGCTCGACTGAGCGGGCGACGGAGCGCAGGCGCGAAGTGTGCCACGGTGCGCGACGGCTGAGTGGCCTTCGTCCGCGTGGGCTGCGCGGCAGGCCCTCGGTCCCGAGGGGAGTCGCACCGAGGTATGCGGCCGGCGCATGGCTTGCCTCCGTTCGCGCAGGTCAGAGGGGATGCGTCAGACGCATCGCCGGCTGACGGGACTCGTATGTCCCGCCAGACCTCCGCCGCCGCGCCTGCCGAGCCCCGTCGACGTCGCCGGACTCAGTCGCGGGTGAGGTCGTCGAGGAGGGACACCGCCGCGCGGGCGTACTCGCCGATCCAGCGGTCGTGGATGCGCTTGATGGGGACGGGCGCCAGCGTGAGGTGTCGCTCGCGGCCGACCTTGCGGCCGATCACCAGCTCCGCGCGCTCGAGGACGCGCAGGTGCTGCAGCACCGTCGTGCGGTCGAGGTCGGGGAACTGCGCGCACAGGTCGCCCGTGGTGCGGGGCGACTCCTTGAGCACGTCGAGCATGCGGCGACGGGTGGCGTTGGCGAGCGCCTTGAAGACGGCGTCGTCCGCGTCGTCGTCGCCGGCGGGTTCCGCGGAGCCCTTGCGATCGCTCGTAGACATGTTGTAGTTTTATCACATGTCCGAACTCAAAGAACTCTCCTTCACCGTCTCCGGCTACGTGGCGCGCCCCACTGCGCAGGTCTACGAGGCCGTCGCCGACCCCGACCAGCTGTCCAAGTACTTCACCACCGGCGGCGCCCGCGGCCGACTGGAGCCGAACACCGAGGTCACCTGGGACTTCGCCGACTTCCCCGGAGCCTTCCCCGTGCAGGTCGTCGAGGCGACGCCGCACTCGAAGATCGTGATCCGCTGGGACGCCGAGAACGCCGTCGCCGGCGACGGCCACACCACCACGACCTTCGAATTCGCGCCGATCGACGACGACAGCCGCACGCTCGTCACCATCACCGAGTCGGCGTGGACCGCGACCGAGGACGGCGCCAAGGGCGCGTTCGGCAACTGCATGGGCTGGACCGGCATGCTCGCCGCGATGAAGGCCTGGGTCGAGCACGGCATCAACCTGCGCGAGGGCTTCTACAAGTAGCCCACCGTCGACATCCCGCGCCCGCCCTGACAGGGTGAGGGCATGTCGGACAACGCCGTCGCCCTCGCCCGGACCGCCTACGAGACGGTCGAACCCTTCCACGTCGTCGCTTACTTCAATCCCGGTATCCGGGACGCGGTCAGCGACTTGGGGATCGACCAGCACGCCTTCTACGTGGGCGCGCGGGCCGCACCGATCGGCGAGGCGCACGCCGCCGTCGTCGCCGCGGCCTTCTACAACTTCGCGCCGTCGCTGATCGAGGCCGCCTGGCCGGTCGCCGTCGACGCCGGCCTGGCCGAGATCGACGAGCGCCGCTACGTGATGCTCGCGGAGCAGTACCGCACCATCCTCGCCGGGATCGACCCGGCCGAGGTGCGCGCGCTCGCCGACGGATTCGGCACCGTCGTCGCCAACCTGCCCCTGGCCGGCCGGACGCTCGCGGCGGCCTGGGCGTCGTCGACGGTCCCCGACGACCCGGCCCTGGCGCTCTGGCGCCACCTCTCGGTGCTCCGCGAATGGCGCGGCGACAACCACCTCGCCGAGCTGATCCGGCACGGTCTGACGGGCCTGGAGGCGGGCGTCCTGCACGAGGCCGACCTGCCCGACCCGGACGTGCGCCGCCGCGTCATGGGCCGCCGGTTCTTCCGCATCACCCGCGGCTACAGCGAGCAGGAGTGGGGCGACGCGGTCGCGCGCCTCACCGAGCGCGGCCTGGTCGAGGGCGACGCCGAGGAGCACCGGCTCACCGCCGAGGGCATGGGCGTCTACCTGGACATCGAGGCCGGAACCGACGCCATCACCGCGGCGGCCTTCGGGCCCGGGACCGAGGAGCTGATCACCCGCATCCGGCCGCTGACCAAGGCCGTGATCGACGCGGGCGTCATCCCCGGCACGAAGAAGAAGTAGCCGCCGATTCCGCGGTGCCGCCCTCGGCAACCCCGCCGACGTGAGCGTCTATTCCCGGTTTCGCTGCGGGCGTACTCGCTAGGGCGGGGGCCGCGGATCGGCGTAGCGTTGACGGCGTGAGCACTGCACGCCCCGACACGCTGCCCGCCACCCTCGGCGAACTCAAGGCCTCCGGCCACGTCTACCGCGGGATCAAGGACGAACTCCGTAACAACCTGCTCGCCGCGCTGCGCGCCGACACCGATCCCTGGGACGGCATCCAGGGCTTCGACGACACCGTCATCCCGCAGCTCGAGCGCGCCCTCCTGGCCGGCCACGACGTGGTCCTGCTCGGCGAGCGCGGCCAGGGCAAGACGCGGCTGATCCGCACCATCGTCGGCCTGCTCGACGAGTGGACCCCCGTGATCGACGGTGCCGAGCTCGGCGAGCATCCGTACCACCCGATCACGCCCGCCTCCATCCGGCGCGCGCAGGAGCTGGGCGACGAGCTGCCCGTCGCATGGAAGCACCGCGACGAGCGCTACTCCGAGAAGCTGGCGACGCCGGACACGTCCGTCGGCGACCTGGTCGGCGACGTCGACCCCGTCAAGGTCGCGCAGGGCCGCAGCCTCGGCGATCCCGAGACCATCCACTTCGGCCTCATCCCGCGGGCGCACCGCGGCATCGTCGCCGTCAACGAGCTGCCCGACCTCGCCGAGCGCATCCAGGTCGCGATGCTCAACGTGATGGAGGAGCGCGACATCCAGGTGCGCGGCTACACGCTGCGCCTGCCGCTGGACGTGCTGCTCCTGGCGTCGGCGAACCCCGAGGACTACACCAACCGCGGCCGCATCATCACGCCGCTCAAGGACCGCTTCGGCGCCGAGATCCGCACGCACTACCCGCTGGACCTCGAGGACGAGGTCGCGGTCATCGAGCAGGAGGCCGACGTCGTGGCCTCCGTGCCGCAGTACCTCACCGAGGTGCTGGCCCGGTTCACCCGCGAGCTGCGCGAGTCGCCCGCCGTCGACCAGCGGTCCGGCGTCTCCGCCCGGTTCGCCATCGCGGCGCAGGAGACCATCGCCGCGGCGGCGCTGCACCGCGCGGCCGTGGGCGGCGAGGAGCTGCCCGTCGCGCGCCCCGTCGACCTGATGACGGTGCCCGACGTGCTGCGCGGCAAGGTCGAGTTCGAGGCCGGCGAGGAGGGGCGCGAGATCGCGACGCTCGTGCACCTGCTGCGTCGCGCGACGGCCGAGACGATCGGCGAGTACCTGCTGGGCGTCGACCTGGGGCCGCTCGTGGAGGCCATCGAGGCGGGCGGGCCCATCGTCACCGGTGACGACGTGACCGCCGCCGAGCTGCTGACCGCGCTCCCGGAGGTCCCGGTCCTCGCGGAGGTCTACCGCCGCCTCGAGGCCGAGTCGCCGGGGGAGCGGGCCGCCGCCGCCGAGTTCGCGCTCGAGGGGCTGTACCTGGCCCGGCGGATCGGCAAGGAGTCCGACGAGGAGGGCCAGACCGTCTATGGCGGATAGGTCCTCGCGCGCGGGGCGCGACCGGCAGGGACGGCGCGGGCACCTGGCCCGGTACCGCCGCTACACCGGCGGGCCCGATCCGTTGGCGCCGCCGGTGGATCTGCGGGACGCGCTCGACGAGATCGGCCGCGACGTGATGAGCGGCGTCTCCCCGCGCCGCGCGCTGCAGGAGTACCTGCGCCGCGGCGGCGAGAACCGTCGCGGCCTCGACAAGCTCGCCGAGCTGGCGAACCGCCGGCGGCAGGAACTGTTGCAGCGCAACAACCTCGGCAAGACCTTCGAGGACGTGCAGAAGCTGCTCGACGAGGCGGTGCTCGCGGAGCGCAAGGAGCTCGCCCGGGCGCTGGACGACGACGCCCGGTTCCAGGAGATGCGCATCTCGAACCTGCCGCCGTCGGCGGCGCAGGCCGTGCGCGAGCTGGGCGACTATCCGTGGCGCTCTCCCGAGGCCGCACAGAAGTACGAGGAGATCCGCGACCTGCTCGGCCGCGAGCTCCTGGACCAGCAGTTCGCCGGGATCAAGCAGGCCCTCGAGGGCGCGACCGACGAGGACCGCGCGGCGATCCAGAAGATGCTCGACGACCTGAACACCCTGCTGGACAAGCACAACGCCGGCACCGCGACGCAGGACGACTTCGAGGACTTCATGGCCGAGCACGGCCAGTACTTCCCCGAGAACCCGCGCAACATCGACGAGCTCATCGACGCCCTGGCCCAACGCTCGGCGGCCGCGCAGCGGCTCTACAACAGCCTCACGCCCGAGCAGCGGGCCGAGCTGGAGGAGCTGTCGCAGGCGGCCTTCGGCTCGCCCCAGCTCTCCCAGGCGCTGAGCGACCTCACCGGCAAGCTCATGGACGCCCGCCCCGGCGAGGACTGGTACGGCAGTCAGGAGTTCGAGGGCGATTCCGGGATGGGGTTGGGGGATGCCACGCAGGCGATGCAGGACATCGCCGACCTGGAATCCCTTGCCGAGCAACTGAGCCAGCAGCACAACGGCGCCGCGCTCGACGACATCGACCTCGACGCACTGCAGCGGCAGCTCGGCGACGAGGCCGTCGCCGACGCGCGGACACTCGCCGAACTGGAGAAGGCGCTCAAGGACCAGGGCTACTTCTCCCGGGACCCCGACGGAGCGCTGCGCCTGTCGCCCAAGGCGATCCGGCAGCTGGGCCAGTCGATCCTCCGGGACGTCGCGGACCGTCTGACCTCCCGCGGAGGGGAGCGCAACACCGCCCGCGCCGGTGCCACCGGCGAGACCACCGGCGCGAGCCGGGAGTGGCGGTTCGGCGACACCGAGCCCTGGGACGCCACCCGCACCGTGCTCAACGGCGTGCTCCGCCAGGCCGCCTCCGGCGAGTCGGGCCCGGTGACGCTGGACGCCAAGGACATCGAGGTCACCGAGACCGAGGCGCGCAGCCGCGCCGCCGTCGCGCTGCTCGTGGACACCAGCTTCTCCATGGTGATGGAGGGCCGCTGGCTGCCGATGAAGCGCACGGCTCTCGCTCTGCACCAGCTGATCTCGACCCGATTCCGCGGGGACGACCTGGCGCTCATCAGCTTCGGGCGGTACGCGCGCACGCTCAGCGTCGGCGAACTGACGGGGCTGGACGGCGTCTACGAGCAGGGCACCAACCTGCACCACGCGCTCGCCCTGGCGCAGCAGCACTTCCGGTCGCATCCGAACGCGCAGCCGGTGCTCCTAGTGGTCACCGACGGCGAGCCCACCGCGCACCTCGAACGCGACGGCGAACCCTTCTTCGACTACCCGCCGCACCCGCGGACCATCGCGATGACGGTGCGCGGACTGGATGCGGTTGCCGCGCAGGGCGCGCAGATCACCGTCTTCCAGCTGGGCGACGACCCGGGCCTGACCCGCTTCCTCACCGCCGTGGTGCGGCGCGTCGGCGGGCGGCTGGTCTCGCCGGACCTGGACGGGCTCGGTGCCGCCGTGGTCAGCGACTACCTGGGCAGTCGCAAGCGCAGGTAGCTACTTGATCTCGACCTCAACGCCGCCCCAGAAGGCGAAGCCCTTCACCACGATCCGCGGGCCGGTGGGATCACCCGTCTGCGGATTCTTGTGGTCGAAGGCGCCCATCACGCCCACGCCCTCGACGTGCACGTTGGCGCCGCGCGGCAGGATGATCTTCACGCCGCCCATGACGGCGTAGGCGTTGAGCGTCACGTCGCCGACGAGGAACGTCGCCTCCCGCAGGTCCAGCGAGACGCCGCCCCAGAACGCGATCGCGGTGTGCTCGGGCCCGACGGCGACCGGCCCACGCACCTTGGTCTCCGACATCACGGCCCACTTGGTCTCGCCCATCCGCGGCACGCCGGCCGGCGCGGTCGACGGTGCGCGGTAGGCCGGGGCCGCCGTCGCGGGGAGGTTCTGCACGGCGGGCAGGTCCACCACGAGCCGGTCGAGATCGGCGAACGTGCGGGCCGCGACCGCCTGGTGCGAGCGGTCCTCGTACTCGGGAAGCGTGAGTTGCCCGAGGCCGAGGGCCTCGGAGAGCATCTCGACCACCCGGTTGCGGTCGTGATCGGATGCTCGGAGGACGTCGCGGCGCAGGGGCTCCAACTCGTCGGACATGCCCTCGACTCTAGGCGAATCGCCCGGCGTCGCGCTTCCCAAAAACTGCTTCGCCTTCAGGGGGCGCACTCGTCCCGGAACGCGACCGTCCCCCGGTCCGAGGGACCGGGGGACGGTGCTGCTCCCGCGGGGGAGCGAGATGTTCGGTGCCGCGTCAGAGCAGGCGACCCACCACGGGGAGGCGCTTGAGCAGCAGCGCGATCCCGGAGGGCTGGCCCTTCTTCGGGGCCTTCTCCTCGGCCTTCGCGACCGTCTTCGACGGTGCCTTCGGCGCGGCCTTCGCGTCCGCCTTGGCGGCGGGCTTCGAGGACTTCGCGTCGATCGAGGCGGGCGCCTTGCTCTTCGAGGCGGCGTCCTTCTGGGCGGCGATCGGGGTGATCTTGGCCTCGGAGGCCTTGACCGGCGCCTTCTTCGCGGCGGGCTTGGCGGCCGCGGGCTTCGCGGCCGGCTTGGACGCAGCGGTCTTGGCGGCAGCCGGCTTCGCAGCAGCAGTCTTGGCAGCAGCGGGCTTGGTGGCGGCCGGCTTCGCAGCGGCGGGCTTGGTGGCGGCGGACTTCGCCGGCGCCTTCTTCGCGGGCGCCTTCTTGGCCGGGGCGGCCTTCTTCGCGGCCGGGGTCGCCGTCTTGGCGGCGGCCTTCTTGGCCGGGGCCTTCGCGGCGGCCGGCTTCTCAGCGGCGGGCTTGGCGGCGGGCTTCTCAGCGGCGGCGGGCTTCGCGGCACCGTCGAGGCCGAGAACGGCCCAGGCGTCCTCCCACGCGGCGACGGCGTCGGCGGTCACGGCGAGGTTGGTGCCGGCGGTCAGCGCCTTGCCCGGGTTCTTGCCCTCCCACGCGGCGGCGAGCTTCGCCACGTGCGCGGCGTAGTCGGCGGCCGGGGCGAGCGCGATCGGCGCACCGTCGGACAGGTCGACGAGCGCCCACGCGGTGACGGGGGCCTTCGCGGCGGCCTCGGTCTTACGGGCCTGCCATGCGTCACCGGTGGTGGCCTTCACGCGGAGCGTCTCGGTACGGCCGTCGGCTGCGGTCACGGTGACGAGGGTCGTGCTGCCCTTCGTGGTCACCTCTGCCTTGCCCCCGCGGGCCTCAACGGCAGAGACGAACAGGTCGACGGCGCGCTGTGCGGCGGTCTGAGCCATGGGGTCTCTCCTGGGTTCGGTTCGTAGTGCGCCGTTCAGCGCCCTACTCGTGAGTTCATTAACCCACGAGTAGTTTCGTCAACCCAAGCCGAAACGGGGGTCACAGGCGTAATGTGACGGGGTCGTACGTCACATTCGTCAGGTGAGAAGGACCGCGATCAGCATGATCGCCGGAATCGACAGGGCCGTTGTGATAAGCCCGGAATCCCTCGCCAGGATTACGCCCCGGTTGTACCGCAGGCCGTAGACCAGCACGTTCTGCGCGGTCGGGAGGGCGGCGGTCACCGTCTGCGCCATCAGGGCGTGCCCCGACTGCCCGAACAGGAAGCGCGCCATCGCCCACGCCAGTACGGGCATTGCGATCATCTTGAGCACGGTCGCCAGGGCGATGTCCCGGCGGGGCGCCTCGCCCTTCTGGAGCACCCGCACGCCGCCGAGCGAGAGCCCGAAGACGATCAGGGCCATCGGGACGGAGGCGTCGCCGAGCAGCTTCACCGGGCTCATCAACCACTCCGGCGGGTGCCACCGCGTCAGGGAGATCGTGAGCCCGATCAGCGCGCCGACGACGATCGGGTTCAGCAGCGGGGTCGCGACGGTGCGCCACAGCGGCTGCTTCGGCCCCGTGCGTTCGCGGGCCTCGGCGAGGTCGAGCATCGTGAGCGCGATCGTCGAGAAGACGAGGATCTGGAAGAGCAGCAGCGGCGCCACGTACGAGGTGTCGTGCAGCACGAAGACCGCGATCGGGATGCCGAGGTTCGACGAGTTCACGTAGCTCGAGGCGAGCGCGCCGATCGTGGCGTCGCCCATCGTCCGCCGCCAGAAGACGCGGACGATCACGTAGTAGACCGCCGCGATCGCGAGCGCCGACCCCGCGCTCACCCACAGCCGCGAGCTGAAGAGGACGGTCACGTCGGTGGTGGCCAGCGCGTGCAGCAGGAGCGCCGGCGTCAGCAGGTAGAAGACCAGCAGCGACAGTTGCTTCTCCGGCTGCTCGCCCAGGACTTCCAACCGGCCGAGGAGCCACCCGGCCGCGATGATGATCGCGATCACGGCGAAGCCTGCCAGCACGGAAGTCACGTGCCAGAAGGTTACGCGACCGAACTATCACCGCCTCGCGGGTGGGTTCGGTGCACGCGGCGCTCGACCCTCGGATTCTGTCCGGAATGGACAGGGCCGGCGCGGCTGTTCGACGGGCCTCCCCGGTCGCGACACAGCGCCGCGCGGGCGCCGCATGGGGGACGTCGACGCCGCGTGGGGGACGGTCGGTCCCCCCACAGGAAGCCGGTCGTGCGGTGGGGGAAGAACCGCGGCGTGGGGGACGTCGACGCCGCGTGGGGGACGGTCGGTCCCCTCCGGGAAGCCGGTGGTGGGG
>NZ_JAIULG010000043.1 GCF_020169415.1 Tsukamurella sp. M9C
GGTCCGTCCCCCGCGCTCCGGGGGCACCCGCCCCCGCCGGGCACACGGCGCCCGGCGCTCCTGCCGCACCGACCGCTCCTGCTTCACCGTCGCTCGCCTGACCGCGCCTCCGCGCGGCGGCGCGCACGCGCCCGTTCACCCGCGATTCATCGTGTGCGATTACGTTGCCGCCATGACCACCCGTTCCCGCATCCTGTCCCGCGCCGCCGCGCTCGCGGCGGCCGTCACCGTCGCCCTCGGCGGCGGGGCGGTCGCCGCCCCCGTGTGGGCGGCCCCGTCGGGCTCCTTCGACCTGCAGTCGCACCGCGGCGGGCGGGGCGAGCACACCGAGGAGTCGCTGTACGGCTTCGCGCGCTCGCTCGAACTCGGGGTGACCACGCTCGAGCTCGACGTCGTGCTCACCAAGGACGACGTGCCGCTGATCTGGCACGACCCGACGGTGCAGGCCGACAAGTGCACCGACACCGCGCCCGCGACGCCCGGGGACAAGCAGTTCCCGTACGTCGGCAAGACCATCCACGACCTCACCTACGCCCAGGTGCAGACGCTGGTGTGCGCCAAGAAGCTGGCGAAGTTCCCGACCGCGAAGGTGGTCGAGGGCAACCGCATCGCGACGCTGCCGCAGCTCTTCGACCTGACGGCGCAGTACCAGGGCAACCGCGTGCGGTTCAACATCGAGACCAAGATCGAGGCCGAGGAACGATCGAAGTCCGCGGAGCCCGCCGCCTTCGTCGCGCAGATCCTCGGTGCCGCGCGCCGGGCGGGCGTGCTCGACCGGATCGCGGTCCAGAGCTTCGACTGGCGTTCCCTGCCGCTGGTGCGGGCGCAGGCCCCGTCCGTGCCGCTCGTCGCGCTCTACGACGCGACGACCTGGAAGAAGGGCTCGGCGTGGCTCGGCCCCGTCGACTACGAGCGGTCCGGCGGCGACGTGGTCCGGGCCGTGAAGGCGGCGGGCTTCGACGTCCTCTCCCCCGACTTCGAGCTGTCCGACGCGAAGACCGTGGCCGCCGCCCACGCCGCCGGCCTGACGGTCATCCCGTGGACCGTCAACGAGGAGAAGGACATGCGCGCGCAGGTCGCGCTCGGTGTCGACGGCATCATCACCGACTACCCCACGCGCCTGCGCGGCGTGCTCGCTGCGGCCGGCAAGCCGCTCCCCCGGGCGTACGCGAAGTAGACGCGGCCGAGGGTCACGCCTGCGGCGACGTGGTCGGCGCGCCGAGGAAGACGGCGAGTTCGGCGGCGACGGCGTCCGGGCGGTCCATCATCGCGAGTACGTAGGAGTCCGGCAGCTCGACGAGCCGACCGCGCGGGAGCAGGTCGGCCAGCCGGCGGCCGTGCTCGCGCGGCATGACGATGCCGTCGGCGATCCAGAGGACGAGGGCGTCCCCGGTGAATCCGTGCAGCGCCTCGGTCTGCCGCGTCAGGACGGCGCGATCGAACGGCGCGCGGGCGTGTTTGAGCAGGTCGCGGCGGATCAGCGGGTCCTCGATCGCGGGCCGGGTCCAGGCCCGCATGGTCGCGTCCGGGATGTCGTGCGCCATGCGCCCGAACAGGATCGGCAGGCGCCGCACGGCGCCGATCCGCATGGCGCGCAACCCGAGAGTGAGGCCGGGGAGTCGGGCGGCGACGGTGGCCGCCTTGCCGGGGAGGCCGGGCGGGAAGTTGTCGAAGGTGGTGCTCGGCAGGATCACGAGGCGCCCGATCCGCTCGTCGCGGTCGAGCGCCGTCAGGAGCAATCCGCCGCCCCAATCGCTGTGCACGAGGGTGACCCCGCGCAGGTCGAGCGCCTCGAGGAAGTCCGCGATGAGGTGTGCGATCCCCTCGTTCGACAGGTCCGCGTCGGTATTCAGCGGGATCGGATGGGCGCCGAGCGGCAGGTCGGGCAGCAGGTAGCGGTGTCCCTCGGGAAGGAGCGGCAGCACGGCGTCCCACACCGTGTGGTCCATGAGCAGGCCGTGCAGCAGGACGACCGGCGGGCCGTCGCCGAACTCCTCGTAGTGGACCCGGCCCGCGGGGACGGAGACCTCCGGCATTCCCATCACCTCCATTGGAGCGAACGCTCTAGAGTGGATACTCTAGAATCTAGAGCGTGATGGTCGACCGGTCAATGCCCACCCGCGAGCGCCTCGTCGTCGCGATGGGCGAACTCCTGCGCCGCCAGGGCTACGGCGCGACCACCGTCAAGCAGCTGACCGAGGCCGCCGGCGCCACGATGGGCTCCCTCTACCATCACTTCCCGGGCGGAAAGCCCGAGGTCGCCGCGGCTGCGCTGCGCTCCTCCGGCGCGGCGTACATGGCCCTCCTACCCGCCCTGCTCGACGGTGCGCCCGACCTCGAGGACGCGATCCCGGGCGCGTTCGCGCTGGCCGCCGAGCACATCGCGGAGGCGGGCTGGATCACGATGTGCCCCGTGGGCACCGTCGCGGGCGAGGTCGCCGACTCCGAGCCCGAGGTCGCCGCCGCGGCGGCGGAGGTCTTCGCCGACTGGATCAGTGGCGGTACCGCGTACTTCGTGGCGCGCGGGCTCGACGACGTGGCGGCGCGCGAGTTGACGCTGGCGGTGCTGAGCTCGCTGGAGGGCGGGTTCATCCTCGCCCGGTCGCTGCGCAGTGCAGCTCCCCTGCTGGCGGCGGGTTCCGCACTGCGCGAGCACGTTCGGCGCATCGTCGTCGCCCCCGGAGCAGGCTAGCCGGCCCGAATCGGGTGCGGATGCCGCCGCGCACCCCGTGCGCCCGAGCGCACCCGGCGTAACGGGTGCGCTCGCGCATGTCGGGTGCGGACGGGTTCCCGCCCCCGTGCGCCCGGGTCAGCCCAGCCAGTTCCGGACCGGCGCGGGCACGCCCCGTCGGCCGCGGTGCGGACCGAGGACCGCGCCGCCGAAGGGCTGCGAGAGCAGATCCCGCGCGACGCGGTTCACGTCCGCTGCCGAGACCTTGTCGATCGTCGCGAGCGTGCGGGTGATGGTGCGCTGGTTCTGGTAGTTGATCTCGCTGCGGCCGATGCGGTGCATGCGGGACTGCGCGTCCTCCAGGCCCAGCACCAGCCCGCCGCGGAGCGAGCCCTTGGCGCGAGCCAGTTCCTCGTCGGTGAGGCCGTCGTCGCGGACGTCCTCGAGGACCTTCCGCGCGACCGTCGTCACCTCACCCAGACGGTCCGGGGAGCACCCGGCGTACACCGAGAACAGCCCCGTGTCGGCGTAGGTGTCGACGGCCGAATAGACCGTGTACGCGAGGCCGCGCTGCTCCCGGATCTCCTGGAACAGGCGCGAACTCAGACCCCCGCCGATCGCGGTGTTGAGCACGGACAGCGCCCATCGGTCCGGGTGGAACCGGCCGTACGCGCGGGTGCCCGCGACGAGGTGCGACTGCTCCCCGTCCCGGTTCACGACCTCGAGCGTCGGTGCACCCGGTCGGCGCCGGGCGCCTGTGCGGATCGGCGCGGAATCGGCGGCACCGTCGAGCCGGCCCGCGAAGGCCTTGCGCGCCAGCTTGACCACCTGCGCGTGCGTGACATTGCCGGCGACGGCCAGGACCATCTTCTCCGGCGTATAGCGACGGCGATGGAAGCCCCGCAAGCGAGCGGCGGTCATCGCGGACACCGATTCCTCGGTCCCCAGCACGGGCCGCGCCAGCGGGTGATCGCCCAACAGGGCCGCGGTGGCGGCCTCGTTGACCAGGTCCTCCGGATCGTCGTCGCGCATGGCGAGTTCCTCGAGCACGACCTCGCGCTCCACGTCCACGTCGGCGGGGCGGCACAGGCCGCCGAGGACCACGTCGGTCACCACGTCGACCGCGAGCTCGAGGTCGACGTCGAGCACGTGCGCGTAGTAGCAGGTGTGCTCCTTGCTGGTGAAGGCGTTGATCTCGCCGCCGACGGCGTCCACCTCGGCGGCGAGGGACGCCGCGTCGCGATGCGGCGTCGCCTTGAACAGCAGGTGCTCCAGGAAGTGCGCGGACCCGGCCGAAGTCGGGTGCTCGTCGCGCGATCCGACCGCGACCCACAGGCCCACGGCGGCGGACCGGGAACCGGGCACCGTCTCCGTGACCACCCGCAGGCCGCCGGGCAGGACGCTACGACGAACGGGGGCACCCGATCCGGATACCCCCGTCCGCGCAGCCCGTGATGTCAGGCTGCTCAGTTCCTACTCCTCGCCCGCAGGAGCGGCCTCGGCGGCCTTCTCCTCCACGACGGGGATCAGGCTGATCTTGCCGCGCTCGTCGATGTCGGCGATCTCGACCTGCAGCTTGCTGCCGACGTTGACCACGTCCTCGACCTTGTTCACGCGCTTGCCGCTGCCCAGCTTGCTGATGTGCACCAGGCCGTCGCGGCCGGGGACCAGCGAGACGAAGGCGCCGAACGCCGTGGTCTTGACCACGGTGCCCAGGAAGCGCTCGCCCACCTTCGGCAGCTGCGGGTTGGCGATGGCGTTGATCCGGTCGATCGCCGCCTGGGCCGACGGGCCGTCGGCCGCACCGACGAACACGGTGCCGTCGTCCTCGATCGAGATGTTGGCGCCGGTCTCCTCGGTGATGGAGTTGATCGTCTTGCCCTTGGGTCCGATGACCTCGCCGATCTTGTCGATCGGCACCTTGATCGTGGTGATCCGCGGGGCGTACACGCTCATCTCGTCGGGCGCGTCGATCGCCTCGGCCATGACCTCGAGGATCGTGGTGCGGGCGTCCTTCGCCTGGGCCAGCGCGCCGGCCAGGACCTGCGACGGGATGCCGTCCAGCTTGGTGTCCAGCTGCAGGGCGGTGACGAAGTCGGACGTACCGGCGACCTTGAAGTCCATGTCGCCGAAGGCGTCCTCGGCACCGAGGATGTCGGTCAGGGCCACGTAGCGGGCCTGACCGTCGACCTCGTCGGACACCAGGCCCATGGCGATGCCCGCGACGGGCGCCTTGAGCGGCACGCCGGCGTTGAGCAGCGACATCGTCGAGGCGCAGACCGAGCCCATCGACGTGGAACCGTTGGAGCTGAGGGCCTCCGAGACCTGACGGATGGCGTAGGGGAACTCCTCCACCGAGGGCAGCACCGGCACGAGGGCACGCTCGGCGAGCGCGCCGTGGCCGATTTCGCGGCGCTTCGGCGAGCCGACACGGCCGGTCTCACCGGTCGAGTACGGCGGGAAGTTGTAGTGGTGCATGTAGCGCTTCGACTTCTCGGGTCCGAGCGAGTCGATCTGCTGCGCCATCTTCACCATGTCCAGCGTGGTGACGCCCAGGATCTGGGTCTCGCCGCGCTCGAACAGGGCGCTGCCGTGGGCGCGCGGGATCACGGCGATCTCGGCGCTCAGCGAACGGATGTCGGTGATGCCACGACCGTCGATGCGGAAGTGGTCGGTGAGGATGCGCTGGCGCACCAGCTTCTTGGTCAGCGAGCGGAACGCCGCGCCGATCTCACCCTCCCGGCCCTCGAACTGCGGGCCGACGGCCTCAAGCACCTCGGCCTTGACGACGTCGGTGGCGTTGTCACGCTCCTGCTTGCCGGCGATCGACAGCGCGTCGTTGAGCTTCGCGGCGCCCGCGGCCTCGACGGCGGCGAAGACGTCGTCCTGGTACGGCGGGAACAGCGGGAACTCGCCGGTGGGCTTCGACGCCCCGGCGGCCAGCTGCTTCTGCGCCTCGCAGAGCACGGCGATGAAGGGCTTGGCGGCCTCGAGGCCCTCGGCCACGACGGTCTCGGTGGGCGCGGTGGCGCCGCCCGCGATGAGGTCGATGACGTTCTCGGTGGCCTCGGCCTCGACCATCATGATCGCGACGTCGGCATCCTTACCGGAGCCCGAGACGATGCGGCCCGCGACGACCATGTCGAAGACGGCGCCCTCGAGCTGCTCGACGGTCGGGAAGGCGACCCACTGGCCGTCGATGAGCGCGACGCGCACGCCGCCGACGGGGCCGGAGAAGGGCAGGCCCGCGATCTGGGTCGACGCCGAAGCGGCGTTGATCGCGACCACGTCGTACAGATCCTTGGGATCGAGCGACATGACGGTCACGACGACCTGGATCTCGTTGCGGAGGCCGGCGACGAAGGACGGGCGCAGCGGCCGGTCGATCAGGCGGCAGGCCAGGATCGCGTCGGTCGACGGGCGACCCTCGCGACGGAAGAACGAGCCGGGGATGCGACCCGCGGCGTACATGCGCTCCTCGACGTCGATCGTCAGCGGGAAGAAGTCGAAGTGCTCCTTCGGCTGCTTGCTGTGCGACGTGGCCGAGAGCAGCATCGTCTCGTCGTCGAGGTACGCGGCCACGGAGCCCGCGGCCTGCTGGGCGAACCGGCCGGTCTCGAACCGGATGGTGCGCGTGCCGAAGGAACCGTTGTCGATGACGGCGACCGCTTCGGTGATGTCGTCGTCGTACTCGACCTGAGTGTTGTCTGTCATGAAGAGTGAAGAAACCTTTCTTCGCGCGGACCGTCCCCACCTGGCGGCGCGCATGCTGCGCGCGGCCGGAGTCGTTCGACATGGCGGCGGGGCGCCGAGGGCGCGGTCATCGATCGAAGCCGCCGGACCCGCTCGTCGAGACGACGAGGTTTCCGGCAACCACTACCGAGGACCACCCCGCGGGGAGTGACACCGTGACGGCGCACCGCAGAAGTCGGGGACCGGTTCTACCGGCACCGACGTCGGACGGACCTGCACCAAGGCTATCATCGGGAGTCTTTTCCACGTGAGTCGCACACGCCGTGCACACCCCCCGAGGAGGATGTCCGTGTCGCAGAGCAGCCGGGAACGCGTGCAGGAGGCGACGGCGACGTGGCTGGCGCACATGATCACGGCCGCGGGAATCGTCTCCCTGCTCAGCGTGGTCATCCGCAGCGACCGGATCCTGCCCCTGGTGGCGGACCTCCTCGGCATCGTCGGCATCCCCTCGCACCCGAGCCTGCTGCTCGTCGCGGCGCTCACCGTGCTCCTGGGCGCGCTCCGCCGGCGCCTGCGCGCCGCGCACACGGTCGCCGTCATCATGATGTCGCTGCAGGTGCTGGTGAACATCGCGACGCTGGTGATCGTCGCGACCGACCAGCTCGACCCCGACGAGACGCGGCACCTCCCGCCCTTCATCGAGGCGTACGTGTCCGTGCGCTTCTCCCTGCCGGGCGCCGCGCTCACCGCGGCCATCAGCGCCGTCTGCCTCGCGCTGGTCATCGCCGCCCGCCCGCAGTACCCCGCGAAGCTCGCACGGGGTTCGCGCCGCGCCGCGTTCGGCGTCCTGGTCGGCGGCTTCGTCGGCGTCTACCTCGTGGTCGTCGCGCTCGCGTTCACTTTCCCGGGCCGAGGGTCGAATCGCCTCAACGGCACCGTCGAGATCCTCGTGTGGTCGCTCCGGTCCACGTTCGGCGTGGCGGTTCCGCGACGGATCGACGTCGCGCTCAACGGGCACTCCGGTCCGATGTGGCTCTACTCGCTGGCCGGCGTCCTGTCCGCGTCGGTGCTGATCCTCGCCCTCATGGCCTTCTGGCGGGCCGGGCGCGGCGACGAGCTGATGACCGAGCCCGAGGAACTCGAGGTGCGGCGGCTCCTGCTCGAGTACGGCGAGGACGACTCCCTGGGCTACTTCGCCACCCGGCGCGACAAGGCGGTGATCGCCTCCCCCGACCGGCGGGCCGTGGTGACCTGCCGCGCCGTCGGGCCCGTGTCGATGGCGAGCGCCGATCCGATCGGCCACCGCGACTCGTGGCCCGCCGCGGTCGCGGCGTGGATCGAGGACTGCCGCTCGCACAGCCTCTACCCCGCCGTGCTGGCGGCGAGCGCCGACGGCGCCACCGTCTACGAGGACGCCGGGCTGCGCACCCTGACCATCGGCGACGAGGCGATCATCCACGTCGACGCCTTCACCCTTAAGGGCCGGGACATGCGCGCGGTCCGCCAGGCCGTGACCCGCGTCGCCGGCGCGGGCTACACCCTCAAGGTCCGTCGGCACGGCGACCTGTCCGCCGCGGAGCTGGCCGAGGTGGCCGCGCTCGCCGAGCAGTGGCGCGGCGAGGAGACCGAGCGCGGATTCTCGATGGCCCTCAACCGGATCGGCGACCCCGTCGACGGCCGCTGCGTGCTCGTCTCCGCCCACAGCGCCGACGGGGTGGTGCGGGGCCTGCTCAGCTTCGTGCCGTGGGGCACGCGCGGCCTCTCCCTGGACCTGATGCGGCGCGACCGCGACGCCGAGAACGGCCTCAACGAGTTCATGGTCGCCAAGCTCATCGAGCACTGCGGCGAGATCGGGATCCGGCGGATCTCCCTGAACTTCGCGGTCTTCCGGTCCGTCTTCTCCGAGGCGGACCGCGTCGGAGCGGGGCCCGTCACCCGGATGGTCGACTCCGTGCTGAGCTTCGCGTCGAAGTTCTACCAGCTCGAATCCCTGTACCGCTCCAACGACAAGTACCGCCCGGACTGGGTGCCGCGGATCCTCTGCTACGACCCCTCGCTCAGCGCGGTTCGCGCCGGTATCGCCGTCGGCACCGCCGAGGGCTTCCTGCCGCAGATCGGCCCGAAGTTCCTGGCGGGACCGTCGATCCCGGACGAGTTCCCGCGCGACACCGAGTTCGTCGACCGGCTGCTCGCCGAGGAGGAGCGCCTCCTTCGTCGGGAGGCTCCGCCCGTCCGGCTCTCCGAGCAGCAGCGGGTGCGCCGGCGCAAGCTCCGCGCCCTGGAGGACGCCGGGATGCCCGGCTATCCCCCGTCGGTGCCCCGCACCACCTCGCTCGCGGCGGTCCGGGAGCAGGCGTCCGGCCTCGCGCCCGACGGTGCCGCCGGCACCGTCGTCTCGGTGACCGGGCGGGTGCGGGCGGTACGCGACTACGGCGGCGTCACCTTCGTCGACCTGCACGAGGACGGCGCCCACCTGCAGGTGATCGCCGAGCGCACCCGAACCCCGGACGACGCTCGGGCGCTGTGGCGCACGGCGATCGACATGGGCGACCTGGTGTCGGTGACCGGCGAGGTGATCCGCTCCCGCACCGGCGAGCCGTCCGTCCTGCTGGCGTCGTGGGCGATGGCCGGCAAGTGCCTCTCCCCCGTCCCCAAGACGCGCGCACGGCTCGGCGACGAGACCCGGGCGCGGAACCGCCCGCTGGAGCTCATCACCGACGACGGCGCCGTCGACCTGCTGTACCGGCGCTCGCGCGCGGTCGCCGCGATGCGCGCCGTGTTCATGGGCCGCGATTTCACCGAGGTCGAGACGCCGATGCTGCAGTCGGTGCACGGCGGCGCCGCGGCCCGCCCCTTCACCACGCACATCAACGCCTACGACATGGGGCTCTACCTGCGGATCGCGCCGGAGCTCTACCTCAAGCGCCTGGCCGTGGGCGGCATGGGCCGGATCTTCGAGCTGAACCGGAACTTCCGCAACGAGGGCGCCGACGCCACGCACAACCCGGAGTTCACCGCGCTCGAGGCCTACGAGGCGTATGGCGACTACACGACGATGCGGACGCTCACGCGCGAGGTGATCCTGGCCGCTGCCGTGGCGGTCAACGGGCGACCGGTCGCCGTGCGGCCCGACGGTGCCGGGGGCACGCGCGAGGTGGACCTCACGGCGGAATGGCCCGTCATCACGGTGCATTCCGCGGTCTCGACGGCCGCGGGCGTCGACCTGACGTCGGCGTCGACGCTCGAGGAGGTGTCCGCGGTGTGCGCGCGGCACCACGTGGCGGTGCCGCGCGGCGCGACCGCAGGCAAACTCGTGATGGAGCTGTACGAGGCGCTGGTCGAGAAGCAGACTGAGTTCCCGACATTCTACTGCGACTTCCCGGTCGAGGTCTCTCCGCTGGCGCGCAGGCACCGCGACGATCCGCGGCTCACGGAGCAGTGGGATCTGGTGGGCTTCGGCGCCGAGCTCGGCACCGCGTACACGGAGCTCACGGACCCGATCGATCAGCGCGAGCGGCTCACCAAACAGTCGATGGCCGCGGCCGCCGGCGATCCCGAGGCGATGGAGCTCGACGAGTCCTTCCTCGACGCCCTCTCCTACGCGATGCCGCCCACCGGCGGCCTGGGCATCGGCGTGGACCGCATCGTCATGCTGCTGGCGGGCGTGAACATCCGTGCGACACTGGCCTTCCCGTTCGTCAAACCGCAGGACCGCTGAGCGCTCAGACGGATTGGCCCTTGTCGCGGGCTGCTAGTGCGAGTTCGATGGACCCATGCAGCTGCCGCAGTCCCTCGCCAGGTTCAATCGCCGCGTCACGAACCCCGTCCAGCGCCTGTGGGCGGGCTGGGCACCGAGCTTCGCCATCATCGAGCACACCGGCCGCACGTCGGGGACGCCGTACCGGACGCCGGTCACCGCGTTCGCGACCGACGACGGGGTGGCGATCCTGCTGACCTACGGGCCCGATCGCGACTGGCTCAAGAACCTGCGCGCCGCCGGCGGGGGCCGAGTGATGCGCGGCGGCAAGACCCGCGCCGTCACCGCTCCGCGCGTGGTCTCGCGGGACGACGCGGCGAAGCTTGTGCGGAGCCGGACCTTCTCCCGCCTGCCCTTCGACGAGGCCGTCCTCCTGACCTACGCGTAGCGCGCCGCCCGCTCCCGCTACCGGTCTTCGCTCTTCATGCCGTTGCAACGTAATGAAGAGGAGGAACCGTTAGCGGAAGAGGGACTTGGTTGATCCGAGGATCGCACTGGACGTCAGCCGCGGGTTGCCGTGGCGCCGGCTGGCAGGCGTGAACGTCCGCGCATCGACGTCTTCCCGTCCGTCACACCGCACGCGAGCTGCGCCTCGGGGCCCACCGGACAGCGACCAGCAGGACCGCGAGGACTGCGGATTCGATCGCGACCACGGCGAGGAGGACTCCGACATCCGGCGCCCAGCGGGTGAGGACCGGCCGGGGATAGCCCAGTGCCGCGGGCCCGAACCACGCTGCAGCGCCGGCGAGCCCACAGATGCCGGCCCCGGCCGCTGTCATCATGCGAAAACGGCCCGCTGGAGCCGATCGCCGCCGCACGAGGCGCACCGCCGTCCATCCGACCGCAAGACCCCCGAGCCCGGCTCCAGCAGCGGCGCCGACGAGGACGAGGGACGGCCACGGCGCCGCGTGTGGCGGATCGCCCGCATCGCCGACGACGCCCTGCATGGCGTACCGCGCTACGTCCGCGAGTCGCTCCGCGTCGAGCTCCCCGTACCGGTTCGCGAGGAGGACCAGAGTGCGGCCCGATTCCGGGTACGCGGCGATGTGGGTGAAGTAGCCCGGTACGGCGCCGGAGTGCCACCACACCGTGCGGCCGGCGATCGTCTCGCGATAGAGGCCCGGTCCGTACTCGGCAGCGTGGCCGGTGGGCACCGTCGGGAAGCTCTGCCAGTTCGCGTCGCGTGCCAGCCACTGCGCGAACCGGGACAGGGCCTCGAGCGAGCCAGCGAGGTAGCCGTAGCCGAGGCCGGCGCCGTCGAAGACGGGATCGGTACGCCGCGGTCGAGTCAGGAAGGGGACGTGGCCGGGAGGGACCTCGGCGACGAAGGACTCCGCGCCTGACACGATGCGGGCACCCGAGGGCACACCGACCTCGCTTCCCACCGTGGCACCGTACGGCGATGCCGTCACTGCCTCGATGACAGCCTGGAGCAGGAGGTAGTTGAGGCTCGAGTATCGGAACGAGCCCCTCGGCCCGCGCGCGGGCGGCTCCGTGGCGCGCACCGCCTCCATCGCCGGCTCGGGGCGGGCGAGATCAGTAAGGGCGACGTCGTGCGGGAGTCCGCTGGTGTGCCGGATCAGGTCGCTGACGGTCACGTCGCCGCCGACCCAAGGCGCTGCAGCGGCGACCGCCGCAGCGACGGGGGCGTCCAGGTCGAGGAGGCCACGTCCGGCTAGGGCGAGCGCGGAGCGAGCGGCCAGGGACTTCGATACGGAGCCCCACACGAACGGCGTCGCGGCGGAGATGGACCGCCCGGCTCCGTCTGTTCCCCCGATCTGCTCGTCCTCGACGCCGCCCGGGCCGACGAGCCGCACCGCATAGCCTGGAACGCCGGCCTCCTTCAGGAGGTCCGCGACGCTCGCGACGTCGCCGGTGCCCGCGCCCGCCGGTCCCCCTGCGATTCCCCAGATCAGTGCGACGATCAGGCCGGTCACGGCCGCACGAGTTCGCATTCGTCCCCCTTTCGCCGGGTCGGGGTGGACACTATCGACGCTCTGCCCGGGGCCGCCTCACCCGTAGGGGTGAGATCGCGGGTCGCGCCGGCGGCCGTCGAGCTCGCCGCTGCGGGCTCGCCGAAATCGTGAGACATTCGAACGATGACGAGGCGTGCAGTGGTGACGGGCGGCGGAACGGGGATCGGGCGGGCGATCGCGCACCGTCTGGCCTCCGACGGGAACGACGTGGTGATCGTGGGCAGGCGCGCGGACGTGCTCGCGGAGACCGCGGCCACGATCAACGCCGCGCTCGGTGCGCAGCGGGTGTCCGCCGAGGTCGCGGACGTGTCCGATCCGTCCGCCGTCGACGCTCTCGCCGACCGGATCGGCGCCGGCGGCACCGTCGACGTGCTGGTGAACAACGTGGGTGGCAACCCGGCCCGCGACGGCGCGCCGGGCGGCCTCGCAGGGACGGCGGAGGCGTACGCCACGACGTTCCGGCTCAACGTGATCACGGCCGTCCTCGCGACCGAGGCGCTGCGGCCGCACCTCGCCCGCCCCGGCGGCCGGATCGTCTCGATCAGCTCGATCGCGGGGCTCCGCGGCCCCGGCGCGTACGGCGCGGCGAAGGGCGCGCTGCACGCCTGGTCGGCGGGGCTCGCCCTGCAATTGGCGTCCGAGGGCGTCACCGTCAACGTGGTCGCGCCCGGGTTCGTGCCGGCGACGGAGTTCTGGGCCGACCGACTCACGACCGAGCTCCACGACAGCCGCGTCGCGCAGATCCCGGCGGGCCGCCCCGGCACCCCCGAGGAGGTCGCCGCGGCGGTGGCCTACCTCGCCGCGCCCGACGCGGGCTGGACCACCGGCCAGATCCTGCAGGTCAACGGCGGCACCCTGCTGGGCCGCGGCTGACGCGCGCCTCGTGCTCGCTCACGATGTCGAGTTCTGCACGGACACAGGTGCGTGAGAACACGCGTACCCGCCGGAACCTCCACATCGTGAGGCGCCCGGGATCGGCGGACCCGGAAACGCCGAACGGCCCGCCCCCGGGGATCCGGGAACGGGCCGTTCGATGAAGGCTCTTAGCGACGCAGGCCGAGGCGCTCGATGAGCGCGCGGTAGCGGTTGATGTCGACCGAGGCGACGTACTTCAGCAGACGGCGACGACGGCCGACCAGCAGCAGCAGGCCGCGGCGGCTGTGGTGATCGTGCTTGTGCTGCTTGAGGTGCTCGGTCAGGTCGGTGATGCGCTTGGTCAGCATCGCGACCTGCGCCTCGGGGGAACCGGTGTCGGTCTCGTGGAGGCCGTACTCGGCCAGGATCGACTTCTTCTGCTCGGTGGTGAGCGACATGGAGGAACTCCTTGTTTCAGTATCGCGTCGTCATGGATCCGTGCCGCCACCGCGAACCGCAGCAGGCACGATCGACCACGTTACCAGGAGTCAGGGGATTCCCAGAATCGCGCGGGTCTTATCGACGTCCCCGCCCATCGCGATGAGCAGCGCATCGATGGAGTCGAACCGCTCCATGCCGCGCACCCTGTCCACGAAGTCGACGGCGACGTGCTGGCCGTAGAGATCGGCGGACGTGTCCAGTACGAAGGCCTCGACGGTGCGCGTACGCCCCGAGAAGGTCGGGTTGCTGCCCACTGACACCGCGGCCGGATAGCGCTCGCCGGGCGTCACCTGCCCCACCACGGGGCCCGCGCCGAGCACGGTGAACCACGCGGCGTACACGCCGTCGGCGGGGATCGCGGCGAACATGGGCGGGGCGACGTTCGCCGTCGGGAAGCCCAGCTCGCGGCCGCGGCCGTCGCCGCGCACGACGACACCCTCCACCCGGTGCGGGCGCCCCAGCGCCTCGGCGGCGGCCTTGACGTCGCCCGCGTCCACGCAGGAGCGGATGTACGTCGAGGAGTAGGTCACCGAGTGCTCGGTCAGCAGCGGCACCGCGTCCACGGAGAAGCCGAACTTGTGCCCCAGGCGGGCCAGCATCTCGACGTTGCCGAGGGCCCGGTAGCCGAAGGTGAAGTTGTCCCCCACCACGACCGCGGCGGCGTGCAGCCGCTCGACCAACACGGAGTGCACGAAGTCCTCGGCCGGTTGCGCCATGACGGTGGCGGTGAAGGGCATCACGCAGAAGACGTCGATGCCGAGCTCCTCGGCGAGCTCGGCCCGCCTGGTCAGCGTCGTCAGTTGCGGCGGATGCGATCCGGGCCGCACCACCTCCGCGGGATGCGGATCGAACGTCATGAGGACCGCGGGGAGGCCACGTTCGTGGGCCTCCGCGGTCGCTCGTGCGATCAGTTGGGCGTGTCCACGGTGAACACCGTCGAACACGCCGATCGTTACGACACACCGTCCCCAGTCCGCGGGAACGTCATCGAGCCCTCGCCAGCGAAGCACGCACTCACCCTATCGGACGGCCTATGGTGGGTGCGTGCCCAAGCCTCCCCTGCCCGATTCGCCGCGCCCCGTCGGCGAGCTGTCCGCGGTCACGCAGGACTACCTCAAGCAGATCTGGACCGCCCAGGAGTGGTCCGATGTGAAGGTCACGACGAAGTCGCTCGCCGATGCGCTCGGCGTCTCCGCATCCACCGCCTCCGAGGCCATTCGCAAGCTCGCCGACCAGGGCCTGGTCGACCACGAGAAGTACGGGGCGGTCACCCTCACCGACGACGGGCGCGCCGCGGCCACGGCGATGGTGCGCCGGCACCGGCTCCTCGAGACCTTCCTGGTCTCGGAGCTGGGCTACGGCTGGGACGAGGTGCACGACGAGGCCGAGGTCCTCGAACACGCCGTCTCCGAGCGCTTCCTCGCACGCCTCGACGAGCGGCTCGGCTACCCCGACCGCGACCCGCACGGCGACCCGATCCCCCAGCCCGACGGCACCGTCCCCACCCCCGACGCCTGCCTGCTGTCCGAGCTCGCGGCGGGCCAGTCCGGCACCGTCGCCCGGATCTCCGACTCCGACCCCGAGATGCTGCGCTACTTCCAGGAGGTCGGGATCGCGCCCGACGCGCGGATCGAGGTCGTGGAGCTGCGCAAGTTCCTCGGGACCGTCGCCGTCACCGTCGACGACGGTGCGCCGCTGGACCTGGGCGACGTGGCGGCGCAGGCCATCTGGGTCAGGAGCTGACGGGCCAGGCGCCCGCGGCGATCGCGGCCACCGCCTCCAGCTCCTCCAGCGGCACCCCCTCGCGCGCCGCCGCGGCGAGCCCGTTCAGGGTCGCGAAGACGAACCGCGCGAGCGCGAGCGCGTCGACGGTGGCGGGCAGCGCACCGCTGTCGACGTCGCGGGCGATGCGCTCGGCCAGCCGCGCGACGTTGGCGGACCGCATCGCGATCATGTAGCCCGTGACCTCGGCGTCCGCCGTCCCGGCGTCGCCGCTGACGACGAGGCAGCCGCGGGGCAGGCCGGCGCGCGTGTACCTCCGGGGCCCCTCGGCGAGGAGGCGGAGAACCACCGCCTGTGCGGTGGACTCCTCCGCGAACGCGAGGTCGATGAAACCCCCGTAGGTGCGGTCGTATTCGGCGACCGCCTCCTCGAAGAGGCGCCGCTTGTCGCCGAAAGCGCGGTAGAGGCTCGGCGCCTCGACACCGAGCCGCTCCGTCAGATCGCGGATCGAGGTGGCTTCGAAGCCCTTCTCCCAGAACAGCAGAGCGGCGGCGCCGAGCGCGGCGCCCCGGTCGAAGGAGCGCGGCCTGCCTCGGGTCGTCGTCGCCATGACCCCATTCTATAGCGATCGCTACGCATTGCTGCTAGATTCCTTTTCGTAGCATTCACTACGAAAAGGAGCGGAACACGTGAGCGACGATCTGGCAGGCAGGTACGCCCTGGTCACGGGAGCGAGTCGCGGGATCGGGCGCGCGATCGCGGACGACCTCGCGGACCGCGGAGCGACGGTGGCGGTCCACTACGGCGCCGACCGCGAGGCGGCGGAGGGCGTCGTGCATGCGATCGAGGAGCGCGGCGGCCGGGCGTTCCCGATCCGCGTCGACCTCGCCGACGAGGAAGCGCCGGCGCAGCTGTGGGAGCAGTACGACCGGGAGGCCCCGCGCGCCGACATCGTGATCAACAACGCCGGAATCCTGGGCGGGCGAATCCCGTTCGCCGACGTCGAGCCGGACGTCTTCGACCGGGTCATGGCGATCAACACCCGCGCGCCGTTCTTCGTCCTCCAGCACGCGCTCCCGCGGCTGACGGACGGCGGCCGGGTGGTGAACATCTCCACGCGCTTCACCCACGGCTCGTACAACCCCGCGCTGCTCCCCTACGCGATGTCCAAGGCGGCGGTGGACGCGCTGACCCACGCCCTGGCCAAGGAGCTGGCACCCCGGGCCATCACCGTGAACGCGGTCGGACCGGGCGGGACGGCGACCGACATGAACGCTGCCCGGCTCGCGACGCCGGAGGGGCGCGCGGCCATGGCGGCGGACTCGCCGCTCGGACGAGTCGGACAGCCTGCCGACGTGGCGGGGATCGTCGGCTTCCTGGTCTCCGACGCGGCCGGTTGGGTCACCGGGCAGTGGATCGACGCGAGCGGCGGGTCGCTGCTGTGATGCCACCGGCCGTCGTCGTCCTCGGATTCGGCATCTTCGCGCAGGGGACATCGGAGCTGATGCTCGCCGGGATCCTGCCCGACGTCGCCGCGGACCTGCAGATCTCGATCCCCCGGGCGGGCCTGCTCATCTCGGTCTTCGCGCTGGGCATGATGATCGGCGCCCCGATCCTCGCCCTCGCCACGCTGCGCTGGCCGAAACGGCGGGCGCTGCTGGTGTTCACCGGGATCTTCGCCGCCACCCATCTGGTCGCCGCGACCACCGACTCCTTCGCGGTCCTCCTCGCGACCCGGTTCGCCGGTGCCTTCGTCTACGCCGGCTTCTGGGCCGTCGCCGCGACGACGGCGATCGCCCTCGTACCCGCGGACCGTCGGGGGCGCGCGATGAGCGTCGTCGCCGGCGGGCTCACGCTCGCGACGGTGATCGGCCTGCCCGCCGGGACCGTGCTCGGCCAACACCTCGGCTGGCGCGCGACCTTCCTCGCGGTCGCGATCGCGACCGTCGTGGCGGGGGTGGCGATCGCGACCACGGTCCCGGCGGGGATCACGGCGAGCGGACCGGCGCGCCCCCGGGAGGAGGTGCGCGCGCTGCGGACCGGCCGGCTGTGGACGTCGTACGCCATCACCGCGTTCTCCATCGCCGCGCTGCTGATCAGCTTCGGCTACCTCGGCGCGATGCTCGTGGAGAGCTCGCACGCCGCCCCGGGCACGGTGCCGGTCGTGCTCGCGCTCTACGGCGTGGGCGCCGTGGCCGGGATCGCCGCCGGCGGGCGGCTGGCGGACCGTCGACCCGGCTCGGTCCTGGTGGGCGGCACGGCGGCGCTGGCGGTGTCCTCCGTGGCGCTCGCGGTGGCCCTGCCCCATCCGGCCGCCGCCGCGGTCGCGGCGGCGCTCCTCGGGGCGGCGGGATTCGTGACGAACCCGGCCCTGAACTCGCGGGTCTTCGCCCTCGCCCCGGGTGCGCCGACGCTCGCCCCGGCGTTCACCGTGGCGGCCTTCAACGTCGGGATCGCGGTGGGGCCGTGGCTGGGCGGAACCCTGCTCGACCTGGGGGCGTCGTACCGCGCTCTACCCCTCGCGGGCGCGGTCCTCGCCGTCGTCGCCGCCGCGCTCGCGGCGCTGGACGGCGCCGCCGCACGGCGGCCCCGGCCGCCCTCGGAGCGAGCGGCCGTGTGTCTCACAGGTTCTTGAGCGCCTCGCGGCGGGAGAGGCCGCTGAGCTCGGCCTCGTGAGCGGCCACGTAGGCGCGGACCCAGTCCGGGTCGGTCTTGGCGTGCTCGCGCAGCGCCCAGCCGATCGCCTTGCGCAGGAAGAACTCCGACTCGGGCAGGGCGGGTTCGATCACATCGGTGAGCAGCGCGGTGTCGAGTCTGTCCTTCCGGCCGAGCTGGGAGATGACGGCGAGCCGCCGCAGCCACAGGTCGTCGCCGCGGCTCCACGCGCGGACCACCGCCGCCGTGTCCTCGGGGTGTGCGTCGTGCAGGGCGGCGATGTGCCGGGCGGTCTCGTCGACGTGGTCCCACCAGGCCCCGGTGACGGCTATGTGCTCGTGCAGCTGGAGCAGCGCGGGGTCGCCCGTGCCGAGGCGGTAACGCAGGAGATTCTGCGCGGCGTAGCGCTCCTCGCGGTACTCCGCGTCGTCCCACAGCGCGAGGACGACGGCGCGCAACTCGTCGAGGTCGGCGGGCGGGTGCCGACGTCGCACGGCGGCGGTGATCGTGCGCACCTGTGGCGAGGGCACGCCGAGGAAGGGCATCGCGGACTTCATGTACGCCTGCATCTTCGGCGCCCGCGCGGGGTCCGCGGCGGCGCGCAGCTCCGTCCGGATCCCGTCGACCAGCTTCACCTCGTCATCACGCGCGCGATGCTACTCGCGAGGGTGTCGACGACGGTGGGAATACTGAGCACCGTGCCCCACGTCCACGCACCCGACACCACGGGGTCGTCGATGAACACGGAGCGGCCGGAGCGGACCGCGGGCACCGTGCCGTAGATCGGCAGTCCCTCGATCTCGTTCCGGATCGCGGGGGTGCTGCCGATGTTCCACACCAGCACGTCCTGGTTCAGCTCGGCCATGCGCTCATCGGGCAGGTTCGTGCCGTCGTTGCCGCCGGATCCGCTGCCCGCGACGTCCGGGACGGTGAAACCGAGCTCCGTGAGCAGCCGTGACCGCGGGTCACCGGGGGAACGCACGAAGGTGGATCCCGGCTGAAAGCGCTCGACGACCACGGCCGTCCGCCCGGCGAACTCGGGATGCGCGCCGCGCACCTGCGCGACCTTCGCGTTCACGGCGTCGACGGCACGGTCGGCGCCGTCGCGCCGACCGAGAGCGTCGCCCGCGAGGCGCGTCGCGACGTCCCACGGAGCGGTGAACTCCTTGTACCCCACAGGCGGGCCGACGGTCGGCGCGATGCGCGAGAGCCGTTCGTACTGTTCGGCGTTCATCTCCGTGTACAGGCCGAGGATGAGGTCGGGGCGGAGCGCGGCGATCTCCTCGTACCTGTAGTCCGGGGTGCCGGTGAACTTCCCCTTGTTCAGCACGGCGGGGCGCTGCGCGCCGAGCGCCTCCTGCGCCCACGGCCACGTCGCGAACTCGTAGTCCCCGTACCAGTCCGTGACGCCGGCGAGGGACCCGCCGAGCGCGAGGACGGGGTCCTGGTCGCTGAAGCCGACGGTGACGATCCGGCGCGGATCGTCCGGCACGACGGTGCTCCCCCGCAGGTGTTCGACGGTCCGCTTCCCGGGCGCGGCCGGGTCCGGCTCCCCCGCGCCGCAGGCCACGGCCAGGGTCGCCGCCCCGAGGAGTCCCGCGCCGCGGAGCAGATCGCGGCGGGTGGCGGGGCGGGCGAGCGGCGCGGCGACGGGCATGCGATTCTCCTAAGGTTTGGCTAACCTAGTGAACCACAGGCGTCAGCGCACGCCCCCGCTGTTCGTGCCCCGCCAGCGCAGCGGCGCCTCCTCGTACTCCTCGGCGATGTGCGCCGCCATCCCGACGGTCCGGCCGTACTGGAACAGCACCTCGGTGGCGCGCGCGGGGAGCCCGAGCGTGTGCGCGACCGCCGCTCCCGCGAGGTCGATGTTGACGGACCGGCCGGTCCGGGCGGCGAGGTCCGCGACCGCCCGCAGCGCCGGTGCGTCGGGGCGGTCCGCCCTCATCAGGCCCAGCACGACGGTGGCCCGCGGGTCCTCGCCGGTGTAGACGATGTGGCCGAAGCCCGCGAGGTGCCCGCCCCACGCCGCGTCCGCGATCGCCGCGTCGATGTCGCCGCCGTCCAGCACCCGCCCGAGCATCGCGTGGGCGGCTGCCGGCGCGCCGCCGTGCAGCACGCCCGCCATCGCCCCGTACCCGGCCAGCAGCGCGTCGTAGAAGCCCGCGCGCGCCGACGCCGCGACCCGCGCGGCCGTCGTCGACGCGGCCAGGCCGTTGTCGATCAGGCACGTGGCGAGCGCGTCGACCCAGTGGTGATCGAGGCGGGCCTCCGGTACCAGCCCCGCGAGCACCGGCAGCAGGCCGAGCGTGCGCTCGGCGACGTGGGACCGGTCCGCCCGCACTGGATCCCGCGCCGCGAGCAGCGCGACGGCCAGCGGGATCCTGCGCTCGAGCGCTACCGTCCGCGCGACGTCCAGGTCGACGGCCGGCGGGGCGGCGACCTGGTCCGCCTCCAACGCGAAGCGCGCGGCCGCCGCGAAATCCATCGTCGCGCAGACCTCCGCGATGGGACGGCCGCGCAGATACAGCGCGTCGCCGCGGAGCGCCGAGACCCGCGTGGTCACGGCCCGGAACCGGAGCAGGCGGTCGGCCTCCCGCCGGCCGTCGTGCTTGACCGCGGCGAGGGAGTCGACCTCGGTGCGGTCGAACAGCGACTCCGCTTGCCCCGGCATGCGCCGCGAGTGCAGCACGCCGCGACTGACGTAGGAGTACAGGGTGCCGCGTTTGACCCCGAGCCGCTCCGCGGCCTCCGAGGTCGTGATCCACCGGTCCACGAGTTGATTGAATCAACATTGCGGGTATTGATCAACATCGCCCACACTCGGGGCATGACCACACCGCTCATCGCCCCGGCCGGGCTCAAGAACGTCATCGTGACCGACACCGAGATCGGCGACGTCCGCGGCGAGGAGGGCTACTTCCACTACCGCGGCCACGACGCCACGCGCCTCGCGGCGGAGGTCACCTTCGAGGACGCCTGGCACCTCGTGCTGTTCGGCCGCCTGCCCGGGCCGTCCGACGGTGCCGCCTTCGCCCGTCGCGCCGGCGCCCTGCGGGTCCTGCCGGGCGGCGTGCTCGACCTGCTGCGGGCCACCGTCGGGCCGAATACCGAGCCGATGCACGCACTGCGCCTGGCGCTCGCCGGCCTCGGCCTCGGCGACCGGCCGCTCATGGACGTGCCGGAGGCCGAACGGGCCGAGGCCGCGCTGCGGTACGCCGCGGCGACTCCGGCCATCCTGGCCGCGGCGCACCGTCTGGCCCGGGGCGAGGTGCCCCTCGATGCCGACCCGGACGCCGACCACGCCGCCGACTACCTGCGGATGGCGACCGGGACCACGGACGCGGCCGCCGCGGCCGCGCTGCAGACCTACCTGGTCGCGACGATCGACCACGGCTTCAACGCCTCGACCTTCGCCGGCCGGGTGATCGCCTCCACGGGCTCCGACATGTCCTCGTGCCTGCTGGGTGCGCTCGGGGCCTTCCTCGGGCCGCTGCACGGCGGAGCACCGAGCCGAGCGCTGGCGGCGCTCGACGAGATCGGCGATCCCGCGAACACCCGCGCCTGGGTGCGCGGGAAGATCGCCCGCGACGAGAAGATCATGGGCTTCGGGCACGCCGTCTACCGCACGCACGACCCGCGGTCGGAGCTGCTCAAGGAGGTGGTGACCCGGTTCGACTCCCCGCTGGTGCGCCGGGCGCGCGCGGTCGAGGCCGAGATCGAGACGGGGATCAACGAACTCAAGCCGGGCAGGCGGCTGTACGCGAACGTCGAGTTCTACGCGGGCGTGCTGATGACCGAGGTGGGCCTGCCGCCGTCCATGTTCACGCCGACGTTCGGCGTCGCCCGCGTGGTCGGTTGGACCGCGAACATCCTCGAGCAGGTCCGCCAGGGCAAGATCATCCGGCCCTCCGCGCAGTACGTCGGGCCGGAGAATTTGCAGTAACACCGTCTGGTGGGCATCGATCCCGCATCCGGTCGCTACCGGATCGGCGACCACGTCCTCGAGCTCCGCGCTCCGCGGCTCGGGGACGCGGACTCCTGGCGCACCACCAACCTCCTGTACGAGAAGCGCCTGCGCCCCGCGTTCGGCACCGCGACGACGGACTGGAGCACGGAGCACTCCGCCGCCGCCTGGGCGGACCGGTGGTGGCGGGCGCGCACCGACCCGTTCGTCGTACACGCCCGGGTGCTCGTCGCCGAGGACGGTCCCGTAGCCCATGTGGTGGGACAGGTCGACCACGTGGGGCCGGACCGGCGCACCGGTCACGTCGAGAGCTCCATCTGGCTCGCCGGCGTCCCGCATTCCACCCCGGTGTCCCGGTGGGCGCTCGCGACGACAGTGCTCGACGTCCTCCGGACGCACCCGGAGGTGCCGCGGGTCGTCGCCCCGGTGTACGTGCACAACCGCCCCGCGATCGCCCTCCTCGGATCGGTCGGCTTCCACCACGTGCAGACCCTGTTCCAGCTCCGCGAGTACGCCGGGGAGCCCGTCGACCACGACGTCTTCGCCGTCGAGAACTCCGCGGCGAGCCGGGTGGAGCTGGAACGGATCCTGGACGCGCTCGCCGCGCAACCCCTGCCCGCACGGCGGGCCGAGAAGCCGTCCGTGTCCGCGGCGTTCGGCGCGGCCCACCTCGCCGTTCGCCGCCTACGTGCGCGCACGACACCCTCGCGGCCCGCGGACCCGCTCCTGCCGGCCGTCACCCACACCGCCGACCGGCACACCGTCGCGTTCGATGCCGGTCGCGATGCGAGGTATCGGGTGCACATGGACGGCGCCCCCATGGGCGACCTGGAGGTGACCGTCGACCTGGGGACCTCGACCACCGAGATCGTCGACCGGCTCGCCCCGAGCGCGGTTCCCGAGGCCGGCGGCGTCGTCGCCGCCGCGTGTCGCGCGGCCGCGGCACGCCAGAGGACGCGGCGCCCCACGATCGCGCTGGCCGATCGGCATGCCACCGCCTCCCAGGAGCTCGTCGCCCTCGGCTTCCTCTCCGAAGGGCCCGCGCTCCCGTCCCGCGGCGACGAGCGCACCCCACGAGAGTCGTGGACCCGGCTCCGGGAGTGAGTCGTCGATCACTCGATGCAGCCGCCGCAGCGCATCACAACACTGTTTGCAGTAGCATCGCCGGGCGTGACGATGCCCTCGCACGCCGGCCGCTACAGGATCGGCGACCACACCATCGAACTCCGCGCTCCACGCCTGTCCGACGCCCGATCCTGGCGGAGCACGGTGCTCGAGCACGAGGAGCGACTCCGCCCCGCGTTCGCCACCCCGGACACGGACTGGGCGACGGAGCACTCCACCGCCGCGTGGGCGGAGCAGTGGTGGAGCTCCCGAAACGCCGAGACCACCGTGCTCTCACGCGTGCTCACCGTCGACGATGGCGCGGGCCAGCGGGTCGTCGGCCAACAGGCGATGCTCGGACCCGACCCGCGCGCCGGACACGTCGAATCCCTCACGTGGGTCGTCGGCCTGCCCGAGTCGAAGGCGGTCACGCTCTGGATGTCGGCTGTGAACGTCCTGGACACGTTCGCGCAGTCCCCCCATGTCTCGGCGGTCCTGGCCGTGCAGCCCGTGGAGAATCGTGGCTCGCTCGCGCTGGCCAAGGCGCTCGGCTTCACCTATCTCCAGACCGCGCGCTCACTGCGCATCTACGAAGGCGAACCCGTCGATCACACCATCTACGTCATGCACAACACCGCCGAATCCCGGCGTGACCTGCAGCGGATCATCGACTCGGTCGACCCACAACCCTTGCCGGCGAGCCGCGCGCCGCTGCCACCCGCCCACGCGGCGGTCGACCTGGCCCGGATCGGCGTCCGACGCCTGCGTGCCGGTCGCGCGGCGGGACGGGCCGTCCCCACCCGCGCGTTCCCGTCGCTCGCGCGCACCGACGACGGACTCGACATCGCTTTCGGGGCTCCGCGCGACGGACGCCATCCCGTGACCGTCGACGGTGCGCCGCTCGGTGCACTCGAGATCGACGTCGACGGCGGGAGCTCGACGACCACGATCATCGACCGGCTGCGCGCCGACGCGCCGTCCGCCCTCGCGGCCGCGGTCATCGTCGCCGCCTGCCGCGCCGCGACGGAACGCCAGCACACCCGGCGCCTCACCGTGGCGCTGGCCGATCGGCACTCCCCCGCTCGCGACGCGCTCGCCGCGATCGGCTTCGCCTCCGAGGGAAAGACCCTACCGACGCTCGGGGACGAGGGCACGCCGCGCGAATCGTGGACCCGCCTCCGGGCGGAGTGACCTTGACCGCTCGGGCGGCGGGCCGGACCACGAGGACGGAGTTCACGCACTTCCCCTACTTCTTCGCGCGTCACTGCAGAGAGTATTTGCAGTAGCATTGTCGGGTGAGAACTCAGTCGGCCTCCGGCCGCTTCCGCATCGGCGAACACGTCGTCGAGCTCCGTGCGCCCCGGCTCTCGGATGCCGACTCGTGGCGCCGCACCTGCTTGGAGCACGAGGAGCGGCTACGCCCCGCTTTCGGCCAGGCGAATGCCGATTGGCGCAAGGAACACTCGTCGACCGCGTGGGCCGACAAGTGGTGGTCCGCCCGTACCGACCCGTTCGTCGTCCACTCCCGGGTCCTGATCGCCGGGGACGGAGCCGGCGCACGCGTGGTGGGGCAGGTCGAGCACGTCGGACCGGACCCACGGACGGGCCACCTCGAGTCCTCGATCTGGATCGCAGGAATGCCGCGCAGTTCCCCTTCCATCGCGCAATGGGCACTCGCGATATGCGTGTTGGACATCTTCCTCGCGCTCCCGGATGTCCCGCGCATCATCGCACCGGCGTGCGTGCAGAACCGCGCCGCGGCCACCCTCGCAGAATCGGTCGGTTTCCAGCACGTCCAGACTCTGCGCCGGCTGCGCGAGTACGCCGGAGAGCCCGCCGATCACGCGATCTACGCGATCGAGAACACCTCCGAGGCCCGCGCTCGACTGGCCGCGACACTCGACGCGATCGGGGCGGTGCCCCTGCCTCGACGGAGGGCGGCCGCACCATCACCGGCGGCGACGTTCGGAGCCGCCCGCCTCGGCGCACGCAAGGTGCGTGTTCGCATGCGCCCGTCGAGGCCGGAGGAGGCACTCCACGCCCTCCCGCGAGTCACGGGCACCGGCGATGCAACCACCGTCGAATTCGAGCCAGGGCGTGACGGGCTGTACGAGGCACACGTCGACGGCCGTCCAGCCGGCGCGGCCCAGATCTCCGTCGACCTGGGGACCTCGACGACCGAGATCATCGACCGCACGGCACACGAGGTGCCCGACGGAACGGCCGACGCCGTGATCATCGCCGCATGCCGGGCCGCTGCGGAGCGCCAGGACACCCGGCGGTTGACGATAGCCGCGGCCGACCCCAGCCCACATCTCACGGACGCGCTCGCAACCATCGGCTTCCGCCGCGAAGGCACCACCTGGCCCACCCGCGGCGACGAATCCACGCCGCGGGTGACATGGACCCGCCTGCGCGAGTAATCGATCCGGCGTTGCCGTAGGACGATGCGCACGGCCCGGGCCTGCCACTCACCGGGGCTAGTTCGCCTAGAAAATCACCCCAAATGAGTGATTAGTCACATTTTTGCGGTACCATCGCGGTCATGACCATGACGCCGACCGCCGGTCGATTCCGCATCGGCGAGCACGAGAACAGCACTTGCGCAGTGACGTTCGAGGCGGTGAGCGACGGGCTGTATCAGGCGTTCACGGATGGCCGGCGAGTCGGCGACGTACAGGTGTCCGTCGACCTGAGGACCTCCACGACGGAGATCATCGACAGGATCCCACCCGACGCGGCGACGGACGCGGCGGTCATCGTGATCATCGCCGCCTGCCGCGCGGTCGCGGAGCACCAAGCAACCCGACGGCTGACGATCGCTGTGGCCGACCGGCACGTGTCAGCTGCGCCCGCGCTCGAAACTCTCGGATTCGCCTCGGAGGGCCCTACGTGGCCCACGCTCGGCGACGAGTCCACGCCCCGCGCATCGTGGACTCGATTCCTGGACGGCTGACCGCTCAGGCGGCGGGGCGGACCACGAAGACCGAACTCGCGCGCTTCCCCGACTCCTGGAGCAGCGCGAAGACGCGGCCATCGGCGGTCGCCGCGGCGTAGACGCCGGGCAGGCCGACCGGCTCGAGCCATCGACCCAGCGCGAGGTCGACGGACTGCTCCTCGGTGATCTCGCGGATGGCGAAGCCCGCGGCGATCGCCTCGTCGATGCCGTAGGACAACCGCGGGGTCTCGAAGAGGTCGTCGAGGGTGATCGCGTGATCGAGCCCGTACGGCCCGACCCTGGTGCGACGCAACGCGGTCAGGTGCCCACCCACGCCGAGGCTCGCGCCCAGGTCGCGGGCGAGCGCCCGGACGTACGTGCCGGAGGAGCATTCGACCGTCACGTCGACGTCGAGGAAGCCGCCCTCGCGCCGGAAGGCGTGCGCCGCGAACTCGTCGACGGTGACCGGGCGGGCCTTGAGCTGCACGTCCGCCCCCTCGCGCACCAGCTGGTGGGCCCGCTTGCCGTCGACCTTGATGGCGCTCACCGAGCTCGGGACCTGCTCGATGTCACCCGTCAGCGGCGCCATCGCGGCGCGCACGGCGTCCTCGTCGAGGCCCGCGGCGGGGGCGCCGCCGGTGACCTCGCCCTCGGCGTCGTCGGTGGACGTCGACGCGCCGAGCCGGACGGTGGCCGTGTACGCCTTGCTCGTGAGAGCGAGGTGGCCCAGCAGCTTCGTCGCCCGCTCGATGCCGATCACCAGCACGCCCGTCGCCATCGGGTCGAGGGTGCCGGCGTGACCGACCTTGCGCGTGCCCATCGCGCGCCGGCACCGCGCGACGACGTCGTGGCTGGTGAGGCCCGCAGGCTTGTCGACGATGACGAGTCCGGCGCCGTCGGGCTCGAGAAAGGTCCTGGCGGTGGTCATCTCACACCACCGCGATCGAGGTCACGATGAGGCCGTCGGTGATCCGCCACCGGCCGTCGAACGCAGCGACCGGCGCGCCGCCGTCGACGGTCCTGCCGTCGATGAGGATCCGCGAGTGGAAGGTGCCCTCCGCCGCGTCGTCGGCGCGCTCGGCGAGGTCGAAGGTGATCTCCGCATCCTCGAAGCCCAGCCAACGCCCGGTGATCGGGTTCCACGCCTTGTACGTGGCCTCCTTGGCGCAGAACAGCAGGCGGTCCCAGTGCAGCCCGTCGTCGGGGCGCGCGGCGAGCACCTCCCGCTCGGACTCCACGGAGACCGTGGGCAGCACCTTGTCGGGCAGGGCGAGATGCGGCTCGGCGTCGATGCCGATCGTGCGCACCCCCATCCGGTAACCGACGACCGCGCCGCGAAAGCCGTCGCAGTGCGTGAGGGCGCCCACCACGTTGCGCGGCCAGTCCACCCCGCCGCCCTCGCCCTTGACGAGGACGGCGTCGCCGATGCCCAACTCGCCCAGGGCCTCCCGGGCCAGGTGGCGCACCGTCGCGTACTCGGCCTGCCGCTTGGGCACGGCCTTGGCGATCTGCGCCGCCTCGCGCGGATGCAGGGGCGCGTCCAGATCGGCGTGCGCCTCCCGGGCGACCACGCCGCGCGGCAGCATCGACTGCAGGATCACTTCTCCCCCTCTTTCGCCCGCGCCGCCCGGCGCTCGGCGATCCGTTCCCGTGCCGCCACCCGGCGGTCGCCGAGGCGGGCCTGGGCCTTCGCGCGCTCGGCGGCGAACTTCTCCGGGTCGTCCCGGTACTTCGGGTCCACCTGGAAGTGGACGCCGTAGTGCCCGAGCGACTCCTCGGTGTAATCCGGCGCCGGCAGGATCCGGCGCAGCAGCGGCTCGGGCAGGCCCCGCTCCTGCCATTCCCGCGGGTAGCCCACCGAGACCTCCTCGAACCGCACCCCGTCGTACCAGGTGGTGCGCGGGATGTGCAGGTGGCCGTACACGACGGCCTCGGCGTTGTAGTCGACGTGCCAGTCCGCCGTCGCGGTGGTGCCGCACCACAGCGAGAAGTCCGGGTAGAAGAGCACCTCGGTGGGTTCGCGGCGCAGGGGCCAGTGGTTCACGAGCACAGTGCGGGTGCCGGCGGGCAGGGCGGCGAGCCGACGGCGGGTGTACTCGAGCCGGGCGCGGCACCAGGCGTCGCGGGTGGCGTAGGGCTCGGGCGAGAGCAGGAACTCGTCGGTCGCGACGACGCTCTTCTCCTTCGCTCGGGCCAGCGCCTGCAGCACGGTCAGCCCCTCGTCGCGGAAGCTGTAGTCGTAGAGCAGGAACATCGGGACGATCGTGACGGGCCCGGCGTCGGCGTCCTCGAACACCGGGAACGGGTCCTCCGGCGTGAGGACGCCGTGGTGCCGGCAGATCTCCACCAGGTGGTCGTACCGGGCCTCGCCGAAGACCTGCATCGGGTCCTTCGAGGTGGTGTAGAGCTCGTGATTCCCCGGGACCCAGATCACCGTTGCGAACCGCGGAGCGATGGCGGCGAGCACCTCGTCGAGCTGGTCGGTGCGTTCGCAGAGGTCGCCCGCGAGGATCAGCCAGTCGTCGGGCGACTCGGGCCACACCTTGTCGACGACGCCCTCGTTCCCTCGGTGCCCGACGTGCAGGTCACTGATCGCCCAGAGCTTCGCCACCCCTCCACGCTACCGGGCGGCGCCGGGGAGATCGCACACCCCGACCGAACACCAAGGCAAGCCTAACCGAATGCTATCTTTCCGGCATGACGATCGCATCAGGACCGAACCGCCGCCGATTCCTCGCCGCCACCCTCTCGGTGGCGACCGCCGTGACGCTCACCGCGTGCGGATCCGGCGGCGGCGACGCCGCACCCGCCCAGACGCGCACCGTCGCCCACGCCATGGGCGAGACCCAGGTACCGGCGAACCCGCAGCGCATCGTCGTCATCGACTCGCCGCACACGGACGCCCTGGTCGCGCTGGGCATCAAGCCGGTCGGCGCCGCCGTCGCGGCCGCGAACGAGGGCTTCCCCGGATACCTGCGCGACAAGCTCGACGGCACGGAGAACGTGGGCCTGATCGCCGGTCCCGACATCGAGGCGATCGCGAAGCTCCGGCCCGATCTCATCATCGGCTCGAAGGTCCGGCACGAGAAGCTCTACCAGCAGCTCTCCGCCATCGCCCCCACCGTGTACTCGGTGGACACCGGCACCAACTGGAAGGAGCAGGCGAACATCACCGCACTGGCGGTGAACCGCACGGATCAGATGGCCGCACAGCTCGCCGCGCTCGACGCGCGCGCCGCCGAGGTGGGCCGCAAGGTCGGGGCCCCCGGCAAGTCGGTCTCGATCGTGCGGTGGCGGGCGAACGGCACGTTCCGGATCTACGGCCCCGGCACCTTCTCCGGGAGCGTGATCACCGCGATGGGCTTCAGCATCCCGCCGAAGCCGTGGGGCGAGTACTCGATGATCGAGCCGTCGCTGGAGAACTTCGCGGAGATCAACGGCGACTACGTCTTCCACACCCCCGGCGCGAACTCGTCCGCCACCCAGCGGACCGTGACCGACCGCTGGGGCGCGCTGCCCGCCGTGGCCGCGAACCGCGCGTTCGCGGTCGACGACGAGACCTGGATGGTGGGGATCGGCGTGCTCGGCGCGGGCCGCATCATCGACGACGTGCAGCGGCACCTGCCTCCCGCGGCGTGATCGCGTCCCCGGGGGCCGGTCCGTGCGGACCGGCCCCCGGGCGCGCGGCCGCTCAGTAGTGTCGGACGCGATGAACGCCACGACCGACGCCCGACTCGCTCCGTACCCGCGGAAGCCGCCCGTCCTGTGGACCGACTGGGCCATGGTCGCGCTGGCCTTCGTCTCCGTGGGGCTGATCGTGTGGATCACGTTCTTCGACGTCTCCCCGACCACTCTCCGGACGGTCCTCATCGTCGACGCCGTGATCTGTGCGGTCTTCGCCGCCGAGTTCCTGTGGCGGTGGCGCCAGGTGGGCTGGCATCGCCGGTTCCTCCTCGTCAACTGGTACGAGATCCTCGGCATGATCCCCGCGCTGATCGTGCCGAGCCCCGCGCCGCGACTGTTCCGACTGATCCGCATCGCGGTGGCCCTGGCCCGGCTCGCGCGGGCGATCGACCGGCTCTACGGCGACCGGATCACCGCGGCCGTCGTCAACCGCGCCACCGACACCGTCGTCGACGCCGTCAAGCGCCCGATCACCGTCGCCGTCCTCGACGAGGTCGCCGAGGTGCTCAAGTCCGGGCACTACACCAAGAACATCGCGGCCGCGCTCGAGGAGAACAAGCCCGAGATGACGGGCATGATCCTGGAGACGATCAAGAACGACCCGCAGACCAGGCGGGTCAAGTACATCCCGTTCCACGACGAGATCATCCAGCTGATCGTCGACACCACCTTCCGGATGGTGCTGCAGGTGCTCGCCGACGAGCGGACGGACGAGCTGGTCGCCGACATGCTGCGCGAGAACATCGACCAGATCCGGGACTCGGTCAAGCGCAAGGAGGACGCGGTGGCGAAGGCGAACGCGGGCAACACCGCCGTCACACGCCGCCCGGCGCCGTAACCGACCCGTTACGACGCAGTCACCCCCGCTGAACGCCGCGGCAGCACGATTTCCCCAACCCCGCACCGGGTGGTGCGGGCCGGAAGGGAACAACCGTGACCGCACTGCAACCCGCGGAAGCCGACGGCGCACCGTCGACCGCGCTCCGCGACGCCGCCGCGCGCGAGACGCTCGAGGACTACACCCTGCGGTTCGCGCCGCGCAGCTATCGCAAGTGGGGGCCCGCCGTCGTCGCCACCTCGGCGCTGGGCGGCATCGCCTACCTGGCCGACTTCGCCATCGGCGCGAACATCGGCATCGCCAACGGCACCGGCAACGCACTGTGGGGCATCGGCTTCTTCGCGCTGGTCATCGTGCTGACCGGTTATCCACTGGCGTACTACGCGGCGCGGTACAACATCGATCTCGACCTGATCACCCGCGGCAGCGGCTTCGGCTACTACGGTTCGGTACTCACGAACGTGATCTTCGCGTCGTTCACGTTCATCTTCTTCGCCCTCGAGGGCTCGATCATGGCGCAGGGCCTCGAACTCGGCCTGGGCATTCCGCTCTGGCTCGGATACCTCCTGTCGTCCGTGCTGATCATCCCGCTGGTGATCTACGGCATGAACACGCTCGCGAAGCTGCAGGTGTGGACCACCCCGCTGTGGCTCGTGATGATGGTGCTGCCGTTCGGCTACCTGCTGTTCAAGCATCCCGAGGCCATCGGCGACTTCTTCGCCTTCGGCGGCATCGACACCGCCACCGGCGAGCCCCTGCACAAGGGCGTCAGCTTCGCGGGCACCATGCTCGCCGCGGGCGTCTGCCTCTCCCTCATCGCGCAGATCGCCGAGCAGATCGACTACCTGCGCTTCATGCCGCCCAAGACCCCCGAGAACTCGCGGCGCTGGTGGACCGCCGTGATCACCGCGGGCCCCGGCTGGGTCTTCTTCGGCGCCATCAAGCAGATCGTCGGCCTGTTCCTGGCCGTCTACCTGATCGGGATCACCATCGACAACGCCGGCATCGCCAACCAGCCGGTGCACCAGTTCGTGGAGATCTACCAGGACTTCCTGCCGCACTGGCTCGCGCTCACCCTCGCCGTGATCCTCGTGGTGATCAGCCAGATCAAGATCAACGTGACCAACGCCTACTCGGGCTCGCTGGCGTGGACCAACAGCTTCACCCGCGTCACCAAGACCTACCCCGGCCGCCTGGTCTTCCTCGTGTTCAACGTGGTCATCGCGATCGTGCTCATGGAGGCCGACATGTTCAGCTTCCTCAACAACCTGCTGAACTTCTACGCCAACTGCGGCATCGCCTGGATCGTCGCCGTCGCCAGCGACATCGCGATCAACAAGTACCTGCTGAAGATCTCGCCGAAGGTCCCGGAGTTCCGACGCGGCATGCTCTACGACATCAACCCGGTCGGCTTCGTCTCGGTGATCGTCGCTGCCGGGCTCTCCATCGCCGCGTTCTTCGGGCTCCTCGGCTCGGGCCTGCAGCCCTACTCGCCGCTGGTCGCCCTGGTCCTCGCCCTCGTGCTGCCGCCGGTCCTCGCCGTCGCCACGCGGGGCAAGTACTACCTGCGTCGCGGCGACGACGGCATCGACCTGCCGATGTTCGACGAGTACGGCAACCCGTCGGGCGAGAAGCTCCTGTGCTGCGTGACCGGCGTCGAGTTCGAACGGCCCGACATGGCGGCCTCCGCGGTGCCCGGCCCCGACGGCGAGAAGCAGTACATCAGCTCGCTGGCCCTCTCGACCGACAAGTCGGGCGCGCACGTCCTGCCCGCGGATCCGCCGGTGAAGTAGGGACGCGTCTCCCGCTCAGGCGTCCGACGGTGCGCCGACCTCCCCGGTCGGCGCGCCGTCGTCGGCGTTCCGCTCGCGCAGGTGCATCAGGATCTCGGCGTGCCCCTGCAGGAAGGCCCGCTCGTCGAGCTTCTTGCGCCGCATCCACCCCGTGACCTCGGAGTTGCACTTGCTCGCATTGCACGAACGGCACGCGGGTACCACGTTCTGCTGGGTGTAGCGACCCCCGCGCGAGATCGGGAGCACGCAGTCCTTCTGGTAGGGCCCTGCTCCCCCGCAGTAAGCGCACACGCCCCACAGGCCGACGAGCTCGTCCCACTGCGCGCCGGTCAGGTCGTTGTCGGCGGCGGCGACGCGCTTCGCGCGACGGCGGGCGATCCGCGCCTTGCGGGTCCGCGACACGGGCGGCCTCGCGCGTTTCGGCGGCGGCGTGGACGACTGGGCTGGCACGGACTCACGATACCCACCAGATTCACTACCGATTCGGTAATTACCCTCCGGCGGCCCCGCGAAAGGAATACCGTCCACTCATGCCTACGTATGAATTCCGCTGCGCCCGTTGCGGACCGTTCGACGCGACCTTCAGCATGCGCGACGTCCCCGACGCGACGGCGTGTCGCTGTGGCGATCCGGCCCCGCGCGGGGTCACCGCGCCGCAGATCGGCCGCGCCGACCGCGGCGCCATGCGGCTCCTCGACGCCACGAAGGCCACCGCCGAACGACCGGCCGTCGTCGGCTCCCCCGCCGGCGCGCCGCGTCCGGGCCGGGGGCCGGCACCGTCGGACCCGCGGCACGCGCGCCTGCCCCGCCCCTGAGTTCCCACCCGAGAAGGTCCACCGAAGAAGAGAGGTCCGTCCCATGCCAGAGGTCGTATTCCCGCTCGACTCCTCGAAGAAGTTCACCGATCAGGAGAAGATCGGGCACAACCGGTGGCACTACGCCATCCCGCCGGCGGTCACCGTCAAGCCCGGCGACACCTTCCGGGTGCACTGCCGCGAGTGGTTCGACGGTGCCATTCACAACGACGACTCCGCCGAGGACATCCTCAACGCGCCGCTGACGACGGTGCACACGCTGTCCGGGCCGATCGCCGTCGAAGGCGCGAAGCCGGGCGACCTGCTCATCGTGGACATCGTGGACGTGGGCCCGATCCCGCAGGAGGACAGCGGCCCGCTCGCCGGGCAGGGCTGGGGCTACACCGGCATCTTCGCCAAGGAGAACGGCGGCGGATTCCTGACCGACCAGTTCCCCGACGCCTACAAGGCCGTCTGGGACTTCACCGGCCACACCGCCACCTCGCGGCACGTGCCGCACGTCAGCTTCACCGGCATCATCCACCCGGGCCTGATGGGCACGGCACCGTCGAAGGACCTGCTGGCCCGCTGGAACGCCCGCGAGGCCGCGCTGATCGCGACCGATCCGGACCGCGTGCCGCCCCTGGCGCTGCCGCCCGAGCCGAACGACGCCATCCTCGGCACCCTCACCGGCGACGCCTTCGCCGCGGCCGCCGCGGAGGGCGCGCGCACCGCGCCGCCGCGCGAGAACGGCGGCAACCAGGACATCAAGAACCTCACCCGCGGCACCCGCGTCTTCTACCCGGTGTTCGTGGACGGCGCGAACCTGTCGGTCGGCGACCTGCACTTCAGCCAGGGCGACGGCGAGATCACCTTCTGCGGCGCCATCGAGATGGGCGGCTTCATCGACCTGCACGTCGACATCATCTCCGGCGGCATGGAGACCTACGGCGTCAGCGAGAACGCGATCTTCCTGCCCGGCGGCGACGTGGGCCCCCGGTACGAGCAGTTCCTCGCCTTCTCCGGGACGTCGGTGACGCTCGACGGCGAGCAGCGGTACCTGGACTCGCACCTGTCGTACCAGCGCGCCTGCCTGCACGCGATCGACTACCTCACCAAGTTCGGCTACAGCCCGGAGCAGGCCTACCTGCTGCTCGGTGCGGCGCCGATCGAGGGCCGACTGTCCGGCGTCGTCGACATCCCGAACTCCTGTGCCACGGTGTACATCCCGACGTCGATCTTCGACTTCGACGTGACCCCGGGCAAGGACGGCCCGGTGCAGATCGATCCCGGTCAGGGGGCGCCGCGCGCCTCGCGCTGATCCGCCCCTCCCCCGGCCCCGAGTGCACGGCCACGGCGAACCGCCGCCCGCGCCCCGGGGCCGAGGCGTGCCCGGGCGGCGCGAGGGCCGTGCCGAGGCGCGGTCAGCGCGGGAAGGGCAGGCCCGGGGGGATGGTGATGGTGCGCGGCGCGCCCGGCGGCAGGTCGATGCCGGGCGGGATGACCACGGTCGTCGGGTACGGCTGGGTGGTCGTCGGGGCGGCCGTCGTCGTCTCCGCCGTCGGATAGGTCGTGGTGGGCGCGACGTACGGCGTGCCGCCCGCCGGCTGCTCCTGGGTGGCCGTCGGGGCGGGCGCCGTGGTGGTGGCCGCCGCCGAGGCGGAGGACGACGCGCGGGACGACGGGCTCGCGGGCGCGCTCTGCGCCGCCGAGGGATTCACGGTGAAGGAGGGCACCGACTCGGGGTCCGACGGGGTGCAGGCGACCGCCGCGCCGCACGCCGCGAGGACCGCCGCACCGGCGAGGGTCTTGCGGAACGCGGCCGTGCTCGTGATCACAGTGAATGCCATATGCGCTATCCGATCGTATTCGGGGCCGCATTGCAAGCCGGTCACGCCGGCGCGGTGCCCACCCGTTCCCACCGGTGCCCCTGGAAGCGGACGACCACGGCGGCGCAGCGGAGCACCATGAACGCCGCCAGGCCCGACCAGATCCCGGCCAGTCCCCAGCCGAAGGCGTACGACAGCCAGATCAGCGGCAGGAAGCCGACGAGCGCCGCGGCCATCGTCGCGGACCGGAGGTAGGCGGCGTCGGCGGCCCCGAGGAGCACCCCGTCGAGCGCGAAGACCACCCCCGCCACGGGGATCATCCCGACGAGGAACCACCACGGCACGGTGAGGGCGTCGAGGACGGCGGCGTCGGTGGTGAACAGCCGCGGCAGCACGCCCTGCAGCGCGGCGAGCGCCGCGGCGATCCCCACCGCGAAGACCGTCGACCACGCGGTGACCCGGCGGCCAAGGGACCGCGCCGCGCCGGTGTTGCCCGCCCCGAGGGCGGCGCCGACGAGCGTCTGCGCGGCGATGGCCAGGGAGTCCAGCACGAGTGCCACGAAGTTCCACAGCTGCATCGCGATCTGGTGTGCGCCCACGTACTGCGCGCCCGCCCGCGCGGCCACCGCGCCCGCCGAGATGAAGCAGATCTGGAAGGAGAGGCTGCGCACGATCAGGTCGCGGCCCAGCACGAGTTGCGCCCGCACCAGATCCGGGCGCGGCTGCAGCGCCGCGACCGAGCCGCCCCCGCCCGCCCGGGCCGCTCGCACGACGGCGCCGAGGAAGAGCAGCCCGCTCACGATCTGCCCGGCGAGGTTCGCCCACGCGGAGCCGACCAGGCCGAGCTCGGGCGCACCGCCCCAGCCGAAGACGAGGGCGGGGCACAGCACCGTCGACAGGCCCAGCCCGACCAGTACGAAGACCAGGGGCGCGCGGGGCCGCTGCACGCCGCGGAGCCAGCCGTTCCCGGCCATCGTGATCAGGATCAGCGGGATCCCGAAGGAGGCCACGCGAAGCCACGACTCGGCGGCCTCGGCGATCTCCGCGCGGCCGGCGATCACCCGTGTGATCGGGCCGGCGAAGCCCTGCACGAGGGCCAGTAGGACGGTGCCCACGGCGAGCGCGATCCACGTCGCCTGCACGCCCTCGACGACGGCGCCGCCGGGGTCGCCCGCGCCGTAGCGGCGGGCCGAGCGCGAGGTGGTGCCGTAGGAGAGGAAGGTCAGCTGCGTGGAGACGGTGGCGAGGATGAGGCCGCCGACCGCGAGGCCGGCCAGCGGCAACGCGCCCAGGCGACCGATGACGGCCGTGTCCCACAGCAGGTACAGGGGTTCCGCGGCGAGTACCCCGAGGGCGGGCAGTGCCTGGCCGACGATGCGCCGGCCGAGCCCGGTGGGCACGGCTGCGGTCTCGGTCACGCGGTTCCCGTCATACGGGAGATCAGACCCGGGCGAGGAAGGCGACGACCACGTCGTCGCTCGTCCCGGTGGCGGAGTAGCCCGCGGCGAGCCGGTGGCCGCCGCCGCCGAAGCCGCGCGCCACTTCCGAGACGTCGAGATCGGTGCGCGCCCGCAGCGAGGCGGACCATTCGCCGCTGTCGCTCTCCTTGAAAAGGGCGGCGACCTCGCAGTCCTCGGCGGTGCGCAGCAGGTCGATGAGCGATTCCGCGGCGTCCCAGCCGAGCGGCCCGCGATCGGCCGCGCGGCACACGGCGTACACCGCGCCCCGTCCGCCGAAGGCCTCGGGAACCGCGGTCGCGGAACCCAGCACCGCGGCGACCATCGAGAACCATGCGCGGGGGTGGCTGTCGAGCAGGTCGCGCGAGAGCTCGCGCCCGCGCGCGCCCGCGGCGAGCAGGCGGCCCGCCACGACGTGCCCGGCGGGCGTCGCCCAGCGGAACGAGCCCGTGTCGGTGATCAGCCCGGCGTACAGGCAGTCGGCCGTCCCCGCGTCCAGCTCCGCGCCGAGCGCGTCGATGACCGCGAGCACGAGCTCGGTGGTGCAGTTGGCAGCCGGGTCGATCAGGTCGACGGTGCCGAATCCGGTGTTCGTCGCGTGGTGGTCGATGACCACCCGCACGGGGTGGCCGTGGAAGGACTCCTCGAGTCCCGCGAGCCGCTCCGAACTGGCGCAATCGACCGCGACGGCGACCTCCGCATCCGCGTTCGGCGCGGTGAAGCCGTCGACGCCGGGGAGCAGGCCGATCCCGGACGGCAGGTCCGGGCCCGGATGGCTGACGGTGACGTGGGCGCCGCGGGCGCGCAGCACCCGCGCCAGGCCCAGTCCCGAGCCGAGGGTGTCCGCGTCGGGGCGCACGTGGCAGTACACCGCCACGCTCCGCGCACCGTCCAGCGCCGCCGCAGCGGCGGCGGCGTCTGTCACCGCTCGGCCCCGTCCGGTTCGTCGTCGGCGTCCTCGTCGTCGTGCTTGTAGGGGTCCGCCTCGCCCGCGGGCTTCGCGGTGGCGGCGACGGCGGCGACCCGCTCGTCCTGCTCACGGGCCTTGGCGAGCAGCGCCTCCATGTTCGCGACGGCGGCGGGCACCCCGTCGAGCTCGAACCGCAGGGTGGGCGTGAACCGCACACCCGTGCCCGCGCCGACCTTGCTGCGGAGCTGGCCGCGGGCCTTCTCCAGGCCGGCGGCGGCCGCCTCGTAGTCGGGCTCGACGTCGAGCGTCGGGCCCATGACGGTGTAGAAGACCGTCGCGTCGTGCAGGTCGTTGGTCACGCGGGTATCGGTGACGGTGACGTAGTCGAGCCGCGGATCCTTGATGTCGTGCTCGATCGCGGTCGCGACGATGGTCCCGATCCGCTTGGCGAGCCGAGCGGCCCGTGCCGGGTCAGCCATGGCCAGTCCCTCCCTTACGCGTCGAACGGTCGATCAGTGGAACGGTGTGATCAACCGATGGAACAGCGAGCATATCCCGGTGTGGGACTGCAGCGTCGGCACCTGCGTCCACCACACTCAATCCCGTGTCGGGCGCTTCAGTCCTCCGGCCCCCAGAGGCGCCGCCGCACCGACAACAATTCCACCTCGGGGTGCCCCGCGGCGGTGCGTTCGCACCGATCGAGGACCTCCCCGACGTGGCCCGCATCCGGCCCGACGAGCCCGACGCCGATCAGGGCGCGTCGATGCAGGTCCTGGTAGCCCACCTCGGCGGCGCTGACGGAGAACCGGCGCAGCTCCGCGAGGATCGGCCGGAGCACGGAACGCTTGTGCTTGAGCGAGTGCACGTCGCCCAGCAGCAGATCTATCTCAATGACACCTGTGAACATCTGTCGGGCCACCCGGCCGAAGGAACATCAGTCGCGCGGCTTCTCGACCAGCTCGTAGGTCTCGATCACGTCGCCGACCTTGATGTCGGAGTACGAGAGCGTCAGACCGCATTCGTAGCCCTCGCGGACCTCGGTCGCGTCGTCCTTCTCGCGCTTGAGCGAGGTGACCGTGAGGTTCTCGGCCACGACCTTCGAATCGCGGAGCAGGCGCGCCTTCGCGTTGCGGCGCATGATCCCGGACTGGACCATGCAACCCGCGATGTTGCCCACCTTGGACGACTTGAAGATCGCGCGGATCTCGGCCTGGCCGAGCTCCTTCTCCTCGTAGACCGGCTTGAGCATGCCCTTGAGCGCGGCCTCGACCTCGTCGATCGCCTGGTAGATCACCGAGTAGTACCGGATCTCCACGCCCTCGCGGTTGGCGAGCTCGGTGGCCTTGCCCTCGGCCCGCACGTTGAAGGCGATGATGATCGCGTTCGACGCGGACGCCAGGTTGATGTTGGTCTCCGTGACGCCACCGACACCGCGATCGATGACCCGCAGCTGCACCTCGTCGTCGATCTCGATCCCCAGCAGGGCCTCCTCGAGCGCCTCCACGGTGCCCGAGTTGTCGCCCTTGAGGATGAGGTTGAGCTGGCTGGTCTCCTTCAGCGCGGCATCCAGATCCTCCAGCGAGACGCGCTTGCGCGACTTGGCCGCCAGGGCGTTGCGCTTGCGCGCCGCGCGCCGGTCGGCGATCTGCCGGGCGATCCGGTCCTCGTCGACCACGAGCAGGTTGTCGCCTGCGCCGGGCACCGAGGTGAAGCCGATGACCTGGGCGGGACGCGAAGGCAGTGCCTCCGTGATGTCGTCGCCGTTCTCGTCGACCATGCGCCGGACGCGACCGTAGGCGTCGCCCGCCACGATCGAGTCGCCGACCCGCAGGGTGCCGCGCTGGATGAGCACGGTGGCCACGGGGCCGCGGCCGCGGTCGAGGTGCGCCTCGATCGCGACGCCCTGCGCGTCCATGTCGGGGTTGGCCCGCAGGTCCAGCGAGGCGTCGGCCGTCAGCAGCACCGCTTCGAGCAGCGCCTCGACGTTCGTGCCCTGCTTCGCGGAGATGTCGACGAACATCGTGTCGCCGCCGTACTCCTCGGGGATCAGGCCGTACTCGGTGAGCTGGCCGCGGATCTTCTCCGGCTGCGCGCCCTCCTTGTCGATCTTGTTCACCGCGACGACGATCGGCACGTCGGCCGCCTGCGCGTGGTTGATGGCCTCCACCGTCTGCGGCATGACGCCGTCGTCGGCCGCGACCACGAGGATCGCGAGGTCGGTGGCCTTCGCACCACGGGCACGCATGGCGGTGAACGCCTCGTGACCCGGGGTGTCGATGAACGTGATCAGACGCTCGTTGCCGTCGAGCTCGGTGAGCACCTGGTAGGCACCGATGTGCTGCGTGATGCCACCGGCCTCGCCCTCGCGGACGTTCGCCTTACGGATCGTGTCCAGCAGTCGGGTCTTACCGTGATCGACGTGACCCATGACGGTGACCACCGGCGGGCGCTGCTCGAGGTCGTCCTCGTCGCCCTCGTCCTCGCCGTAGGTGAGGTCGAAGCTGTCGAGCAGCTCGCGGTCCTCGTCCTCGGGGCTGACGACCTGGACGACGTAGTTCATCTCCTCGCCCAGCAGCACGAGGGTCTCCTCGTTCACCGACTGGGTGGCGGTGACCATCTCGCCCAGGTTGAACAGCGCCTGGACCAGCGATGCCGGGTTCGCGTCGATCTTCTCGGCGAAGTCGCTCAGCGACGCGCCGCGGGCGAGACGGATCGTCTCGCCACCGCCACGGGGCAAACGGACGCCACCGGCGATCGGCGCCTGCATGCTTTCGTACTCGGCGCGTTTCGCCCGCTTCGACTTACGGCCACGACGCGGGGCGCCACCGGGACGACCGAAGGCACCCGCGGTGCCGCCGGGACGGCCACGACCGCCGCCGCCACCGGGACGACCGCGGAAACCGCCCGCGGGAGCACCCGTGCCTGCACCGGCACCGCCGCCGGGACCACCGCGGTAGCCACCGCCACCGCCGCCGGGACGACCACCGGGCCCACCACGGCCACCGGGGCCGGGACGGCCCTGTGCCGCCGGACGCGCAGCGCGCGAGGGCATGGCACCGGGGTTCGGGCGGGGAGGCATGCTGCCCGGGGTCGGACGCGGGCCGCCGGGGCCGGCCGCCGGGCGACCGCCCTGGGGACGGGGACCGCCCTGGCCGGGAGCCGGACGGGCGCCGCCCTGCGGACGGGGACCGCCCTGGCCGGGAGCCGGACGGGCGCCGCCCTGCGGACGCGGGCCACCGGGGCCCGGCTGCGGACGCGGCGCACGCTCGACGGGAGCCTGCGAGGAGAACGGGTTGTTGCCCACCTTCGGGGTGCGCGGACCGGGCTTGGGGCCGGCCGGGCGCGGGCCCGGACGTGCCGCCGGAGCGGCGGGCGCCGCCGCCTCGGGCGCCGACGGTGCCGCGCTCGCGGTGGGAGCCGCGGGTGCGGTGGGCGCCGCCGGTGCGGCGGGCTCCGGGGTCGGCTCCGGCGCGGCCGGCGCCGCGGGACGCGGGCCGGGTCGAGCCGAAGTGGGACGGGGTGCATCCGCGGCGGGTGCCGAGGGCGCGGGGGTGCTCGCGGC
>NZ_JAIULG010000044.1 GCF_020169415.1 Tsukamurella sp. M9C
CGCCGCGACGGTTCTCGACGCCCGCGAGTCCGCTGCGATCGCGGCGCTGCACGCCGACGTGGTGATCGAATCCTCCGGCACGGTGCCGGGCCTGCACGCTGCCGTCGACGCGGCGGCGCGCGGCGGCGTCGTCGTGCTGCTCGGGCTGCAGCGCGCGGGCGACATCGACTTCCCCGCGGCGCAGGCCATCACCCGCGAACTGGACCTGCGCGGTGCGCTGCGGTTCAACGACGAGATCGACGACGTGATCGCGGCGCTCGCCGACGGCACGCTGGACGTGCGCGGCGTGGTGACCCACGTGCTGCCCGCCGCGGACGCGCTCGAGGCCTTCGCGATCGCCCGCGACTCCGCCGCGTCCGGCAAGGTGCTGCTGGACTTCCGGGGCTGAGCCCGGTGCAGGTCGGCCCGACTCAGGCGGGCGCGAGGAAGGCGGCGAGGGCCGCGGAGTAGTAGCCGATGTCGGCGGAGCCCATGAGCTCGCGCGCGCTGTGCATCGCGAGCTGTGGGGCGCCCACGTCGACCGTGGTCAGGCCCGTGCGCGCCGCGGTGATCGGGCCGATCGTCGAGCCGCAGGGCAGGTCGGCGCGGTGCACGTAGCGCTGCAGCGGCACGCCCGCCTGCTCGGCGGCGAGGGCGAACAGCGCCTCGCCGTCGGAGTCCGACGCGTAGCGCAGGTTCTGGTTCACCTTGAGCACGGGGCCGCCGTTCACCGCGATGTGGTGCGCGGGCTCATGCCGGTCCGGGTAGTTCGGGTGGGTCGCGTGCGCCATGTCGCCCGACGCCACCGCGGACAGGCTCAGCGTGCGCAGGAAGTCCTCGCGGCTGAGGCTGTGCGACAGGCCGATCCGCTCCAGCACCGTGATGAGGAAGTCGGACGCGGCGCCGCGATCGGAGCCCGAGCCCACCTCCTCGTGGTCGAACAGCGCCAGCACGGGCACGATCCCGTCGACCGGGGTGACCGCCAGCAGCGCCTCGGTGCCCGCGTAGCAGGTGCCCTGGTTGTCGAGCCGGGGCGCGGAGACGAGGGCACCGTCGGCCCCGACGGTGCGCGACGGCGCCAGGTCGTGCGTCATCAGCTCGAAACCGAGCACGTCGTCGGCGGCGTAGCCCTCCGAGGCGGCCACCCGCGCGAGGAAGCCGCCGGCGCCGGCGGTGCCCCAGATCGCGTGCAGGTGCCGCTGCGGATCGAGCTCGACGCCCTTGCGGTTCTCCGAGAGGTGGATCGCCAGCTGGGGCACGCGCAACAGCGGCTCGTCGATGCGCACCAGCGTGTGCACGACCCTGCCGCCCTCGCGCACCGCGATCCGCCCGGACACGCCGAGGTCGCGGTCGAGCCAGGAGTTGAGCCACGCCCCGCCGTAGGGCTCCAGGAGCACCTGCGCCAGCCCCGCCGATTCCGCGTCGTGATGCTGCTTGACGCGCAGGTTCGGGCTGTCGGTGTGGCCGCCGACGATGCGGAACGCCGGGAGCTCGCCGTGCTCGCAGTGCGAGGAGTCGAAGGCGATGATCGAGCCGCCGCGCACCACGAAGTACTTGCCGGGGCCCGGCCACACGTCGTGCTCGACGAGCTCGGTGTACCCCGCGTCACCGAGCCGGCGGGCCACCGTCTGGCAGACGTGGAAGGGCGACGGGGAGGCGTCGACGAAGGCGCACAACCCGTCCGCGGTGGCTCGGCCGGTAGCCATCAGGCCGACAGCACCGCGTCCAGCGCGGAGTAGAAGATGCCCAGGCCGTCGTCCGACGGTCCGGTGAGCGCCTCGGTGGCGTGCTCCGGGTGCGGCATGAGGCCGACGATGCGGCCGTCGGCCGAGCTGATCCCGGCGATGTCGCGCTGCGAGCCGTTCGGATTGCCGCCCACGTAGCGGAAGGCGACGCGGCCCTCGCCCTCCAGCTCGTCGAGCACCGCCTCGGACGCCTGGAAGCGTCCCTCGGCGTTCTTGACCGGGATCAGGATCTCGGCGCCGGACTCGTAGCGCGAGGTCCACGCGGTGTTCGTGGCCTCGACCCGCAGCCACTGGTCGCGGCAGACGAAGTGCAGCCCCTCGTTCCGGGTGAGCGCGCCGGGGAGCAGGCCCGCCTCGCACAGGATCTGGAAGCCGTTGCAGATGCCGAGCACCGGCATGCCCTTGCCCGCGGCCTCGACGACCTCGGTCATGACGGGGGCGAGGGAGGCGATGGCGCCGGCGCGCAGGTAGTCGCCGTAGGAGAAGCCGCCGGGCACGACGACCGCGTCGACGCCCTGGAGGTCGTGGTCCTTGTGCCAGAGGGCGACGGCCTCGCCGCCGGCCCGCTCCACCGCGCGCGCCGCGTCGACGTCGTCGAGCGTGCCGGGGAACGTGATGACGCCGACGCGGGTCATGCGTCGACCCGGGTGACGGTGAAGTCCTCGATGACGGTGTTGGTGAGCACCTCGGCCGCGATCTTCTCGAGCTGGTCGTCGCTCAGGTCGCCGTCGACCTCGAGCTCGAACCGCTTGCCCTGCCGCACATCCGCGACACCGGCGAAGCCGAGGCGGTCGAGTGCGCCGACGATCGCCTTCCCCTGCGGGTCCAGGATCTCGGCCTTCGGCATCACGTCCACCACAATCCGTGCCACGTTGCGGCTCCCTCTCGATTCGACCGCGCGCTCGGGTGTCGATCGCGCTGTGATGACAGTTTACGTCCGCTCGGAACCGAGCGGCGGAGCGCGTCGCGACAACCGCCGTGGCCCCGCGGAAACTGAGCGATACTGGCGACATGCGACTCACCCACTTCCACCATTCGTGCGTCCTCGTGGAGATGTCCGAGACGCGCGTCCTCTTCGACCCGGGCACGTTCTCGCACGGCTTCGAGGGCCTCACCGGGCTGGACGCGATCGTCGTCACCCACCAGCACCCCGATCACATCGACCCCGCCCGGATCGACGCCCTCGTCGACGCCAATCCCGACGCCCAGCTGTTCGCCGATCCCACCACCGCGGCCGCGCGCGGCGGGCGCTGGATCGCGGCGCTCCCCGGCCACGACTACGGGATCGGCAACCTCATCGCGCGGGCCGTGGGCGGCACGCACGCGGTGATCCACCCCGACCTGCCGACGATCGACAACACGTCGATCCTGCTGGGCGACGAGGAGCGCATCGGCCGCTTCTACCACCCCGGGGACGCGCTCTTCGTGCCCGACGTCCCCGTCGAGGTGCTGGGCCTGCCAGTGAACGCACCGTGGTGCCGGATCAGCGAGACGGTCGACTTCTTCCGGGCCGTGAACCCCACCGTCGCGGTGCCCATCCACGACGCCCTTCTCTCCGCGGAGGGCTCGGGCATCTACCTCGGCCGGCTCGCGGACATGCGCCCCGACGGTGCCGACTTCATCCCGTGGGGCGCGGAGGAGACGCGCGAGTTCTGACCGGCGGCCGCCGATCCGGGCGGGCGGCCCCGCCACCCCTGCACACCGTGGTATGACCTAGGTCACATCCTTCGGAAGGGGAACTTCACAGTGTCACCCGAGGTGATCGCGCTCGCCGTCCTCGTCGTCGTCTTTCTGATCGCGACGGTCCGCGGCGCCAACATGGGCGCGCTCGCCCTCGTCGCCGCCTTCGTCGTCGGCCTGGCGGTGTTCGGCGTCGACTCGAAGGAGGTGCTCAAGGGCTTCCCCGCCGAGCTCTTCGTGATCCTCGTCGGCGTCACCTATCTGTTCGCGCTGGCGAAGAACAACGGCACCGTCGACTGGATCGTGCACGGCGCGGTGCGGGCCGTCCGCGGCCGGGTGGCGCTGATCCCCTGGGCGATGTTCGCGGTGTGCGCCGTGGTGACCGCGATCGGCGCGGTCAGCCCCGCCGCCGTCGCCATCGTCGCGCCGGTGGCCGCCGGCTTCGCGGTGCGCTACCGCATCCACCCCGTGCTCATGGGGATGATGGTGGTGCAGGGCGCCACCGCGGGGAGCTTCTCCCCCATCGGCATCTTCGGATCGATCACCAACGGCGTGGTCGACGCCAACCACCTGCCGGGCAGCCCGCTCTTCCTGTTCGGTTCGACGTTCCTCGCCTGCGCGGCGATCGCCGTCGTCGCGTTCGCCGCCTTCGGCGGGCGCGAACTGGTCGCACGCGGAGCGGACGCCGACGCCATGGCAACGCTGGGAACGACCGCCGAGGCCGCCTCCCACGCCGCGACGTCGGCCGCCCGCCCGACGACCGAGCCGCACTCGGCCGTCGAGGTGCAACGCCTCGCCGCGGACAGCGCCGACGACCGCGGCGATGACGCGACGCGGCTCGACGCACAGCGGATCGGCACCCTCGCCGGTCTCGTGGCCCTCATCGTCGGCGCCCTCGGCTTCGACCTCGACGTCGGCTTCACCGCCCTGGGCATCGCGGTCGTCCTCACGCTCGCCTTCCCGGACTCCGCGAAGGACGCCGTGGAGAAGATCAGCTGGAGCACGGTCCTGCTCATCGCCGGCATCGTCACCTACGTGGCCCTGCTCCAGAAACAGGGCGTGGTCGACTGGCTCGGCGACGGGGTGGCGAAGGTCGGTTCGCCGCTGGTCGCAGCCCTGCTGATCTGCCTGATCGGCGCCGTGGTCTCCGCGTTCGCCTCCACCACCGGCATCATCGGCGCGCTGATCCCGCTCGCCGTGCCCTTCCTGCTCACCGATCAGGTAAGCGCCGTCGGACTGATCGCCGCACTCGCCATCTCGAGCTCGGTCGTCGACTGCAGCCCGTTCTCCACGAACGGCGCCCTGGTGGTCGCGAACTCCGAGCCCGATCGCCGCGACATGGTCTTCCGGCGGCTCATGCAGTGGGGGATGTCGATCGTCGTACTCGGTCCGCTCATCGCCTGGGCGGTGCTGGTCGTGCCGACCGCCTGACCCGCGGTCGGCCGCGGGTGAATCAGGCGGCGACGAGGATCCGGGCGCGGTGCTCGTAGACGGTGGCCGCCGCGCCGTGGTGCAGGGCGAGGTCGACGGCGTCGAGCATCGTGCGCGAGACGGTCGACGAGGCGAGCCGGCGGGCGTCGACCGCCAGACGGAGCGTGCCGCCCCGTCGGGCGATGCGGTTGGCCTGCGCGAGCAGCGCACGGCACCACCAGGGCTCGCTGAGGAAGCCGTCGCCGATGCCGAGCACGCGCGCCTTCTCCTCCTCGCCGGTGACGAGGTCGGTGATCGCGGTGTAGCCGAGGTTCGTCCGGAACCCGGCGTTCGGCAGCGCGAGCACCGCGCCGGTGGAGGCGTTCCAGCGGGGCGCGGCGAAGACCCGGGTGCGCAGGCCGACGGTCTCCAGGACGCGGTCGGCGGCGGCGAGCCGCAGCCCCGCCTCGTGCGCGCCGAGGGTCGAGAACTCGGCGCGGCGCCGCTTCGTCGCTGCCTGGTCGTAGCCGTTGAGCACGATCGCATCGCCCCCGGCCCGGCGCTCCCGCAGGAAGGACTGGGTCGACGGGTCGTCGAGCAGCTTGTACTTGCCCTTCAGGCGGGGCGCCACGAGCAGCGAGACGGGCACGCCGCGCTCGTCCATCCGGGCCGCGAACCGTTCCGCGTCCGCGCGGGTGGCGTCGGAGAGGGCGGAGACGGAGACGTACAGCGGCGAGCTCATATCCGCAGTGTGCGCGCCCCAGGTGTCCCGTTCGGGGATGGAAGGTTACGTGTCGCCCAACTGGCCGGTCAGGCGGGGAGAACGGCCTCGATCGCGCCGACGACCTCGTCGGACTCGGGCTCGGTGCGCGGGCGGAAGCGCTGCACGCTCGCGTGGTCCGGCGCGATCAGGAACTTCTCGAAGTTCCACTGGATGTCGCCGGCCTCGCCCTCGGCGTCGGCGGTCTTCGTCAGCTCCGCGTAGAGCGGGTTCCGGTTCTCGCCGTTGACCTCGGTCTTCTCCAGCAGCGGGAAGGTGACGCCGTAGCTCGTGGAGCAGAACGTCGCGATCTCCTCGGCGGTGCCGGGCTCCTGGCCCGCGAACTGGTTGCAGGGCACGCCGAGCACCGTCAGGCCGCGGTCGGCGTAGCGGGTCGCGAGGGCCTCCAGGCCGGCGTACTGCGGGGTCAGGCCGCACTTGCTGGCGACGTTGACGACGAGCACGGCCCGGCCGGCGTAGTCGGCGAGGGAGGTGGCGGCACCGTCGAGCGTGGTGAGGGCGATGGAGTCGAGAGCGGTCATGCGCCCGAGCCTACGCGGAGGTGTAACGCAGGACACATCTATCTCGATTGCGCAATGGTTGCGCGAGAGTTATCGTTTTTAGGTGCAAGCAACCTCCACGGACGTGACTCCCGAGGACCTCACCGCGGTCTTCGGCGAGTTCATGGGCCGACTCATGTGCAATGTCACGCAGGAGAGTCTGGGCACGATGCTGTCGTCGGACATCACCGCGCACCAGTTCCACATCCTGCTGCAGCTCACGGCCGCCGAGGCCCCGCTCCCGATCAACCGGCTCGCCGATGATCTGGGGCTGTCCGTCGCCGCCACGGGACGCAACGTGGAGAAACTTGTCCAGCTCGAGATGGTGGATCGGCGTGAGGACGCCTCGGACCGCCGGATCAAGAACCTGACCATCACCGACCTCGGGCGAAAAACAGTTGCGTCCGCGGTCAGCGACAAGCACCGTGAGGTGCTGAGTTTCGCGGAGCGGCTCCCGCTCGCGCTGCGCATCAGGCTGCACGACGTGATGGTCGAGATCCTCGACGAGGGCCTGATCCCTCCGAACCCCTTCTTCACCGCAATGAAAGAGAACGCATGAGTACCGAGAACACGCTCGACAAGAGCGAGATCCCGCACGCGGGTGAGGGCCTCGACCGTCGCGTCCTGATGGTGGCCGGCGTGGTCGTCCTCGGGTCGATCATGGCCATTCTGGACATGACGATCGTGGCGGTCGCGCAGAACACCTTCCAGTCGCAGTGGGGCGCATCGCCCGCCACCGTCGCCTGGACGATGACCGGCTACACCCTGGCGCTCGCCGCCGTGATCCCCGTGACCGGATGGGCCGCAGACCGATTCGGCACCAAGCGGCTCTACATGACGGCCACGGCGCTGTTCGTGGCGGGTTCGGCGCTGTGCGCCACCGCGACCTCGATCGACCTGCTGATCCTGTACCGGGTCCTCCAGGGCCTCGGCGGCGGCATGCTCATGCCGCTCGGCATGATGATCCTGACCCGGGCCGCCGGCCCGGAGCGCATCGGCCGCGTCATGGCCGTGCTCGGCATCCCGATGCTGCTCGGCCCCATCGGCGGCCCGATCCTCGGCGGCTGGCTGATCGAGTCCTTCTCGTGGCACTGGATCTTCCTGATCAATGTCCCGATCGGCGCGATCGCGATCATCTACGCCTGGTTCGTGCTCGACAAGGACGAGCCCGTCAAGGGCCAGAAGTTCGACCTCGTCGGCTTCGTCCTGCTCTCGCCCGGCCTCGCCCTGTTCCTGTTCGGCATCTCCTCGATCCCCGAGGCGCAGTCGGATTCGTCGATGTACACCGAGCGCGTCATTCCGGCGACCATCGTCGGCCTCGTGCTGATCGTCGCGTTCGTGTTCTGGGCGCTGCGCGCCAGGCTGCCGCTGCTCGACCTGCGGCTGTTCAAGAACCGGAACATGACCGTCGCCATGATCACCTTCGCGATGTTCGCGATGGCCTTCTTCGGCAGCTCGATCCTGTACGCGCAGTACTTCATCGGCATCCGCGGCGAGTCGACCCTGATGGCCGGCCTGCTGCTCGCCCCGCAGGGCCTCGGCGCCATGCTGACCATGCCGATCGCCGGCGTGCTCACCGACAAGATGGGCCCGGGCAAGTTCGTCATGACCGGCCTCGCGCTGATCACGGGCGGCATGATCGCCTTCACGCAGCTCACCGCGGAGACCCCGTACTGGATCCTGCTGGGCTCGCTGCTCATCCAGGGCCTCGGCATGGGGATGACGATGATGCCGACCATGTCGGCCGCGATCCGCACCCTGGCACCCGAGTCCATCTCCCGCGGTTCCACGCTGACGAACATCGTCCAGCAGATCGCCGCGTCGATGGGTACCGCGATCTTCTCGGTGCTGTTCACCAACTGGCTCACCAACGCGGGCCCGGCGATGCAGACCCCGCAGGGCGAGAAGCACACCGGCGCGCTGGCCTTCGGCCTGAACTCGAGCCCCGAGGCCCGCGAGGGCGGCATCGCGATGTTCCAGGGCGAGAGCGGCTTCTCGAAGTTCCTGCACGACAACCTGCCGTTCGCGGCGGAGGCGTTCGGGAACACCTACTTCGTGGCCGCGATCCTGGTCGCGCTGTGCATCATCCCGGCGTTCTTCCTGCCCCGCACCCACGAGGCGGACACCGAGGCCGCCGAGCGCCAGATGGTCATGCCGCACTGATCATCGCCTGATACGACGAGTGCCCGGTCCCCGATGGGGGCCGGGCACTTCTCGTTTCCGCGGGAGCGCTACCGGGTGACGGTGAAGGTCACGCTCGGCAGCACGGTGAAGAGCGTGTCCACCGGGGCCGTGTAGCGGCTGATCGCCGCGGCGTCGCCCCGATCACCGGCGGCGCAGGTGTAGGCGACGGTGCGGCGTGGCGCAGCGCCGGCCGCCCGGTACGTCAGGCGGGTGGTCGACGCGCCGGGGCAGGGCGTGCCCGTGGCCGGCGCCGGCAGCGACGCCGCGTTCTGCACGAGCGCCCGCTGCGTCGCGTAGTCGAGCCGCTTCGTCTCCGTCTTCGCGGGATCGGCCGTCCCGTAGACGGTGCCGTAGCCACCGACCTTCGCCGTGGCGACGCCGCCGCGCACCGTGATGACGTACTCGACGTGGTACTCCGGCGCCGTGGACGGCCCGACGTGCGAGTAGGTCACCGTCGGGCTGCCGGCATCGGGTTCCGCCTGGACCGGGGCCACAGCTACGAGCGGGAGCGCGGCGCACGCGACGCCCGCGACGAGCTTCTTCATGACTGCAAGCTACTGCGCGGCGCCCAGCCTGTCGAGGACCCAGGCGTACTCGAACGCCGTCTCGCGCCACTTCGCGTACCGCCCGCTGACGCCGGCGTGGCCGGCGACCATCTCGGTCTTGAGCAGGATCTGGTCGCCGGACGTGCTGTGGTCGAGGAGCTTCGCCACCCACTTCGCGGGCTCCGTGGGGAGCACGCGGGTGTCGTTGAGCGAGGTGGTGGCGAGGATCGCCGGGTAGGGCTTCGCGGCGACGTTCTCGTACGGCGAGTAGTCGCGCATGTACCGGTACACCTCGGCGCTCTCGAGCGGGTTGCCCCACTCGTCCCACTCCCCCACGGTGAGCGGCAGGCTCGGGTCGAGGATCGAGGTGAGCGGGTCCACGAAGGGCACGTCGGCGACGATGCCGGAGAACAGCTCCGGCGCCAGGTTCGCGACGGCGCCCACGAGCAGGCCGCCGGCGCTGCCGCCCATCGCCACCAGCCGCCGCGGCTCCGCGCGGCCGGTGTCCACGAGATGTCGTGCGACGTCGACGAAGTCGGTGAAGGTGTTCCGCTTCTCCAGCTGCTTGCCATGGTCGTACCAGGCGCGCCCCATCTCGCCGCCGCCGCGCACGTGCGCCACGACGAACGCCACGCCGCGGTCCATGAGCGAGAGCCGGGCGACCGAGAACCACGGGTCGAGCGTGGCCTCGTACGAGCCGTACCCGTACAGCAGGGTGGGGGCCGGACCGTCGCCGGTGTCCTTGCGACGCACCACGGACACGGGGATCCGCGCACCGTCGCCGGCGGTCACCCAGAGCCGCTCGGCGGTGTACAGCGAGGCGTCGTAGCCGGGGACGTTGGCCCGCTTGAGCACCGTCTGCTCCCCCGTCGCCGGGTCGAGCTCGAGGACGGTGCCCGGGGTCACGAAGGACTCGTAGGCGAGGCGCAGCCGCGGCGCGTCCCACTCCGGGTTCGCGGCGGGACCGAGGTTCACCAGCTCCTCGCCCGGGTCCCACTCGGTGAACTCCGGCGCGGCCGTGGCCGCGGCGAGCGCGAGGCGGGGCAGGCCGCCCCGTCGGTACCCGAGGGCGAGCCGTCGGGCGTAGGCGTCCACGTACTCGAGCCGCACGTCGTCACGGTGCGGAACGAGGACCGTCCACTCCTCGGGAGCGTCGACGGAGGCCGACGCCAGTTCGAAGTTGATGCCGGTGCGATTGTGCAGGAACAGGAACCGGTCCTCGCCGCCGAGGACCGCGTGCTCCACCGAGTACTCGACGTCCTCCTCACGGGGCCGCAGAACGCGGAACTCGCCCGTCGGATCGGTGGCGTCGAGGACGTGCGTCTCGGAGCTCAGCGTCGACGAGGCGGCGATCATGAGGTACTTCTCGCTGCGGGTCAGCCCGATGCCGACGCCGAAGCGCTGGTCCGTCTCGTGGAAGACCTTCACGTCAGCTGCGGTCGAACCGATCTCGTGTCGCCAGATCGTGTCGGCGCGCCACGCGTCGTCGACGGTGGTGTAGAACAGGTGCCGCCCGTCGAGGGCCCAGGTGGCCCCGTAGAAGGCGTTCTCGACCGTGTCGGGCAACAGCTCGCCCGTGTCGATGTTCCGCACGCGCAGCGTGAACCGCTCGTCGCCGTCGGTGTCCAGCGAGAAGGCGAGGAGGGCACCGTCGGGCGAGACGGAGGCGGCGCCGACGGCGATGTACTCGTGCCCCTCGGCCTCGACGTTGAGGTCGAGGAGCACCTGCTCGCCGGGCAGCGGCTCGTCGGAGAGGACCGGCGGGGTCCAGTCGTCGGGTCCGGTGATCGGTGCGCGGCAGTGGATCCCGTACTGCTTACCCTCGACGGTGCGCGCGTAGTACCAGTATCCCTTGCGGCGCTGCGGGACCGACATGTCGGTCTCCTGGGTGTGCGCCTTGATCTCACCGAAGATCGCCTCGCGCAGTGGCTCGTGGGCCGCGGTGGCCGCCTCGGTGAAGGCGTTGTGGGCGCGGAGGTAGTCGAGCACCTCCGCGTCGGAGGTGTCGGCGAGCCAGGCGTAGTCGTCGATCACGGTGTCGCCGTGGAAGGTCCGCGGGGCCGGAACCTTCTTCGCGACGGGCTGGGCCGGGGCGCTCATGCCGCTCCGCCCGGCCAGTCGGCGAAGCTCAGGCCCGAGATGCGCTCGTAGGCCTCGATGTAGCGGGCGCGGGTGCGCTCCACCACGTCGGCGGGCAGGGGTGGCGGCGGGGTGCCGGTGTCGGTGGACCAGCCGGATTCCTTGGTGAGCCAGTCGCGCACGATCTGCTTGTCGAAGCTGGGCAGGGCCTTGCCGGGCTCGTAGAGCGCGCCGTCCCAGTAGCGGGAGGAGTCGGGCGTGAGCACCTCGTCGGCGAGGAGGAGGTCCCCGTCGGAGCTGCGACCGAACTCGAACTTGGTGTCCGCGAGGATGATCCCGCGTTCGCGGGCGATGTCGGCGCCGCGCGCGTAGACGTCGAGGGTGAGCTCGCGCAGCCGCGTCGCCAGCTCGAGGCCGACGTCCTCGGCGACGCGCTCGAAGGAGACGTTCTCGTCGTGGTCGCCGACGGCGGCCTTGGTCGCGGGGGTGAAGATCGGCGGGTCGATGCGGCTGCCGTCGACCAGGCCCTCCGGGAGGGGCACGCCGCACACCTCGCCGTTCGCGCGGTACTCCTTGAGGCCGGAGCCCGTGAGGTAGCCGCGGGCGACGCACTCCACCGGCACCATGTCGAGCCGGCGCGTGACGAGCGCGCGGCCCAGCACCGACTCGGGGATGCGCGGATCATCGGCCGGCCCGGCCAGATGGTTCGGCACGCCGAGCGCGTCGAAGAAGAAGACCGACATCGCCGTGAGCACGCGCCCCTTGTCGGGGATCGCGGTGTCCAGGATGTAGTCGTAGGCGCTGATCCGGTCGCTCGCGACGAGCAGCAGGTGCTCGTCGTCGATCTCGTACAGCTCGCGGACCTTGCCCGAGTAGATCGGCGTGTATTCGCTCAGTTCAGGACGCACTCCGCCACCCTATCGCCTGACGGTTCCCCGCGGATTCGGCGGGCGAATCGCAGGTCGCGGCCGCCGGAACCGCAGGGAACCGGTGGGTCAGAGGATGGGGGCGGGGGTGTAGCCGGCGGCGTCGGGGTACTTCGCGACCAGTTGCTCGACGTCGGCGACGACCTGGGCGACCTGGGCCTCGGCGGCGCCGGTGAAGGCGGCGCGGTCCGCCAGCGCCGCATCGAGATCCGCGCGCGACAGGCCGAGGCGGGAGTCACCGGCGAGGCGATCCAACAGGTCGGGCTCCTTGCCCTCCTCGCGCATCGCCAGCGCGACGGCGACGGCGTGCTCCTTGATCGCCTCGTGCGCGACCTCGCGGCCGACGCCCGCGCGCACCGCGGCCATGAGCACGCGGGTGGTGGCGAGGAAGGGCAGGTAGCGGTTCAGCTCGTTCTCGATCACGGCCGGGTAGGCGCCGAACTCGTCGAGGACGGTCAGGAAGGTCTCGAAGAGGCCGTCGATCGCGAAGAACGAGTCCGGCAGGGCCACGCGGCGGATCACGGAGCAGAAGACGTCGCCCTCGTTCCACTGCGAGCCCGCCATCTCGGCCGCCATCGAGCCGTAGCCGCGCAGGATCACGGTGAGGCCGTTGACGCGCTCGCAGGAGCGGGTGTTCATCTTGTGCGGCATCGCGGAGCTGCCCACCTGGCCGGGCTGGAAGCCCTCGGTGACCAGTTCGTGCCCGGCCATGAGCCGGATCGTCGTGGCCATCGACGACGGTCCCGCCGCCACCTGGACCAGGGCGCTCACCACGTCGTGATCGAGCGAGCGCGGGTACACCTGGCCGACGGAGACGAAGGACTGCGAGAAGCCCAGGTGCTCCGCCACCCGCGACTCCAGCTCGGCGAGCTTGGCGGCGTCGCCGCCGAGGAGGTCGAGCATGTCCTGCGAGGTGCCCATCGGGCCCTTGATGCCGCGCAGCGGGTAGCGGCCGATGAGGTCCTCGAGGCGGGCGATCGCCACCAGCAGCTCGTTGGCGGCGGACGCGAAGCGCTTGCCCAGCGTCGTGGCCTGCGCCGCGACGTTGTGCGAGCGGCCCGCCATCACGACGGACGAGTACTGCGCGGCCCGCTCGGCGAGCCGGGCCGCCACGGCCACGGCGTGGTCGCGGACGTACTCCAGCGAGCGCAGCACCTGCAGCTGCTCGACGTTCTCCGTCAGGTCGCGCGAGGTCATGCCCTTGTGGATCTGCTCGAAGCCCGCGAGGTCGCTGAACTCCTCGATCCGCGCCTTCACGTCGTGCCGGGTGATCCGCTCGCGCTCCGCGATCGACGCCAGGTCCACCTGGTCGACGACCTTCTCGTAGGCCTCGACGGCACCGTCGGGCACGTCGATCCCGAGGTCGCGCTGCGCCTTGAGCACCGCGATCCACAGCTGGCGCTCCAGCACGATCTTGTACTCCGGCGACCACAGCTCGCGCATGCGCGGGCTGGCGTACCGGTTGGCGAGGACGTCGGGGATGCGGGGAGTGCTCACCCCGCGATTATCTCATGCACGGATGACACACCCGACCGTGGAAGGAACGGGGCTCCGCTCAGGGATGCAGGGGCGCGAGATCGTCGACGACGGTGCCGAGCGCCTCGCGCACGGCGCGGGGCACGTCCGCCCCGTGGGTGGTCAACGCCGCGAGGACGGCGCCGTCCTCGATGGCCATCAGCCGATCGACGCCCGGCCCCGTCGCCCGGCGACCCGAGCGGGTGAGCACCTCGACGTGCAGCTCCGCCAGGACGTTCCGGACCTGCGCCTGCAGGCGGGTGAGCTCGGGATCCCGCGTGCACAGCACCATCCGCTCGTACCGCGAGACCAGCGCGCCGCGCTCGGCGGCGGTGTCGCAGGCGAAGAAGACCGAGGTGAGGAGCTTCGCGAGCGCCGAATCGCCGCGCTTGCGCCGGCTCACGGCCTCTACGCGGCCGCGGACCGCGGCGAGGTCCAGCTCGCCCGCGTACGCGACGGCGTTGGACAGCAGGTCGCCCAGCGACTCGAAGTAGTAGGTCGTGGCCGCCAGGGGGATGTGCGCACGGTGCGCCACCGCCCTGTGCCGCACCGATTCGAAGCCGCCCTCGACGAGGAGCTCCCCGGCCGCCGCCACAAGGGCCGCGCGCCGGCGCTCACCCTTGGGCGTGGTCGCGGCTGTCATCTGGGACATGCTGCCAGCACGTCCCGCCCGGCCTGAGGGTTTCGACCAAATCGTCGGCACCCATCCGCGCCGACATCGGACAAAAGCGCTACTGCAAGGCCTGGTGACCGATGTCCGTGCGGAAATGACTGCCCGGCAGCTTGATCCGCTCGAGCTTGGCGTAGGCGTCCGCGCGGGCCGCTCCCAGGTCGTCGCCGACACCGACCACGTTGAGCACGCGGCCGCCGTTCGAGACGAGGCGTCCGTCGGCGTCGACGGCCGTCCCGGCGTGGTAGATCCCCGCGCCGTCGGCGCCGGTGATGACGTCGCCCTTGCGCGGCGTCGCCGGGTAGTTCTCGGCGGCGAGCACCACGGTGATAGCCGCACCGTCGCGCCACCGGAGCGGGGGCAGCGCGCCGAGCGCGCCCGTGGCGGTGGCGTTCAGCGCCTCGCCGAGCGGCGACTCCAGGAGGCTCAGCACGGCCTGCGTCTCGGGGTCGCCGAAGCGGCAGTTGAACTCGACGACGGCCGGCCCCTCGGAGCCCATGGCGAGGCCTGCGTAGAGCAGGCCGGAGAACGGGGTGCCGCGGCGCACCATCTCGCGCGCGACGGGCCGCACGACGGTCTCGACGATCTCGTCGACCGCGCCGTCGGCGAGCCAGGGCAGCGGGGCGTAGGCGCCCATGCCGCCTGTGTTGGGGCCGGTGTCGCCGTCGCCGACGCGCTTGTGGTCCTGCGCGGGCAGCAGCGGGACGACATCCTCACCGTCGACGAGGCAGAACAGGGAGACCTCGGGGCCGTCGAGGAAGGACTCGAGCAGCGCGGGCCGGCCGGACTCGATGAGGTCGGCGGCGTGCGCCCGGGCCGCGGCGCGGTCCGCGGTGACGACGACGCCCTTGCCAGCGGCCAGGCCGTCGTCCTTGACGACCCAGGTGGGTCCGAAGCGGTCGAGCGCGGCGTCGATCTCCGCGGGGCTGTCGACGATCTCGCTGCGCGCGGTGCGCACGCCGGCGGCGTCCATGACGTCCTTGGCGAAGGCCTTCGAGCCCTCGATCTGCGCCGCGGCGGCGGACGGGCCGAAGACGGCGATGCCGCTGGCCCGGACCGCGTCGGCGACGCCGAGGACCAGCGGGACCTCGGGGCCGATCACCACGAGGTCGGCGCCGAGGCGCTCGGCGAGCGCCGCGACCTCGTCGCCGGAGGAGGCGTCGACGTCGTGGTTCGTCGCGATCGCCGCGGTGCCCGGGTTGCCCGGGGCCGCATGGAGCTCGGTGACCTGCGGGTCACGGGTGAGCGCGTCGAGGAGGGCGTGTTCGCGGCCGCCGGTGCCGATGACGAGTACTCGCACGGCCATGACACTACCGGGCACCTCCACTAGCCTGGCCCCATGGCATCCGTCTTCTCGAAGATCATCGCCGGCGAGCTCCCGGGCCGGTTCGTGTACCAGGACGATTCGGTGGTGGCGTTCCTGACCATCGGCCCCCTCACGCAGGGCCACGTGCTGGTGGTGCCGCGCGAGGAGGTGGACCACTGGGAGTCGATCGACGACGAGCTGTGGGCCCACCTCAACGACGTCGCACGCAAGATCGGTCGGGCGGTCAAGCGCGCCTTCGACGCGCCGCGCGCGGGCCTGATCGTCGCCGGCTTCGAGATCCCGCACCTGCACCTGCACGTCTTCCCGGCGTACGGGCTCACCGACTTCGACTTCACCAACGTCGACCCGAACCCGAGCGCCGATTCGCTCGACGAGGCCCAGACCAAGATCGTCGAGGCGCTCGCCGCGGAGTGACCGCGGTCAGCGGGGCAGGCGCACTGTGAACGTCGCGCCCTCCCCCGGCGCGGTGTCGACGGTGACGGTGCCCCCGTGCCGCTCGACGATGCCGTGGACGATCGACAGGCCCAGGCCCGCGCCGCCGCTGCCGCGGCTGCGGGAGGAGTCGGTGCGGTAGAAGCGTTCGAAGACGCGCGCGGCCTCGTCGGGCTCCATCCCCGGCCCGGTGTCGGCGACGGACAGCACCACCGCGCCCGGCTCCTCGGCGAGCCGGACGCGCACCGTCGCCTCGTCGGGCGTGTGCCGCAGCGCGTTCGAGACCAGGTTGGTGACCACCTGGTGCAGGCGGTCCCGGTCGCCGGTCAGTGCGACGGGGCCGGCACCGTCGACCTCGAGCGCGATGTCCCGGCCCGGCTCGCGTGCCTGCGCGGCGTGCACCACGTCGTCGGCGACCGCGGTGAGGTCGACGGTGTCCGAGGCCAGCGGCCGGCGGGCGTCCAGGCGCGCAAGCAGCAGGAGATCCTCCACGAGCAGGCCCATCCGCTCCGCCTCGGACTCGATGCGCGACATGACGAAGCCGGTGTCGTCGGTGGCGCCCTGCCGGTACAGCTCGGCGAAGCCGCGGATCGACGTGAGCGGGGTACGCAGCTCGTGCGAGGCGTCGCCGACGAAACGGCGCATCCGCTCCTCGTCGGCGCGCGCCCGCTCCTCCGACGATGCGACGCGGTCGAACGAGTCCTGGACCTGGTGCAGCATCGTGTTGATCGACGTCGAGAGCCGGCCGACCTCGGTGTGCGGCGGCGCCTCGGGGACGCGGCGCGTGAGGTCCCCCGCCGCGATGGCCTCGGCGGTGGCCTCCACCTCCTCGAGCGGGCGGAGCGAGCGCCGCACCACGAGGTAGCCGAGGCCGCCCGCGATGACGAGGACGCCGCCGCCGATGAGCAGTTCCAGCACGATCATGGCGCGCAGGGTCGAATCGACGTCCGAGAGCGTGACCGCGACGAAGGCCACGCCGTACTGCGAACTCGACTGCACGACGCGCCACTGCGGCCCCTTGCCGCCGACGGAGCGCACGGTGACGGCGTCGCCGTGCAGGTCGCCGAGGCCGGACAGGTCCGGCTGCTCGGTGAAATCGGGGTTGCTGATCCGCAGCTGGGTGCCGTCCGGCAGGAAGACCGCCTGGTAGAAGCGGGTGGGCGGAGGCTTGCTGCCGCGCACCGGCTCCGGCAGGCTCGGCTTCGGGCGGGCCCAGGTGTCGGCGGCCTGCCGCAGCGTCTGATCCTCGCGGGAGAGGAGCTGATCCTTCATCGCCGCGGTCAGTGCGGTGCCGGAGGCGAGCAGGCCCAGGAAGACGAGGCCGACGACCAGCGCAACGAGCGATAGGCGCAGCGGCACGCGGGACGCGAACGAGGTGTTCGGGGTCGAACCCATGCGGGCCTACCGGGGTTCGCGGAGTACGTACCCCACGCCGCGGAGGGTGTGGATCAGCCGCTTCTCGCCCGTGTCGACCTTGCGGCGCAGGTAGGAGACGTAGGACTCGACGACGTTGACGTCGCCGCCGAAGTCGTAGTGCCAGACGTGGTCGAGGATCCTCGGCTTCGACAGCACCACCCCGGCGTTGACCATGAAGTAGCGCAGCAGCGTGAACTCGGTGGGTGAGAGCGAGACCAGCTCGCCCGCCTTCCACACCTCGTGCGTCTCGTCGTCCAGCTCGAGGTCGGCGAAGGTCAGGCGGGTCGAGGCCTCGTCCTCGCCGAAGCCGTGGCGCCGCAGCAGCACGTTGATCCGGGCCACGACCTCCTCGAGGCTGAACGGCTTGGTGACGTAGTCGTCGCCGCCCAGCGTGAGGCCGGCGACCTTGTCCTCGACCGAATCGCGCGCCGTGAGGAACAGCGCGGGCGCCTCGATGCCGTCCTGGCGCAGCCGCTTGAGCAGGCCGAGGCCGTCCATGCCCGGCATCATGATGTCGAGCACCATGACGTCGGGCCGGAAGGTGCGCATGCGATCGAGCGCGGCGGGGCCGTCCGGGGCAACCGCCACGTCGAAGCCCTGGAACTTCAGGCTGACCTGCAGCAGCTCCCGGATGCTCTGCTCGTCGTCGACCACGAGCACGCGGGGCATCGATTCGTCTTTCGCACTGGACACACCGCCATAGTGCACCGTCGGGCGTCCGGGACTCTGACGACTCGCTGTCAGTTCCCTGTGAACGTCGCGCTCGCGCCTCGCCCGCTACAGGGAGGCGAGGATCTCCGGGGTCACCGGGTCGACGATGTCCTGCACCTCGGGGTGCTTGGACACGTACCGCTTGACCAGCGGGCACACCGGGACCACGCGCTTGCCCGCGGCGCGGGTGTCCTCCAGCGCGTCGTGCACGAGGATGCCGCTCAGGCCGCGGCCGGAGAACTTCTCGTCGAGCTCGGTGTGCGGGAAGATGCGCTGCTCACCGCGGTCGATGAACACGGTGAAGCCGGCGAGCTCCCCGTCGACGGTGATGTCGTAGCGTCCCTCGGCGTCGTTGCGGGCGACGGCGACGGTCTCGGTGTTCTCGGTCATTGCGGGTTCCTCCTGCGGGGCTTGAGCCGGGTGGTCGGAAGCGGGGGCGCCGGCAGGTACTGATCGTCGCGCCATCCGCTCACACTGCCGAAACGCGCGGCACGCGCCTGCCATTCCTCGCGGTACTCGACGATCTCGTCGTGGGTGCGGCCGACGAAGTTCCACCACATGACGATGTCCTCGTCGAAGGGGACGCCGCCGAGCAGGACCACGCGCGCGTCCTCCTCGGTGGGGTTGTGCAGGCGGAGGCCGCCGAGGCCTGGCCCGGCGTAGCCGAGGTCGCCCCAGGCGAGGGCGACACCGTCGAACAGCAGCTTCTGCGTGTCGAGCAGGACGCCGTGCTCGAAGGTGGGGTCGACGGCGAGGCTGACCCGCGCGCCGGGGCGCAGGATCAGCTCCGCGCCGAGCAGCGGGGTGGCCGTGAAGACCGGCGAGGTGCTGTCGGCGAGCTCGCCGATGAAGACGCGGGCGGTGCCGCCCGGGCCGCCGGGCCGCACGTCGGGCAGGTCGACGGCGGGTGGCGCGTAGTGCTGGAAGCCGTTGGGCGCATTGCGCGCCCGGTCCGGGAGGGCGAGCCACAACTGGACGCCGTGCAGGCGCCGGGTCTCCGGGGTGGAGACCTCGGAGTGGCTGATGCCGTAGCCGGCGGACATGAGGTTGATCTCACCCGGCAGGACCGGCGCCTCGACGCCGGCGCTGTCGCGGTGCTCGATCTCGCCCTCGAACAGCCAGCTCACGGTCTGCAGGCCGGTGTGCGGGTGGGGCGGGACGTTCATGCCGCCGGAGCGGTCCACCTCGTCGGGGCCGTAGTGATCGGCGAAGCACCACGCCCCGATCATCGAGCGCTCGTGCGTGGGGAGGGTGCGGCGCACCGTCATCGCGCGGGGGCCGCCGAGCGGGACCTCGCGGGCCTCGATCACCTCCACGCCGGCGGCGGGGGCCGGCCCGTCCACCGTGGCCCCGCACTCGACCTCTTCGGGCTGTCGGTCGACGTTGCTCATGACCGCTAGCCTAGTGCCATGCCAGCCCAGCGCGTGCGGATCGACAAGGCCTCCCCTCGGATCTACAAGCAGTTGATCGCGGTCTCGACGGAGGTGGCCGAGGCGGCCGCCGCCGTCGGAATCGGCCGTGACGTGGTCGAATTGGTGAACCTGCGGTGCTCGCAGCTCAACGGCTGCGCCTACTGCCTCGACCTGCACGCGCGCGCCGGGCGCGCGGCGGGGCTCTCCGACCAGCAGCTCGACGTGCTGGCCGCCTGGCGCGAGGCGCCCGTCCTGTTCGACGACGTGCAGCGCGCCGCGCTCGAGATCGCCGAGCTGGTGACGCAGCTGCCCCCGCACCACGCGGCGGACATCGCGTACGACCGCGCCACCGATGTGCTCGACGAGGCCCAGACCTCCGTGCTCATCTGGGCCGCGGTCACGATCAACGCGTTCAACCGGGTATCCGTGATCAGTGGGTACGAGGTGCGGCACCGCGTGTGAGCGCGGCACCGCATGCGCTCTAGAGCGCCGGCTCGTAGGAGATCTGGTAGCCGTTCGGGGCGATGACGGCGAGGCCGCGGCCCACGTCGACGCGGTAGGTGTAGCCGTTGTTGACGGCGCTGTACGACGCGCCGTTCGACCACACCACGGGCGCGGTCACGGCGAGGCCGTTGCCCTTGCCGAAACCGCGGTACTCCGTGCGGCCGTCGCCCTGCCAGCGGCAGATCGACACACTGGAGCTGGGGGTCTCGAGGTGCGTGACCGTCCATTGATGCACGTCGCAGCCGTTCGGCGACGCGTTGGCGGCCCCCGGCGCAACGGCGGCGATCCCTGCAGCTGCCGCCAGGGCGGCGGTGGCGGCGACGATCTTCTTGCGGATGATCATGACGACTGCTTCTCCGTGGACGTTTGCTGACCTCCCCATCGTCGCGCGCAGGTCTTGAGCCCTGCTCAAGAGACACTTAAGAGCCAGGTCAGCGCACGCAGCACGGCAAGCGATGCCGCGCACCCGGCACGTGCGCAGATCCGCGCGGACCTCCGCCCCTGGTCGGATGCCGCGCACCGTCGGGCGTGGTTGGCTGAGGGCATGACGGAACGGATCACGGAGTTCACGCGCTCGGGCCTGACCTTCCCGGTGGTCGACAGCGGGCCGATCGACGGCGAGATCGTCGCACTGCTGCACGGCTTTCCGCAGACCCCCACCTCCTGGGCGGCGACGGCCGAGCACCTGCACGAGCAGGGGTACCGCACCGTCGTGCCGTGGCAGCGCGGGTACGCGCGGACCGCCAGCCCGGCGCGGCGCTGGCAGTACCGCAGCTCCGAGCTGGCCGCCGACGCCGCGGCGCTGCTGGAGCGGACGGGGCCGGCACATCTCGTCGGGCACGACTGGGGATCGTCGACGGCGTGGCTCACGGCCGCCACCTACCCGCACCTGGTGCGCACGCTGACCGCCGTCTCCGTGCCGCACCCCTTCGCCTTCCTGCGGGCGTTCCTCCGCTCCGACCAGGCGCTGAAGTCGTACTACATGTACCTGTTCCAGATCCCCGCGGTGCCGGAGCTGCTGGCCCGGCGGTTCCCCGGGCGCTTCGAGGCCTTCCTCCGCGGGAGCGGCATGCCCGACGATGCGATCCGCACCGTCGTGGACGAGGTGCTGACGCCCGGGCTGCTGGGCGGCGGCCTGAACTACTACCGCGGGATGCCGTTCACCACGGTGAAGCCGGGACAGAACACGCGGATCACGTGCCCGGTGACCTACATCTGGAGCACCGACGACGTCGCACTGACCAGGGCCGGAGCCGAGCTCGCGGGTGAGTACGTCGACGGGCCGTACCGGTTCGTGGTGCTCGACGGGGTGAGCCACTGGATCCCCGACGAGCGGCCGGAGGAGCTCGCGGCGGAGATCGTGGGCACGGCCGCGCTGGCCTGAGCGGGATTCCGCCGTGGCCGCCCTCCCACGACCAACAAGTTGTTCGAACATCATTCGATTTCGTTATAGTTTCGTGATGTTGTGATCGAACGTCGGTGGTAGACTGGAGGCATCACCGAACGCGGGGGTGCGTCATGAACGGCAGCGCAGGGAACGACCACATCACGTGGCTCGAGGCTGCCGAGAGGAGCATCGCGGAATTCGCTCTCGCGACCGCGATCGCCGACGAGATCGCCGAACTCGACGCCGCGGAATCCGCTGCGTACGAGGCCTCATCGATGTCGGACGAGGTTCTTGAGACCTCGCCGTGTCGGATCAACACTGCCGCGCGAGTGCGGCCCACTGGGGCCGCCGTCCGTTCGACGCTCCGCCCGGGGGAACGCCCCGTCGGCCGGCGGCGCCGAACCGCCGCGGATCCCGTCGCGGCCCGCTCCCCGTAGGCGCGGGTGTTCGAGCGATCCCGCTAGAGGATCCGCTGCATCAGGACCAGGTCCAGCCAACGACCGAACTTGATCCCCACCTGGGGCATCTGACCGGTCACACGGAAGCCGAGCTTGCGGTGCAAGGCGACCGAGGCGTGGTTGGACTCCTCGATCGCCGCGACGACGACGTGCACGTCGGACTGCTGCGCGCGCTCGATGAGCGCGTTCATCAGGGCCTCGGCGATGCCACGCCGGTAGAAGCCGTCGGCCACGTACACCGAGTTCTCGACGGTGTGCCGGTATCCCGACTTCGCACGGAAGGGCCCGTACGAGGCGTAGCCGCCCAATTCACCGTCGACGAGGGCGACGAGGACCGGGAAGCCACCGGCCCGACGCTCGGCGAGCCATGCCTCGCGCTCGGCGAGGTCGGCCTTCTCCTCGGACCAGATGGCGGTCGAGTTCTCCACGGCATCGTTGTGGATGACGAGGATCGCCGGCAGGTCGGCCGGCTGGGCGTCGCGGATCTCCATGCGGCCAGCTTATTGCTCGGCCACGAAGATGCAGAACGGGTGCCCGTCGAGGTCGGCGTAGACGCGCAGCGGATCCTCCGGGTCGTCGAGTCGGTCCTCGATGAGCGTGCCGCCGAGTTCCAGGACGCGGCGGTGGTGCTCCGCGAGTTCGGCGTCGTCGCGGGCGGCGAAGTCGAGGTGCAGCTGCTGCGGCACGTCCATGGACGGCCACGTCGACCGGGCGAACGCCGGCACCGTCTGGAAGCCGAGCAGGCGGCGGCCGTCGGTGCCGAGCAGCACGATGAAGGTGGGATCCGCCGCGCCGTCGCGCGGCTCGTCGCCGGGGAGGTACGCGAGACCGAGGAGGGCGCGGTAGAACTCCGCGGACCGTCGTGCGTCCGCGGCGTCGATGACCAGCTGCCGGAAGCGGGGAGGTGCCATGCGCCCAGGGTAGGCGCGCTCCCCGGCCCGGCGCCGGTCCTCGCGACAGCTAGTCGGCGACGATGCGGGGCGTCTCCGAGGCCTTGGCCGTGAACTCGGGCGCGCGCTTCTCGAGGAAGGCGGCCACGCCCTCCTTGCCGTCGCCGATCGACGAGTAGTACATCGCCAGCGAGTCGGCGAGGTGCGCGTCGAGCGGCTTCGCGGAGCCGAGGCCGCGGTAGATCAGCTGCTTGTTGAGCGCGACGCCGGCGGCGGAGCGTCCCTTCACCCACGAGCGCGCGAGCTCCTGCGCGGCGGGCACGAGTTCGTCGGGTTCGTGCAGGCTGCGGACGAGGCGGCCCTCGCGCGCCTGCTCGGCGGTGAGGATGTCGGCGGAGTAGACCCACTCCAGCGCCAGCGCGGGGCCGACGATGCGCGGCAGGAACCAGCTGGAGCAGGCCTCCATGACGATGCCGAGCCGGCCGAAGACGAAGCCGATGCGCGCCTTCGTCGACGCGAGTCGGGTGTCCATGGCGAGGGTCATCGTCGCGCCGATGCCCACCGCGGGGCCGTTGATCGCGGCGATCACGGGCTTGGGCAGCGAGTAGATCGCCAGCGTGAGCTTGCCGCCGGTGTCGCGCACGCCGTCCTGATACGGGGCCTGGTCGTACGCGGCGGCGAACTCCTCGGGGGTCGGCTGCACGGACTCGTCGAGCCCGAAGACGTTGCCCTCGCCGGTGAGGTCCATGCCGGCGCAGAAGGCGCGGCCGGCGCCGGTGACGACGACGGCGCGCACCTCGTCGCGCCGGGCATGGACCTCGAAGAACTCCGTCAGCTCCCGCGCCATCGTGACGCTGAAGGCGTTGAGCTGATCCGGGCGGTCGAGCACGAGGGTGGCGATGCCGTCGTCGTCGAGCGTCCAGCTGATGGTCTCGAAGGAGTCAGTCATGCTGGTCACGATATGCTGGCGCCGCGGCCGCGAGGCCGCGCGCCTCCCTAGCTCAGTGGTAGAGCACCGCTCTTGTAAAGCGAAGGTCGTCGGTTCAATCCCGACGGGGGGCTCCGCGAAAGGAGCGACGATGTCCACCACCGTTCAGGTCGTCCTGATCACCGCGCTGGTGCTCGGCCTCGTCGCCGTGGTCTTCGGGCTCGTGTACCTCTGGAACTCCAAGGTCGAGGGCACCGCCCGCGAGCAGAAGATCGACGGCTTCTTCGACCGGCTCAGCGATCGGTTCTTCGACCGCTGATGTGAAAAATCGACGCCGCTGCGCCGTTTCGCGGACATGAGGTCGGCGTGTCGGGCGATGCGGCGTCGATCTTTCACCGACCGTCAGCCGCGCAGGGCGGAGGCGAAGATGCCGGGCAGCTTCAGCCACGAGGGCTTCGCAGCGAACTCGGTGAGCCGACGGCCCGTCGTCGCGCCGGTGCGGTTGGTGACGAACCACGGCGGCTTCGGCGACATCGACAGCTCGCCGCCCGCGAACGAGCGGGGCGACGGGCGGAAGGGACCGCGCACGACGGTCCGCTCCACGTCGTCGAGGAGCAGCGCGTTGTGGACGACGCCGATGCCGCTCTGCACGTCGTCGATGGTGTGCCCGGGGAAGGCGCCCCACGACGCGCGGGCGGTGAGGTAGCCGACGCCGGTCCAGGCGTTCACCGCGATGGTGCCGTAGCGCAGGTCCGCGATCGCCCGATCGAACGCCGCGCCGAGGGCCTTGATGGTCGCGGGGTCGGCGACGATGTTCACGCCGAGCGTGCCCTCGAAGTCCTCGTTGGCGGCGCGGACGGCCGTCGCGAGGAAGCCGGCGGCGTCGCCGGGGAGCTCGAGCACGCCGTATACCGGCGCGAAGTACTCGGTGTGCAGCGCCTCCTCGGTCCGGTCGGCCTGCAGGCCGAAGACGAGGGTGCGGGCACCGTCGGGCCCGACGGCCTGCGCCCGCTCGCCGTACCCGGCCCGGGCGGCGGCCACGCGATCGGCGGAACCCGGGTAGTAGTCGCGGCGCGACGGTGCGCGGTCGAAGGCCCCGCGCAGCTCGCGGAGGAACTCCTCCTTCTGCGGCCAGTCGGCGCTGATGACGGCGACCTGCGAGGCGACGCAGTTGTAGCCGTTGTTGTGCAGGCGCTGCGTGGCGAGGTGCTCGGCCTGGAACCGCAGGTCGGCGGCCGACCACTCGCCCGGCACGACGATGGTCGGCGAGACGCCGCCCAGCTCGCTGGTGATCGTCTTGTCGAGCAGCGGCCGGTTCTCCGCCTTGCGCTGCGCCCCTTCGGAACCCGTGCCGAAGACGATGGCGTCGTGGGTGCGGGCACTGCCGGTCATGTGCACCGTCGTGATGCCGGGGTGGTTGACCAGGGCCCCGCCCACGTCGGCGCCGCCGGTCACGATGCGGACGACGCCGTGGTCGATGAGCGGCGCGAAGGCGGCGCTGTAGGTGTCCAGCAGCGGGTCGGTGACCGGGTTGAGCTTGAGCAGCACCACGCGGTTGTCGGCGTAGAGCTGGTACAGCGTGTCGAGCGGCGGGATGGAGAAGATGTTGCCCGCGCCGAGCACCCCGGCGATGCCGTGGGTCACCGTCGGATCGAGGGAGCCGAGGCCGGCGCGGTCGCGGACCGACGCGGCGTCGACGCCCGGGACGGTCCAGACCTGCGCGCTGAACCCGCTGAGCAGGAGCTGGTCGAAGGCGCTGTGCGGCAGCACCTCGACGGCCGAGCGGCCGCCGGGCGCGGGGCTGATGGTGAAGCCGTCGACGGGGCTGCGGCCCTCCTCGAGCGCCGCCAGCGAGGTCGCGAGGGCCTCGCAGGCGGTGATCACCGAATAGGGGCCGGAGAGCCACTCCTCGCCGAGCAGCGTGGAGTCGGCGGGCAGGCCCTTGATGCCGGCGGCCGCGTCGACCCACTGTTGCGCGACGGCCGCGGTGGCCGCGCGCACCTCGTCGAGCAGGGCGCGGCGCCCCGCGAGGGTCGTGGCGGCCCAGGTGCGCTCGCCCTGCTGCAGGTCGGCGACGGCGGCGTCGAGGACTGATTCGGTGGTGGTCATGGGCTCTCCGGTCTCCGTACGGCCCCGGGGTGAGCCGGGTCACTGTTCCCCTTCGAGTCTGACCGCCCACGGCGTCGCGGGCATCGTGCCGGAGTTCCGCCTGCACACGGGCCGTGTTGTGCTCACGCACAACGACCGGGCGGGGACGGGCGGCTACCATCGAGGGGTGTCGACGATCACAGCACCGTCCGGTGCCTCCCCGGCGGAGTTCGCCCGGCTGCTGGTGGACGACGTGGACGCGCTCACCGACGAGCTGGTCGAGCGGATCCTCACCGGCGAGCACGCCTACGCCGAGAGCACGCTCATCACCCCGGACGAGCTGCGCGAGGCTGTGCACGCGAACCTCGACTCGGTGCTGCGGCAGCTGGGCGGCGACCCCGAGGAGGACCTGCACGCCGCCCGCGCCACCGGCCGCCTCAAGGCCGAGTACGGCTTCCCGCTGGCCGCCCTGCTGCACGCCTACCGGCTGGCCGGGCGCCTCGTCTGGGACCACATGCGCGCCGCGTGCGTCGACCACCCCGAACTGCTGCCCGACATCGGCGGCGACGTCTGGCGCATCATCGACGACTACTCGACCGCCGCCGCCGAGGAGTACGGGCGCGCTGTCGCCGATCGCACCACCCGGCACACCGAGCTCCTTCGCGTGGAGCTGCGCGCCCTGCTCGACGGGGTGCTCGAGCCCGGCCGCCTGCACGCCGCGGCGCAGACGCTGCAGCTCCCCGCGACCGGGACCTTCCTCGTCGTCTGCGCCGAGGCCGGCACGGACCCCGCGGCCACGAGCGGCGAGCCGTACGCCGTCATCGACCGCCGGCTGCGGGACCGGCTCGTCGCCGCGCACTGGATGTCGGACGTGCAGACCCGCATCGGGCTGCTGAGCCTGAGCACCCCGCACGTGCTGCCGCAGGTCCTGGAGCTGCTGCGCACCGAGGCGACCGGACGTGTGGGCATCAGCACGCCCTTCACCGCGCCGCTCGACGCGCGCGACGGGCTGCGGCAGGCGGAGCTCGCGATGGCCAGCCTGATCCCCGGCGAGGCGGCGACCGAGTCCTACGGACAGTCGGCGCTGCCGCTCGCGCTCGCGCACTCCCCGGCCGCGGCGCGGGAGCTGCGGGACGCGGTGCTCGGCCCCGTGCTCGCGCTGCCGGAGGCCGACCGCGACGCCCTCATCGCCACCGTCCGGGCCTGGTTCGACTGCGGCGGTTCGCTCGTCGCCACCGCCGAGCGCCTGCACTACCACCGGAACACGATCAACCACCGGCTCCGCCGGATCGAGCAGCTCACGGGCCGGGACCGCTCCGACCCGCGGGCCGCCGCGGAGCTGTACGCCGCGGTCCTCGCGGACCGGCTGTTCGGGCGCAGCTAGGCACCGGATCAGGTGAAACGTCCCACGGGGGTCGAACCATCCGTACAATCAGTCATACGACCGACTTTATTGCGGCGCCCGCCGCGGAACGGAGACGCCATGACGGACCGGCCCGAGGCGCACCCCCAGACGCAACCCGACGAGCCCACCGTCGAGGAGCGCACCGTCGTCGTGGTGGGGGCGGGCGTCGCCGGCCTGCGCACCGCGCTCGACCTCCACGACCGCGGCGTCGACGTCCTCGTCCTCGAGGCCGCGCCCCGCGTCGGCGGCCGCGTGCTCACCGAGACCACCGCGCTCGGCAGCCACGTGGACCTGGGCGGGCAGTGGATCGGCACCGGCCACCATCGGTTCACCGCGCTCGCCGCCGAGTACGGCGCGCAGGTCTTTCGGATGGAGACGCCCCGGCTGCCGAGGCTGGTGGACGGCCCGCGGACCGTCGGCGTCACGAGCCCGACGTTCCTCCTGGCCGGCGCCGCGCTCGCCGCCTGGGAGGGCCTCGTCCGCCTCGGCGGGCCGCACGTCGGGCGCGACGTGCTCGTTGCCGACCTGCTGCGCCGCGTCCCGGGCCGCGCCCGCCGGCTCCTGCGCGTCCTGTTCGAGATCGCCTCCACCGCCGACCCGGAACGCCTCACCCTGCGCGACTTCGCCGCCACCGTCCGCACCATGGAGGGCCTGACGACCGCCATGACCACGCGGGGCGGGGCACAGGACTCCCTGGTGGTCGACGGTGCCGGCACCATCGCGGTCCGCATGGCCGAGCGGCTCGGGGACCGCGTCCGCACCGAGAGCCCCGTGCTCGCGATCCACCGCGACGACGCGTGCGCGACGGTGCACACCGCCACGGGCGCCGTGCGCTGCCGTCGCGTCGTGGTCACCGCGCCCCCGCCGATCGCCGCGGCGATCGAGCACCGTCCGGCCCTGCCCGCCGAGCGCGCCCGCGCCGAGCGGGGCATGTACATGGGCTCGGTCTACAAGGCGCTCGCCGTCTACGAGCGGCCGTTCTGGCGCGGGCGCGGGCACGCCGAGCTGATCGCGATCGACGATCCGGGCGTGGGCGTCTTCGACACCTCGCCCCCGACCGCCGACGGTCCCGGGCACCTCTGCCTGCTGGTCGGCGGCACCGACGCCCGCACGCTCGACGACCTGAGCCCGGCGGACCGTCGGGACGCGCTGCTCGGGCGCCTCGCCCACCACCTCGGCGACGACGTGCGCGCCCCGGCGGGCTGGCACGAGAAGTCCTGGCACCTCGACGAGTACGTCGGCGGCGGCTACCTCGCCTTCCCCGACCCGGCCGCGGGCGGGATGCCCTTCCCCCTCGGCCACGCGCCCGCGGGGACCGTGCACTGGGCCGGGACGGAGACCGCCGGCGAGCACGCCGGGTACATCGAGGGCGCCCTCGAATCGGGCGAACGGGCGGCCGCGGAGGTGCTCGCCGCACTGGGCTGAGACGGGCGCGGGCGCGGCGCGGATCCGAGGCCGGATCCGACGCGGATCACAGCGCCGCGAGGGGGCCGGAAACCGGCGTGATCTGGCACAGTAACGAACGAGGTCCGTGCCACGACACCGACGTGTTACCCCCGAGGAGGTGCCCCACCGTGAAGCCCGCGTTCCGCGATCGCCTCGCGCACGCAGTCCAGGCCCTGACCGGCCGGAACGCCGCGACCGTCGACACCGCCGGAATGCCGGTCCTGACGCCGCTGCAGCCCGTCGACCTCCGCGACAACGAGACCGTCGGCGAGGTCCTCGAGGTCGCGATGAAGGTCGGCGAGGTGCTGCTGGACTCCGGGACCGGCGCCGTCGACACCGAGGCGCAGGTGCGGTACGTCGCCGCGACCTACGGCATCGACGACGTGACCGTGAGCGTCACCTACAACGCGATCACCGTCTCCGTGCAGCGCGGGCGCGGCCTGCCCCCGTCGACCTACATCCGGATGGTGAGCCACCGGTCCCTCGACTACACGCGGCTCTCGCAGGTCGACACCCTGGTGCGGCGCATCGGCCGCGGCCGGATCCGCCCCGACCAGGCGCTCGCCGCCCTCGAATCGATCATGACCGCCGGGCACCCGTACCCGCGCGCCGTCGCGACCTTCGGCTGGGCGCTCATGGCCGGCGCGCTGACGCTGCTCCTCGGCGGCGCCCCCGCGCTCGCGGCGGTGGCCTTCGTCAGCACCGCGCTGATCTACGCGGTCAACGTGCGGCTGAGCCAGTGGGGGCTCCCGTACTTCTTCCAGCAGGTCGTCGGCGGCTTCCTCGCGACGCTGCCGGCCGCGCTGATCTACCGGCTGTCCGTCGAGTACGGGTGGGACGTGCAGCCCTACCGAGTGATCGTCGCCGGGATCATCGTGCTCATGGCGGGGCTGTCGCTGGTCGGCTCGGTGCAGGACGCGATCACCGGGGCGCCGGTGACGGGCGCGGCCCGGTTCTTCGAGGTCGTCGTGTTCACGGGCGGCGTCGTGGCCGGCGTCGGCATGGCCCTGAGCGTCACCGCCCAGCTCGGCGCGACCCTGCCGCCGCTGCAGCAGCAGCCCTTCGACTACGCGCCGCTGCCGATCTTCGTCGCCTCGTCGGGCGTGGCCGCCGCCGCCTTCGCGCTGGCCGGGTACGCGCAGATCCGGGCGCTCACCGCGTCCTTCCTCGCGGGCTGCGCGGGCGCCGGCGTCGCGGGGTCCGTCCTCAACCTGGGCCTCGGGCCCATCGTCTCGTCGACGGTGGCCGCCACCGTCGTCGGCCTGGCCGGCGGTCTCCTCGCCCGACGGGCCGTGGTCCCCCCGCTCATCGTCGCCGTCGCGGGCATCACGCCGCTGGTCCCGGGCCTCGCGGTGTACCGCGGACTGTCGGAGCTGATGGAGGGGCAGACCACCTCCGCGCTGACCAACATGGCGACCGCGCTCACCGTCGGCTGCGCGCTGGCCGCGGGCGTCACGCTGGGCGAATGGGTGGCCCGCACACTGCGCCGGCCGCACCTCCCGCCGACCCTGCGACCGCACATCGGGGGCATCACGTTCCGCCGGGTCCGCGACTGAAACGTTTCGCAGGTAAACTGTCCTTGCTCGTCAATTCCCGAACGAAGGTGCGTTCATGCCCCCGAAGACCACGCAGGACATCAGCGAAGACGAACTCGAGCCCGTAGCGGACGAGACGGCTTACCAGGCCCAGCGGGTCGTCGCTGCGTACGCGGAGGACGCCGACGAGTGCCGCATGCTGCTGTCGATGCTGGGCATCGGCCCCAAGGAGGCGTAGCCCACTCATGGCCGCTGCGGCGTTCGGATCATCTGATTTCATCGTCGTGGCGAACCGGCTTCCGGTCGACGTCGAGAAGGCGCCCGACGGGACGCTGACCTGGAAGGAGGCCCCCGGCGGCCTCGTGACCGCCCTCAAGCCGATCCTCAGCGCCCGCAACGGCGCGTGGGTCGGCTGGCCCGGCGCCCCGGACGTCGGCGGCGAGCCGATCGAGGGCGAGGACATGCTCCTCGTGCCGGTCAAGCTCAGCGCCCAGGAGGTCGAGGAGCACTACGAGGGCTTCTCCAACGGCAGCCTGTGGCCGCTGTACCACGACGTCATCGTCAAGCCCGAGTACCACCGCGAATGGTGGAACACCTACGTCGAGGTCAACCGGCGCTTCGCGGAGGAGACCGCCAAGGTCGCGGCCGAGGGCGCCACCGTCTGGGTGCAGGACTACCAGCTGCAGCTGGTGCCCAAGATGCTGCGGATGCTGCGGCCCGACGTGAAGATCGGCTTCTTCCTGCACATCCCCTTCCCGCCCGTCGAGCTGTTCATGCAGATGCCGTGGCGGCGCGAGATCATCGAGGGCATCCTCGGCGCCGACCTCGTCGGCTTCCACCTGCCCGGCGGCGCGCAGAACTTCCTCTACCTCGCCAGCAAGCTCGCGGGCTACGCGACGAGCAAGAACTCGATCGGCGTGCGCTCGAAGTTCGGGGTGGTCACCGTCGGCTTCCGGTCCGTGCGGGTGGGCGCCTTCCCCATCTCCATCGACTCCGCCGACCTCTCCGCGACGGCGAAGCTGCCCGAGACGAAGCAGCGGGCGCGGGCCCTGCGCAAGGAACTCGGCAACCCCGAGAAGATCCTGCTCGGCGTCGACCGGCTGGACTACACCAAGGGCATCGACGTGCGGCTGCGCGCGATCGGCGAGCTGTACCAGGAGGGCCGCCTCGATCCGGAGCGGCACGTCTTCGTGCAGCTGGCGACCCCGTCGCGCGAGCGCGTCGAGTCCTACAAGGTGATGCGCGACGACATCGAGCGGCAGGTCGGCCGCATCAACGGCGACTTCGGCCGCATTGGCCGGCCGGTGATCCACTACGTCCACCGCCCCGTGCCGCGCCGCGAGCTGCTCGCCTTCTTCGCCGCCGCCGACGTCATGCTCGTGACCCCGCTGCGCGACGGCATGAACCTGGTGGCCAAGGAGTACATCGCCTGCCGCAACGACTCCACGGGCGCACTGGTGCTCAGCGAGTTCACCGGCGCCGCCGCCGAGCTCCGCCAGGCCTACCAGTGCAACCCGCACGACCTCGAGGGCGTCAAGAACGCCATCGACGAGGCCGTGCACCAGGAATCCGAGGACGGCAAGCGCCGCATGCGCACCATGCGCCGCCAGGTCCTGCAGTACGACGTCGACCGCTGGGCCCGCTCCTTCCTGCAGACCCTCGCCGGCACCGTCGACGAGACGCCCGCGTGAGCCTGCCCGCCGAGCTGTCGCAGGCGCTGACGCGGTTCGCCGGGCTGCCGGCGGTGCTCGTGGCCACGGACTACGACGGGGTCGTCGCGCCGATCGTCGCCGACCCCGCCGCGGCGTTCCCGCTGCCGGGGACCGTCGCCGCGCTGGAGGGCCTAGCCGTGCTCCCGGGGGTGACGGTGGCGCTCGTCTCCGGCCGCGACCGCGCAACGCTGGGGCGGCTGTCCGGCGCGTCCCCGTCGCTCGTGACCGTGGGCAGCCACGGGGCCGAGTGGGACGAGGGCTTCGAGGGGGCGCTGACCGCCGACCTGGTGGAGCTGCGGGCGACGGTGCTGTCCGGCCTCACCGCGATCGCCGAGCGTTTCCCCGGCGCGGCCGTCGAGCCCAAGCCGCTGGGCGCGGCGCTGCACGTGCGCAACGTCGTCAATCAGTCCGCGGGGCCGGTCGCGTTGGAGGAGGCCCGACGGGGCCCCGCCGCCCTGCCCGGCGTGCACGCCACCGACGGCAAGGCCGTCCTGGAGCTGACGGTGCTCGACGCGTCCAAGGGCCGCGCGCTGCAGACGCTCCGCGAGCGCACCGGCGCCGCCGCTGTGCTGTACCTCGGCGACGACGTCACCGACGAGAAGGCCTTCGCGGTGCTCACCGAGGCCGAGGACGTCTCCGTGAAGGTGGGCGACGGTGCCACCGCCGCCCGCTTCCGCGTCGACGGGCCCGCCGACGCGCGCGCGGTCTTCGAGGAGCTGCTCGCGCTGCGTCGCGGCTGAGTCTCGTCGAAGCTCCTCCGGAGGCGGGTGCGTCTCCGCGGCAGGCCATGCGTGGGACGCATGCCCTCTGATTCAGAAACACCGCGTGAACTGCGAATTCATCAGGCATGCGTGGCGCGCATGGCTCTCGCGCAGCAACACCGACCCGTCGAGCAGCGGGTAGGTGCGGCTCAGGCGATGGGGATCAGCGCATGGGGGTCGTCGTAGGGCAGGGGCGCGGCGGACTCGGCGGTCACCGTCAGGCGGTCGAAGCGGATGGAGCCGCCGTGGTTGTCGAGGAAGGCGATGTCGGCGGCGTCGCGGCCGGTGGCGATGCGCACCATCGCGCCGCGCGGGGCGAGCCCGGTCCCGTCGAGCACCCACCAGCGGCCGTCGACCATCACCTCGGCCACGGCGTGGAAGTCCATCGGGTCGCAGCCCGGCGCGAAGACCGCGCTCATCCGGGCGGGCAGCTTCAGGGCGCGGAGCAGCGCGATCGTCAGGTGGGCGTAGTCGCGGCAGACGCCGGCGGACGCGAGCAGGGTATCGGAGGCACCGTCGACGGAGCGGCTGGCGCCGGGCAGGTAGTCGAGCCGGCTCGCCACGAACTCCCGCACCGCCACAGCACGTTGTGCATCTCCGACCACGCCCGCGAACTGCTTCGCGGCGTAGCCGTAGAACCGGTCCACCTCGCAGTAGCGCGAGGGCCGCAGGTACAGCGACCGCAGGTACGCATCGCCGGGCTCCGGCGCCGCGAAGCCCGCGACCTGCGCGTGGTACTCCAACAGCACGATCCCGGGCCCGGCGTCGACGCGGTGGATGCGACCGCCGTGCGGCCCGACGACCTCGTGGACCGGCAGGGGCGCACCGTCGAGCGTGACGGCGAGCGACTCCTGCACCTGCAGGCCCGGCACCCGCGCGACGGTGGCCTGATACTCCAGCACGGTGGGGGCGAGCACGGTGCACGCCACCCGCGCGGACATCCTCCGCGCGCCGGGGATCACTAGTTCTTCGACAGCGCCGACATCGATTGCCACGTCGGCCAGTCTAGGGTCCAGTCGTAGATGTCCCCGTCCGCCTCCGAGAGCTCGATCGACGTGCCCGTGACCTCGACCGGATCGCCGAACAGCGCGCTCTCGAAGTAGCGCTGCGCGTCCTCGAGCGAGAGGTTGATGCAGCCGTTGGTGACGTTCGAGGCGCCCTGGTTCCCGACGGTGTTCGGGTTGGCGTGGATGAACTCGCCGTTGTTGGAGATCCGCACCGCCCAGCGCTCGCGCACGTTGAAGTACCCGGCGGCGGGGTTGGACATGGCGAAGTCCTCGTGCTTCTCGCTCACCACGTGGATGCCCGAGCGGGTGACGTTGCGCGGCAGGTCGCCCTCGCCGTACGAGCAGGGCAGGTCGAGGTGCACCTGGTCGCCCCGCATCACCCGGATCCGGTGCGACGGCGCCGAGGCCTTGACGATCTGCGACCGCCCGACGACGAAGTCGCTGGTCACGTCGCTGGCGCCGTACTGGCCGCCGCCGTGGTCGAGGCCGTAGAGCTTGGCGTTCATCGCCACCTTGGTGCCGGGCGCGAAGTACGCGCGCGGGCGCCAGTGGGCGCGGGAGCCGTTGTCCTCGGGCAGCCAGGCCCAGGCGCCCTCGGTGTGCGGGGTCGTGGTGACCTCGAGGGCCTTCTCGACGGCCGCCTTGTTCTCGACGGTGCCCGCGAACTTGAGGATGAGCGGCGCGGCGATGCCGACCTCGGCACCGTCGGCGATGTTGACCTGAACGGACATCGTCGCGTCGGGCGAGACGACGGAGACCTCGCCGTCGAGGCTCGACCAGGTGCCGCCCTCACCGTCCGCGGCGCCGGACCAGCGGTAGGTGGCGCCGAAGCCGAGGGGCTCGCTCGTCGAATAGGTCACACCGTCGGGCGACGCGGTCAGTTCGACCTTTTTGCCCGATTGGGTGTTGGTCAGCGCGACGCCCGGACGGAAGGTGCCGCCGCGGACCCGCACGGAGACGGTGTCGCGGGGGCCGATCTTCTTCCCGGCCCCGGGGGCGTACTCGAAGGTGGGAGCATCGGCCCTGGTCTCACCGATGCCGCCGTCGCGGGTGCAGGCGGTCGCGGCGACGGCCACCGTCGCCGCGGCACCGCCGAGGAAGGCACGCCGACGCACGGGCGCGCGAAACATGTCGAACACCGTATGAATTCTACTGGCGCAGCGGGGGAAGCTCCGCACCCACGAGCACGGGCTCGGGCCGCAGCTCGACGCCGAACCGGGCGAACACCCCATCCCGGACCTCGCCCGCGAGGGCGAGCAGTTCCGCCGTCGTGCCGGTGCCGCGGTTGGTCAGCGCGAGGGTGTGCTTCGTCGACAGCGAGACTCCCGTGCGGCCACCGTCGTAGCCCTTGCCGAAGCCGGCCCGCTCGATCAGCCAGCCCGCGGAGAGCTTCACGCCGTCGGGCGCGGGGTACTGCGGCGTGCTCTCTCCCGTCGCCTCCTCGATGCGCCGCACCGTCGCGGCGGCGGTCGCGGCCGGCACGACGGGGTTGGTGAAGAAGGAGCCGACGCTCCAGGTGTCGTGGTCGGCCGGGTCGAGCACCATGCCCTTGCCGCGGCGCAGCGCCAGCACGTGCTCGCGCGCGAGTGCCGGGTCGACGGTGGCACCGGGCTCGGCGCCCAGGGCCCGCGCGAGCTCGCCATACCGGACGGGGGCCGACGCACCGTCGGACAGGGCGAACCGCACCCGGAGCACGACGTCCGCCGGGCCCGAGGTCGCGTCGTGCTGCTTGAGCCGCGACGTGCGGTAGGCGAGGCCCAGCGTCTCGGGCGCGACCCACGCGGTCTCGCCGGTGGCGCGGTGGAAGAGCTCGACGGCATCGAGCCACGCGGACACCTCGACGCCGTACGCGCCGACGTTCTGCACCGGCGTCGCGCCCGCGGACCCCGGAATGCCGGACAGGCATTCGAGGCCGCCGAGCCCGGCGTCGACGGACGCGGCGACGACGTCGTCCCAGACGGCGCCGGCGTCGGCGGTGAGCACGGTCCCGTCGATCGCGATCGCGTCGTGCGCCAGGTGCACGACGGTCCCGTCGAAGCCCGCGTCGGAGACCACCAGGTTGGAGCCGCCGCCGACCAGCAGCACCGGCTCGCCCGCGGCGTCGCAGCGCGCGACCGCCTCGGCGACCGCCGCGGCAGAATCGCAACGCAGGTAGGCGCGGGCGGGGCCGCCCAGGCGCAGCGTGGTCAACTCCGATAGCAGTTCAGGCACCCCGCAACGGTAACGTGTCCGGCTATGACCACCCGTCTCGAGCGCTCGCTCGACTACGCCACCAGTCCGGCCGCGCTGCACGCCGCGTTCACCGACGATGCGTACTGGCCCGCCCGTGTGGCCGAGGTCGGCGGCGAGGGCGCCCGCGTCGCGGAGCTGTCCATCACCGGCGAGGGCGCCGCGCGCTCCGTGCGCGTGCTCGTGGTGCACGTGATCGGCGAGGACAAGCTGCCGCCCGTCGTCACCGCGGTCCGCCCCGGCGGCCTGGAGATCCACCGCGTCGAGGAGTGGGGCCCGTTCGACGGCACCCGCTGCGAGGGCCGCTTCTCCGCCGACATCCAGGGCGTTCCCGCGCAGCTGTCGGGCACCGCCGTCCTGGAGGCGGGCCCCGAGGGCGCGCGCATCACCGCCGACGGCGAGGCCAGCGTGTCGATCCCGTTCGTCGCGAAGAAGGTCGAGTCGCTGGTCGTCGAGAACCTGCAGGAGCTCATGGAGAGCGAGCGGGAGTTCACCCTGCAGTGGATCGCGGAGCATCCCTGACCGGTAAGGTTCCCCCACATGGCACGACGTCTCAGCTACTCGGCGCGCTTCCCGTTCCCCGCCGACGTCTTCTACAACGCGTACTCCACCAAGGAGTACTGGACCGAGAAGATGACCGACTTCCGGAACCTGACCCCGCTGTCGGAGCTCTCCGAGTTCGACGTCGACGACGAGGGCATCACGGTCGTCCAGAAGCAGAACCTGCCGCACGAGTACCTGCCGCCGATCGCGCAGGGCGTCGTGAAGAAGGACATGATCATCACGCGCGAGGAGTTCTACGGCGCGTGGGACGGCGAGAGCTCGATCGGCGACTACAAGGCGTCGATCCCCGCGGGCCCCGGCTCGCTCAAGGGTGAGGCCTCGCTGTTCAACACCGAGACCGGCTGCACCATGCGCTACACCACCGTGGTGAAGGTCTTCGTGCCGTTCGTGGGCACCAAGCTCGAGCAGCTCATCCTCATCAACCTCGTGGACCTGTTCCGCGCCGAAGCCGAGTACCTCAAGTACTGGGTCGACAAGAACAACTGACCTCGTGCCCTCCCCCGAGGGTCGGATCACGCGCGGCACGACCGGACTCAATCGGCTGCGCCGCAGCGACCGCTGGTCGGTGCACTCCCCCGCGGCGACCGCCGCGCTGGGCGGGCCGTCGCCGCTGGCGGTCGACGTGGGCTACGGCGCCCGCCCGAACACCACCCTTGAGTGGGCCGCCTGGCTGCGGCGCGTGTCGCCGACGGTGCGCGTGACCGGCCTCGAGATCGACCCCGACCGCGTGGTGCCCGGCCGCGACGGCGTGCAGTTCGCGCGCGGCGGCTTCGAGCTCGCGGGGCTGCGCCCGAACCTGGTGCGCGCCTTCAACGTGTTGCGGCAGTACGACGAGTCCGAGGTGGCCGACGCTTGGGCGATGGTCACCTCCCGCCTCGCGCCGGGCGGCGTCTTCGTGGAGGGCACCTGCGACGAGCTGGGCCGACGGTGCTGCTGGCTCACCCTCGACGCCTCCGGCCCGCGCTCGCTCACGCTGGCCTGGCACCCCGGATACACCGGCCACCCGTCGGACCTGGCCGAGCGGCTGCCGAAGGCGCTGATCCACCACAACGTGCCGGGCGAGAAGATCCACACCCTGCTCACGCTGGCGGATCGCTGCTGGGACGAGGCCGCCGGTTACGCGCCCTACGGCAACCGGATCCGCTGGCGCGCGGCGGGGATCGCGCTGGCCGAGCGCACCGGCGGCGCCGCCCGCCCGCCCCGTCGCCCGGTCCGCGACAACCTGCTCACGGTCGACTGGTCCTTCGTCGCGCCGTAGGCGGCTCAGGATGTCGAGGTCTGCGGCATCGGAGGTGGTCTCACGCACGTCCGAGTGCGCAGGAGTCGACATCGTGAGGCAGGAGTCGACATCGTGAGGCGCGGTCACCTATCGAGCGCGAGTCAGTAGTGTGGTGCGCATGACATCGCTGACCGTCGCGCTGGCGCAGATCGAGGCCACGACCGACCCGGCGGCCAACGCCGCGCTGGTCGAGGACGATCTGCGGCGCGCGGCCGACGCCGGCGCGGCCCTGGCGGTCTTCCCCGAGGCCACGATGTGCCGGTTCGGGGTGTCGCTCACGCCGGTCGCCGAGCCGCTCGACGGGCCGTGGGCCACGCGCATCGCCGAAGCCACGCGGGCCACCGGCGTGCACGTCGTCGCGGGCATGTTCACCCCCGCAGCCGACGGTCGCGTCCGCAACACGCTGCTCTCCGCCGCCCCCGACGGCACCCGCACCGCGTACGACAAGATCCACCTCTTCGACGCCTTCGGCTTCGCCGAATCGCGCACCGTCGAGCCCGGCGAGCACGCGGTGCTGATCGACGTCGGCGGGGTCACCGTGGGGCTGAGCACCTGCTACGACCTGCGCTTCCCCGCCCTCTACCAGGGGCTCGCCGACGCCGGCGCCCGCGTGATCGTCACGCCCGCGTCGTGGGGCGACGGCCCCGGCAAGCTCGACGCCTTCACCACGCTCGCCCGCGCGCGGGCGCTCGACTCCACCACCTACGTCGTCGCCGTCGACCAGGCGCGACCGTCCGACCCGGAGCCCGGCACCGCGCCCCGCGGGGTGGGCGGCTCGCTCGCCGTCGGGCCCGACGGTGCCGTGCTCGCCTCCGCCGGCGACGGGCCGGAACAGATCGTCGTCGACCTGCCGCTCGCGCGCGTCGACGAGGTGCGGGCCGCGCTGCCCGTGCTCGCCAACCGCAGGGACTTCACCGTCGCCACCCAGGGATGAGGAACAATCTAACGCCGATGGACACGAACCCGAACGCCCCGCAGAACCCCGGCCCCCCGAACGGCCCGCAGAACGGCCCACAGGATCCGAACCTGACGCGGCCGATGACCCCGGCCGACCGCCAGCCGCCGCAGGCACCGCAGCAGCCGCAGGCGCCCCAGCAGCAGCCCCAGGCGCAGCAGGCCCCGCAGGGCCCCGGCCCGCAGGACGGCCTGACCCGGC
>NZ_JAIULG010000045.1 GCF_020169415.1 Tsukamurella sp. M9C
GCGTTTCGGGGCGCGGAGCCTCGGGACGCGGTGCCGTCGCGGGGCGCGGGGCCGCGGCGCGGGGGCCGGTGTGGCCCTCGGTGCGCTGGGTCGCGGGACGGGGCGCGACGGGGAACTGTCCGGTCGGCGGCGCCACCGGCAGCTGCCCCGTCGGCGGCGCGGCGGGCGCCGGCGTCTCCTGCTCGACCCGCTCCTCGGCCGGCGTCGAGGCGGCCGCCGCGGTGGTCGTGGCTGCCGCCGCGCTCGCCGCTCTCGCGGCCGCGGCGCGGCGCTCGCGGACCCGGATCTCCGACGGGTCGGCGTCGGGATGGCTCTGCGTGTAGCGCTTCGCGGCCTCGGCGCTCACGGCGACCCGCTTCGGCTTCGCGAGCAGCGTCGCGATGGCGGTGGTCAGCGGCACGGACAGGGCCAGGCCGATGCCGCCGACGAAGGCGCGGACCAGCTCGATCGCCACCGAGTCCGACGTGAGCACCTGGCCCAGCGGCCGGCCCGCGATGGAGAACAGCAGCAGTAGCGGCAGCGCCGTGCCGACGTACGCGAAGACGAGGGTGTAGACCGTCGACGCGATGTGGTCGCGGCCCACGCGCATCGCGGAGAGGAAGGTGCGTCGACGCGAGGACTTCGGGGAGAGCTTCGCCAGTTCGAAGGTCGCCGACGACTGCGTGATCGTCACGTCGTTGAGCACGCCCAGCGCGCCGATGACGAAGCCCGCGAGCAGCACGCCGGACGTCGAGACGGTCGAGGCGTAGGCCTGCAGGTTCGTGGTGTCCTCGCTGCTCAATCCCGTGACCTGGGTGGTGGCCGTCGCGAGCCAGGCCAGCACGCCGCACACCGCGAGCGAACAGAGCGTGCCCAACAACGCCGCCGACGTCCGCAGCGAGACGCCGTGCGCGAGGTACAGCACCAGGTACAGGATCACCGCCGACGCGACCAGCGCCACCCAGACGGCCGAGTGCCCGTCGAGGATCGACGGCAGCGCGAAGAAGACGATCACCACGCCCGAGAGCGCCAGCCCCAGCAGCGCCCGCAGGCCGCGCCACTGGGCCACCGCGATCACCACGGCCGCGAAGACCAGGCCCCACACCCACAGCGAGACGCCGCGCGCGTAGTCGTAGAAGGCGTAATTCGACGGCGAGCCGGCCACGCCGCCGCCGTTCCAGCTCATCATGATCTTGGTGCCGGGCGCGAGGTCGGGCTGGCCGGTGCCGGGCGTCGCCGGACGGGACAGGTCGATGCCCGACGGTGCCGCGTCCGGCGAGGCCTTCCCGGGCACCGCGGAGACGTTCATCCGCTGCGTGCCGATGGAGAACATCGTCCACTTGCCGGCGTCGGGGCCGCTGGTGATCTTGACGGAGCTGTTGAGGCAGCCACCGTCGGGGTTGAGGACCGGGTGGCGCTCCGCGTCGCTGAGCTGCCCGTTCCCGGACGGGGAGAAGTCGCAGTCGCCGACGAGCTGCTCGGAGACCTCGCCCTTGGCCAGCGTCGGCGACTGTGGCCCCGAGGGCACGCTCACGCGGATCTGGGACGGCCAGAGCAGGATCACGCCGGCCACGACGAGGACGCCGATCACGGCGAGGAGGCCGACCACGACCCGGGACGCCCATCTCCCGAGGGAGATGTTGGTCAGCGAGTGGCTGTGCACGTGCGCTGCGGGGTCGTCGTGCAGGTCGTGGTCGTGGTCGGCTGTCACGCCGACACCCTACTTCTGCTTGTAGGAACTCAGGAAGTTGCCGAAACGATCGAGGGCCTCGGCGAGGTCGCGCGCCCAGGGCAGGGTGACGACGCGGAGGTGGTCGGGCGTGGCCCAGTTGAAGCCGGTGCCCTGCACCAGGAGGATCTTCTCCTGGTTGAGCAGGTCCAGCACCATCTGCTCGTCGTCGCGGATCTCGTGCACGTTCGGGTCCAGCTTGGGGAAGGCGTACAGCGCGCCCTGGGGCTTGACGCAGCTCACCCCGTCGATGGCGTTGAGCTTCTCGTAGGCCACGTCGCGCTGCTCCAGCAGCCGCCCGCCGGGCAGGATCAGGTCGTTGATCGACTGGTAGCCGCCGAGCGCCACCTGGATCGCGTGCTGCGCGGGGACGTTGGGGCACAGGCGCGTCGACGCCAGCAGCGTCAGGCCCTCGATGAAGCCGGAGGCGTGGTCCTTCGGCCCGGTGAGCACCATCCAGCCCGCGCGGTAGCCGCACACGCGGTACGCCTTGGACAGGCCGTTGAACGTGCAGACGAGCAGATCCGGCGCGAGCTCGGCGATGGAGATGTGCTTCGCGTCGTCGTAGAGGATGCGGTCGTAGATCTCGTCGGCCAGCACGAGGAGCGAGTGCTTGCGCGCCACCTCGACGATCTGCTGCAGCGTCTCGCGCGAGTAGACGGCGCCCGTCGGGTTGTTCGGGTTGATCACGACGATCGCCTTGGTGCGCGGTGTGATCTTCGCCTCGATGTCCTCGACGGACGGGTTCCAGCCGTTGTCCTCGTCGCACAGGTAGTGCACCGGGGTTCCGCCGGAGAGTGACGTCATGGCGGTCCACAGGGGGTAGTCGGGCGCGGGGATGAGCACCTCGTCGCCGTTGTTCAGCAGCGCCTGCAGCGTCATCGTGATCAGCTCGGAGACCCCGTTGCCGAGGTAGACGTCGCCGATATCGAAGTACGGGAAGTCCTGGACCTCCTCGTAGCGGGTCACCACGGCCCGTCGCGCGGAGGCGATGCCCTGGGACTCGCTGTAGCCCTGCGAGGTGGGCAGCGCGTGGATCATGTCGCGGACGATGGAGTCCGGCGCCTCGAAGCCGAACGTCGCCGGGTTGCCGATGTTCAGCTTGAGGATGCGGTGCCCCTGCGCCTCGAGCCGAGCCGCCTGTGCCACCACGGGTCCACGGATCTCGTACAGCACGTTCTGCAGCTTGGCGGACTGCTCGAGCGGCTTGAGTTCGGTGCGGATGTGGGGCACATGCGGTCGGCTCATGGGCTATATCGTCGCAGGCTGCAGCAAATCCTTTTCCTCCACCTCGCCCTTGTCCGACGGTGCGCCGCCCTGCGCCCGGTGCTTCGCGGCGCCGATCACGAGCAGGGCGTAGCCCACGACGATCCAGGCGCCCAGCACCGCGAAGGCCGCGCCGGCCCCGGCGCCGACGAGGGAACCGTCGGCGAAGAAGGCCGCGCTGCGCAGCGCGGTGCCCGTCGCGCCGATCGGCAGGCTCTGGCCGAGGACCGCCCAGACGTGCGGCAGGAACTCCGGCGGCATGGCGATGCCGGCCAGCGGCATCCCGACCAGCATGAACAGCAGTGCGGCGGGGCCGATGCCCTTCGTGCCGAGCAGGGAGACCAGCCCTGCCACCGTCGCGCCGATGGCGAGCATGCCCGCGCTCATCGCGAGCCACTGGCCCCAGAAGCCGCCGGGCAGCACGCCGATCCACATGGCCGCGCCCACGGCGGCGGCGCCGATGACCGCCGCGCCCACGGGCAGGGCCGCGGCGACGATCTTCGGATGGCCGCCGATCATCACCGTGGCCAGCGCCAGCACCATCCCCGAGAGGAAGACCGGCATCACGATCGAACCGAAGCCGGCGCCGCGCGGGTCGTCGGCGGAGAGCGGAGCCACCTCGACGGTCTGCACCTTCTGGCCCTGGGCCAGGGCCGTCGCCATCTGGGTGATCATCGGCGCGACGGCGGGCGAGGCGCCGCTCGCGACGACGGCCTTGGTCTGCGACCCCGGGGCGGCAGGGCTCGCGGGCACGATGCCGCCGTAGACCTCGCGGTCCTTCGCGGCCTGCACCAGCGCGGCCTCGGATTCGTAGGCGTGCACGGCGAAGCCGCCGGGCTGCTGCGCGTCGAGCCGCTGCTCGACCTGCTGCGCCGCGCTCGCCGGGCCGACGACGCCGATCGGCAGGTCGTGCGGCTTGCCGTGCGAGGCGGGGCCGGTGAACAGCAGGACGATCAGCGGGATGGCGATCGCCAGCCCGGCGAAGACCGCCGCGAGCTGAGCGTGGGACTTGCTCATGGTGGAGCACCTCCAAGTAATTCAACGTGTGATGAATCTGAGAGTACGACTGCGGCGACACGGAAGTCAACAGGCGTTGAAATCCTGTTAGGATCGGCGCATGGCCACAGGGAGACGGGCGGGCGTCAGTACCGCGAAGGCGGACATCCTCGAGGCGGCACGTGAGCTCTTCGCCGAGGTGGGTTACGACCGCGCCACGATCCGCGCCATCGCCGCCCGCGCGGGCGTCGACGTGGCGCTGGTCTCGTACTACTACGGCAACAAGAAGGGCCTGTTCCGGGGCGTGATGAGCATGCCCGTCGACCCGGAGGAGATCTTCACCGCCGCGCTCGACGGCCCGCGCGAGGGCGTGGGGGAGCGGCTCGTGCGGGCCGCGCTCACGGTCTGGGAGGGGCAGGAGACCTCCGACGCCTTCCGGGCGCTGCTGCGCGCCGCGGTGAACGCCGACGAGGGCGCGTCCAACACCTTCGGCGAGTTCCTGTCGTCGGTGATGATCCCGACGCTGACCAGGCACTCGGGGATCTCGATCGAGACGGCGCGGGTGGTCGCCAGCACGATGTTCGGGCTGGCCTTCATGCGGTACCTGATCGCAGCGCCGCTGTTCGCCGAGCCCTCGGCCGACGAACTGGTGGCGACCTACGGCGCCGCGATCCAGCGCATCGTCGACGGCGACGCGGGCTGACGCGTCCCGAAACCCGCAGAATTCGGGCCGACGATCGAAATACGTCGCCCCGAGCCGGGAATCGGCCGGTTCCTAGAGCCGGTCGCCCGGCGCGGGCAGGATCTCGGTCGGCTCGATGACCTCGGGTGCCGCTGGTGCCGATCCCGGGGCAGCGGATGCCGGGGCGGGAGCTGCGGGCGGAGTCTGCGGGTCCTCGTCGTCGCCGAGGTTGTGGAAGGCGCGGCCCAGCTCCTCGGAGACGTTGATGATCCGCGCCTTCTTGATCTCCGGCTTGTCGATCTCCTCGGCGACGTACTGCGCGATGAACCGCCGGATCTCCGAGTCGACGCTGGCGACGACGCGCACGATGGAGCCGCGGATGGTGCGCGACTCGACGTCGACCCACACGTCCTTGGGCTTCGGCGGGTCGACCTCGATGCGCAGCTCCAGCGGCGCCGCGGCGCGCACCGTGAGCGGGAGCGTGATGAGGCCGGCCACGTCGTAGCGGATCCGGTCGACCTTGAGGTCGATCAGCAGGCCGATGCGCAGCGGGATCTTCACCGTGAAGGTGATGAGCTCGCCCACCTGGCGCGTGAGCTGCGGCTCGTCGATCTCCACCTGCGCCCACACCTTGGCCATCCCACCGGGGCCCGACGGAATCGGGCCCACGGTGAAATCGCCGCCGGCGATGTCGGCGAACGCGGAGCCCACGCGCTCCTCGTTCACGGCGATCTCGAAGAACCGCCGCCCGAACTCCTCGTAAGTCACGTACTCAGGCACGCGTACATCCTGCCGCAGAAGCGATAGCCAGTCGGGGAGCTTCGATCACTTCCGTCCACCGGGGCGCTTCGCGCCCGCCGCGATCCCGAAGCCCTTGGCCTTCGACTCACCCTCCGTGGTCACCGTGCGGTCGCTCGCGCCCGACGGTGCCTTCGGCTGGTCAGCGTCGGTTTCCGGGGCCGACGGTGCCGCCTCCGGAGCGGCCGCGGGGGCCTCTGCCGGGGCGTCGGCCGCGGGTGCGGGTGTGACCGGCGTCTCAGCGGCCGCCGGTGCCGAATCCGTCACAGGCGCTGGTTTCGGCGCGCCCGGCTTCTTCGCGCCGGGGCGCTTGGCGCCCGCCGCGATGCCGAAGCCGGCCGACTTGGACTCGCCCGCCGTGGTCAGCGTGCGGTCCTCGGCCGGGGCCGACGGTGCAGCCGGAGCCGCGGCAGCCGGTGCGGCCGGAGCCGCGGCAGCCTCGGTCGCGGGTGCCTCGGCCGCGGGGGCGGCGTCGGCGGCGGGAGCCGCTGCGGGCTTGGGTGCGCCCGGCTTCTTCGGTCCACCGGGGCGCTTGCCGCCGCCGGCGAGGCCGAGGCCCACCGTCGGCTTCGCGTCCTTCTTCTCCGCGGGCGCCGCCGGTGCGGCGGTCGCGGCGGCCGCCGGAACAGCGGCCGGGGCCGCGGCAGGCGCCTCGGCGAGGGCGGTGGCACCGTCGGACACCTTGCGGTTCGGGTTGCCGACGACGATGCCCTCGGGCAGGCCCCGTCGGACGGACTCGAGGAGCATCTGCGCGACGTCGACGACCTCGGGGGCCGGGGCGTCGGACTCCGCGGTCTGCGCGGTCACGCCGTCGGAGAGCATCACGCGGCAGAACGGGCAGCCGGTGGCGATCTTCTTCGGCGTGGCCTCGGGCGACGACGACAGGGTGTTCAGGGCCTCGTCGACGCGGTCGATGTTGATGCGCTTGCCGAGCTGCTCCTCCATCCACATGCGCGCGCCGCCGGCGCCACAGCACATGGACCGCTCGAGGTGCCGCGGCATCTCCTTGAGCGTGGCGCCCGAGGCGCCGATCAGCTCGCGCGGGGCCTCGTAGACCTGGTTGTGGCGGCCGAGGTAGCAGGGGTCGTGGTAGGTCACGTCCTCCGACGGGGGCGCGACGGGCACGAGCCGCTTCTCGCGGACCAGCTTGTTGAGCAGCTGCGTGTGGTGGACGACCTCGTAGTCGCCGCCGACCTGCGGGTACTCGTTGCCGAGCGCGTTGAAGCAGTGGGCGCAGGTCACGACGATCTTGCGCTGCTTGGCGGGCAGGCCGTCGAAGACCTCGTCGAGCTGCTCGATGTTCTGCTGGGCGAGCATCTGGAACAGGAACTCGTTGCCCGCGCGGCGGGCGGAGTCGCCGGTACAGGTCTCGCCCTGGCCCAGGACCAGGAAGTTCACGGCGGCCACGTCGAGGAGCTCGGCGACGGCCTTGGTGGTCTTCTTGGCGCGATCCTCGAAGGCGCCGGCGCAGCCGACCCAGAAGAGGTACTCGAAGCCGTCGAAGGACTCGACGTCCTGGCCGTAGACCGGGATGTCGATGTCCATCTCGTCGATCCAGGCGGTGCGCTGGCTGACGTTCTGGCCCCAGGGGTTGCCCTTGTTCTCGAGGTTCTTGAACAGGCCGGCCAGCTCGTGCGGGAACTCGGACTCGATGAGCACCTGGTAGCGGCGCATGTCGACGATGTGGTCGACGTGCTCGATGTCGACGGGGCACTGCTCGACGCACGCACCACAGGTGGTGCAGGACCAGAGGACCTCGGGGTCGATGACGCCGCCCAGGGCGCCGTCCTCGCCCGCGGGCCCGACCAGGGCGCGCTCGGCCTCGGCGCGGGCGTCGGCGGGGATCTTCTCCAGCTTGGCCTCGTCCGGGTTGCCCTCGGCGTCGACCAGGCCGGTCTGCTCGCCCGACGGGTCCGTCCGGCCGCCGGCCAGCAGGTACGGCGCCTTGGCGTAGCCGTGGTCGCGCAGGCCCATGATGAGCAGCTTCGGGCTCAGCGGCTTACCGGTGTTCCACGCGGGGCACTGGCTCTGGCAGCGACCGCACTCGGTGCAGGTGGTGAAGTCCAGCCAGCCCTTCCAGGAGAAGTCCTCGATCTTGCCGGCGCCGAGGTTGTCGACGTCGGGATCGGTGTTCTCCATGGTCAGGACCTTGCCGTTGGAGACCATCGGCTTGGCGGCGCCCAGCGCGCGGCGGCTTCCCAGCTCGCGCTTGAAGTAGATGTTGAAGAAGGCCGAGAACCGGTGCCACGCGACGCCCCAGGTGAGGTTGCTGCCCACCAGGACGAGGAACATGACGCCCGACATCAGCTTGACGAAGGCGAAGACGGTGATCAGCGTCGGGCTCGCGGGGAGCAACTCGGCGACGTGGCGGGTGAAGAAGTCGGTCACGGGATCCGACTCGCCGTACGTGGCGATCTTGCTCGCCTTCACCAGGATCATGCCGACGCCCTCGGACAGGACGATGGCCTCGATCGTGTACGCGGGCAGGAACTTGCTGCCGGAGAAGCGCGAGAACAGTGCAGGGTTGCGCGGGTGCTTGACCTGGCGCACCACGATGAGCACGAGGATGCCGAGGAACGTCGCGATACCCAGTACCTCGTCGAGGAGGTGGTACACCGGCCACGAGCCGACGACGGGCCAGTGGAAGGCCGGGTCGAAGGTCTGCGGCAGGGCCTCGAACCAGAACACCATGCCGGCGAGGAAGCCGACCATGACGAACCAGTGGGCGATGCCCACCGTGCGGTTCTTGATCATCTTGGTGTGGGCGAGGAACTCGACCACGACCTCGGCGGCGCGAGGGATGAAGGGGAGCCAGCGGTCCTTGGCGGACTGTCCCTGGGCGATGATCCGCACCATGCGGAACGCGCCGCGGAAGAAGATCGCCCAGGCGACGACGAACGCGACTGCGCCGATCGTGCCGAGGGTGATGTTCAGCGGGGTGATGTCGGACTCGGCGGCGGCCACATATGTCTGGTCCACGTCGTGCACCTTTCTGCCTCGCGGGCTGGGTAACCACCGATATTACTCGTCAGTAACATAGGTGTGAAACCACTGCGTCTGGCTTAACGGTAGAACGCGGATATATGTCGTCCCGCGCGAAGGTTCACCTAACTCGCTGCTCGGTAAGGTGTGCTCATGAGTTCAGCCGTCCGCGTGCGCCGAAATCCCGTCGCACGTGCACGTTCGGTGGTGACCGGCCTCACAGGTGCGGGGCCGTTGTACGCGCCGGAATCGGCGCCGCCCGCGCCCGTAGCGATCGCCTTCGGGGCGTCGGCGCGGGGCGGCCGCCCGGGCTCCTTCGTCGAGGGCCGGTTGGAGGCGTCGCTGCAGCTCCTACGGCTGGGGAAGGTTGAGAAGATCCTGGTCTCGGGCAACGCCGGCGGCACCTCCGGCGACGAGATCGCCGTCATGACGGGGTGGCTCCGCGACCGGGGCGTGCCGGAGTCGGCCCTGCTCACCGACGGTGCCGGGCTCGACACCTATCTCGCGTGCCGTCGCGCGCGCGACGAGTTCGGGGTCGAACGGGTCCTGCTCGTCTCCCAGTTCTTCCATGCCCGACGGGCCGCCGCCCTCGCCCGCCATCTCGGCCTCGACGCCGACGCCGTCCGCGCTTCCTGCGGGTGCACGCGTCGCGCGTGGGTCCGCAACCTCGCCCGCGAGTACGTCCTGTCGCGCCCCAAGGCGGCGTTGGACATCGCGCGCGGGCGCTGATTACTGAACTTTAAGTTTGTTTGGGTACATTCAAGGTGTGTATCGAGTCCTGCAGCGGGTAGCGCTGGGAGGCGCGCTGGTCCTGCTCCTCGTCATCGCGGTCCTCATCGCCAACGACGACCGGGTCGAGGTGGGGCGCCTGTCGACCGAGATCTGCGGCACGTACCTCGACGGAGGCAACTACTTCTCGATCTTCGTGACCGACGTGGCCTGGTTGATGGGGTGCGTCCTCCTTGCGCTCGGGGCGTGGGCCGCGCTGTTCTGGGCGGACTTCGCGCGGCGCGCTCGCAGGTACCGTCTCGCGTTCCTGGCGTGCGGTGCTGCCGTAGGTCTCGTCGTCGCGATCTTCGTCGGCTCCGAATTCTTCGTCTCCACGTATCGGGACGCCTTCCTCGGCTGGTGTCCGGCGTGACCGCGCCGGATAGCGGCGGCGACGGCTACACGAGCGGTCGCACGATCCTGCGGAACGCCGTACAGATCGGCATGGGCGTAGCGGTGGTCCTCGGTGGGGCAGCGGGCGGCGCCCTCGTCTACGAGGAGTCCCGTCGCGCACGCCTGCTCGGACTCGCCCTGATCGTCCTTCTCCTCGTGATCCTCGGGTTGATGCAGTGGTGGAGCGCGTCCTCGTTCGACGCCTCCTGCGGCGGTGAGGGCCACGCTCGCAGTCGTAGTCTCGCGGTGTGAGCGGAAGTGGCGCGCGGTCGATTCCGCCCGCGGGTCGCTCCCAGGCCGCTCGACGAACGCCGAGGCGATGCGTGTCACGCATGCCCTCCGGGGAAGAGGAACGGTCCGTTCGGTCGATGCTTCCGGATGCCTGAGGCCGCTCCGACGGCACCGACCTCAGGGCTGCGTGTCGATCCACTCCAGGTAGGCGCTGCCGGCGACCGGCTGGGATCGGTAGCTGCCGAGGTAGGTGTACGCGCCCACGTAGCCGCGGCCGTGCCCGTACCGGAGCTCGCTGTCGACGGATCCGTCGATCGTGAGGACCTCGTCCTCGCCGTCCCGGACGGTCCACTTCAGCAGGACGGGCACCGTCATCGCGCGGCCCCGGTCGTCGACGACCCGGCGCGACTCGATCACGTCCATCAGGACGTCGTCGTAGACCTCGGCCGGTTCGCCGAGGCGCCGGACGTGCGCGAGCCGGCACGCGATGTGGCCGCGCGCGCGGACGTCGGTGAGGAGGATCTGGGTGGTGGGGTCGATGTCGATGATCTGGTAGGTGAAGAAGTCGATCGGCAGCTTGAGCGCCGTGGGCATCGCGCGGCGGGTGAGCGCCTGGTGGCTGCGGATGCGGGCGTACTCGAACGTGCCGACGCCTTCGACGGGATCGCCGTCGACGGTGCCGGTGTACGGCGCGGTCAGGCTGAGGTGGTCGTAGATCGGGGTCTTGACGAAGTACGAGACCTGGTCGGAGACCTCGAGTTCCAGGTCGACGTCGAAGCCCGGGTAGCGGCCGCGCACCGTGACGCGGGGCAGGTCCACGTCGATGGCGAGCTCGTCGCCCCAGCGCAGCTCGGATCCGTCTGCGGCGAAACGGCATTCGCGCGACGCGTCGTAGGCGCGGTAGAAGTGCTGGTCGGCGTAGGCGGTGGAGGAGAGCACCGTCGTCGTGTTCCGTGCATCCGCGGCCGAGAGATGATCCTGGTCGAAGAGCTCCGCGCCCGCCGCGCCGATCAGCGTCATGGTGTTCACGTAGCGGTAGGGCTCCGGCAGGTCGGGAACGAAGACGCCGTAGTGCGTGGTGGCCCAGACCTTCGACGTGGCGTGCGGCCGCAGGATCTCCGGCTGGTCGAAGGGTCGGCGGGAGGCCTCGATCCGTCGGTCCAGCAGGGGGAGCGCCCCGTCGACGACGGCGCGGGACAGCAGGGTGGAAATCATGTGGCTCACGGGTTCTCCGTATCGGGGGAGGGGGACGGCGCGGGGATCGCCCAGGCCGCGAGGATGCGGGTCGCGCTCGCCGAGACCTCGGCGGCGGACAGTTCGGGGTTCAGGCGCCACCACTGCATGACGCCGGAGATCATGGATTCCCAGACGATGACGGCCGCGGCCTGGTCACGCGGATCGGTGAGTCCTGCGGCGCGCACCACGCCGGCGACGGCGGAGGAGGACTGCTCCCGCAGGCGGTGTCGCTGTCCGCGCGCCACGACCCGGCCGTCCCCGTCGGGCACCGACCGGTCGTAGAGCAGCGCCCAGTACCCGATGCGGCCCTCCAGGGAGGTGACGATGCCGGTCAGTACCCGGACGGCGGCGCGATTGAACAACGAACCGGGCAGGGGATCGGGGTCCGGCTGGGCGAAGGCATCGCGCACCGCGTCGAAGACGAGGGGCCCGGCCTTCTGCACGCACGCGATGTACAGCTTCTCCTTGGAGCCGAAGTAGGCCAGCACCAGGGCCTTCGACACCCCGGCGCGTTCGGCGACGGCCGTCACCTGGGCCCCGGCGTAGCCGTGGGCGCCGAACTCGGCCGCGGCGGCTTCGAGGATCTCCGCGGCCCGCACCTCGCGCGGCACGCCGCGGGTGCCGGACCGCGGACGCGTCGCCTCCCGCGTCACCGTGGCACCCCGTTCACGCCGTCCATCTTCGGGATCGCTCACCGGACGGTCAAGCTCGCGCCGTCGTGGCGGACGTCGTCGGGGGCGTCCCACGGCGCCGGGTGGAGGGTGTATTCGGCGGGGTCGAACCGGTCGGTCCGGTGCCGGTACTCGCGAACCGTACCGGGCCAGTTCGACACGACGCGGCCCGATTCGGTGACGTACCAGCTGTCGCACCGGGACCAGACGCCGTTCGCGAGCCGCGCCTGCAGGGCCTCGTCGTACGCGGCCTCGACCTCGGGCAGGACCTCGGCGGCGGCACCGTCGGGAATCGCGGCGAGGGCCTGCCGGATGTAGCGCGCCTGGCACTCGAGCATCGCGACGATCGACCCCGACCCGAGGTTGGTGTTGGGTCCGTACATGAGGAACATGTTGGGGAAGCCGGGGACCGCGATGCCCAGGTGGGCGCGCGGCCCGTCGGCCCAGGCGGCGCTGAGTTCGGCGCCGTCCCTTCCCCGGATCGAGACGTGGTCGAGGAAGGTGCCCGCGGCGAAGCCGGTGCCGTGGACGATGACGTCGGTCTCGCGTCGCACCTCGTCGGCCGTGGTGATCGACGTGGCTCCCACCCGCGCGATGCGATCGGTGACCAGCTCCACGTTCGGCCGGCGCAGCGCCGGGATGTAGCGGTTGGAGAACAGGACCCGCTTGCAGCCGAGCGGGTGCTCGGGCCGGATGGTGCGGTACAGCTCGGCGTCACCGGCCTGCGCCCGCATGAAGGCCAGGCACGCGAGTTCGAGGGCGCGGGCCACCGGCGGCGCGTAATGCAGTGCGGCCGTGAAGCCCTCGGTCACCCCCTGCCACAGGAGGCGTTGGGCGCGGAGGGTGACGGGCGCGCGGCGGGCGAGGATCGCGTGCGCCCGGGTGAGCCGGGAGTCGGGGCGCGGCAGGATGTGCGGCGCGGACCGCTGGTAGACGGTGACCGACCGCGCGACCCGCGCGATCTCGGGCACGATCTGGATACTGCTCGCGCCGGTACCGATCACCGCGATCTTCTTGCCGGCGAGGTCGATCGACTCGTCCCACTGCGCGGAATGGAAGGCGGCGCCGGTGAATCCGTCGTGCCCGGGCAGGTCCGCGAGAATCGGGGTGGAGAGCTGCCCGACGGCCGGCACCAGGAAATCGGCGTCGAGCTCGGCGACGACGTCCCGATCCTCGCCGTCGTCGAGGCGCACCGTCCAGCGGTGGGCGTCGTCGTCGAAGCGCGCCTCGCGGACCGTCACGCCGAACCGGATGCGCTCGTACAGGCCGTATTTGTCGGCGTTGTCGCGGAGGTATCCGAGGATCTCCGCCTGCGGGGCGTAGCGCCGGCTCCAGCGCGGGTTGGGGGAGTACGAGAGCGAGTAGTAGGCCGACGGGACGTCGCACGCGGCGCCCGGGTAGGCGTTCTCGCGCCAGACGCCTCCCACGTCGGGGCCGCGCTCGAGGACGGTCACGTCGTGGCCGCCGCGGAGCAGTTCGATCGCGGCGGCGATGCCCGAGAAGCCGGCTCCGATGACGATGACTGAGGCCATGTCCCGTTCCCTTCTAGATATGACTACCAAGTCATATAAACACGGATTGACTCGCCGGTCAATTACCCGTGTTGCGCGGCTAACGTCGTTCGCTTAGGGTCGGGCTAACGCTGTTAGCCTAGGAGGAATCATGAAGTGGATCCTGTCGATCGCGGCGGCGATCGCACTGGTGGCGGGCGCGGCGGTGGTGCTCCACCGGGAGCGGACGGTCGAGCGGTCCATCGAGATCGCCGCGCCGCCGGCCGAGGTGTGGCGCGTCCTCGTCGACTTCGCGGCCTACCCGCAGTGGAACCCGTTCGTGATCCGCGCCGCCGCGCCCGACGGCCTGGAAGTGGGGCGCGACCTCGACGTGCGGATCAGCAACGGCGGCTCCGAGACGGGCTTCCGGCCCGCGGTGCTGGCCGTGGAGCCGGACCGCGAGCTGCGGTGGCGGGGCCGCGTGCTGCTCCCCGGCGTCCTCGACGGTGAGCACTCGTTCCGCTTGGAGGCCACGGCGCAGGGGATGCGGTTCACGCAGGGGGAGCGGTTCCGGGGAGTCCTCGTGCCGGTGGCCGGCTCGTCGATCGACGTGGCGGGCGGCTTCGACGCGATGAACGCCGCGCTGCGCGACCGCGTCCTGGCTACGATCGCCCGGTGATTCCCGACGAGCTGGCGCCCCTGCGCACGGCGTCCCCGCGTGCGCGCCAGATCGTGGAGACCGCCCGCGCGCTCCTCGAGCGCGACGGGTGGGAACGCGTCACGATGCGCGACCTCGCCGACGAGGTCGGCATCCGCGCACCGTCGCTGTACAAGCACTTCGCGAGCAAGGACGCGGTGAAGTCCGCGCTGGTCGGGGTGGCGCTCGCCGAGTCCGGCGCGGCGCTGCGGCCCGTCACCGACGTGGCGACGCTGCTGCGGGACTACCGAGCAGTGGCCCGGAACAACCCGAACCTGTACCGCCTCGCCACCGTCGGGCCGCTCGACCGGGAGGCACTGCCGGACGGTCTCGAGGAATGGTCGGGCAGCCCGTTCTACGAGGTCACCGGCGATCCGCACGCCGCGCAGGCGCTCTGGGCGGCCGCGCACGGCCTCGCGATCCTGGAGATCGACGGGCGGTTCCCCACCGGCTCCGCGCCCGACGAGACCTGGGACGAGCTGGCCCGCCGCTTCGCGTGAAACATCGACGTCACCGAGGCGGTTTCGCGTGCGAAGACGGGCCCTGGGCGCGAAAAGACGTCGAAGTTTCACCGCGGCCGCGCGTAGGGTGAGGTCCATGAACCGAGGAGGAGTGTCCGGCGCCCTGCGCCACGGCAGATGATCCCGCCCCGCAGCCGATCCACAGGACCGGCTGCGAAGCCCTGCCCACACACTCCCACTCCCCGGCATTCGCGCCCGGGAGCAACAGAACGGTTCACTCATGGATCCCGTATCCCAGCAGCAGGTCGTCGACGCCTTCCGCGGCGCCACCAAGAGCGAGGTCAAGCGGGTCGCGTTCCCGTCGAACTTCGACGAATTCGACTTCGCCGCCCTCGAATTCGTCGGCTGGCGCGACAAGAAGATCCCGCGTCGCGCCTACGTCAGCGTGCCCACCGACGACGGGCTGGTCACCCTCCTGCTCACCCAGGCCGACGCCAAGCCCTCGGCGAAGGCCATGTGCACCTGGTGCCGCGACGTCAACATTTCGAGCCAGGCGGTCCTGTACTCGGTGCGACGGGGCGGATCGGCCGGCCGCAAGGGCGACACCCTCGGCGTCCTCGTGTGCGAGGACTTCCGTTGTGCCGCCAACGCGCGCAAGCTGCCGCCCGCCTTCCACAAGGGCACCGACGTCGAGCAGATCCGCGAGCAGAACCTCGCCGACCTGCGGCGCCGGGTGACCGGCTTCGTCGCCGAAGTGCTCAGTACCGAGGACTGATCACCGGTACTTCGGCTTGCTGTAGTTCGGGTTGTTCCCGGTGGGGATCGCGATGTTGATCGGCCGGAAGCCGCCCAGGTAGACCAGCTCGAACGTGTTCGCGATCTGGTCCATCTGGTGATAAAGCTCGGGCGGGAGGGCGGCCTGCGTGAGTCCGCCCTCCCGGATCGCGACGTAGGTGGGCCACGCCACCGTGAGCAGGCCCTGGTACAGCGGCTGCGGGGGCAGCTGCATCCAGTCGGTCAGCTTGTCGCCGAGGGAGTAGCGGGTGAAGGCCTCGATGGCGGGGCGCGAGACGATCCGCGCGTCGAGGTCACGCCCCAGGTCCACGAGCATGTTCGCTATCTTGACCCCCTCGGGGGTCGGACCCATGATCGTGTCGAGGTCCTTCTGCGCTTGTCGCTCGGCCTGGTCCCAGCTCGACGGGATGTACTCGTCGCGAATGCCCAGCATATGCCCGTTGACCTGCCACGAGTGCAGCAGCCCGTCGACCTCGTCCTGCGGCAGGTGGACGCCCCAGTTCCGCATGATGCGCATGCCCATGGTGGCGAGCGTGTGCCAGGTGACCATCATGTCGGCCTGGGAGATGGGCTTGGGCTGGTCGGCGACCTTCTTCCAGTGCGGCGACTGCGGGAGGAGGTGCCGGACGGCGCCGTGCGTGAGGCGGACCTTCACCGCGGTGGTGGCGGCGCGGCCGCTGGGGCCGTACGCGCCGACGGCGATCTGGTCGTACACCAGGCGGTAGGTCTTGGCGATGCGGTCCTTCATGTCGGCGCCGCCCGCGGACCAGTACACGGCCCGCGACTCGCGGGGGATGACGGACATCATGATGCCGCCGCAGAGCCCGATGATCGTGGAGAGGTAGAAACTGCGGGTGGTGTAGAACTTGTCGGCGCCCTTCATCAGGCGCGGGTCGAGCCACTCGGGGAGCTTCCGGGCCTCCTCGATGAAGTCCCGCACGTCCGACGGTAGGCCGGCCGGCAGCGGCTGGGAGTTCGTCTCCCACTGGGCGAGGGCGCGGTTGGTCCGCTCGACGTCGCCGCGTTCGAGCACCGACTTCATGAGCGCGTCGCACTCCGGGTCCCACGTCGTGGCGGAGTCGGGGGTGGCCGCTGTGCGCACGCCGGGATCGGCCGAGGCGAGCCCCGTGCCCAGCGTCCCTGCGAGTGCGGCCACTCCGGCGCCCGCCGCGCCCACGCCGGCGGCGCGGAGCGCGTCCCGCCTGGTGATGCCGTCCTGTACCGCGGTCCTGTCCACGCCACTCCCTCTCGCCTGTGATCTCGGCGAAGGGTAGCGAGTGAAGTATTGCTATTGCAACATGAAGCTGTCAGTCCTTGGCCTGGGGCAGCTTCGCGCCCTTGGGCGAGACCCGCCCGGCCGACGGTGGCGGCACCATCGGGCCCACGTCGCCGTCCGGTGCCGCGTCGAGGTCGAGCATGACGGGCGCGTGGTCCGACGGGCCCTTGCCCTTGCGCGCCTGCCGGTCGATCCAGGCCGCGGCGGTGCGGTCGGCGACCTCGCCGCTGGCAAGGATGAGGTCAATGCGCATGCCGAGGTTCTTGTTGAACATGCCGGCGCGGTAGTCCCAGTACGAGAACACCTGCTCGTCCGGCCAGTGATCGCGCACCACGTCGCGCAGGCCGGCGTCCGCGAGTGCCGCCAGGGCGGCGCGTTCGGGCGCCGTCACGTGGGTGTGGCCGGCGAAGGCGGCCGGATCGAAGACGTCGGCATCGGTGGGCGCGATGTTCATGTCGCCGCAGACCAGCTGGGGGACGGTATCGGCCTTCACCTGCGCGACGAGGGCGGCGAGCCACTCGAGCTTGTACGCGTAGTGGTCGGAATCGATCTCGCGGCCGTTCGGTGTGTACAGCGAGTGCACCCGGATCCCGTCGCAGACGCCCGAGATCGCACGCCCCTCGACGATCCCGTCGAACGCGGGCCCATCGGGGATTCCGACGATCACGTCCTCCAGGCCCACCTTGGACAGCAGTGCCGAGCCGTTCCACTGCGGCTGCCCCGCGGTGGCGAACTCGTAGCCGCGTTCCTCGAGATCGGGGCCGATGAGGGTGGCGAAGGCGTCGTCGGTCATCTTGAGTTCCTGTAGGCAGACGACGTCCGGCCGACGCGAGTCCAGCCACTCCAGCAGCCTGCCGTGCCGCTGCTTGACCGAGTTCACATTCCACGTGGCGACGCGCATGCCCCCACCGTAGCGGGGTGCCCTGACAGCCCCGGCGGGGCGGTCGGGAGACTGGAGGCATGGATTCCGCCGAACGATACGGTCGCGCCGCTGTCGCGGCCTCCGCGGTCGTGATCCGCGACTACTCCACCTCGTTCTCGTTGGCCGCCCGCCTGATGCCGCATCGCGTCCGCGACCACATCACGTCGATCTACGGGCTGGTGCGGGTCGCGGACGAGATCGTCGACGGTGCCTGCCCCACAGATCCACGGGCTCATCTCGACGCGCTCGAGGAGGCCGTGGAGCGCGCGATCGCAGAGGGGTTCAGCGCGAACCTCGTGGTGCACGCCTTCGCGGGTACCGCCCGCGCGACGGGCTTCGGGACGGAGTTGACCAGGCCCTTCTTCGCCTCCATGCGCGCCGACCTCACCCCCGCCCCGCACACCGCCGCCTCGCTCGCCGAGTACATCCACGGCTCCGCCGAGGTCGTCGGGCTCATGTGCCTGCGGGCCTATTTGGTGGGGGTCGCACCGTCGGACTACGACAGGCTGGCGCCCGACGCCGCGCGCCTCGGCGCGGCGTTCCAGAAGGTCAACTTCCTCCGCGACCTCACCGACGACGAGCTCCGCCTCGGCCGGGCCTACCTGCCCGAGCTCACGCAGCGCGCCTACGACGAGGCCCTCGACGACGCCGTCGCCGACCTCGCCGCCGGGCGTGCCGGCATCGCGCGGCTCCCGCGGGACGTGCAGCGCGGCGTCCGCGTGGCCGCGGACCTCTACGGCGAGCTTCTGGTCCGTCTCCGGGTCGCCGGGCTCGACGGTGCGCGATCCGGCCGCGTCCGCGTCCCCGCCGCGCGGAAGGCGGCGGTGATCGCCCGCTCGCTCTCCTCCTCGCGTTGATGCGGTAGTCGTTCTGAATGGCTATGCGCCTGCCGCATACCCGCGAAACGCCTGCTCAAGACGTGTCTCCGGCCGCGTGGCTATGCAGTATCCGCATTGCCTCCCCGCCGACGGTGTTGTTCGCAGTGGCGCCGACTGTTATGCCTAGACACAAATTCGACCTAGGTAGGTGCTGGCATGGAGGCCCCGCGCGGAAGGGGCTATCAGCTCCAGGCGCCGGCCGCACCGATTCGGCCGCCTGCGTGAGGAGTGGCGCGAGTTCACTGCGGCGGCCGCCGCGCTCGGGGCCGCGCCCGCGCGCTGAGTCGTCGCGATCCGGCTTCCCGCTGACGTTTCCGCTTCTTCATAGCGTTGCAACGGTATGAGCAAGCGGAAGCGGGCTGAGGACCGCGGTCCGGTGTGAGTGCCGTGCCCGCTCCGCGGGCGCACGCACCAATACTGCTGAGGCACTACGAGAACGGAGGGTATGCGTTGGACGCATACCCTCCGTGAACGACTACCACCCCGGCGGTGGCGCCGATGATCTACTGCGACGCGGCCTGTGGCAGCTCCGCCACCGGATTCCGCTGCAGGAACGACGTGATCAGCGCGGCGAACTCGCGCGTGCACTCGAGCTGCGGCATGTGGCCGACCCCGGGAATCAGATGCGCCTCGGCGTGCGGGATGAGCCTCCGCGCGGCCTCGAGATGCGCGGGCGGAAGCACCTTGTCGCGCGCGCCCCACAGCACCATCGTGGGTCGCGGGGTCCGAGCGATGGTCCGGTGCAGCTCGTCGCGCCAGTCCTGGCGCACGCCGCCGAGCACTGAGCCGAGCTCGTCCGCGGTCTTCCACGCGGTGAGGCCGGCGTCGGTCTCCCGGGCGATGGCCATCGCGTGGTCGATACGCGCGCGGGTGGCGTAGGACTTGTCGGCGAAGATCAACCGCTCCTGGATGATCGCACCGGGGCGGCTCGGCGTGGTCGCGATCAGCTTGCCCAGCACGGGAACCCCGAGCAGGCGCAGCAGCGGCGTCACCTCCTTGCCGAAGCCGGCGGGATCCACGAGTGTCATCGACGCGACCAGCTCCGGGTGCCGGGCGAGCAGCGTCATCGTCACCGCGCCGCCCAGCGAATTGCCCGCGACGTGCACCGGTCCCGAGACGTTCAGCGCAGCCAGGGTCTCCGCGACCCCGTCGGCGAGCGCGGCGAGGCCGGCACCGTCGGGATGAGGAGCGGACCAGCCGTACCCGGCGAGGTCGGGCGCGATGAGCCGGTACTCTCCCTCGAGCGCCTCGAAGGTCGGGCCCCAGTCCTCCAGGCTGCGCGTGATGCCGTGCAGCAGAACCAGAGTGGGCAGCGATGCGTCGCCCGACTCGCGGACCCGCACCCAGCGGCCGCGGACGGGGATGCTGCGGATCACCGGTTCGCCTCGACCCACTCGAAGGTCGCATCGGCCAGCGGGCCGGGGTTCTGCGCGACCACCCAGTGCCCGCCGGGCACCGAGACGTGCCGCGACTTCGGCGACTTCTCCAGGCCTGCCAGCTGCAGCGGCGGCGTGACGAACAGGTCGCCCTCGGGCGTGACCACCTGCACGGGCACCGACGTCGTGGCGTCCGCCGGCTTGAGGAACGGCGCGGGCATGTTGGCGCGGTACAGGTTCAGTCCGTTGGTGAAGTCGCGGTCGGTGCGCGTGTAGCCCTCGGCGACCTTCCCGCCCGTGCCGCGCTTCTCCAGCGTCTCGATCAGCTTCTGGCCCCAGCCGCGCTTGTACAGCGAATCCGCCAGTCCCGGAACGAGGAAGAACGGGATGTACGTCGAGCCCGCCGCCTGGCGCAGCCGCGCCGGCAGCTCCTTCGCGCTGCGCACGCCCTGCAGGTACTCGCCCGCGTGGTTCAGGTTCGGCCCCGACACCGAGGTGTACGAGGCGGTCTTGTCCGCGACCGCGGGGTCGACCACGGCGTGCCAGCCCTGGATCGAGCCCCAGTCGTGGCCGAGGAGGTGCACCTTCGAGCGGTCGCCGCTGACCTCGCGCACCGCGTCGATCACCCGCGAGATGTCGGAGATGAGGCGGTCGAACCGGTACCCGGCCTTGCCGGCCGGCGCCTCGGAGTCGCCCGCGCCGCGCACGTCGTAGGTGTAGACGTTCGCGCGACCGTCGAGGGCCGCCGCGACGCCGTCCCACACGTGGTGGTTGTCGGGGTAGCCGTGGATCGCGAGCACCGTCGGGCGCGCGGCGTCGTGGGTGCCGTAGCGGAAGCCCGCCAGGGTGAGGCCGTCGGACGTGGTCACGTCGAAGCGGTGCTGATCGGTCATGGTGTGCGCCTTACAGATCGATGGTCAGGTGGTCGCCGGCAGCGCGCGAGACGCAGGTCAGCATCTGGCCCTGCTCCCGCTCGAAGGGCGTCAGGGTCTTGTCCCGGTGGTCGACGGTGCCCTCGGTCACCGTCATCCGGCAGGTGCCGCAGAAGCCCTGCTTACAGGAGTACGGGGCGTCGGGCTTGGCCTTGAGGATCGCGGCCAGCAGGGTCTCGTCCGCGGCCACGTCCAGGGTCTGTCCGGACTGGGCGAGGGTGGCGGTGAAGGGCTTGCCGTCCACCACCGGCGGCGCCGAGAAGCGCTCGTAATGCAGCTCGACGTCCGTGCGGCCGATCAGGCCCACGCGCAGGGACTCGAGCATCGGGATCGGGCCGCAGGCGTACAGCGCCGTCGGGCCCGGGGTCTCGCCGATGAGGGTCTCGGCGGTGGGGATGCCGTGCTCGTCGTCGGTCCGGATCTCCACCTTGTCGCCGAACCGCTCCACCTCGGCGATGAACGGGATGGTGTCGGTGGAGCGACCGGAGTAGAGCATCGACCAGCTCAGTCCCAGGCGCTCGGCGGCGATCATCATCGGCAGGATCGGCGTGATGCCGATGCCGCCGGCGACGAACCGCAGGTGCTCCGCGGAGGAGCCGTGGCCCGGCACCGCCATCGGCATGCCGTTGCGGGGCCCCTTGACGGTCACCGTCGCACCGACGTGCAGGGTCTCGTGCACCTCGACGGAACCACCGCCGCCGTTCGGTATGCGGCGCACCGCGATCCGGTAGGTGTCGGAGTCCGCGGGGTCGCCGCACAGCGAGTACTCGCGCATGCGGCCCGAGGGCAGCAGCAGGTCGAGGTGCGCGCCGGGCGTCCAGCGGGGGAGCGGGGAATCGTCGGCCGAGACGAAGGTCAGGGCGACGACGTCCTTGTCGTGCGCGACGATCTCGCGCGAGACCACCCGCAGGTCGCGGCTGGTGCTGGGCTCGGCCAGGTGCCGCGGCTTCATCAGGTGCGCGAACGCCGGGATTGTCACGCCGAAGAAGGCGTTGGCGAAGCGCAGCAGCGGATCCCGCTTCCAGCGGCCGTACAGGTGCGGAGGGATCTCCGTGACGGGCTCGCCCCAGGGGCGGAAGACCGACGGTGCCTTGCGCTCGCCCGTCATCCGTTCGCCGCCCGGGCGGCCGGCGACTTCGCGAGGTACGCGACGGCCTGCGCGGTCGACCCGATCGACGCGGGATCGAAGCTCGGCTTGAAGTAGATGAGCGTGAACTTCACGACGTCCCGCAGCTTCGGCAGGATGTTCTTGCGGGAGCCCTTGAGGTACTCCCACCACAGCCGCGGGTAGGAGTAGCTGAAGTTCGGGTCCTTGCGCAGCATGTAGCCCGACGTGCGGTGCAGCGCGAGGATGAGGAAGACGATGCCGACGATCATCGCGCGGCAACGGTGGAAGTAGCTCGGGTCGAAGTAGTTCGCCACGTCGTGCGCGACGGACCGGTGCTCGACCTCCTCGGCGCCGTGCCAGCGACAGATGTCGGCCATCGTCGGGTCCACGTCGAAGTCGTCCCAGGCGTTGTTCAGCGCGAACACGCCCAGGATCGCGGTGTAGTGCTCCACCGCCGCGATCAGCCAGAGCCGCTGCACCATGTCGTTGTACTGGGCGCGGTCCGAGTGGTAGGTCCGCGGCGCGAGGATCTTGCGGAAGATGTACTCGAACTGCCGGGCCACGGGCTGGGTGTCGATGCCGCAGCGCTGCAGGTACTCGGAGAGGGCGCGGTCGTGCGACTCGGCGTGCATGGCCTCCTGGCCGATGAAGCCGCGCATCGTGCGGGCGAGGTTCTCGTCCTTCACGAAGGGCAGCGCCTCGGTGTAGACCTCGCAGAACCAGCGCTCGCCCTCGGGGAGCACGGAGTGCAGGATGCTGCTGATGATGTCGCTGGCCACGGGCTCGCCGGGGATCCACTCCAGCGGCACGTTCTCCCAGTCGAACTCCACGTTCCGGGCGTGGATCTCGACCTCCGCGGGCTCGTGCTGCTGGGCCGATGTGCGCGAACTCATCGTCCGACTCCTTCCACGTGGGTGTCTTGACATTCAACACCCTGATGTCCAGTGAGCGCTACCGGCTGTGAGAGCACTCGGCACGGAACCTATCACTTTCGGGTGGCCGGGCCGAAGCTCTTGCAGGCCGGATGTGACGGCGGTAACGTACAACTTGATGGTTGTAGATGAACTGGCACCGGACGAGGCGGACCGCCTTTTCCACGCCCTCGCGGATCGCACCCGGCGCGACATCGTCGTCCGGGTGATCGAGCGGGAGTGCTCCGTCTCGGAGCTCGCCCGCGGCTACGAGATGAGCTTCGCGGCGGTGCAGAAACACGTGGCGGTGCTGGAGAAGGCCGGCCTGGTCGTCAAGACCCGGCGGGGGCGCGAGGCCCTGGTCGGCCCGGACGTCGACACCATCGCGCGCGGCGCCCGCCTGCTGCGCGGATACGAGGACCTGTGGCGGGGAAGAGTCGCGCGCATGGACGCGCTGCTCGACCTCCCGAACGATTGAGGAGTTCCGTCATGCCCGTGCTCACCACCGGCGCCGATCGCGAGGCGCTCACCTTCACCCTCGAGGCGGAGTTCGCAGCCTCCCCGGAGCGCGTCTGGCAGCTCTGGGAGGACCCCCGGCTGCTGGAGAAGTGGTGGGGCCCGCCCGGATGGCCCGCCACCTTCGTCCGCCACGAGCTGCGGCCCGGCGGTGAGTCCCGCTACTACATGACCGGCCCGGACGGCACGAAGGCCGGCGGCTGGTTCTCGACGGTGTCCACCGACGCCCCGTCGACCTTCACCTTCCGCGACGGCTTCGCCGGCGAGGACGGCGAGCCCCTCGACCCCGAGGATCACTCCACGACCACCGTCGTCATCACGCCCACCGGCGACGTGACGCGCATGACCCTCACCGCGACGCACCGTTCGCTCGAGCAGCTCGAGCAGGTCCTCGAGATGGGCATGGAGGAGGGCATGACCCAGGCGATGAACCAGATCGACGCCCTGCTCTGAGCGTGTGCCGGAAATCCCGTTGACGGCGCCCCGTCGTCCCGGGATAGGCTGCCGCGCATGAACTCCTGACACGTGTCGACGCCCTGCGCGGCGTCGACGGATGCCCCCATCCGTGCCTCCCGTGTCAGGAGTCTCTCCTTTTGCGTACCTCCACGCCCATGTCCACGTCCGTCTCCGCCGACCGGTGGGCCGCGCTCGGCGCTCTCGCCCTCGGCTACGCCATGATCCTGGTGGACGCGACGGCGCTATCCGTCGTCACCGTCCGCCTCATGGACGGCCTGCACACCGACGTCCGCTCGGTGCTGTGGGTCTCGTCCGCGTACCTGCTCGCCTTCGCCGTCCCGATGCTGCTGTGCGGCCGCCTCGGTGACCGGTTCGGGCACCGCCGCATGTACCTACTCGGCCTCGCCGTCTTCCTCCTCGCGTCGCTCGCCTGCGGCTTCGCGCCGACCCTCGGCGTGCTGGTGGCGATGCGCGTCGTGCAGGGGATCGGCGCGGCGCTGATGACGCCGCAGGTCATGGCGATCATCACCCTCGTCTTCCCGATCGAGACCCGCGGTGCGGCCCTCGGCGTCTGGGGCTCCGTCACCGGCGTCGCGACGCTGGCGGGCCCGCTCCTCGGTGGCCTCCTCGCCGACGTCGCGAGCTGGCGCTGGGTGTTCTGGCTCAACGTCCCCGTGGGCGTCGCGGGGATCGTCCTTACCCTGCGGTTCGTCCCGCGGTCGACGGCGGACGCCCGCCGGCTCGATATTCCTGGGGCCGTCCTGTCCGCAGCCGCCGTGTTCGGGCTGATCCTCGGTCTGCAGGAGCTCGGGCGACCCGGCGCGATGCCGTGGATCGCGCTCGCAGCGGGCGCCGCAGCGACTCTCGCCTTCCTCTCCCGCCAGCGCCGACGGAGCGAGGACGCGCTCGTCCCGCTGCGGCTCTTCCGCATTCGCAGCTTCGCCGCGTCGTCGGGCGTCAACCTGCTCGCCGGTGCGTGGGCGACCGCCTACGTCTTCCCGGCGACGCTCTACGCGCAGGCCCGGCACGGCGTCTCGCCGGGCGGCGCCGCGCTGCTGCTGGCGCCGACGGCCCTGGTCTCGGCCCTGCTCGCGCCGCGGGTCGGGCGGTCGCTGCGCCGGCGCGACCCGCGCGGAGTCCTGTCGGCCGGTCTCGCGGTGTGCGCCCTCGGCCTGGCGCTGTTCGTGGCCGTCCTCGCCGCGGCGCTGCCGGCCGGGTGGCTGACGGTGCCGGCCGCGGTGGTCGGCGTGGGCAGCGCGATGATGTGGGGCCCGATGTCGCTGCTCGCGACCTCCGAGCTGCCGCGCGACCTGGTGGGCGCGGGCGCCGGCGTCTTCAACACGACGCGGCAGTTGGGCTCGGCGTTCGGTGCGGCCGCGGTCGCCGCGGTGCTCGCCCACGGCGCGCTGCCCGGAGCGATGGTGTTCGCGGCGGTCGTCTGCCTGGCCGCCCTCGCCGCCTCCGCCGCGGTGCGCTCGTGAAACCGGCCGAATACCGCGGCACGAGGCCGAATCTTCCCTCGTGACCGAGGAATCGGCCGGTTTCACGAGGAACTGATCGCCTCCGCCGCCAGTCGGCCGGAGATCAGGGCGGGCGGCACGCCGACGCCGGGGTGCGTCATCGACCCCGCGAGCACCGCGTTGGCGATGCCGGGCACCCGCTGCGGGCGCCGGAGCGGCCCCGTCTGGGTGAGGGTGTGGGCCGCGGCGAACGGGGTGCCCGCCGACATGCCCTGTCGAGCCCAGTCCGCCGGGGTGTCCACGTGGAGCACCTCCGCGTCGGAGATCCCGCGGTAACCGCGGCCCTCCAGGGTGCGCAGCGCGTCGCGCGCGTAGTCGGTGCCCATCGTGTCCCAGTCCAGCGGCGCCGATTCCAGGTTCGGGCAGGGGGCCAGCACGCTCACCGGCCCGGGCTCGCCCGTCGTGACCGACGGCCGGGTGATGAGGAACGACGGGTCGCTCATCAGCCGCCCGCGGCCCCGCGTCGCGGTGATCTCCGCGAACGTCCGCTCCCACGCGGCGCCGAAGTCCAGCGTGTGGTGGGCCTGCGTGGGCCAGTGGTCCTGCAGGTCCGGGTCCACGTCGAGGTGCGCGACCACCGCCGACGGCGACAACCGCACCCTCCGCGGCGCCCGCCCGCCGAGCGGCGCGATGAGCCGGTCGGTGACGGGCGAGTCGGCGGTGAGCACCACCCCGTCGAACGGCAACTGGTGCACGCGGGTGATCGTCCGGGCCCGCAGCCCCGTCACACGGCCCCGTCGGCCATCGAGGCCGATCACCTCGTGGTCGAAGAGGAGCCGCCCTCCGGCCCGTTGGATCTGCCGGGCCATGACGGACGCCACCCAACCCATACCCGCCCGCGGGTACCAGACGCCCAGGCCGACGTCCATGTGCGAGATCACGGCGTACACAGCCCGCGCCGCCGACGGCGCGACCCCCGCGTACAGCGCCTGGAAGGTGAGCATGCGGCGGGCGCGCGGGTCGTCGACGCGGCGGTCCACCTGGTGCTGCATCGAGCGCAGCGCGCCGCGTCGCACCAGCCCGCCGAGCCGGGCCAGGTCGCGCGGGTTCGCGTACGAGCCCCATGCGGCGTCCCCGGCGATGAACCGCTCGTAAGCGGCATCGAACATGCCCTGCTGCCAGCGCATGTGCTCGGGGACGGCGAGGTCCTCGGGCACGTGCAGCACGCTCGGCGGCAGGCCGTCCAGCGCGGGGAAGCGGCCCGCGTACGCGGGCGTGACGGGAAGGAGGTCCAGCTCGTCCTCGGCGGCGAACCGGTCCAGGCCGCCCGCCGCGAGGGCGTCGAAGACCAGCTCCGGCATGGTCAGCACGCTCGCGCCCGGATCGACGACGTGGCCGCCGATCCGCACCGTGCCCGCGCGCCCGCCCACGTGTCGCGACCGCTCGATCACGGTGACCTCGTGGCCCGCCCCGAGCAGGTGCAGCGCCGCCGACAGTCCGGACAGTCCCGCCCCGATGATTCCGATGTGCACGGGACGAGTCTAGAAAGGTCCCGCAGCAACATATTGCAATGTATGCATATGTGGCATACGCTCAGGACATGAGCGCAGAACACGACCACGAATCCGGCCACTCGGCGCGGTGGGAGATCGGCTTCGCCATCGCCTCGGGCGTCACCTACACCGCGGGCATGATCGCCGAGTACGCCCTGAAGCTGCCCGACGTCGGCACCGCCCTCTTCCTCGCCACCTACTTCTTCGGCGGCTTCTTCACCATCCGCTCCGCGATCAAGTCCACGCTGAACGGCAAGTTCGAGGTCGACTTCCTCATGCTGGTCGCGGCGATCGGCGCCGCCTCCATCGGCCGGTTCGCCGAGGGCGCGGTGCTGCTGTTCCTGTTCAGCCTCGGCCACGCGCTGGAGGAGTTCGCGCTGGCCCGCGCGTCGAAGTCGATCGAGGCACTGGCCGGCCTCGCGCCCCGCACCGCGCTGGTGCACGTCGGCGGACCGTCGACCACGGCGGGCGAGTTCGTCGACCGGCAGGTGGAGGACGTCGCCGTCGGCGACCTCGTGCTGATCCGCCCCAATGCCCGCGTCAGCTCCGACGGCGTGGTCGTCGACGGCCGGTCCGCGATCGACCAGAGCGCGGTCACGGGCGAGTCGATGCCCGTCGAGAAGGAGCCGCTCGATCCCGCCCGCACCGGCCGCGTCGCCGACGAGAACAAGGTCTTCGCGGGCACCGTCAACGGCTCCGGCGCGCTCGTCGTGCAGGTCACGGCGCTGGCAAAGGACTCCACGCTGAGCAAGGTGGTCGAGCTCGTCGCGTCCACCGACCAGGCCAAGTCGCCCACGCAGCGCTTCCTCGACAAGTTCCAGCGCATCTACGTGCCGGCGGTGATCGCCTTCGTCATCGGCGTCTTCCTCGTCGGCTACTTCGCGCTGGGCAACCCCTTCGACGACGCCTTCTACCTCGCGATGGCCGTCCTCGTCGCCGCGAGCCCCTGCGCGCTGGCGCTGGCCACCCCGTCGGCCGTGCTCGCCGGCGTCGCCCGCGCGGCCCGCGCCGGCGTGCTCGTCAAGGGCGGCGCCCCGCTCGAGACGCTGGGCCGGGTCACGTCGATCGCGTTCGACAAGACCGGCACGCTCACCTGGGGCGAGCCGCGGGTCACCGATACCGTCGCCGCGCCCGGCGTCGAGCTCGACGAGCTGCTCGCGACCACCCTCGCCGTCGAGAAGCTCTCGGACCACCCGCTCGCGGCCGCGGTCGCCGAGGCCGTCGCCGCCCGCACGTCGACGGTGCTCACCGCCTCCGACTTGCAGTCCGTCACCGGACGCGGCGTCCGCGCCCTCGTCGACGGGGAGCGGGTCGAGATCGGCAACGAGCGCCTCTTCACCGACGCCGCCATCGAGATCGACGGTGCCGTCGCCGCCGACGTCGAGCGGCTCCAGGCCGGCGGCCGCACCCTGATGATCGTGCGCCGCGGCGGCCGCTTCCTCGGCGTGATCGGCGTGATGGACACGCCCCGTCGGGAGGCCGGGCAGGTGCTCGACCGGCTGCGCGAGTCCGGCATGACCGACATCGTGATGATCTCCGGCGACCACCAGCAGGTGGCCGAGGCCGTGGGTCGCGATGTGGGCGTCGACCGCGCGCTCGGCGGGCTGCTGCCCGAGGACAAGGTGACCCACGTCCGGGGCCTGTCCGGCGCCGGGCCGGACGCCCGACGGTGCGCCATGGTCGGCGACGGCGTCAACGACGCCCCCGCGATGGCGCAGGCCGACGTGGGCATCGCGATGGGCGCCGCCGGCTCGGCGGTCGCGCTGGAGACTGCCGACGTCGCGCTGATGAGCGACGACCTGGGCCGCCTGCCCTTCGCGGTGCGGCTGAGCCGGCAGACCAGCCGCATCATCCGGCAGAACCTCATCGCCGCGCTCGGCATCGTGGTCTTCCTGGTGATCGTCACCTTCCTCGGTATGCCGATGGGGCCGGTGGTCTTCATCCACGAGGGCTCGACGCTCATCGTCGTGGCCAACGCGCTGCGGCTGCTGCGCTTCGAGGTGGGTCGGGAGCACGAGGGGGTGGAGCACGAGGCGCGCCCCGAACGCGAGCCCGTGGCCGCGTGATCGGGGAAGCGCAGCGGAGCACGAGGTGCGCCCCGAGCGGGAGCCCGTCGCGGCCTGAAATCCGCTGAGGGCGAACGTCGATGCCCGGCCGGAACAACCCGGCCGGGCGTCGGCGTTGAGCGGGGCAGACTGAACTTTGGAGGTCCCATGTCTGAGCAGATCTCGCTGCCCGTTCTCTTCGTCCCCGACCTCGTCGTGCTCCCCGGCATGGTCGTGCCGATCCCCCTCGACGACGCCGCCGCGCAGGCGGCCGTCGACGCCGGCCGCGCGAGCGAGCGTGGCAAGCTCCTCATCGCCCCGCGGCTGGACGACCGCTACCCGACGCACGGCGTGGTCGCGTCGATCGTGCAGGTCGGCCGCGTTCCCGGACAGTCCGAGTACGTCGCGGTGCTCCGCGGCGAGCAGCGCGCCCACATCGGCTCCGGCACCACCGGCCCCGGCGCGGCCCTGTGGGTCGAGGTCGAGCTCGTCGACGACGCGCCCGTCACCGAGCGCACCCGCGAGCTGGCCGCCGAGTACAAGAAGGTCGTGCTCGCGATGCTGCAGCGCCGCGAGGCGTGGCAGGTCATCGACGCCGTCAACCGGCTCACCGACCCCGCCGCGCTGGCGGACACGTCGGGCTACTCGTCCTGGCTGACGAACGAGCAGAAGCGCGAGCTGCTCGAGACCGGCGACGTCGACGCGCGCCTGCAGCGGCTCATCGACTGGACCGGCGAGCACCTCGCCGAGACCGAGGTGAGTGACAAGATCGCCTCCGACGTCCGCGACGGGATGGAGAAGCAGCAGAAGGAGTTCCTGCTCCGGCAGCAGCTCAACGCCATCCGCAAGGAGCTCGGGGAGGACGAGCCCGACGGTGCCGACGACTACCGGTCCCGCGTCGAGGCCGCCGACCTCCCGGAGAAGGTCCGCGAGGCGGCGCTGCGCGAGGTCGGCAAGCTGGAGCGCGGCACCGACCAGAGCCCCGAGGCGGGCTGGATCCGCACCTGGCTCGACGCCGTCCTCGACCTGCCGTGGAACGTCACGACCGAGGACTCGGACGACCTGGCCGGCGCGCGGGCGATCCTCGACGCCGACCACCACGGCCTCGACGACGTGAAGGATCGCATCGTCGAGTACCTCGCCGTGCGGTCGCGCCGGTCGCAGCGCGGCATGTCGCTGGTCGGCGGCCGCGGCTCGGGCGCCGTCATGGTGCTCGCCGGCCCTCCCGGCGTCGGCAAGACCTCCCTCGGCGAGTCCGTCGCCCGGGCGCTGGGTCGGAAGTTCGTGCGCGTGGCACTCGGCGGCGTGCGCGACGAGGCCGAGATCCGCGGGCACCGTCGCACCTACGTCGGCGCGCTGCCCGGCCGGATCGTGCGCGCGATCGGCGAGGCCGGAGCGATGAACCCGGTGGTGCTGCTCGACGAGATCGACAAGGTGGGCTCCGACTACCGCGGCGACCCCGCGGCTGCCCTGCTCGAGGTCCTCGACCCCGCGCAGAACCACACCTTCCGCGACCACTACCTGGACCTCGACCTGGACCTGTCCGACGTCGTCTTCCTGGCGACGGCCAACGTGGTGGACAACATCCCGTCGGCGCTGCTCGACCGCATGGAGCTCGTCACCCTCGACGGCTACACCGAGGACGACAAGGTCGCGATCGCCCGGGACTACCTGGTGCCGCGGCAGCTCGAGCGGGCGGCGCTGACCGCCGACGAGGTGACCGTCACTGACGACGCGCTGCGCGAGATCGCCGCGAACTACACCCGGGAGCCGGGCGTGCGGCAGTTCGAGCGGCTGCTCGCGAAGGCGCTGCGCAAGGTCGCGGTGGAGCAGTCCTCCTCCTCGGAGGGCGGGCGCACCGTCGTCGATGTTGGGGACCTGCAGGGCTACCTCGGCCGGCCCCGGTTCACCCCGGAGACCGCGGAGCGCACCGAGGTGCCGGGCGTCGCGACGGGCCTCGCCGTGACCGGCATGGGCGGTGACGTCCTGTTCATCGAGGCGCTGCACACGCCCGGCGAGTCCGGCCCGGAGCTGAAGCTGACGGGTCAGCTCGGCGACGTGATGAAGGAGTCGGCGCAGATCGCTCTGTCGTACGTGCAGGCGCACGCCGCCGACTTCGGCATCGATCCGGCCGCGCTGAACGGCACGGTGCACATCCACTTCCCGGCCGGCGCCGTCCCCAAGGACGGGCCGTCGGCGGGCGTCACGATGGTCACCGCGCTGGTCTCGATGCTGACGGGGCGGCGCGTGCGCAGCGACGTCGGCATGACCGGCGAGGTCACGCTGAACGGCCGGGTGCTGCCGATCGGCGGGGTCAAGCAGAAGCTGCTGGCCGCGCAGCGCAACGGCCTGAAGACGGTGTTCGTCCCGCAGCGCAACGAGCCCGACCTGGACGACGTCCCGGCCGAGGTCCTCGACGCGCTGGACGTGAAGCCCATGGTCGACGTCGCCGAGATCGTTGCGCTGGTCCTCGAGCCGGTGTCCGAGGGCGCGCAGGTCGCCGCCTAGCAGGTTCGACGGTGCGGGCGGGTCGCTTCGGCGGCCCGCCCGCTCGGCGTTCAAGGGGAGGTCGGCGTTCAAGGGGAGGTCGGCGTCCGGTGGGGGATTCGGCGCCGCGCGGGGGACGGCCGGTCCCCCACCAGGGGAGCGGCTTCTCGTGGGGGAGCGAACGGATCCGAGGGGATTCGGCGCGGCGCGGGGGACGAACTCCCTCCGGTGTGCCCGCGCTGCGCGAAACGCGGTTCAGGTCGACGCGGCCGCGAGGGCGGTGACGAGGACTATCGCGACGACTGGGCCGGTCATGAGGAGCACGGTGGTGCAGGCGATACGGCACGGGCCGAGTCCCCAGAAGCTGCCTATCGCGGCGAGTACGGGAGTTGCGAGAGCGAGGATCACCGCTGCACCCAGTAGGGAGTCGAAGTGGTCGAGGTTGTTGCCCAGCGCGCCGGCGACGACCAGGATGAAGCACCCGTACGCCCCGCCGCACGCGAAGAGTGCCGCTCGGGCGACGCGGGTGCGAAGTGCGTCGCGGTGTTCGGTGTAGACCGTGTTCGTCATCCGTCCAGTCCACTCGCTTCGACGTGGCGGCGGATCCGTGGAACTACCCAGTCGACCCCTGGGATTCCCCGCGGTCCGCGTGACGGCCGGTAATGCGGCGTGACGGCCTGCGAAGCTGCGCGGGGGACGTGCACGCCGCGCGGGGGACGAATCGTCCCCCATCAGACGACCGGCTTCCCGTGGGGGAGGTGCCGCCGCGTGGGGGGGCGTGGCCGCCGCGCGGGGGACGGAGCGGATGTCACCGGCACCGTCGGACAGCGCGACCTGGGAGAACTCACCTTGAGCGACCTGCGCTCAACTTTTTCGCGAAATCGGGAACATTCCCGTCCGGTCGTCCGTTGGACTGAACGTACTACTTGAGCGTGATCCGCTCAATGGGGTAGAACTGAAGTGTTCGCCCCTTGAGTCGGGGGCGCTGAAGTCTGGATCTGTAGCAGAACTATTCAGGAGGCAAATCAATATGGGACGTGCAGTAGGCATCGACCTCGGCACCACCAACTCGTGCGTCGCTGTCCTCGAGGGCGGCGACCCGGTCGTGATCGCGAACGCCGAGGGCTCGCGGACCACCCCTTCGGTGGTGGCCTTCGCGCGCAACGGTGAGGTCCTGGTGGGTCAGCCCGCCAAGAACCAGGCCGTCACGAACGTCGACCGCACCATTCGCTCGGTCAAGCGCCACATCGGCACCGACTGGACGCAGAAGATCGACGACAAGGACTACACCAGCCAGGAGATCAGCGCCCGCACGCTGATGAAGCTCAAGCGCGACGCCGAGGCCTACCTGGGCGAGGACGTCACCGACGCCGTCGTCACGGTGCCCGCGTACTTCAACGACGCGCAGCGCCAGGCCACCAAGGAGGCCGGCCAGATCGCGGGCCTGAACGTGCTCCGCATCGTCAACGAGCCCACCGCCGCCGCGCTCGCGTACGGCCTGGACAAGGGCGAGAAGGAGCAGACCATCCTGGTCTTCGACCTCGGTGGCGGCACCTTCGACGTCTCGCTGCTGGAGATCGGCGACGGCGTCGTCGAGGTCCGCGCGACCTCGGGCGATAACAACCTCGGTGGCGACGACTGGGATCAGCGCGTCGTCGACTGGCTCGTCGAGAAGTTCAAGGCGCAGCACGGCATCGACCTGACCAAGGACAAGATGGCAATGCAGCGTCTGCGTGAGGCCGCTGAGAAGGCGAAGATCGAGCTGAGCTCGGGTCAGAGCACGTCGATCAACCTGCCGTACATCACGGTGGACGCGGACAAGAACCCGCTGTTCCTCGATGAGAACCTGTCGCGCAGCGAGTTCCAGAAGATCACCAACGATCTGCTGGAGCGCACCCGCAAGCCCTTCCAGGCGGTCATCAAGGACGCCGGCATCGCCGTGGGCGACATCGACCACGTCGTGCTCGTCGGCGGTTCCACCCGTATGCCCGCCGTGACCGAGCTGGTCAAGGAGCTCACCGGCGGCCAGGAGCCCAACAAGGGCGTCAACCCGGACGAGGTCGTCGCCGTCGGCGCCGCCCTGCAGGCCGGCGTGCTGCGCGGCGAGGTCAAGGACGTGCTGCTGCTCGACGTCACCCCGCTGTCCCTCGGCATCGAGACCAAGGGCGGCGTGATGACCAAGCTCATCGAGCGCAACACCACCATCCCCACCAAGCGGTCCGAGACCTTCACCACGGCCGACGACAACCAGCCGTCGGTGCAGATCCAGGTCTTCCAGGGCGAGCGTGAGATCGCCGCGCACAACAAGCTGCTCGGCAGCTTCGAGCTCACCGGCATCGCGCCGGCGCCGCGCGGCGTGCCCCAGATCGAGGTCACCTTCGACATCGATGCCAACGGCATCGTGCACGTGACCGCGAAGGACAAGGGCACCGGCAAGGAGAACACCATCAAGATCTCCGACGGCAGTGGTCTGTCGCAGGAGGAGATCGACCGGATGATCAAGGACGCCGAGGCGCACGCCCAGGAGGACAAGGCTCGTCGCGAGGAGGCGGAGACCCGCAACCAGGCCGAGTCGCTGGTCAACCAGACCGAGAAGTTCCTCAAGGAGAACGAGGACAAGGTCCCGGCCGAGAACAAGACCAAGGTCGAGGCCGCCATCAAGGAGGCGAACGAGGCGCTCCAGGGCACCGACATCGCCGCCGTGAAGGCCGCCGTCGAGAAGCTCTCGACCGAGTCGCAGGAGCTGGGCCAGGCGCTGTACGCGCAGGCCGGTGCCGCTGAGGCGCAGGCCGACGGTGCCGACGCCGGCGCCCAGCAGGACGACGGCGTCGTGGACGCCGAGGTCGTCGACGAGGACCCGAAGGACGCCAAGTAATGACGAGTCCCGAGAATCCGGTGGAACCGGATGAGGTGACCGCGGAGTCCGAGGTCGCGGCGGAGGAATCCGCCGCGGCCGCGGCCGACGCCGAGATCGTGGAGGAGGCCGCGCCCGACAAGGAGGCGGAACTCACCGCCGATCTGCAGCGCGTGACCGCCGAGTACGCCAACTACCGCAAGCGCACCGCGCGCGATGTGGTGGACGCCCGCGCCGCGGGCAAGGCCTTCGTGGTCGGCGAGCTGCTCGTGGTCCTCGACGACCTGGAGCGCGCGCGCAACCACGGCGATCTCGAGGCCGGGCCGCTGAAGTCCGTGTCCGACAAGCTCGACGGCGTGCTCAAGACCCTCGGTCTCGAGTCCTTCGGTGCGGAGGGCGACGAGTTCGACCCCGCGATCCACGAGGCCGTGCAGCACGAGGGCGACGGTGCCGATCCCGTTCTGGGAGCGGTACTGCGCCAGGGATATCAGATCGATGGCAAGGTGATCCGTAACGCGATGGTCGCAGTGGTCGACCGTCCGGCGGAGGCCCCGAGCCAGGACGAGCAATAAAGGAGGTGATGCCCAGTGGCACAGAGGGAATGGGTTGAGCAGGACTTCTACAAGGAGCTGGGCGTCAGCTCCAGTGCGAGTGCCGACGAGATCAAGAAGGCCTACCGCAAGCTGGCCCGTGAGCTGCACCCGGACGCGAATCCGGGCAATACTCAGGCCGAGGAGCGGTTCAAGCGGGTCTCCGAGGCGCACGCCGTGCTCTCCGACCCGGCCAAGCGCAAGGAGTACGACGAGACGCGGCGCCTGTTCGGCGGTGGTCGCTTCGGCTCCGGCGGCGCGGGCGGCTACGGCGGCGGCGGCGGTTTCGGCACCGGCGGCTTCGGCAACACCGGCGGCGGCTCGGGCGGGTTCTCGTTCTCGGACATCTTCGACGGTGCCGCCTCCGGCAACGGTGGAGGCGGCGGCTTCGGGGACATCTTCGAGGGTCTGTTCAACCGCGGTGGCGCGGGGCAGGGCTCCGGCCCGGGCCCGCAGCCCACGCGGCCGCGCCGCGGCAGCGATCTGGAGTCCGAGCTGACGCTGGGCTTCCGGGACGCGACGCTGGGCGTGACCACGCCGATCACGCTGACCTCGCCGTCACCGTGCACCACCTGCCACGGGTCCGGCGCCAAGCCGGGCACCAGCCCGCGGGTGTGCCAGTCCTGCAACGGTTCCGGGCTCGTCAGTCGGAACCAGGGGGCGTTCAGCTTCTCCGAGCCGTGCCCGGACTGCCGCGGCACCGGCTCGGTGATCGACGACCCCTGTTCGGACTGCAGCGGCACCGGCGTCACCGTGCGCACCCGCACGGTGAACGTGAAGATCCCGCCCGGCGTCAAGGACGGCCAGCGCATCCGCCTGGCCGGCCAGGGGCAGGCCGGGATGCGCGGGGCGCCCTCGGGCGACCTGTTCGTCACGGTCCACGTCAGCGCCGACGAGGTCTTCACCCGCAACGGCGACGACCTGCTCGTCACCCTGCCCGTGAGCTTCGCGGAGCTGGCGCTGGGCGCCACCGTCACCGTCCCCACGCTGGGACAGCCGGTGGGCGTGAAGATCCCGGCCGGCACCACCGACGGTCGCACCCTGCGGGTGCGCGGCCGCGGCGTGCCGAAGCGGGCGGGCGGCCACGGCGACCTGCTCGTCAAGGTGCAGGTCGCGGTGCCCCCGTCGCTCGACGAGCGGGCGCAGCAGGCGCTCCGCGACTACGCGGAGGCCGAGCGCGCCGCGGGCTTCGACCCGCGGGGCGGCTGGGCCGGCGCCGGAAGTTCTGCGGGGGCGTAGCGATGAATGTCGACCAGCAGTTCCCCGAGGACCCGGACGCGCATGTGTTCATGATCTCGGTGGCTGCGCAGCTCGCGGGGATGCACGCGCAGACCCTCCGCACGTACGACCGCCTCGGGCTCGTGACGCCCGAGCGGTCGGCGGGCGGGGGTCGGCGCTACTCCTCGCGCGACGTCGACCTGCTCCGCGAGGTGCAGCGACTCTCGCAGGACGAGGGCGTGAACCTCGCCGGGATCAAGCGGATCATCGACCTGACGAATCAGGTCGACGCCCTGCAGCGGCGGGTCGAGGAACTCGCCGCGCAGGTCGACAACGTCCGTCGCGGTGGCGAACTCGTGCATGTGCCGAAATCCAGCGCCATGGTGGTGTGGCAGCCCCGCAGCCGCCGCGGCGGCTGAGGGCGGCCCTCTCTTCCGCCCCGGGAGTCCGGCAGTCGCGGAGTCGCCGCAAGCCCTGAAATCAGATGTCCGTGCCACGGCCCCGGGAGTCCGACGACCCCGGGGCCGTCGCACGTCCCGGGCACGGCGCCCGCCGGTTCACAGCGGGTCGTGCAGCACGTCCTCGGCCGCGGCGCCCCGCGCCACGGCCTTCTCGCTCGCGGCGCGCAGCAGGCCCCGCGGGCCGGCGATCAGCACGCGGTGCCCGGTGAGATCCAGGCCGTCCATCGCGTCCACCAGCGAGCCGTGCCGCAGCGGCAGCGCGCGGTAGGCGGTGGCGGGATGCTTGAGCCACCACGGATCCCGTCGTGCGTCCGTCACCTGCGTCACCTTGAGCCACGGATTCGTCGCCGCTAGCGGCGCCAGCGAATCCGAGTCGTACAGCAGCCCCGGCGATCGCGCCCCCACGAGGAGGTGCACGTCGGGGTTGTCGGCGTTCATGGCCATCGCGAGCAGCATCGACTTCATCGGCGCGAGGCCGGTGCCGCCGGCGATCATCGTGATGGGGCGGTCACCGTCGGGCCGCAGGAGCCCGTGGACCTGCCCGAACTGCCACACGTCGCCCGGGCGGGTCTCGCCGAAGACGGTGCTGGAGAGGTAGCCGCCCGGCACCGCGCGGACGTGGAACTCCAGCTGCCCCTGCGTGTTCGGCGGCATCGCCAGCGACAGGGGGCGCCACACGCGCGGCACCTGCGGGATCTGCGTCTCGACGTACTGGCCGGGCCGGAAGAGCAGCGGCTCGTCGGCGACGAGGCGCACCACCGACAGGCCGGGGTGCGGACGCAGCACCTCCGCCACGCGGGCGGTGCGGCGGGCGGGCGTCGGATCGGAGTGCGCGCCGCCGCGCATCACGCCGGTGAGCAGCTGGACGCCCTGCTCGAGCACCACGGCGTCCTCCTCGTCGAGCCCGCCGTGCGGCTTGTACACGGCGTGGACCTCCGTGATGAGCGCCGTCGACATCGTCTCGTAGTGGGCCTCGGTGAGCCCGTACTTGCGGTGATCGCGCCCGAGCTGCGCGAGGAACTCGATCAGCTCGTCGTGCCCGTCGGTCTTCGGGATCGAGGTGAAGACGTGGTCGAGCACGCGCATGAACGTCGCGCGGTGCCCCGACATGCTGGCGGGGAAGAGGTCGCGCAGCGACGGGTCCATGGCGAAGAGGCGGGCGAAGAGGCCCTTGGTGAAGTCGTCCGCCACCGGCCGGAGATCGGCCGCGATCTGCGCCAGACCGTGCCGTGCATGCGAACCCACTGCCGCTCCGCTCCTGCCTTCCGAACCGCTCGTTGACGGCCCCATCCTACCTGCGGCTTTGCGTTCGTCACGCCTCTGCGCGGACGGCGTGCCCAGTGCTGCGCCGAACCGGGCCGTCGAGTATCTTTCTCCCGGGCGCGCACACCGTGCCGAGGGGATCGACGAGCTCGAAGAGAGGGTTCCACCGCCATGATCGCTGTGCGAGTCAGCCGCCGCGTGCGCCGCATCGGATACGGCATCGCCTTCGGAGCGGGCATCGCCCTCGCGCCGATCGCCGCCGGGTCCACCTCCGCCGACACGGGGACGGTCGCCGATGCTCCCACCGCCCCCGCGGCGGTGCAGCGCGTGAAGCCGGTCGTCGTGCCCAAGGCCGTTGTCCGGCCCGTGGCTGCGAAGCCGGTGGCCAAGCCTGTCTCCGGGAAGGCCGTGGCGGCGAAGCCCGCCGCGAGGCCGGCTGCGGCGAAGCCCGCCGCGGTCCGGGGCGGCTCCACCGACCGGCGCCCCGTCGTCGTGATCGGCGCCTCGGTCTCCTCGGGCAAGGAGGTCTCGTCCGCGCAGGCCTACCCGCGCCGCGTCGCCGCGCTCTCCGGCCGCCCGGTCCAGGTCAGCTCCCGCGTGGGCGCCGGCTACGCCGACGGCTCCATCGCGCGCCTCACCCGCGCCGCGAACCTGCCCGCGCAGAACCCGTCGCTGGTCGTGCTCCAGGCGGGCACCAACGACGTCGGCGCGCCGCCGGCTCTCGTCGCGGGCCAGGTGCGGCAGGTCGTCTCGACGGTGCGCCAGCAGGCGCCGGGCGCGAAGATCGCCGTGGTCACGGTGTTCCCGTCGATCCACAGCGGCGACGCGGCGCGCACCACGGACGCCGCGATCATCGGCGCGGCCCGGTCCGTCGACCCGAGCGTCGTCGTGATCTCCCCGCTCAGCGAGGGCTGGAACTACACCTCCTCGGAGGACGGCCACCCCGGTTCCGCCGCGCACCTGCGGATCGCCGAGCGCGTCGCCGGCCTGGTCTGAGGCTCGAGCTGCGACCCAGCGCCTGCGACGGGACGACCTGCCCGCTGCGGGCATCACTCGCGGGTATTTCGGGTGCGGGAGATCCTCCGCACCTGATACGCCAGGGTGGCGGGT